>DASXLD010000110.1:0-75482 GCA_036496385.1 Caldimonas sp. | reverse complement strand
AGCCGCGGCCAGGAGACCTGGAGCGTGAGCGAGGGCAGCCAGGCCGAGGTGCTCTCGTATTTCGACGGCCTCGCCGCGCGGCCGCGCCGGCTACTGCAGTTGCCGAAGAGCTGGAAGCGCTGGGCGACCGCCGATCGGATGCCGATCGCCGAGTGGACGCACGGCCGCACGACGCTGCTCGGCGACGCCGCGCATCCGCTGCTGCAGTACCTCGCGCAGGGCGCCTGCATGGCGCTCGAGGATGCGGTGACGCTCGGCCGCGCCCTCGCCGATTGCGACGACGACATCGACGCCGCGTTCGCGCTCTACCAGCGCTCGCGAGTCGCGCGCACCGCGCGCGTCGTCCTGATGACGCGCGAGATGGGCCGCATCTACCATGCGCACGGCATCGAGCGCTTGGTGAGAAACGAGCTCTGGCGCGGCCGCGCGCCCGAGCGCAGCTACGACGCGCTCGAGTGGCTCTACGGCTGGACCGCCGAGCGCTGCCTGGCGACGACGACGTAGCGAAGCGACGCTGCCGCACAATCGTGCGCCGATCAGCAACGCCACGAGGAGCTGGCCATGTCCGTCCTGCGCGATCGTCCCTACCTGCAGTTCAACTTCCTGGTCGACATCGGCGACGGCGACAGCGCCGGCATCAGCGCGGGCTTTCAGGAAGTGAGCGCGATCGAGACCGAGGTGACGGTCACCGAATACCGCAACGGCAACTCGAAGGAAAACAGCGTCGTCAAGCTGACCGGCATCAACAAGTGCACCGACGTGACGCTGAAGCGCGGAACGATCGGCTCGCTGGCGCTCTACCACTGGCTGGACGACATCCGAAACGGCAACCAGAGCGCCTATCGCACCGTCACGATCCAACTGCAGAACGAGGACCACAGCGAGGTCGTCGAGACCTGGAAGTTGCTGCGGGCGCGCATCATCAAGCACAGCAGCGGACCCCTCAACGCGAAGGGCAAGGACGTCGCCGTCGAAGAGATCGTGCTCGCCTACGAGCGTCTCCAGCTGGAGTAGGCGTGCTGACGCTGCGCGATCGGCCTCTCGGCAGCTCGAACTTCCTGGTCGAGATCGGCGGCGCCAGCGGACGCGCGCCGGGCGCCGGCTTCGCCGAGGTCGTGTTCCCGCCGTTCGTGTTCGACGCGCCGGGTGGCCGCGGTGCGGCGGCGCCGCCGATCGGTAGCGCGACAGGTGCCGGAGTCGGCGCCGGCGCGGGGCCGCCGCTCGGCGGCGTCGGTGTCACGGGCGGCGCCGGCGCGCCTGCGGGTCGACACCTCGTGCTTCGCCGCGGCGCGACCGGCGCGCTCGACCTCTATCAATGGTGGGACCTTGCGCGCCAGGGCAAGGCGCCGCGGCGGCGTGTCGTCAAGGTCAAGCTGCTCGCCGACGACGGTTCGACGGTGGCGATGACCTGGCGCTTCAGCAACGTCCGACCGCTGAGCCTGTCGTATTCGCCGCTCGACGCGATGGCGGGCGGAGTGCTGATGGAAACGCTCGAGCTCGCCTTCGACGACGTCGAGATGTCGTGATTGCCGGCCGGGCGCGCGGCTAGCGCGTCGACAAGCGATGCGTCTGCTTTTGCCGATACATCAGCGCGTCGCTGCGCGTCAGCAGCTCCTGCGCGCTTTCGGCCGGATCGAAGGCGACGATGCCGGCGCTGAACTCGAATGCGCCGACGGCCCAGCGCGAGTCGTGGACGGCGCAGAAGCTGCGGATCCGGTCGACCACCACCTCGGCTTGCTCAGCGCTCGTCGCCGCCAGCAACAGCGCGAACTCGTCGCCGCCGAGACGGAAAGCGCCGTCGAGGTGGGCGCGCACCGTCTGCTCGATGGCCATCGCGAACTGGCGCAGCACCTGGTCGCCGGCGGCGTGACCGAAGCGATCGTTGATGGCCTTGAAGTTGTCGATGTCGAGGTAGGCGACGCAGAGCGGCTCGCCCGAGCGCCGCGCACGGGCGCACTCGACCGCGATCGCGGCGGCGAAGGCGCGCCGGTTGAGAAGGCCCGTGAGCGCGTCGGAGCGCGACATCACCTCGAGGGCGCGATGATCGCGGCGCACCCGCGTCACCAGCAGCAGGATGACGAGGCCGCCGACGATCTCGGTCATCCAGCCGCGCGGCGAGTTCGGCAACTCGCGGTTCTCGACCCAGTCGGTGACGAGCGGCAGCGGCACCAGCACGTACAGCCACATCAGCACGCCGACCCGTGCGCGCAGCGCCGAAACGCGGTCGGCGAAGCGCGGCATCAGCGAGGGAAAGCGAAGGGCCTCGCGCGGCGACGGCAACGCCGGCGCCCGCAGCGGCCGGGCAGGGTCGAGTTCGTCGACGTCGACGCTCATTTCGCAGCTTGGACGAAGCCGCGGTTGCTCCGACTCGCGTTGCAGTTGCCGAAGTTCGGCCGCACGGTGAGCGGTATCCATCCCACCTCCCTCGGCAGTGTCGGTCGCTGCGACGGCAGATGAATGTACGAATCTCGCCGGACGGTAAAGGCCGGTAAAGCCGTGGCTGAAAATTGCCCGGCGGGCGGGTGCGCCGGTGCGCGGCCTCGGCGCCCGAACGCGCAGCTGCCGCGCAGTCAGAGCTGCGAGCCGAGCAGCGACGCCAGCTGCTCCAGCAGCTTGTCCGTCAGCGGCCGCTCCCGCCACTGGGCAAGCGTGATCCGGCGCGAGCTGGCGAGGTCGGCAGCGAAGATCCGCACCTGCTCGGCGGCGAACGCGGCGTCGTAGAGATTGAGGTTCGCTTCGTCGTTGAGGCGAAACGACCGGTCGTCGAAGTTGGTCGATCCGGTCGAGACCATGTACTCGTCGACGATCATGACCTTGCAGTGATACATCGTCGGCTGGTACTCGTAGATCTCGGCGCCGGCCGCGAGCAGGTCGCCCCAGCGCGCCTTGGAGGCGCTGCGCACGGTCTCGGTATCGATGTGCCGGCCGGGCAGGATGATCTGCAGCCTCACGCCGCGCTTCATCGCGGTGACCATCGACTTCACCGCCAGCTCGTTGGGAACGAAATACGAGCTCGCGAGGCGGATCGTGCGCTTGGCCGAGGTGATCGCCAGCAGGTACATCAGCTCCATGCTCGCGCTGCCACCGCTCGGCGAGCTGCTGAAGACCTGCGCCGCGCCGCCGGCGACCGGCTCGATCGGCGGAAAGTAGTCGACGCCGTGCAGCACCACACCAGCGGTCTTGATCCAGTTGTCCATGAAGACGCCCTGCATCTGAGCGACCACCGGCCCTTCGACGCGGAAATGGGTGTCACGCCAATGCTCCGGGTCCTGTGCGTCGCCGGTCCACTGCTCGGCGATGCCGACGCCGCCGGTGAAGCCGATCCTGCCGTCGACGACGAGGAGCTTCCTGTGGGTGCGGTTGTTGAGGCGGCCGAGGTGCGACCAGTGCGGCGGGTGGTATTTGCGGATCTCGACCCCGGCCGACTTCAGCTCTTCGAGCAGCGCGTCCTCCATCTTCTGCGAGCCGACCCAGTCGAGCAGCACGTGCACCTCGACGCCGGCGCGCGCGCGCTCGGCGAGAGCGTCTGCGAATTCCTTGCCGATCCCTCCCGACCAGTAGATGTAGGTCTCGAAGTCGATCGTCTGCCTGGCACCGCGGATCGCCTCCAGCATCGACGGAAAGATCCGGTCGCCGTTGACGAGCACCTGGTAGCGATTGCCCGAGACGACCGGCGGCCCGAGCAGGACGCCCATGACGTGCAGGAACTCGGGATCCTCGACGCCGTAGAGGTGCTCGATCCGCTGCTGGATCTTTTTCTCACCGCTGCTCGCGTTGACCGCGATCAAGGCGATGGCGAGGGTGACGATGCAGGCGACGACGACCGCCACGATCATGGTCTTGCGGCTCAAACGCCGGCGCAGTCGAGTGAACTTCATGATGCACGAGGCCCGTGGCGGCTCGCCGCGGGCCGGCAAAGAGAAGCGCCCCGGAGGGCGCTTCTGCATTGCGAGGTGCGATCAGCTCACTTGCCGTCGTGGTCGGAGTCGCCGGGAACGGCGCGCTCGACGCTGTCGCTGAGGCGGTTCCATGCGTCCTTGGTCGCGAGCTTGGCGCGGTCCCAGGTCAGCTTCGATTCGCCCTTGGCGCGATCCCAGTCGCGCGACAGGTCGGACTCGACGTCGTCGAAGCGACGGCCCGGGTACTTCGAATACGAATCCCAGCCATAAGCGTAGGCCGGACGGTAGTCGTCGTAGGTCGAGCCGGTCGCGTACGGACGGCTCATGAAGTTGTCGCGCCAGTAGGCGTCTTCGCGGGTCGGGTCGATCTGCTCGGCTATGCCCTTGCCGGCGAGGCCGCCGACGACTGCGCCGACCGCCGCGCCCACGACCGTGCCGACCGGACCGGCCACCGTGCCGGTCGCGGCACCGGCGGCGATGCCACCTGCGACTGCGCCGGCGGCAGTGCCGACCGGGTGCGAGCCCGGTGCGCCGGTCAGCGGATCGCGATTGGCGTCGGTGCCGGTCCTGTTGATCGTGTCGTTGCCCATCGAACTTTCTCCTCGGGAAGTGAGAGGCGAGCCCGAGGGTCGCCCGGGGATGGCCTTGGTCCTAGCGGACCTGGCCGCGGCGGAACAGGTTGACGATCGCGAGCAGGATCACGGCGCCGACCAGCGACACCAGCATCGCCGGCATGCTGAAGGCATCCTGATTGATGGTGGGAACGCCTACCAGCGGCGAGATCAGCCAGCCGCCGAGCAACGCGCCAACGATGCCGACGACGACGTTGAGGACGATGCCCTGCTGTGCATCGGTGCGCATGATCATGCTCGCCAGCCAGCCGATGACGCCGCCGATGACCAGCCAAATGATGAAGTTCATATCGGTTTCCTCGCCTCGTGGGCCTGTGAAGTTGATGACGCCGATCTTGCGGCGCTGTCGGCAGTGTGGAGATCGGCCGGCGTTCGCGCCATGCGCCAACGCCGCATCGGTTCGGCGGGTCCCGCCGCGGCACAGCGTCGGATTCGGCCTACGCGGCCGATGTCGATGTTTCGACGCGCGCGATCAGCGGCAATGCCGCGTCGCGCTTCGGCGTTGCCGCCTCAGGTCACCGGCGCCGGATTGAAGAGCACCAGCGCGTTGTGCAGCGCGAGCCGCTCGGCACAGGTGCGACGGCCGCTCGCGACGTCGAGCAGGAGGCGAAACAGCGCCCAGCCGGTCTCCTCGATCGACGCCGTGCCGTCGGCGATCGTGCCGGCATTGAGATCCATCAGGTCGTGCCAGCGCCGTGCCAGCCCGCTCGTCGTCGCGACCTTGACGACCGGCACCTCGGCCAGACCATAGGGCGTGCCGCGACCGGTGGTGAAGACGTGCACGTTCATGCCGGCGGCGAGCTGCAGCGTGCCGCAGACGAAGTCGCTCGCCGGCGTCGCCGCGTAGACGAGCCCGCTCGTCAGCCCCTTGTCGCGCAGCCGCTCGCCCGGTCCGAGGACGCCGACGATCGGCGCGCTGCCCGACTTGACGATCGATCCCATCGCCTTCTCGACGATGTTGGCGAGGCCGCCCTGCTGGTTGCCCGGCGTGGTGTTGGCGCTGCGGTCGGCGCCGCCGCGGCCGAGATAGGCGTCGTACCACGCCATCTCGCGCACCATCGCCGCCGCGACTTCCGGCGTCGCCGCGCGCGCGGTGAGCTGGTCGATGCCGTCGCGCACCTCGGTGACCTCGGAGAACATCACGGTCGCGCCGGCGCGAACGAGCAGGTCGGTGCAGACGCCGACCGCGGGGTTCGCGGTGGCGCCCGAGAACGCATCGCTGCCGCCGCACTGGACGCCGACGACGAGCGCCGACGCCGGCACGCGCTCGCGCCGGCGTACGTTCAGTCGCTCGAGATGCACCCTGGCCGAAGCGAGGATCGAGTCGACCATCGACTGGAAGCCGACGTGCGCTTCGTCCTGCAGGCGGACGACGTCGAGGCCCTCGGCGGCGGCATCGTCGCGCTCGTCGCGGATCGCGAACGAGCCCGGCGGCAGCAACCGCTCCGGCTGCAGCTTCTCGCAGCCGAGGCTCACGACCAGGATCTCGCCACCGAAGTTCGGGTTCTTGCTGATGTTGCGCAGTGTCCGGATCGGGATCAGCGCATCGGGCGCGTCGATCGCGACGCCGCAACCGTAGCCGTGCTCGAGGCCGACGACGTCGTCGACATTCGCGAACTGCGGCAGCAGCTCCGACTTGATGCGATCGACCGCGAACTCGACGACGCCGGCGACGCACTGCACGGTCGTCGTGATCGCGAGGATGTTGCGCGTGCCGACGCTGCCGTCGGCGTTGCGAAAGCCCTCGAAGGTGTAGCCCTCGAGCGGCGGCCGCGCCGGCGCCGGCCGCGACGCGATCGGCAGGCCCTCGAGCGAGCGCGCCGCCGGCATCCTGAGCAGCCGCTCGTGGACCCAGCGGCCGGCCGCGATCGCCTCGATGGCAAAGCCGATCGTGACGCCGTAGCGGATGACCGGCGCGCCGGCGCCGATCGCCGCCAGCGCGACCTTGTGTCCCTGCGGGACGCGGTCGACGAGGACGATCCCGGAATCGAGCACCGCGCCGGCGGCGAGACCGCCTTCGTTGGCGACGATCGCGACGTTGTCACCGGCGGCCATCCGGATCGTGTGCGGCGGCCGGGCGGCGATGGCGTTTGCGTCCATGGCGGGGTCATCGGACATGGCGGAAAGTCTATGCCTCGCCGAGGCCCTGACAGAAGGCCAAAGGCGCAAAATGGGCGGCCGTCATCAAGAGCGCCACCCTCAAGCTGGAGTGACCGCCGTGCCGATCGCCCGTCTCGCCGCGCTGCTCGCTTGCCTCGTCGCCGGCTGCGCGTCGGTGCCGCCGCCCGCGCCGCCCGATGCGCTGCTCGCTGATCGCCTGTTCGCAGCGCCGCACGAGGCGATCCGGACCGACGACGTGTTCGAGATGAGCGACGCGATGCGCGCCTTCCTTCACGACGACATCGCCGGCCAGTTGCGCCGCGAAGGGCCGCAGGCGGGGCTCGCGATGGCGCTCGAGCACAAGGCGCAGCTGCGGCTCGAGTACGACGCCGCCCGCACCAAGAACGCCGCGGTGACGTTCGCCGAGCGCAGCGGCAACTGCCTCTCGCTCGTCATCATGACCGCCGCGTTCGCGAAGGCGCTGAACCTGCCGATCGTCTATCAGAGCGTCTCGATCGAGGAGACGTGGAGCCGCAGCGGCGCCCTCCTGATCTCAAGCGGGCACGTCAACATCACGCTCGGCCGCCACGTCATCGACGTCCGCTCGGCGCGCGAGATCAGCACGCTGATGATCGACTTCCTGCCGCCCGAGGAGATCGTCGGCTTTCGCACCCGCGAGATCGACGAGAAGACGGTGGTCGCCATGTACGCGAACAACCGCGCCGCCGAGGCGCTCGCCCAGGGCCGCCTCGACGACGCCTACGCGTGGGCATCGGCGAGCGTTCGCAAGGACCCGGGCTTTGCCGGCGGCTTCAACACGCTCGGCGTCGTCTACCTTCACCACGGCAACGCCGCCGAAGCGGCGCGCGTCTTCGAGCGCGTCCTCGCCGGCGACCCGAGGGACACGCGTGCGCTCGCCAACCTGGCGGTGGCCTACGAGCAGCAGGGCCGCGCCGCCGAGGCGCTGGCGGCGCACGCGCGCCTGACCGCACTCGAGCCGTACCCGCCGTTCTATTTCTTCCAGCTCGGCATGGCGGCGGTGCAACGCGACGACTGGCGTGCGGCGCGCGAGCTGTTCGCGCGTGAGGTTGCGCGCTCCGACAACCACGAGTTCCACTTCTGGCTCGGCGTCGCCGACTGGCGCCTCGGCGACGAGGCCGCCGCGCAGCGCCACCTGACGCTGGCGATCGACAACAGCCTGACGCGCAGCCAGCACGACCTGTACGCCGCCAAGCTGCACTGGCTGCAGGCGCACCGCCAGCAGTAGCGCGCGGCGCCGCCCGGGCGAGCCGCGATGGACGATGACGACGACGGCACGGTGCAGCAACGCGAGGCCATGGTCGAGCGGCAGATCGCGTCGCGCGGCATTCGCGACCCGCGCGTGCTCGACGCGATGCGGCACGTGCCGCGCCATGCCTTCGTCGCGGCGGCCTTTCGTCGCGAGGCCTACGACGACACGCCGTTGCCGATCGAGGCCGGGCAGACGATCTCGCAGCCGTACATCGTGGCGCTGATGCTCGAGGCGGCGCACCTCGGTGCGAGCGATCGCCTGCTCGAGATCGGCGCCGGCTCGGGCTACGCGAGCGCGGTCGCCGCACGCCTCGTCGGCCACGTCGACGCGATCGAGCGCCATCCGCTCCTGGCCGAGCTCGCCCGCGAGCGGTTGGCGCGCCTCGGCTGCACGAACGTCGCCGTCCACGCCGGCGACGGCAGCGCCGGCTGGCCGGCCGGCGCGCCGTACGACGCGATCGTCGTCGCCGCCGCCGGCCCGCGCGTGCCGCAAGCGCTGCGCGAGCAGCTCGCGATCGGTGGCCGTCTCGTCATGCCGGTGGAGGGCGGCGACGGCGCGCAGCGGCTCCTGCTCGTCAGCCGGCGCGCCGACGACGCATGGCACGAGGACGATCTCGGCGGCGTGATGTTCGTGCCGCTCGTCGGCGCGCAGGGCTGGCCGGAGCACGGCCCGCGCTGAGCGTGCGCACGGCTCCAGACAAACCCCGTGCCCGGCGCGCGGCGGGCACGGCAGAGTCCGAGCTTGCCCGACGCCCGCCGTCGTCCACGCCGAGAGCCGCCCGCCATGAACCTCCTGCACCGACTGCTCATCCTCCCTTGCGCTTTCGCCGCCGCGGCGCTCGCCGCTCCTGCGGCGCTCGCGCAGGAGACGACGCTCAGGCTCGTCAGCGCCTTCGCCGAGAACGGCATCTACGTCGTTCACCTGCAGAAGTGGCTGCAGCAGTTCAACGCCGAAGGCAAGGGCACGCTGCAGATCAACTTCATCGGCGGGCCGAAGGCGATCCCGACCTTCGAGGCCGGCAACGCCGTCAAGAGCGGCGTCGTCGACATGGCGATGTCGACCGGCGCTTTCTACACCAACGTCATGCCGGAGGCCGATTTCCTCAAGCTGACGCAGATCCCGATCGCCGAGCAGCGCAAGAACGGCGCCTACGCGGCGATCAACGAGCTCTGGATGCAGAAGGGCCACATGGTGTATCTGGCGCGGATGGTCGAGAACCAGCCGTTCCACCTCTACCTCAACAAGAAGATCGACAAGCCCGACCTCACCGGCCTGAAGATCCGCATCACGCCGGTCTACCGCGACTTCTTCGCCGCGCTCGGCGCCAACGTCGTGACGACGCCGCCGGGCGAGGTCTACACCGCGCTCGAGCGCAACGTCGTCGACGGCTACGGCTGGCCGATCGGCGGCATCTTCGACCTCAACTGGCAGGAGAAGACGAAGTACCGCGTCGACCCCGGCTTCTACGACGCCGAGGTCTCGATCGTCATGAACCTCGACGCCTACCAGCGGCTGACGCCCAAGCAGAAGGCGTTCCTCGACAAGCAGGCGCTCGCGCTCGAGGCGATGAACGGCTTCTGGGCGCAATACGCGAAGGACGAGACGGCGCGCCAGGAGAAAGCCGGTATCCAGGCGATCCGCTTCGACGACGCCGGCAGCAAGGCCTTCGTCGACAAGGCCTACGACGCGGGTTGGGCGGGCGCGATGAAAGCCAACCCCGAGTTCGCCAACAAGCTGAAGACGCTGACATCGAAGTGAAGCCCAGCGGTCTGGCGGCGCTCGAGACCGGCTTCGGTGCGCTGATCGAGGGCCTGGCGCTGCTCGCGAGCCTCGCCCTGCTGGCGATGGTCGCGATCATCTGCGCCGACGTGCTGACCAGGAACATCGCCCTGCCCGGAATGCCGCGCGGCGTCGCCTGGAGCAACGAGATCTCCGAGCTGCTGCTCTACGCGATCACGCTGCTCGCCGCGCCCTGGCTGCTGCGCGAGGGCCGCCACATCCGGGTCGACATCGTCCTGCGCGTGCTGCCGGCGCGCACGGCGTACGCATGCGAGTGGGCCGCCGATGTGCTCGGCCTCGCGTCGTGCCTGTGGCTGGTCGTCTACGGCAGCTCGGCGGCGTGGCGGAGCCAGCAGAGCGCGGCGCTCTCGATCAAGACGCTCGTCATGCCCGAGTGGTGGTTCCTCGCCCCGCTGCCGATCTGCTTCGCGCTGCTGGCGATCGAGTTCGGCTTTCGCATGCGCCGGCTTGCGCGCGCCGAGGTCGGGCCGCGCGACGACGCGGTGAGCGCCGCGTGATCGGCTGGGTCGGCGCGGCCTGGCTGCTGCTCGCCGGCTCGACGGTGCTGCTCTTCGTCGGCCTGCCGGTCGCGTTCGCGTTTCTCGCCATCAACCTGCTCGGCGCCTGGCTCTGGCTCGGCGGCGAGCCCGGCCTGGTGCAGCTCGCGAGGAACAGCGTCAGCTCGGTGATGAGCTTCTCGCTGACGCCGATCCCGCTCTTCGTGCTGATGGGCGAGGTGCTGTTCCACACCGGCCTCGCCGTCAAGGTGATCGACGGCATCGAGCGGCTGATCGCGCAGGTGCCGGGCCGGCTCGCGGTGGTCGCGGTCGTCGCCGGCACCGTGTTCTCGGCGATCTCGGGATCGACGATCGCGACCACCGCGATGCTCGGCTCGCTGATGGTCCCGTTGATGCTCGCGCGCGGCTACCACCCGACGCTCGCGACCGGACCGGTGATGGCGATCGGTGCCGTCGACATGCTGATCCCGCCGTCGGCGCTCACCGTCCTGCTCGGGTCGCTGTCGGGGATCTCGATCTCGAAGCTGCTGATCGGCGGCGTCGTCCCCGGGCTGGTGCTCTCGCTCGCCTTCGTCGCCTGGATCATCGTGCGCGTGAAGATGAAACCGAGCCTCGCGCCGAACGTGCCGCTCGTGCCGCACCCGGGCTTCGCCCGCTTCAAGCCGTTCCTGCTCTACGTGTTGCCGCTGGTGTCGATCTTCGGCGTCGTCGTCGGCGCGATGGCCGCCGGCTGGGGCACGCCGACCGAATCGGCTGCGGTCGGCGCGCTGGCGACGATCGTCTTCGCCCTCGCCTATCGCGCGCTCAGCGTGCCGATCCTGCTCGCCTCGCTCAAGGGCACGGTGGCGATCTCGGCGATGATCCTGTTCATCATCGTCGGCGCGACCACCTTCGCGCAGATCCTCTCGTTCTCGGGCGCGTCGAACGGACTGTCGCAGACGATCACCGGCGCCGGCCTGGCGCCGTGGGCGGTGATCGCGTCGATGATGCTGATGCTGATCTTCCTCGGCATCTTCGTCGACCAGGTGAGCATGATGATGATCACGCTGCCGATCTTCATGCCCGTGGTGCAGGCGCTCGGCGTCGACCTGGTCTGGTTCGGCGTGCTGTTCCTGATCTGCATGCAGATGGGCTTGCTGCTCCCGCCCCACGGGCTGCTCCTGATGACGATGAAGGGCGTCGCGCCGGCCGAGGTGTCGATGCTCGACATCTTCCGCGCCGTCGTGCCGTTCCTCGTCATGAGCGTGTTGCTGCTCGCGCTCGTCTTCCTGGTGCCGACGATCGCCACCTGGCTGCCGGCGCTGATCGGCTGAGGCGCCGGCAACGCCGCTGCGCGCCCTCAGGGCATCTGCCGGGCCCGGCCGAACTGCCAGAGCAGAAAACTGTAGATGTCGGCCAGCTTCTCGTCGCCTTGCCTTGCCGTGCTGCCGATGCCGTGGCCGGCGTCGCGGTCGAGCCGCAACAGGATGGGCTTGCCGCTGCTCGTCGCCGCCTGCAGGCGCGCCGCCGTCTTGGCGCTGTGCCAGACGTCGACGCGCGGGTCGTTGAGGCCGTGGATCAAGAGGACGGCGGGATAGGCCGTCCGGTCCTCGATATGGTGGTAGGTGCTCATCTCGAGCAGGGCCGGGAACTCGCTGGCGTTCCTCGACGAGCCGAACTCCGAGATGTTGGTGATGCCGTTCGCGGACTGCTCCGAGCGAACTGCGTCCATGACGCCGACGTCGAAGATCGCCGCGGCAAAGAGCTCGGGCGCGCTCGTCACGGCACGGCCGACGAAGATGCCGCCGGCGCTCGTGCCCCAGATGCCGAGCGTCTTCGGCGTCGCGTAGCCCTGGGCGACCAGATAGTTCGCGCACGCGATGCCGTCCTTCCAGGTGTTCGCCTTGGTCGCCTTGAAGCCGGCGCGATGCCAGCTGTCGCCGAAGGCTCCGCTGCCGCGCACGTTGGCATAGGCGATGACGCCGCCGCGCTCGAGCCACGCCAACGCGCGCGCATCGAAAAAGGCGTCGATGGAGAGGCCGTACGCGCCGTAGCCGATGAGCAGCGTCGGGTTGGCGCCGTCGCGGGGCAGGCCCTTGCGGCGCAGGATGGCCAGAGGCACCCGGGCGCCGTCGTGGCTCGGCACCAGCACCTCGGAGACCTCGAGCTCCGGCGTCCCCGGCGGGCGCAGATTCGCGAGCAGGCCGGTGTCGCCGATGTCGCCCCGCGGCGCGACGGCGAGAACCCTCGGCGGCTCGGTCCACGACCGGGTGACGACCCAGACGTCGCGCTCCGCGTGCGCCGGGTCGTCGACGGCGTAGGTCGACCCCGGCAGCGCCGCGGCGACGTCGGTGCCTTCGGCCGGGCCGCCGCTTCGATGCTCGCGAACGCGGTTGTTGAAGCCTTCGTGGACTTCGCTGTAGACCGCTTCGCGGCCGAGCGCGAAGTCGACCAGGACGCCGGTCTTCGGCTCGGCGACGACCTCCACCGCGTTCGCCAGGACGGGGTTGCGCAGCGGCAGAGCCAGAACCCGGCCTCGCGGCGCGCCTGCATAGCTGCGCAGATACAGCGTGTCGCCGCGCAGCCGGATGTGGGTGATCTTGTCGCCGGCCGTTGCGAAGGGCCGCCAGCCGATCCTCGCCTTGCCGAGGTCGGCGACGCGAGCGACGAAGAGCCGGCCTTCGGGCACCGAGGTGTCGGTGGTGCGGGCGACCATGAAGCCGCTGTCGGGCGCGAACAGCACTTCGCCGACGTCGAGCCGGGCGAGCTTCAGCGCCGGATCGACGAGCGGGCCGAACAGTGCCTTCGGCGGCGCGTCGCGATGACGCAGGTCGAGCAGGTAGACGGTCGTGTCGAGATAGGTCTCAGTCTCGGCGGCGCCGGCAGGCAGAGCGCGCAGCTGGTTGTAGCTGAGCGAACGGCTGTCGGGCGCCCAGTGAACGAGGCCGTCGTGGACACGCGGGATCGGCTTGCCGATCGGCCGGCCGCTGGCGACGTCGAGCAGGAACAGCGAGGTGTCCTCGGATCCGCCCGCCGACATTCCGTAGGCGAGGGTCTTGCCGTCCCAGGAGGGAACGAAATAGTTCACCGCGTGCGGCGTTCCCGAGGCCTTCGACTCGCGCGCCGGATCGACGAGGACGCGTTCGGCGCCGGCCACGCCCTGGCGCATGACGAGCTTGAACTGGTCCTCGCCGGCCTTGCGCTTCAGGTAGTAGACGCGTTGGCCCGGCATGCGCATGACCTCGCGAACGACATCGCCGGAAGCGCGCGCCAGCGCTTCGATGCGCTCGACCATCGCAGCGCGGCCTTCGATCCGCGCCAGCTGCTCGGCGGCGAAGTCGCCCTCGGTGTGCAGCCACGTCTTCGTCTCCGGGCTGGCCAGGTTCTCCAGATTGCGGTACGGGTCGGCCACCAGCACGCCGTGCAGCCGCTCGACGACCGGATGGCTCGGCGCAGCCGGCGGCTGCGCGAATGCCGCCGTGGCGACGACAAGCGCGACCAGCGGTGCCGCAGCGCGGCGCGCCATCGCGTCGCTTCGCAAGCGACGCTGCGGGCTCGCACTCGCAATGACGGCAGGCGTCGGCATGTCAAGCTCCGTGAAAACTCGAAAGGGCGGCATTGTCGGCCAGTGCAGGATCAGATCGTCATCCCCCCATCGACGCAGAACGCCTGGCCGGTCGCGAAGCGCGACTCGTCGCTCGCCAGGTAGACGACCATCGGCGCGATCTCGTCCGCCTGCGCGAGCCGGCCCATCGGCTGACGGTCGACGAACGCGCGCCGCGCCGCCGCCGGGTCGGCAGCGGCGGCGATGCGGCCGGCGAGCGACGGCGTGTCGACCGTGCCCGGGCAGAGCGCGTTGCAGCGGATTCCCTGGCGCACATAGTCGGCGGCGACGCTCTTGGTGATGCCGATCACCGCCGCCTTGGTGAGCCCGTAGACACAGCGGTTCGGCAGCCCCTTGATGCTCGACGCGATGCTCGCCATGTTGACGATGCTGCCGCCGCCGTTGGCGAGCATCGCCGGCAGCGCCGCTCGGATCGTCCACAGCTGCGAGCGGACGTTGAGGCGAAACGCCAGCTCGAGCTCGTCGTCGGTCGCCTCGAGCGCGCTGCCGTCGTGGACGATGCCGGCGCAGTTGAACAGCAGGTCGAGCGGCGGCAGCGTCGCGAACAACGCGTCGATCGCGCCGCGATCGAGAACGTCGAGGCGCGCCGTGCGGATGCGCGGGACGCCGGCGTAGCGATCGAGCAGGCCGGTGTCGATGTCGGTCGCCAAGACCTCCGCGCCCGCGGCGGCGAGTGCCAGCGCGCTTGCCCGCCCGATGCCCTGTCCGGCCGCCGTGACGAGCGCCTTCTTGCCCTGCAGTCTCATAGGGGATCCTCGTGATGCAGTCGATAGCGGAAAGCTCGACCGCTCGCTTCAGGGTTTGCCCGGTCGTGGATGGCACCGGGCGACCCGTACCGTCGATCGCTCCGTCGAGGCCCGCAGCCGGCCGACGGACGACATTCTTCCTCGCCACCCGGAGACAGCCGAATGACCAGCAAGCGATCCGCCCTCAAGACCCTCGTCGCCGCGGCGCTGGCGGCCGCCGCGCTCGGCGCGCTCGCCCCGGCCGAGGCGCAGACCAAGCTCAAGTGGGCCCACGTCTACGAGACTTCGGAGCCGTTCCACAAGTACGCCGTCTGGGCCGGCGAGGAAATCAAGAAGCGCACCAACGGCCGCTACGAGATCCAGGTGTTTCCGGCGTCGAGCCTCGGCAAGGAATCCGACATCAACCAGGGCCTGACCCTCGGCACGGTCGACATCATCCTCACCGGCGCGAGCTTCGCCGGCCGCAGCTACCCGCCGCTCGCGATCACCTACTTCCCGTTCATCTTCCGCGACGCCGAGCATCAGCTGAAGTACGCGAGGAGCGACGTCTTCAGGGAGCTCGCCAAGGGCTACGACGACAAGACCGGCAACCACATCACCGCGCTCACCTACTACGGTGCCCGCGACGTCACCTCGAACGCGGCGCACCCGATCGCCAAGCCCGAGGACATGAAGGGCCTCAAGATCCGCGTTCCCGACGCGCCGGCGTACCTCGCCTTCCCGAAGGCGCTCGGCGCCAACCCGACGCCGATCGCGTTCGCCGAGGTCTACCTCGCGCTGCAGAACAACACCGTCGATGCCCAGGAAAACCCGCTGCCGACGATCGAGGCGAAGAAGTTCTACGAAGTGCAGAAGAACATCTCGCTGACCGGGCACATCGTCGACTCGCTGCTGACGGTCGTCTCGGGCCAGGTCTGGAGCAAGCTCTCCGACGCCGACAAGGCGGCTTTCACCGAGGTCATGCAGGAGGCCGCCGACAAGACCGGGCGCGAGATCATCGCCTCGGAGGCGCGGCTGGTCGACGAGTTCAAGAAGAAGGGCCTCAACGTCATCGTCGTCGACAAGAACGCGTTCCGCGACGCGGTGCTGAAGTCGACCAAGCCGACCGACCTCGGCTACCGGCAGCAGGACTACGACCGCATCGTCAACATGAAGTGAGCAGCGAAGACGCGAAGGCCGTGGCCGAAGCAGAAAAGATCATCGACGCGGAGGGCCACGTCCACCTCCACGACGAGGCGGTCGACCTCTCCGACACGATCTTCGAAGGCTGGCTCGCGCTGGCCCTGTTCTGGCTGCTCGGCCTCACGGTCTTCTACCAGTTCGTCACCCGCTACATCATGAACGACTCGGCGGCGTGGACCGAGGAGGTCGCGCGCTACATGCTGATCGGCGTCGTCTTCGTCGGCGCGACGATCGGCGTCGCCAAGAACAACCAGATCCAGGTCGACTTCTTCTACCGCCACCTGCCGCCCGCGGTCGGGCGCTGGCTGGCGCGCGCGGTCGATGTCCTGCGCATCGTGTTCTTCGCCGCCGCCGTGCTGATGACCGCCGAGGTGATGGCGAAGATCGGCAACCAGACACGGATGACGATCGTCGACGCGCCGATGAACATCGTCTACGGCGTCTGCCTGTTCGGCTTCGCCGCGATGACGCTGCGCTCGCTGCAGGTGGCGCGCATCCACTGGCGCCGCGGCTACAGCGTCCTCGAGCGCCCGGCGTCGACGCTCGCCGACCGCTAGCGCCAAGGCCGACGATGCTCAAGATCTTCTTCCTGCTCTTCATGAGCAGCGGCCTGCCGGTGGCGGTCGCGATGGCGGGCGCATCGCTCGCCTACGTCCTCATCGCCGGCAACCCGCCGCCCTTCGTCGTCATTCACCGCATGGTGAGCGGCATCGACAGCTTCCCGCTGCTCGCAGTGCCGTTCTTCATCCTCGCCGGCAATCTGATGAACAACGCCGGCATCACGACGCGCATCTACAACTTCGCGCTCGCCCTGGTCGGCTGGATGAAGGGCGGCCTCGGCCACGTCAACATCCTCGGCTCGGTGATCTTCGCCGGCATGAGCGGTACCGCGATCGCCGACGCCGCCGGCCTCGGCACGATCGAGATCAAGGCGATGCAGGAGCACGGCTACTCGACCGAGTTCTCGGTCGGCGTCACCGCGGCGTCGGCGACGCTCGGGCCGATCATTCCGCCGAGCCTGCCGTTCGTGATCTACGGAATGATGGCCAACGCCTCGGTCGGCGCGCTCTTTCTGGCCGGCATCCTGCCCGGCGCGCTGATGGCGATCCTGATGATGCTGACCGTCGCCTGGTACGCGCACAGGAACGGCTGGGGCGCCGACACCTCCTTTTCGCGCGCGCGCTTCGCCAAGGCGATGGGCGAGCTCGCCGTCGTCGTCACCTGGCCGTTGCTGCTCTGGGCAGTGGTCGACCGCCTCGGCGTGCCGGCGCAGCTCTCGGTGCTGGTCGGGCTGGCGTCGCTGTTCGTCCTCGACCGCATCTATCGCTTCGAGGCGCTGCTGCCGATCATGACGCCGGTGCTCCTCATCGGCGGCATGACGACGGGCCTGTTCACGCCGACCGAGGGCGCGATCGCCGCCTGCGTGTGGGCGATGATCCTCGGCTTCGCGTGGTACCGGACCCTGCGCTGGAAGATGTTCGTCAAGGTCTGCCTCGACACCGTCGAGACGACCGCGACCGTTCTCTTCATCGTCGCCGCGGCGTCGATCTTCGGCTGGATGCTGACCGCGACCGGCGTCACCGCCGACATCGCCGCCTGGGTGCTCGGGTTCACCCAGGAGGCGTGGGTCTTCCTCCTGCTCGCCAACCTGCTGATGCTCTTCGTCGGCTGCTTCCTCGAGCCGACCGCGGCGATCACGATCCTGGTGCCGATCCTGCTGCCGATCGCCGTCCAGCTCGGCGTCGACCCGATCCACTTCGGCCTGGTGATGGTGCTGAACCTGATGATCGGCCTGCTCCACCCGCCGATGGGGATGGTGCTGTTCGTGCTCGCGCGCGTGGCCGGGCTTTCGTTCGAGCGGACGACGATGGCGATCCTGCCGTGGCTGGTGCCGCTGCTGATCAGCCTGGGCATCATCACCTACCTGCCCAAGCTCGTCCTCTGGTTGCCGCGAATGTTCTTCTGATCCGCGCCCAGGCCGCCGCTCAGCGGGCGCCGCGCGGCCGCTGACGCTTCGCCCAGTAGCCGAACTCGTCCTCGTGGATCTCGATGTCGAGCTCGGCAACGCGCGCGCCGAGCCGCTCCTGGACATCGGCAACCGCCTGGTTGTAGATCGACGGCGCGATCTCCTCGAGCACGAAGTTGAACAGCGCGCCGGCAGCGATGTTGCCGATCCGTTCCTCGCGCTCTTCGCGAAACCAGCGCTCGATCGACGCGATCGCTTCCTTCTTCGCCTCCTTCGTCAGCTCGATCGCCATCAGCCCTCGGCGCGGAAGAAGTACGGGTCGAGCACCGAGACCTCGCTGATCCGGTCGACCGGCAAGCCGTTCGTCGCGGCGACGCTCCTGATCGCCTCTGGCGAAGGTGCCTCGTAGATGCAGAAGGTGTTGCGCCGGTCGGGCGTGACGTACGAATGGAGCCAGGTCACGCCTTCCTTCGCGTTGTTGGCGACGACGCCGCGGCAGACCCGCGCGCCGACCTCTGTCTGCGGAATCCGGAGGCCGTCCGGGAACGTGCGCTCGATGACATAGCGGGGCATTTGGACACTCCTGGCAAGGGGCAGGCGGCGGCGCCGCCTCTCAGAGCCCTGCCTGCGTTACGAACTTCGGGTTGAGGTACGACTCGATCGCCTCGCTGCCGCCCTCCGAGCCGTAGCCCGAATCCTTGACGCCGCCGAACGGCGTCTCGGGAATGCCGAGGCCGACGTGGTTGATCGAGATCATCCCGGTCTCGACGGCATTGGCGATCGCGTTCGCGGTCTTGGCCGACTTCGTCCACGCGTACGCGGCGAGGCCGTACGGTAGCCGGTTCGCTTCCTTGACCGCATCGTCAAAAGTGCGGAACGGGTTGATGATCGCGAGCGGCCCGAACGGTTCCTCGTTCATCGCCTTGGCATCGTTCGGCAACTCGGCGACGACGGTCGGCTCCCAGAAGTTGCCCTTGTCGCCGATCGCGTGGCCGCCGGCGACGACTCTGGCGCCGTGCCTGCCGGCGTCCTCGAGGTTGGCTTCCATCGCCCTGGCGCGGCGCGGATTCGCGAGCGCGCCCATCTTGACGTCCTTCTCGAGCCCGTTGCCGACCTTGAGCGCCTTGGCATTGGCGGCGAACTGCTCGACGAAGGTCTTGTAGATCCCTTCCTGGACCAGAAAGCGCGTCGGCGAGATGCAGACCTGGCCGGCGTTCCTGAACTTGCTCACCGCCATCACCTTCGCCGCCACCGCAGCGTCGGCGTCATCGAAGACGATCACCGGCGCGTGGCCGCCGAGCTCCATCGTGACGCGCTTCATGTGCTGCCCGGCGAGCGCGGCGAGCTGCTTGCCGACGACCGTCGAACCGGTGAACGAGATCTTGCGGATGACCGGATGTGGGATCAGGTACGACGAGATCTCCGCCGGGTCGCCGTAGACCAGGTTGACCGCGCCGGCCGGGACGCCGGCATCGGCGAAGGCGCGGATCAGCTCGGCCGGCGACCCCGGCGTTTCCTCGGGCGCCTTGACGATGATCGAGCAGCCGGCGGCGAGCGCCGCCGAGAGCTTGCGCACGATCTGGTTGATCGGAAAGTTCCACGGCGTGAACGCGGCGACGGGCCCGACCGGCTCCTTGACGACGAGCTGGTAGACGCCCTCTGCGCGCGCCGGGATGACGCGCCCGTACGTGCGCCGGCCTTCCTCCGCGAACCACTCGATCGTGTCGGCGCCGTTCAGGATCTCGGCCTTCGCCTCGGCGACGGTCTTGCCCTGCTCCATCGTCATGATCTCGGCGACCAGCTGGAGGCGTTCGCGCAGCAGCTCGGCGGCCTTGCGCATGATCTTCGAGCGCTCGTAGGCGGAGACCTTTCTCCAGGTCTGGAAGCCCTTGTCGGCGGCGGCGAGCGCGCGGTCGAGGTCGGCGCGCTCGGCCCAGGCGAACTTGCCGATCACCTCGCCGGTGGCCGGATTGACGACCGGGTGCGTGCGGCCGGAAGCGGCGGCGCACCACGCGCCGTCGATGTAGAGCTGGGTGTCGGGGTACATGCGGTTCTCTGGGTTGACGAGGAGGAGAGGAAGAAAGGAAGAGAGTGACGAGCGAACGAGTCTCAGCCGGGCTGCGGGCCGTCGTAGCCTTCGATGATCACCATGTCGACGGTGGACACGGGCAGCCGCAGCTGCACCGCGGCCTGGTAGGCGGGCGAGCGATAGCAGTCGAGCGCGGCCTGGTACGACGGGAACTCGACGACGACGTTGCGCGTCCGGCTCGCGCCCTCCGGATTCTCGAACCGACCGGCGCGAACGATGAAGCGGCCGCCGTGGGCCGCGAGCGGCGCCGCGTTGGCGGCGACGTAGGCCTTGTACGCCTCGGCGTCGCTGACATCGACGCGCGCGATCCAGTACCCTCGTGCCATCCGGCTCTCCTCTCTGGGGCGATCGCCGGCGGACGCCGGCGGCGGGAAACCGCCGATTCTGCGCCCGGAGCCGCCGATCATGCGCGAGCCGCTTCGGCCTTCGCCGCGTTGACATTCGTGCCCGGTTGTGGCCCGCTTCGACTCCGACGGGTCGGAGGGCGGCGATGTCGACATTCCTCGTGGTGCACGGTGCCTGGACCGGAGGCTGGGCCTGGAAGAAGATGCGCCCGCTGCTGCGGGCGCGCGGTCACGAGATCTTCACGCCGACGCTGACCGGCGTCGGCGAGCGGACCCATCTCGCGCGCGCCGAGATCGATCTCGAGGTCCACGTCGAGGACATCCTCGGCGTGCTCGCGTTCGAGGACCTGCGCGACGTCATCCTCGTCGGCCACAGCTATGGCGGCATGGTCGCCACCGGCGTCGCCGACCGCGCCAGCGAGCGCATCGCCGGCGTCGTCTACCTCGACGCCTTCGTGCCGCGCGACGGCCAGTCGGCCGCCGAGCTGGTCGCGCCGCAGGCACGTGCCGCGATGGTCGAGGCGCAGCGCGAGCTCGGCGACGGCTGGCGCGTGCCGCCGAATCCGCTGCCTCCCGATACCAGCGCCGAGGACGTCGCCTGGGCGACGCCGCGGCGGGTGATGCAGCCCGGCGCGACCCTGCAACAGGTGCTGCCGCTGACGGGCGCCGTCGAGAAGCTGCCGCGCGCCTACATCTACTGCACGCGCTTCGGCCCCGGCGACGCCTTTCGCAAGTTCGCCGACCGCGCCCGGGCCGAGAAGGGCTGGCGCTACGACGAGCTCGACGCGAGCCACAACCCGCAGATCACGATGCCGGAGACGCTCGCGACCCTGCTGCACGAGATCGCGCACGAGCTCGAGCACCGGCGACGGCCGAAGCCGTGAGCGCGCGCCGCGCCGGATGACCGCCGCTGCCCGTGTCCGTGGCGCGGCAGAATGGCCGCGCGCCGGACGCGGCGCACCCCGAGAAGGAGCCTTCGCATGCAGCGTCGCCTGATCCTGCAGACCGCAGCCGTGCTCGCGTTGCCCGGTGCAGCGCGCGCGCAGGCATATCCGGCCAAGCCGATCCGCTACATCGTGCCGGTGGCAGCGGGCGGCGGCAACGACATGATCGCGCGCGTCGTCACCGAGCGCTGGGGCAAGGCGATCGGCCAGACCTTCGTGGTCGAGAACCAGGGCGGTGGCGGCGGCGTGATCGCCAGCGTCGCGACCGCACGCGCCGCGCCCGACGGCTACACGCTCATGCAGGGCTATGTCGCGACCCACGGCACGACGCCGGCGACGCGCCACGTGCCGTACGACGCGGTCAAGGACTTCACCCCGATCGGCATGATCGGCGGCACGCCGAACGTGCTCGTCGTGCCGAGCGCGCTGCCGGTGAACACGCTCGCCGGGTTCATCGACTACGTGAAGAAGAATCCGGGCAAGCTCAGCTACGGCTCCGCCGGCCAGGGTTCGCTCACCCACCTGACGATGGAGATCTTCAAGCAGCAGAGCGGCATCTTCATGCTGCACATTCCGTACCGCGGCATCGCGCCGGCGTTCACGGACCTGCTCGGCGGCCAGACGCAGGCGATGTTTCCCGGCCTTGCCGCGGCGCTGCCGCATCTGCGCTCGGGGCGGGTGCGCGCCCTCGCCGTCACCGGCCGGGCGCGCAACCCCCAGCTGAAGGACGTGCCGACGCTCGAGGAGTCGGGCTACCAGGGTTTCGACGCGATGCAGTGGTACGGCTCGGTCGGGCCCGCAGGGCTCGCCGACGACGTCGTCCGCCGCCTCAACGAGACGCAGGTCGCGGTGCTGCGCGACCCCGATCTGCGCGAGCGGCTCGCCGTCGAAGCGGTCGAGCCGATGCCGATGACGCCGGCGCAGTTCGGCCAGTTCATCCGCGAAGACATCGCCCGCTGGACGGCGATCGCGAAGGCGAAGAACATCCATCTCGACGAGTGAGGCGGCTCCGCGGCGCCGCGGTCACGCCCCGGCACGACGGCGTCACGGCGGACAGGCGCTGAGCTCGATGACGTCGCCGTTGCCCGCACGCGGCGCCGCGTCGGCGAGTTGCGTGCAGCGGCCGGCGGCGCAGATCTCATAGCCCTGCGCGTAGCGCGATTGGGTGAGGCGCAGGACGGCGAGCGGCGGAACGTGCGGGTCGTAGTGCCAGACGCCGTCGCGCAGCACGCTGCCTGGCGGCGGCTCCATGCCGGCGCCGCTGCCGCGCACGCGCGCCTCGACGAGGACGAGCTGGCCGCCGGCGACGCGCCAGTCTTCCTCCCAGCGGATCTTCTCGATCGAGTGCGTCCAGGCGAGCGTGAAGCTCTCGAGCGCGAGCATCGCGACCGCGCCGCCGGCAGCGACGCAGAGCGGCATCAGGTCGCGACCTGCGCCGGCGCGGCTCGGCTGCGCCAGACGTTCCAGCCGATGACGACCGCCGCCAGCGCGAAGCCGAACTCGTCGGTGAGCGGCAGCGCGGCGACGAGGAGCGCCGCGGCGACGAACGCGAGCGCGCGTTCGGCAATGCCGAGCGGCCCGCGCAGGAAGCCGACGACCGTGCCGCCCCAGAGGACCACCGCGACGATCGCCTTGAACGTCACGTAGACGACGTCGGTCCAGCCGAACTGGCCCTGCAGCATCAGCGACGGGTCGTAGATCGCGATGAAGGGAACGGCGAAGCCCGCGATCGCGATCTGCGTCGCCTTCACGCCCGTTCTCATCGGCGATGCGCGCGAGATCGACGCCGCCGCGAATGCGGCGAGCGCGACCGGCGGCGTCAGGTCGGCCATGATCCCGAAGTAGAAGACGAACATGTGGCTGACGATCAGCGGCACGCCGAGCTTGAGCAGCGCCGGCGCCGCGATCGAGCTCGTGATGATGTAGTTCGGGATCGTCGGGATGCCCATGCCGAGGATGAGGCAGACGACCATCGTCAGAAGCAGCGAGAGGAACAGGCTCGTCTCGCCGACATTGAGGATGAAGCCGGCAAAGCTCGACGCCGCACCGGTCAGCGTGAGCACGCCGATGATGACGCCGACGATCGCGCACGCGATGCCGACGCCGAGCGCCTGTTTGGCACCGTCGATCAGGCTGGCGCGCAGCGATCGCAGCGTCTGGCGGCCGCCCCGGATCCAGAAACAGGCGGCGACGAGCAGCGCGATCAGCACCAGCACCGGCTCGATCCCCCACTCGAGGAACGACGACGCGGCGATGCCGACGCCGATCCAGAAGACGTAGCGAAACGCCGTCATCGACAAGCGCGCCGCGAGCGCCGCGCCGAGAACCAGGATCGCGGTGAGCGCGAGGCCGATCATGCCGGCGAACATCGGCGTGAAGCCATGGAAGAGCATGTAGACGAGCGCGGCGAGCGGCAGCACGAGATGCCAGTTGCGGGTCAGCGCGAGCCACGGGTTCGGGCATTGGTCCTTGGGCAGCCCGCTGAGGCGCGCCCGGCCGGCCTCGAGATGGACCATCGTGAACGCGGTGAAGTAGTAGAGGAAGGCCGGGATCACCGCGGCGCGGACGATGTCGGCGTACGGCACGTTCAGCGTCTCGGCCATGATGAAGGCGACCGCGCCCATCACCGGCGGCATGATCTGCCCGCCCATGCTCGAGGTCGCCTCGACCGCGCCGGCGAACACCGGCGTGTAGCCGAAGCGCTTCATGAGCGGAATCGTGAACTGGCCGACGGTCAGCACATTGGCGACGCCCGAGCCGGAGATCGTTCCCATCAGCCCCGACGAGATCACCGCGACCTTGGCCGGGCCGCCCCTGGTGTGGCCGACGAGGCCGAGCGCGAGGTCGTTGAACAGCTTGATCATCCCGGCGTGCTCGAGGAACGCGCCGAACAGGATGAAGAGGAAGATGTAGGTCGCCGAGACGAGCGTCGGGATGCCGTAGATGCCCTCGGTGCCGAACGCGAGCTGATCGACGATCTGCGAGTAGTCGTACGGGCGGTGCGCGAGCACGCCCGGCAGGTACTGGCCGAACAGGCCGTAGAGCAGGAAGGTCGCGCAGACGATCGGCAGCGCGATGCCGACGACTCGCCGCGCCGCCTCGAAGACGAGGACGACGACTATCGTGCCGACGACGATATCGATCGTCGTCGGGTCACCGGCGCGCTGGATCAGCGCCGCCTCGAACAGCCACTGGTAGAGGCCGAGCGCGAAACCACAGGACGCGAGCAGCCAGTCGAAGGCCGGGATGCGCGTCATCTGCCGGCCGCGCATTCGCAGCGGATAGATCAGGAAGACGAGCGCCAGCACGAAGCCGACGTGAATCGAGCGCGTGATGAGGCTCGACAGCGGCGAGAACGCCGCGATCGTCAGCTGATAGATGGAGAACAGGAGCGCGACCGCGGCGACGACGACGAGCGCCGCGCCGCCGAGGCGACGCTGCAGCCCGTGCTCGTGGAACTCGCCGGCCGGCGCGTCGTCGTCGCCGGCGACTGCGGCGCTCTCGCCGGGCGCTGGCGCGCTCACGCGTCGACTTCCCGGCCGGGCCTACTTCAGCAGCCCGATCTCGCGGTAGTACTTCTCGGCGCCGGGATGGAGCGGCACGGCCATGCCGGCGAGCGCGTTCTCCTTCTTGATCGCCTTGCCTGCCGAGTGGGCGGCGACGAGCGCGGGGAGGTTCTCCCACAACGCTTTGGTGAGCTTGTAGACGGTGTCGGCCGGGACGCCCTCGTGAGTGACGAGGAAGTTGCGGATCGCGATCGCCGGCACGTCGGTGGTCTGGCCTTCGTACGTTCCGGCCGGGATCATCGCCGGCTGGTACGCTGGGTCGCCGATCTTCGCGACCACCGCGGGCGGGATCTCGACGACGACGATCTTCATCGAAGCGGCGAGGTCGCGCAGCGACGAGACGCCGAGGCCGGCCGACTGCAGGGTGACGTCGAGCTGGCGGTTCTTCATCAGCTCGACCGACTCGCCGAACGGCAGGTACTCGACCTTGGCGAGGTCCTTGTAGGTGAGGCCGGCGGCCTTCAGCACGGCGCGCGCGTTCAGCTCGGTGCCCGACTTCGGCGCGCCGACAGAGACGCGCTTGCCCTTCAGGTCGGCGAGCGACTTGATTCCCGAATCGGCGCTGGCGACGATCTGGATGTAGTTGGGGTAGATGCCGGCGATGCCGCGCAGCTTCTTCAGCGGCGTCGCGAAGCCCGACTCGGCGTCGCCCTTCCAGGCGTCCGAGAGCGAATCGCCGAGCGTGAACGCGACCTCGCCGCGGCCGGCCTGCAGGAGGTTGAGGTTCTCCGCCGAGGCCTTGGTCGCCTGCACCGAGACCTTCGCGTCGGGCAACGCCTTGCCGAAGATTTGGCTGAGAGCGACGCCCATCGGGTAGTAGACGCCGCTCGTGCCGCCGGTGAGGACGTTGATGAACTCGGCCGCGTGGGCGGCGAGCGCTAGGCCGGTTGCGGCGATGACGACGGCGAATGCTTTCAGGAAGGGGCGCATGAGAGGTGGGCTCCGGGGTCTCGTGGGTGGCTGTGAGCCTGGCTGGCTCCTGCCTGCGGCTGCGAACCGGCCGATGTTATCGGTGGGCGCCTCGGTGCCATCTCCGGCTTGTCCCTAGACTCGGGGCGTGCAGGCTGCCCGCTCACCGGACGAACGCACCGCCCCGTGAGCGCATTTCAAATCATCGGGCTGGTGGTCTCGCTGGTCGCCGTCTTCGGCTACCTCAACCATCGCTTCGTCAAGCTGCCCGACGCCGTCGGCATCACCGCGATCGGCGTCGTCGTCTCGCTGCTCGCCGTTCTCGTCGCCAACCACGACCCCGGGCTCGCCCGGAAGGTGGCCGAGGCGATCGCGCACTTCGACTTCGCCGGCCTGCTGCTGAACGGCGTCCTCGGCCTGCTCCTCTTCGCCGGCAGCCTGCACATCAACGCTGCCGACATCGCGAAGGAGAAGTGGCTGATCCTGGTGCTTGCGACCTTCGGCGTCGCGACGTCGACGGCCCTGGTCGGCGCCGGCTTCTATCTCGCGACCGGCGCACTCGGCCTGGCGATTCCGTTGCTGTCGTGCATGCTGTTCGGGGCGCTGATCTCGCCCACCGACCCGGTCGCCGTCCTCGCCGTCCTGCGCCACGTCGGCGTGCCGAAGGGCCTCGAGACGCGGATTGCAGGCGAGAGCCTGTTCAACGACGGCACCGGCGTCGTCGTCTTCCTGACTCTGCTCACGCTGACGCAGGGCCCGGCGCACCTCGACGCCACCTCGGCCGCGCTGCTGTTCGCGACCGAGGTCATCGGCGGCGCGCTGTTCGGGCTCGCCGCCGGCCAGGTCGGCTTCCTGATGCTGCGCCGGGTCGACAGCCACCCGGTCGAGATCCTCATCACGCTCGCGCTCGCGACCGGCGGCTACACGCTCGCCGAGGCGCTGCACGTCTCGGCGCCGATCGCCGTCGTGCTGATGGGGCTGATCGTCGGCAGTCGCGGCAAGCGGGAGGCGATGTCGCCGGAGACGCAGCGGCGCCTGTTCGAGTTCTGGGACGTCCTCGACGATCTGCTCAACCTGCTCCTGTTCGGATTGATCGGCCTCGAGATGCTCATCCTGACCTTCTCGGCGCTGCACATCGCGCTGGCGGCGATCGCGATCGCGATCGTCCTTGCGGCGCGGTTCATCAGCATCGGCCTGCCGATCTTGGTCGCGCCGCGGCTTGGGCTGCATCGCAGGGCAGCGATCACGATCATGACCTGGGGCGGCCTGCGGGGCGGCATCTCGATCGCGCTCGCGCTCTCGCTGCCGATGATTGCCGGCCGCGAGACCATCATCACCACCACCTACGGCGTGGTGATCTTCAGCATCCTCGTCCAGGCGCTGTCGCTGCGGCGCGTCGCCGCCCGCGTCCTCGCCGCTGACTGAAGCACCGCAGACCCCGCCGCGTACGCGCCGCGCGACAGGCGCAGACAATCCGGGCACCAGGACCCTTGCCGCACAGGTGATCGCACCCGGATCGACGCTCGAGAACGACGCTGGCTTCACGCTCGATCCCGACGTGCTCGCCCGGCGACGGGTAGCGACCGCGCGCCGCCTGAACACCGTCCAGCTCCCCGCGGTGCGCGCCGCTGGCTTCGCCATCCTGTGCGCCATCGCCGTCCTGCAGGACATCCGCGCGGGCACGCCGCTGGCAAGCCCCGCGCTCGAGCTCCTGCTGGCGACGAACCTCGGCTACGCGCTCGCGAGCTGGCTCGCGCTGCGCATGTGGTACGGCCGCACCGGCGCGCTCGACCTCGGCCTCGTCTTCCTTCATCTCGACATCTTCGTCTGGCTGCTCAACCTGCGCCATTTCGAGCACGTGCATCTCTTCTTCGGCTGCCTGCTGCTGGTGCGCGTCGCCGACCAGGTCGGCGACGGCTTTCGGCGCGCGATTTACTTCAACCACGTCGTCGTCGCCGCCTATCTCGCCTACGCAGGCTGGATCTGGCGCTACCGGCCTGCCGATTCGTTCTGGAGCGACCGGCTGACGATCGCGGCGACGATGTACCTGCTCGGCACCTACCTCGCCTTCACCGGCCTCGTCTCCGAGCGGCTGCGCGTGCGCGTCCACCGCGCGATGCAGACGGCGCGCGCGCTGGTCGCGAGCCTCGAGGAGAAGACGCGCGCACTCGAGAGCCAGGCGCACGACCTCGAGCAGGCCAGTCGGCGCGCCGAGGAGGCCAACGTCGCCAAGGGCCAGTTCCTCGCCACGATCAGCCACGAGATCCGCACGCCGATGAACGGAGTGCTCGGCACGACCGAGCTGCTGCTCGACACACCGCTGATGCCGAGCCAGCGCCGGCTCGTCGAGACCGCGCACCTGTCGGCGACCGCGCTCCTCACCCTGATCGACGACGTCCTCGACCTGTCGCGCGTCCAGGCGGGCAAGCTCACCCTCCATCCGACCACGTTCGATTTGCGCGCGCTCGTCCGCGACGCCGCCGACCTGATGGCGGCGACGGCCCGCGACAAACCCATCACCTTGAGCTGCACGATCTCGCCCGATCTGCCCGAGCGCGTCGAAGGCGACGCGGTGCGGCTGCGGCAAGTGCTCGTCAACCTTCTCCACAACGCCGTCAAGTTCACCGAGCGCGGGCGGATCGTCCTCGACGTCTCCGTCGTCGCCGCCGCCGCGACCGCCGTGCAGCTGCGGTTCGAGGTCCGCGACACCGGCATCGGCATCGCCGCGGACCAGTTCGATTCGGTGTTCGACGCCTTCACGCAAGTCGATGCGTCGAGCACGCGCCGCCACGGCGGCAGCGGGCTCGGCCTGGCCATCGTCCGCGAGATCGCCGAGCTGATGGGCGGCCGGGTCGGCGTCGACAGCCGGGTCGCCGAAGGCTCGACGTTCTGGTTCGAGCTGCCGCTGGCGCGAGCGCGCGAACCCCTAGCGGAGGCGCCGGCGCCGGAGGAGACCGCCGTGCCCGCGGCACGCGTCTTGCTCGCCGAGGACGACGCCGTCAACCAGCTCGTCGTCTCGGCGATGCTGAAGAAGATGGGCTGCCTGGTCGACGTCGTCGCCGACGGCGAGGCGGCGCGCAGCGCCGCTGCGGACGCTCGCTACGACCTCATCTTCATGGACTGCCACATGCCCGTCATGGACGGCTTCGAAGCGACCCGCCGGATCCGCGACGACGGCCGCGCGCGCGGCACGTACACGCCGATCGTCGCCCTCACCGCCGATGCCCTGGCCGGTGACCGCGAGCGCTGCATCGACGCCGGCATGGACGACTACATGACCAAGCCGGTTCGCGCGGCGCAGCTCGCCGCGACGGTGAAGCAATGGGCCGGTTCGGCGTCACCGGGCCGAAGTTGAGCTCGCCGCCGCCGTGAGCAAAGCCTTTGCCGATGCCGCGACGGCCGCGGTGCACGACGTGCCGATTCCGTATCTCGATCGCGTCCGCACGTACTACCAGGCGCTCGGCTACGGCGCGCCGTACGAATGGGCGCACCACGCCGACGTGCCGTTCCATCGCCTGGCGCAACCGCTCGCGCGTTGCCGCGTCACCATCGTCACGACGGCTGCGCCGTACCAGCCCGACGAGGGCGACCAGGGGCCGGGCGCCCCCTACAACGCGGCCGCGAAGTTCTTCAGCATCTACTCGGGCGACACGCGAAGCGACCACGATCTGCGCATCTCGCACGTCGCGATCGACCGCCAGCACACGACTGCGGAGGACGCCAACACCTGGTTCCCGTTGCCGGCGCTGCGGCGCGCCGCCGCCCGGGGCCGGATCGGCAAGGTCGCGCCGCGCTTCCACGGCGCGCCGACCCACCGCAGTCAACGGACGACGGTCGCGGTCGACGGCACCGAGATCGTCGCCCGCTGCAAGGCCGATCACGTCGATGCCGCCCTTCTCGTCGCCAACTGCCCGGTCTGCCACCAGACCGTCGGCCTGATCGCACGCCTGCTCGAAGCGGCGGGAGTCGCAACGGTCGTCCTCGGCTGCGCCAAAGACATCGTCGAGCACGTCGGCGTGCCGCGCTTCGTGTTCTCCGACTTTCCGCTCGGCAACGCGGCCGGGCTGCCGCACGACCGCGCGTCGCAGGACGCGACGCTCGCGCTCGCGCTCGACCTCCTCGAGGCGGCGCCGGCGCCGCGGACGACGGTCCAGTCGCCGCTGCGCTGGAGCGAGAGCGCCGATTGGAAGCTCGACTACTGCAATGTCGATCGACTGTCTCCCGACGAAATCGTGCGCCGGCGTGCGGCGTTCGATGCCGGCAAGGTGCAGGCGAAGGCGCGCCGGGACGGCGCTTGAGCGCGAGCGCGAAGGATCGGCCTTGACCCTGATGCGGCGCTTCCTCTTCGCGCTCGCGATCGCGCTGGCGGGCGGCGTGGGCGCCGTGGCGGCCGTGGCGGCCGCGTCGGCCGCGGGCGCGTCGGTCGCGAGCGCATCGGCCACGGGTGCATCGGCCGCGGACGGGTCGGCCGCGGACGGGTCGGCCGTGAGCGGCGCGGCGAGCGGAGATCCGCTACAGGCGCCCGAGTGCCAGCAGGCCCTCGCGGCGCTTCGCGACGAGGAAGCAGCGGCGGCATCGGGGCCGTCGGCGGCCCGCGGCGGCCGGCGCGATGCGCACGCCGTCGCTCCCGGGCTCGATGCGGCGCGCCGCCGCGCCGCGCACAGCTGCCTCGCGAGCCGCGCCGACCCGCCGCCGTTCGGCCGCCTCGCCCAGCCGCCGGTGGCGGTGCCGCCGGTCACCGGCATTCGTCCGCCGCTGCCGGCCTTGCCGCCGGCATCGTCCGCCGTCGCGATCCCGACCCGACCGCCGTCGCCGCAGCCGCTGACTTCGATCACGGCGTGCGACGCCTCGGGCTGCTGGGCGAGCGACGGCACGCGCTTGAACCGCGTCGGGCCGACGCTATGGGGTCCGCACGGCGCCTGCAGCGTCTTCGGTGCCGTCGTCCGGTGCCCCTAGCGAGCGCCGCGGCGAAGCCGCGCACGCTCGCCCTCGCTCACTCGCCGATCAGATGCAGCGCGACCTCGCGTCGATGCGACTTGAGGCGGTGCTCCCAGATGAAGATGCCTTGCCAGGTGCCGAGCACGAGCCGGCCTTCGGCGACCGGGATCGAGAGCTGCGTCGCCGTCAGCACCGAGCGCACGTGGCTCGGCATGTCGTCGAAGCCCTCGGCACGATGGCGAAAGAGCGCATCGCCGTCGGGGACGAGCCGGGCCATGAAGCGGTCGAGGTCGGCGCGCACCTCGGGCGCGGCATTTTCCTGGACGACGAGGCTCGCCGACGTGTGGCGAATGAAAAGCGTGAGCAGCCCCGTCGCGAAGCCGCTCTCGCCGAGCCATGATTCGATGGGGCGAGTGATCTCGAGCAGTCCGCGGCCCGGCGTGTCGAAGCCGAGCGTGGTGTCGAGTTGGCGCAGCACGCGCGCAGCATAGCGCCGCGCCGCGCGCCGGTCATCGTCGGAGAGCGGACTAAAGTCCCGCCATGCGTCCTTTCCGATCGATCTCCTTCGCAACGACGAAGCCCGGAGCGCGCCTCATCGTCCTCGGCGCCGTCCATGGCGACGAGATCTGCGGCACGCGCGCGATCGAGCGCGTCGTGCGCGAGATCGACGCCGGCGCGCTGCAGCTCGTCGCCGGCCGGCTGACGCTGGTGCCGGTGACCAATCCGCTCGCCTACGCCGAGCATCGACGCGCCGGCGACCGCAATCTCAATCGCAAGCTCCAGCCGACGCCGCAGCCGCGCGAGCACGAGGACTACGTCGCCAACTGGCTCTGCCCGCTGCTCGCCGAGCACGAGGTGCTGCTCGACCTGCACTCGTTCCGCTCGCCCGGGGTGCCGTTCGTCTTCCTCGGGCCGCCCGACAACGCCGGGCCGCTCGAGCCGTTCGCCGGCGCCGCGCGCGAGGAGGCGATCGCGCTGCGGCTTGGCGTCGGCCGCGCGGTCGACGGCTGGCTCGCAACCTACGCTGCCGGCAGCGAGCGCCGCCGCGCGCTCGCGGCGACGATGCCCGACGCCAAGCTCGACACCGACCCGGCCTACGGCATCGGCACGACCGAGTACATGCGCTCGATCGGCGGCTGCGGAGTGACGCTCGAATGCGGGCAGCATGACGACCCCGGGGCACCCGAGGTCGGCTACCGCGCGATCCTCCGCACGCTCGCGCACCTCGGCATCAGCGACACGCCGGATCCGGAGCCGGCGGCGCAGATGCAGTCGCTGCGGCTGTGCGAAGTCATCGACAAGACGAGCGCGGGCGACGCGTTCGTCAAGACCTGGCGCAGCTTCGACCCCGTCGCTGCCGGCGAGCGCATCGGCACGCGCGCCGACGGCGCGTCGGTCGTCGCTCCTTTCGCCGGCATGATCGTCTTCCCCAATCCTGGTGCCGAGACGGGACAGGAGTGGTTCTATCTGGCGCGCGGCAGCGAGCGGCTCAGGCGCTGACAGCAGCAGGGCGATTGCCGCGCCGTCGACGCGCGACCGGCGCCGATGCTAGAACCGCGAATCGGCGTTCGCCCGAGCGCCGCCGCATCGAAAGGAGCGCAACGATGAACGACCTGAAGCCCGCCGCCGAGCTGGCCGCTGCCGCGAGCAAGCCCTATCCCAACGACAGCGCCGAATACCGGCGCGCACGCACCGCGCTGCTCGCCGAGGAGATCGAGCTGCGCCGCCACATCGAGCGCGTCGCCGCGCAGCGCCGCAAGCTCGCGCCGGGCGGCGAGCCACCCGACTACAAGTTCAAGGACGAGAACGGCAAGACCGTGCACCTCGCCGATCTGTTCGGCAAGCACGACACCTTGATCACCTACTTCTGGATGTATGGCCCTCAGCGCGAGCGGCCGTGCCCGATGTGCACGTCGTACCTCGGCTCGATGGACATCCCGGTCGCCGACCTGACGCAGCGCGTCGCCTTCGCCGTCCTCGGCCGCTCGCCGGTCGAGCGCCAGCTCGCCTTCGCGCGCGAGCGCGGCTGGCGCAACCTCAAGTTCTACGCGACCGTCGGCGACGACTTCGCACGCGACTACCGCGGCCTCGCTTCCGACGGCAGCGAATGGCCGGCGCTCGACGTCTGGGTCAAGCAGGACGGCAAGGTGCTGCACTTCTGGGGCGCCGAGCTCGGCGGCACGAGCGACCCCGGCCAGGACCCGCGCGGTGCGCCCGATCCGACGCCGCTCTGGAACCTGCTCGACCTCACGCCGGCCGGGCGCGGCAGCGACTGGTATCCGAAGCTGTCCTATTCGAACGCGTCCTGACCGAGCGCCGCGTCGACGCGGCGCGGCGGCGCGATGAAGCGTGCGCACGGGTCGTCGCGCGCCGCCGGCGCGGTGCGGACGACGGCATCGAACGCTGACGGCGGTGTCGCACTGTCGTTCTCCAGGAAGCCGATCGCGAGGACGCGGCCGGCGTCGAGCTCGAGCCAGCGCGGCACGCCGATGTCGCGCCGGGCGTGGCCGTTGCCGGCGAGCAGCACTGCGCCGTGCGCGGCGTGTGCGGCCACGGCGTGCGCCATCACCGCGTCGCGCGCGTACTGCGCGCGCGCCATCCGCGGCCAGGCCTCGGCCGGCAGCACGCCGCAGTGGCCGACGTCGATCTCGTGCTCCTGCGCCGCCCGCACGGACCCCTCGATCGGCCGGTCGAGGCCGAGCGCGGCGATGCTCTCGGCATCGAACACCGCCGCGTAGCCAGCGCGCACGATCCGCGTCGCGTCGGCGCTCGATAGGTTGGCAGCGATCAGCGGCACGCCGTAGTCGAGCGCGAGCGCGACGAACGGCCGGTACGACTCCCAGTTCCAGCCGCTCGCGGCCGGCGCCGCGAGATCGATGACGTGCTGGGCGTCGCCCGGCCGCTCGCGCCGCGCCTGCTCGATGTCGGCCTGGTGGTCGCGGTCGAACTGCTCCATCACGATCGCCGGCCGCCAGCCCGCCGCGAAGGCGCGCTCCAGGACGGCGAGGCGAAGCCGGTGCTGCTCGGGGTTGTCGTGAACTTCGCCGAGAAGAACGACGCTGTCGCCGCGCAGACGCGTTTCCCAGCCGAAGCGATCCGGCACGGTCGCGCAGGCGCCGAGGACGAGCGCGAGCAGCAACGACACGGCGACCGTCGTCCTCACGACGGCTGCGGTGCGCCCTTCGTCAGCACGACATGGAGCGCGTCTGGCGTCGTCGCGTGGCGGGCGACGGCGAAGCCGAGCGTGACGAGATCGATGTCGGCGAGCAGCGCCTCGCCGCCGCCGAGCAGCGCCGGCGTCAGCGCGAGGTGGAGCTCGTCGACGAGACCGGCGCGCAGGTACTGCCGGATCGTCGCGACGCCGCCGCCGATCCGCACGTCGCGGCCGCCGGCGGCAGCGAGCGCGCGCTCGAGCGCTGCCTCGATGCCGTCGGTGACGAAGTGAAAGGTCGTGCCGCCTGCCATCGCGAGCGGAGCGCGGGCATGGTGCGTCAGCACGAAGACAGGCGTGTGATACGGCGGCGTCTCGCCCCACCAGCCGCGCCACGATTCGTCGGGCCAAGGGCCGCGCACCGGCCCGAACATGTTGCGGCCGAGGATCCAGGCGCCGACGTTGGCGAAGCTTTGCGCCGCGAATTGCTCGTCGACGCCGGTGGTGCCGCCGCCGTTGCCGAACATCGCCTGGAACGTCCGCGTCGGCCATGCCCACGCGTGCACCTTCTCGCCGCCGCGCCCGAGCGGCGCTGCGAGGCTCTGCTCGCGGCCGGCGCCGTAGCCGTCGAGCGAAACACTGAATGCGGCAACTCGGACCTTCGCCATCCCGGGGTTCCTTCGCTTCGTCTTGGCGACGATCCCCTAGTGTGCGACAGCGGCCGTCGCGGCGGCCGCGCGAGACCGCGCCGCGGCTACGCGCATCCCCCGCGCGGCAACGAGCGGATCCCGAAGTCGCCAAGATTCGCACGTTCGGAGCCGCTCCCGACGGGTCCGGGCGACGTGCGGGCTCAAGCGCACTCGATGGAACGCCGAAACGACGGAAGTCGAACCCCGACCACGAGCAAGGCAAGCGCATGTCCGCCAAGTCGCCGAAGTTCATGGAGTCGCGCGCCGAGCCGACTGAGCGCGGCACGGCGCCGCCCGCCAAGCGCCGATCGCTCGAGTGGGTGCGCGATGTCCTCGGCCGCCAGATCCGCCTCGAGCGCGACCGCAAGCAAAAGCGCGTCGCCGGGCCCGACGCCAAGCGCGCCGCGACCGAGTCCGAGACGGCGCTGTCGCTCCTCATGCAGCAGTGCGCCGAGATCGGTGCCCGCCTTCTCATCCACGATCCGGCGACGCAGCCGGTGCGCCACCTTTTCATCCTGCACGACGAGCTGCGCAACGGCGGCTGGGAAAGGGTCGAGGCGTTGCCGCTCAAGATCATCGATCGCGCGCTGACCGAGGCCGAGATCCTCGACTGCGCCGAGCCCTCGCCGCTGCTGACGACGATCGTCGAAGAGCTGCGCGGGCAAAAGGCCGCCGCCGAGGCGCGCGCCGCACGCGAGGCCGCCGAAGCCGAGTGGGAAGTCCCGCAGGTTCCCGAGGTCTCGGACACCAACTTCGACGAGTACGAGCTGATGGAGCGCAGCTGGGCGGGAACGATCCCGGCCGGCCTCGAGCTCCCCGCCCGCGACACGACGATGTGACCCGGCGGCGCGGCCGCCGGACGCCGCGCGTCGACCGTGCGACGCGACCCTCCTCGCCCTCGCATGCCCGAGCACCGCACTCGCGCCTGACTCCCGGGCGAGACGGGTGCGCTATCGTCGTCGCGCCCAGCCAAGGAGACATCGTGACCCGCATGGCCCGCCTGCTCGCCATCCTCGTGCTCTTGCTCGCCGGCTTCGGCGCGCCGGCTTTTGCCGCCGACTATCCGACCCGGCCGGTGACGTGGGTCGTTCCGTATCCGCCGGGCGGCACGACCGACGTACTCGCGCGCATCATCGCCCAGTGGCTCAGCGAGCACATGGGGCAGTCGTTCATCATCGAGAACAAGCCCGGCGCCGGCAACAACCTCGGTGTCCAGGCGGTCGTCAACGCGGCCCCCGACGGCTACACGATGCTGCTCGTCAACCCGGCCAACGGCATCAATGCGACGCTCTACAAGAATCTGACGTTCAACTTCATCCGCGACATCGCGCCGGTGGCGGGGCTCGTGCGCACGCCCAACGTGATGGAGGTGACGCCGAAGCTGCCGGTGAAGACCGTCGCCGAGTTCATCGCCTACTGCAAGGCCAACCCGGGCAAGATCAACATGGCGTCGTCGGGCAGCGGGACGTCGGTGCACCTTTCGGGCGAGCTCTTCAAGTCGATGACCGGCTGCAACATGCTGCACGTGCCGTACAAGGGCGCGGGGCCGGCGTTGAGCGACCTCATCGGCGGCCAGGTCGACGTCATCTTCGACAACCTGCCGTCGTCGATCGGCCACATCAAGAGCGGCAAGCTGCGCGCGCTCGGGGTGACGTCGGCCGAGCGCGAGCCGTCGCTGCCCGACGTGCCGACCGTCGCCGAGACGGTGCCCGGCTACGAGGCAACCGCGTGGTTCGGCATCGGCATGCCGAAGAACACGCCGAAGGACGTGATCGAGAAAGTCAACGCGGAAGTGAACCGCGCCCTCGCCGATCCGAAGATGCGCGCCCGCCTCGCCGAGCTCGGCGGCAAGCCGATCCCGGGAACGGCCGAAGAGTTCGGCAAGGTGATCGCGGCCGAGACGGCGAAGTGGGAGAAGGTCGTCGTCTTGTCGGGCGCCAAGGTCGAGTGACGGCGCCGCGCTGCGACCAGCGCGGCTGACGCGACTGCCAGCTCAGGGCGCGACGTCGCCGAGCCGGCAGATGAAGCCCCAGCCGCCGCCGAGCTCGCTCACCGCGAGGACGAGCTCGTTGCTGCCCTTTCGCAACGGCAGGTAGACGGCGTCGTTCTCGGCATCGACGATGCCGAGAAACGCCGGGTCGCGGAAGTTCTGCGCGCTGCGGCCGCGGTAGAGGATGGCGCCGTTCAGAAACACGCTGACGTCGTCGCTGTAGCCGATCGCGAGCTTCTTCACCTGCTCGCGATCGGACTCGATCAGCGCGCGCGCGTAGACGACCTTCATGCCGGGCTGCGGCTCGAGCCGCTTCGTCCAGTCGGTGGCGAACGAGACGCGCGGATGCGGGCTCTCGCGGTAGCGGTTGACGAGGACGAGCCCCGGCGGCTCGGCGTCGACGTCCTGCCAGCGGATCTGCACGATCTCGGCCGGCGCGAGCGGGCGCTCGAGGTTGCGTGCGAGCGCGTCGAACGCCGGCGAGAGGCTCCAGCGGACGATCGTTCCCGGCGGCGTCGGCGGCGGGTGGCGCTGCCACGCGGCATCGGCCGTCGTGCGGACTGGAAGTTGGCGAAGCACGTCTCGCCGGTGAGCGCGGCGAGGCCGAGCTGGCCGCGCTGGATGCCGCTCTTCAGATCGTCCATGACGAGCGCCGGCCACGCCATGTCCTTGACGAAGAGCTTCGCCTGCGCGCCGATGACCTCGAGCCGGAGGTGAAACCACTCGTCGCGTGGAATGTCGACCGCGGCGGTGAATCCCGGCCCGCTGAAGAGCTGCCAGTTGAGGCCGGTGTTGAGCACCGGCGTGTACTGCATCGCGTCGGGCAGGCCCGACTTGTGCTGGCGCAGATAGACCCACTCCGAGTTCGCGCCGTCGTCTGCGACGCGAAACTGGAGGCCGAAGAAGCCACGCCGCGCCGAGGTCACGACGTCGACATCGACGACGCCGTCGCGCAGCTCGAAGCCCTTGACGAGCGCCGCGGCGCCGTCGAGCATCAGGCAGTCGCGGCCCTGGACGCTCGTTCGCTTGGCATTGCCTTCGAGCTCCCAGCGCGGCGAATCGAACGCGACCGCGAGCACGCCCGGCGCCTGCGCGTGCGCCGCTGCTGCCGCGAGGCAGGCCGCGGCGAGCGCAGTGCCGCGCGGGCCGCGCGGCGAGCTCACTTCACGAGCGCGGCCCCCGCCTTGCACGCTGCTGCGTCCTGGTCGCCGGTGCCTGGGTCTGCGCCGGCACCGCAGCGGCGAACGGCGCCGCGCCGGCAACGATCAACGATCTCCACGCTCGTCTCTGCATCCGAGTTCTCCTGCAATGGTGGCAGCGGCCGCGCCGGCTTTGCCAAATGTATGCCGCGGGGCGCAGCGACGCAGGACGAAGTTTCAACAGGCGGCGGTCCGGAGCCGGCGCTTCGCAGGAGGGCAGCCGCCCGGCCGCTACGCCGGTGGCAGCCGGTAGTACGCCTCGACCTTGCCCTTCAGCGTGATCAGCAGCGGCCGGCCCTTGCGGTCGACCGTCTTGCCGGCGGGCACCTTGATCCAGCCTTCGCTGATGCAGTATTCCTCGACGTCGTGGCGCTCCTTGCCGTTGAGGCGGATGCCGACGCCGTGCTCGAACACGGCGGCGACGTGATAGGCGCTGCGCGGGTCGACCGAAAGGCGATCGGGCAGCGGCGGCGCGGCTTCGCGGGCGTCGTCCATCGCGCGATTGTCTGCCCGCGCGGGTCCGGCGCGAGGGCCACCGCCGGCGCGGGTCGAAGGTCACCCGCCGACCGCGGTTGTGGAGAATCATCGATCGCCGCCCTGAAGGCCGCGACAAGATCATCAGCGCAGGAGAACGAGCAAGAGATGGACCGCGTCGATGCCATCGTCGTCGGCGCCGGGGCGATCGGGCTCGCGTGCGCGCGCGAGCTCGCGCTGCGCGGGCTCGAGACGATCGTCATCGAGGCCACCGACGGCATCGGCAACGGCACCAGCTCGCGCAACAGCGAGGTCGTCCACGCCGGCATCTACGACGCGCCGGGGTCGCTGAAGGCGACGCTGTGCGTCGCCGGCCGGCGCCTGCTCTATCCGTACTGCGAATCGCGCGGCGTCGGCCACCGGCGCTGCGGCAAGCTCATCGTCGCGACGACGCCGGCGCAGGCCGAGACCTTGCGCACGATCGAGCAGCGCGCGCTTGCCAACGGCGTCGAGGGCCTGCGCTGGCTGGCCGGCGCCGACGTGCGCGCGCTCGAGCCGGCGCTGAACGCAAGCGCCGCGCTGCTCTCGACCGTGACCGGCATCGTCGACAGCCACGCGCTGATGCTCGCCTACCTCGGCGACCTCGAGAACGCCGGCGGTGCGCTCGTGCTGCGCTCGCCGCTCGAGAGCGCGACGGCGACGCGCGAAGGCTTCGTGGTGAAGATCGGCGGCGCCGAGCCGCTCGCGCTCGCGGCGCGAATCCTCGTCAACGCCGCCGGCCTCTTCGCGCCGTCGCTCGCGCGCCGGATCGACGGCCTCGACGCGGCGCACATCCCGCGCCAGCGCTTCGCGAAGGGCAACTACTACGCGCTCGCCGGCCGCTCACCGTTCGCGCATCTCGTCTATCCGGTGCCCGAGCCGGGCGGACTCGGCGTCCACCTGACGCTCGACCTCGCCGGTCAGGCGCGCTTCGGCCCCGATGTCGAATGGCTCGCACTCGACACGCCGCCCGAGGCGATCGAGTACGCCGTCGACCCGGCGCGCGGCGACCTGTTCTACGCCGCGATCCGCCGCTATTGGCCGGCGCTTCGCGACGGCTCGCTCGCGCCGGCGTACAGCGGCGTGCGGCCGAAGCTGCAAGGTCCCGGCGAGCCGGTGCGCGACTTCCTGCTGCAAGGGCCCGAGGTCCACAGCGTCGCCGGGCTGATGAATCTCTACGGAATCGAGTCGCCGGGGTTGACGGCGAGCCTGGCGATCGCCGCCGAAGCGGCGCGCCGGCTCGGCCTCTGATGCACGCTGCGCGTCGTGCGCGCCGTCAGCGCGCGACGGCGTGCGACGGCGCGACAACAGCCGATGTTGCTCGCCGCGGCGACGTCACGATCGGTGACGGTCGTCGCCGCGCGTCAGCGCGTCGTCTCGCCGGTGTTGCCGGCGATCGTCTTAGCGACCGGGTTCGCCGTGTTGTCGACGACGTCGCTCGCCGCCGCTGCGTCGCCGCTGCCGAGCTCCGGCGTGCCGCCGCGCACGGTGCCGCGCCAGGCGCCGGTCTCGTGCTGGCGGCTCTGGATGAACTCGGCGAAGCGGTGCAGGTTGGTGACGAGCTCCATCCGCACGGCGCCGAGCGCGTCGCCGACTTTCTGGGCGATGCCGGGGGCGCGGTACGACATCCGCAGCGTGACGCGGGTGCGGCGGTCGGTGACGCGGTCGAACGTCACCGCGCCCGAGCTCGTCGGCCCGCTCGTGCTTCGCCACGAGATGCGGCGGTCGGGGATCTGGGTCGTGATCTCGGCGTCCCACTCGACCGGGTTGCCGGCGATCACGGCGCGCCAGTAGAGATGGGTGTCGTCGATCTGGCGCACTTCCACGACGTCGCGCATGAAATTCGGGAACTCCTCGAACTGCGTCCACTGGTTGTAGGCGGTGCTGATCGGCACGTCGATGTCGATCGAGTCCTGCACGTACGAAAGCTCGCCCGGGCCGCGGCCGCTGCCCGGGCCGAGCTGCTTCTTCAGCCAGTAGCCGAACGCCGCGAGCGCGGCGACGGCGACGAGTCTTGCGAGGATCATGGCATTGCTCCTTGGCTCCTTCGCGGGCGGCTGGCGCCCCGATCTCGTCGTGCAGGGCATATGACGTGCCGGCTGCGCGGAGACGCCGTAAGTGTGCCGAAAGAGTCGCCGGCGACTCGGGAGAAGTCCCCCGGGTCGCGCTCATGGTGACGCGGCCGGTCGGCCCCGCGTGCGCTTCATGCGGCGCCGCCTTCAGTTCGTCGCGGCCCCCTTGTCGCCGCGGCTCGCCATCACTAGATTGCACTCATCGCCACCCGGGAGAAGACGCGATGGGCCTTGCCGACGATCTCGAACGCCTCGCTGCGCTGCACCGCAGCGGCGCCCTCTCCGACGCCGAGTTCGCGAGGGCGAAGGCGCGCGCCCTCGGTGACGACTCTTCGCACGCCGGTACCGATGCCGTCGGGCGCTGGGTGCGCGCCTTGCGCCGCAGCCGCGGCGACCGCTGGCTCGGCGGCGTGTGCGGCGGCCTCGCGCCGATGTCCGGCCTGCCCGCGTGGTTGTGGCGGCTGATCTTCGTCGCGCTCGCACTCTGCGGCACCGGCGTCATCGCCTATGTCTTGCTCTGGATCCTGGTGCCGGTGGAAGACGGCGTCGCCGACGCCGGCGCCGGCTCCTTCCGCGCAAGTTGAGGCCGGCGGCCATGAAGTTCCTGCTCGGCCTCGTGGCGTGGTGTCTGCTGTTCGTCCTGTGCTGGCCGCTCGCGCTCGCGGCGCTGGTGCTGTGGCCGCTGCTCTGGCTGCTGACCCTGCCGTTTCGGCTGATCGGGATCACGTTCGAAGCGCTGTTCGCGCTGTTGCGCGCCCTCCTGTTCCTGCCGGCGCGCCTGCTCGGCGGGCGGGCGCGCTGATGCGCTGATCGTCGGCCCAGTCGCCTCACTCGAACGTCGGCTCGTCCCACCAGGGAAAGAACGCCGGCATGTCCGTCGACACCCGATCCGGGAACACCGCCGGCCGCTTCTCGAGGAACGCGCCGATGCCCTCGCGAACGTCGGCCGATTGCCCGCGCGACTGGATCGAGCGGCTGTCGACGCGATGCGCAGCCATCGGATGCGGTGCCGCCGACAACCGCCACAGCATCTGCCGCGTGAGCGCCACCGAGACCGGCGCCGCGTTGTCGGCGATCTCGCGCGCCAGCGCGCGCGCTGCGGGCAGCAGCTCGTCGGGCGCGTGCAGCGAGCGCACGAGGCCGCGCGCGTGCGCTTCGTCGGCGCCGAAGACGCGGCCGGTCATGCACCACTCGAGCGCCGTCTGCATGCCGACCAGGCGCGGCAGGAACCATGACGATGCTGCCTCGAGCGTGATGCCGCGGCGCGCGAAGACGAAGCCGAAGCGCGCCGCGGTCGACGCCATGCGGATGTCCATCGGCAGCTGGATCGTCGCGCCGATGCCGACCGCGGCGCCGTTGATGGCGCCGATCACCGGCTTCAGGCTCTCGTAGATGCGCAGCGCGTTGGTGCCGCCGCCGTCGCGATAGACGCTGCCGACGCGGAGCTTTTCGAGATAGGGCTGACGCTGCGGCGCCTCGCGGTCGAAGGTGTCGGCGCCCGACGACAGGTCGGCGCCGGCGCAGAAGGCGCGGCCGGCGCCGGTGACGATGACGACGCGGACGGCATCGTCACGGTCGGTCTCGTCGAACAGCGCGGCGATCTCGGTGCGCATCTGCCCGTTGTAGGCGTTGAGCTTGTCGGGGCGGTGGAGCGTGATCGTCGCGATGCCGTGGTCGTCGACTTCGTAGCGCGTGGTTTCGAGCGGCGGCAAAGGCATCGTCGTCTCCTCCTCGTCAGCCCACCGGCCGCAGATGCTCGACCACGATCAGGGTCGCGGCGGCGAGGAGTCCGAGCCCGATCGGCGATCGCAGCCTCGCACCGCCCGGCACGTTCTTCTCCACCGCCATCAGCGCGGCCAGGACGAGCATCCAGCCGAGGCTGCCGGTGCCGACGACGAACATGCAGAGCATCAGCGCCCAGCAGCATCCGACGCAGAAGACGCCGTGGTCGACGCCGATCCGAAACGCCTCGCGCGCCGGCGCGCGGCCACGCCAGCGCGAGGCGACGAACGCGAACGGCGTCCGGCATTGCTCGAGGCAGCGGTATTTCAGGGCGCTGAACTGGAACACGCCCGCGGCGGCGAGCACAAGCGCGCCGGCCACCCAGCCGTGCTCGAGCAGCCAACCGTTGCGGCCGCCGAGCCAGCCGATCGCGCCGTCCATGGCGTGCGCGAACAAGCCGAACAGGAACCACGCGAAGAAGAAGCCGGCGAGGACCAGCAACAGCAGCAGCCGACCATCGGCGCGACTGCGCGTCGAGACGCGGAAGATGCCGAGCACGGGGTAGGTCGTCGGCAGCATCATGGCCGCGATCATCAGCACCCAGGCCAGCGCGTAGAGGACTGCCGGCCCGACCAGCGTCCCGGCCGGCAATGCCCGGCACAGCGCCGCGAAGGCCGACGAGTCGAGCCAGCTGCCGTGCACCGCGTAGCGGGCGTACGGGCTCGCGCTCCATAGCCACAAGGCGCCCCACGCGAAGATCGACAGAGCGCCGAGCAGCGCGGCCAGCGCGACGTCGCGCTCGCCGCTGCCGGGTGCGGCGCGCGGCACTTCCGAGAGCGTCGCCATCGGGCTGCCGGGTCCGGCGCGCTAGGCGTCGAACACGAACGTGCTCTGCAACGCGTTGTGGCCCTTGAGGTTGATGTCCTTGCCGAGCCCGGCGTGGTTCTTCGACCGGTACTCGACGGCCTTGCCGACGAAGACCGGTGCGCCCGGAACGGTGGAGAAGACGGTGTCGGTCAGCGTTGTCGTCGCACCGGAAGCGCTCTTGTACGGCTCGAGCTCGGCATAGCCGGCATCGCCGACCTTGATCGTGCCGAGGCCGCCCTGCACGGTGAACGTGATCGGCACCTTCTGCACCGAGACGACCTTGCCGACGAGCTTGGCGAGGTCGGCGACCGGGCCGCCCTTCTGGCCGGTGTAGACGGCGAGCAGAGCCGCTTCCTGCGCCGCCGTCGCCTGGTCGTCGAGGTAGACCGCCGCCGTCCAGTTGCCTTGCAGGATGTTGCCCGGCACGTGCGCGAGCATCGCCAGCGTGCGACCCTTCACGTCCACCCCGTCGATCGTGCCCTTGTCGAAATGCCAGGCGACGATGGTGTCGCAGGTCTTGTAGTCGGGGTCCTCGCCGATCCAGCACGGACAGAGGACTCGGCAGTTGCAGACTTCGAGCAGTCGTCCCTCGAGGTGGTAGGCCATGGCGTGTCTCCGCTGATGCGAACAGGAGCAGAGCGCCGGTGAGACGGTGCCTGCCGGGGGGAGGTCATCCTACGCTTGCACTCAGCCGATGACCACGCCGGCGGCGCCGTGCGGGCAGACATACTCGGCGCCGATGACGCTCCACCAGATCGAGGCGTTCGCCCTCGTCGCCGTCATGCTCGCCCTCTTCATGCGCGGGCGGCTGCGCTTCGACGTCGTCGCCGCGCTGGTGCTGCTGGCGGCGGTGCTGCTCGGCGTCGTCCCGAGCACGAAGGCGTTCCACGGCTTCGCCAGCCCGGTGATCATCATCATCGCGTCGGTGCTCGTCGTCAGCCGGGCGATCGCCGCGTCGAGCGTGATCGAGCGCGCGACCGCGTCGTTGCTGAGGCGGGTGCGCTCGACCTCGCTCCAGGTCGGCATCCTGGCGGCGGCGGTCGGCTACCTGTCGGCGTTCGTCAAGAACGTCGGCACGCTCGGCATCTTCATCCCGATCGCGATCCAGACCGCCGAGCGCAGCGGTCGCTCGCGCTCGATCTACCTGATGCCGCTCGCGTTCGCGTCGCTCGTCGGCGGCACGATCACCAAGATCGGCACCTCGCCCAACCTGCTGATCTCCTCGGTGCGCGAGGAGCTCGGCCAGCCGCCGTTCGGGCTGTTCGACTTCGCCGCGGTCGGCTTGCCGCTGACGACGATCGCGATCGTCTTCCTCGCCTTCGCCTGGCGCTTGCTGCCCGACCGCGAAGGACGGCGGACGCCCGAGGAGTCGTTCTCGATCGCCTCGTACGTGACCGAGCTGCGCGTCGTCGTCGGCAAGCTCACCGAGCCCACGGTCGGCCAGTTCGAGGCGCTCGGCGACGGCACCGTATCGGTCGCCGCGATCGTTCGCGAAGGCGGCCGCCGCTACGTGCCGGCCGAGGGCTGGCGCCTCTATCCGGGCGACGTGCTCGTCGTCATCGGCGACACGACGGCGGTGCAGAAGGTCGTCGCCGCGACCGGCTTCGAGATCGTCGGCGCCGACGCGCTCGCCGCGCCGCACGAGCCGAGCGAGGAGATGCAGGTCGTCGAGGCCGTCGTCACCGCCGAGTCGGCGCTGGTCGGCGAGACAGCGGCCTCGCTCGGCCTTCGCCATCGCTACGGCATGAACTTGTTCGCGGTGCGCCACGCCGAAGGCGGCGCGCAGTCGCGGCTGCGCAGCCACCGGTTCGAGATCGGCGACGTCGTGCTGGTGCAGGGCTGGGAGAAGAACCTCGCCGCATCGGTCGCCGAGCTCGGCCTGCTGCCGCTCGCCGATCGCAAGCTCTCGATCGGCGCCGCCCGCAACGGCCTCGTTCCGATCGGCCTGCTCGCCGCGGCGCTGCTGCTCGCGGGCATCGGCGCGATCACGGTCGAGGTCGCGTTCTTCGGCGCCGCCGTGCTCACCGTGCTGCTGCGCCAGGTCAGCCTGAAGGAGGCGTACCACGCGATCGAATGGCCGGTGATCGTCATGCTCGGCTGCCTGATCCCGGTCGGCGAGGCGCTCAAGGACACCGGCGCCGCTAGCCTCGTCGCCGACGCGCTCGGCGCCGGCGCCAGGCACCTGCCGGGCAGCGCGACGATCGGCCTGATCCTGCTCGTCTCGATGCTGCTGACACCGTTCCTCCACCACGCCGCCGCGGTGGTCGTGCTCGGCCCCGTCGCCGCCGCGGTGGCAGCGAGCCTGGGGCTGCGCAGCGAGCCGTTCCTGATCGCCGTCGCGCTCGGCTGCGCGTGCGATTTCCTGACCCCGATCGGGCACCAGAACAACACGCTCGTGATGGGGCCGGGCGGCTACCGCTTCGGCGACTACTGGAAGCTCGGCGCGCCGCTGACGCTGATGGTGCTCTTCGTCGGCACGCCGCTGATCGTCGCGGCGTGGCCATTGCGATGAGAGCGGAGCGCCGATCGTGCACCGCCCTCGACGACGGGCGGCAGCCTCGCCGTCAACAGCCGGCGGTGCACTTGCCTGCCGCGTCGAACTCCATCGTCTTGCCCGAGAGCGGCAGGCGCACCGGCACCTTGGTCGCCTTGATGAACGCTTCGGTCTTGCTGCCGGGCCGCACCTTGCCCTCCACGGTGCCGGCTTCGTTGGCGTGCGACGCGATCACTTCGGCCGGCTTGACGAGCTCGTTGATCACGTAGGCCGCCTCGGCGGGCCCGGCCGCGAGGACGTCGCCCATGTTCATGACCGCGAGCCTGGCGTGGTAGTAGTCGCGGACGACGCGCTCCTGGTCGGCGGTGATGGCGGTGTCGCCCGACAGATAGGCGACGAGCCCGTTGCTGAAACGAAGCACGTAGCCGGTCGGCGGGCCGACGTCGCCGGAGATGCCTGCCTCCTTCATCGCCTTGCCGAGCTCGCCGCCGATGAAGTCGGGGTCGACGCCGTTGCTGTGCAGCGCCGCGACGGTCACGACGTGCACGCCGCCGACCGTGACGCCGCCGCCGAAGCGCAACCGGAGGGCGTCGGCGGGGTTGCCGCCGTTGGCCTTGAGCTTGGCGGCGAAGAAGACCGACATCTCGGAGCCGGTGACGATCTTCGCCTTCTTGGCGACCGCGATGTTGACTGCGTTCGAATTCGGGGTGTCCGACACCGACATGTCCGGACTGGCGCAGGTGCCGGCGCCGACCGCCTTCGTGTGCGCATCGCCGAGATGGTCGCCGTGCATGTGGCTGACGAGGAGGATGTCGATCTTGCCCAGCCGCGCGTCGCTCGCGCCGACGACCGAGCGACCCGGGTCGTAGAGGACGCGGGTGCCGTTCGGGTCCTCGAACACGAGCGCGCGGTCCTGGGCGCAGAACTCACCGTCGAAGCCGCCGAGCGGCGTGACCTTCACGGTCTGGGCGAACGCCGGCGCCGCGAACGCCGGCGTCGCAGCGCAGAGAAGCAGGATCTTCGTCAGTCGGTTCATGGGTTGTCTCCTGGGTAGTGACGCAGCCGCGTGGACCCGGCGGTCACGAAAGGATACCGATGACGCGCTCGAACGGCGCGGCAGCCTCGGCGGCTGCGCGCAGGCGAGCGATCGGCTGCTGGCGGAGACGACGCCCGAACGCTTCAGGCCGCTTGCAGCTCGCGCCGCATGACGGGCTCTGCCCAGCGCGCCTTGACCAGCTCGTGGTAGCGGCGGGTGCCGAGCGTCATGAACTCGTGGTTGAGCGCCCGGATGCTCGCGATCGCGCTGACGAGCTCGTCGGCCGCAGGCGGCGGATCGTCGCGGAACAAGATCTGGCGCGCCTCCTCCCACGTATCCATGACGTCGGCCATCGTCGCCTGGTCCTCGTCGCTGTCGAAGAGCGCCATCACCGCATCGCGATCGATCCGCTCGGCACCGCGCGAGAGGGCGTCGTACTCGATCGTCTCGATGGCATCGCGCAGCGGCTTCACGGCGTCGACCAGCGTCCGGCGGCCGGCGGGGCCCGCATTCCTGGCGCAGCGCTGGAAGCGTTCGATGACCTCGTAGCGGAAACGCAGCCCGAGCCGAAGCAGCGTCGCGAGCGTCCCGAAATCGTTCTGCACTTCGCTCAATGGAGCGACCACCGTGTCGACGAAGTGGACGTGGAAGCGGCTCGAGCCGTCGCTGCGGACCTCCTTCTTCGACAGCTGCGGCTGATACGAGCCCGTCTCCGTGTGATAGACCGCCTGCACCGGGCGGAATCGCTCGTTGTTGCTGGCCTGCGCGATGCACCGTTGCAACTGGCGCAGCCACCGCGTGTCCGGTGTCTTCTGCGCCTTGCGGACGATGTCGCGCCAGGTCAGCCGCGCGCCCTCGAGCAGGCCGAAGAGCTGCAACGAAGGGCCGCAGCACTCGACGACCGCGTCGTCGGGGATGGTCTCTTCCGCGAGCCGGCCGGGCGGTGCCAGCAAGACGTCGATGAAGAGCTCGAACTGATGCACCACGCTCATCTGCAGGCGCTTTTCGATCTCCTTCATCTCGCCGAGCCGCGCCGGCAGGTCGGCGGGTTGCGGCACCCGCGGCATTCTCAGCACACCCGCAACGCCATCGTAGAGCCGCGCGATGCTGTCGGAGAGTTGCGCGATGCCGCGATCGGTGGACAACTCGACGCCTTGCCGCAGGGACAGCGGCATCTCGAGGTCCTCGACCTTCATTCCCGAATGACAGACCGGGATGACCGGCACCTTGCGCATCCACGCCGCGCCGACCTCGAACTGCACCCAGGGCCGGTGGACCGAGGCCTTGCTGCACAGCACGATGACCGCCTTCGCCTTGGCCATCGCGCCTTCGACCGCCGTCAGCCAGTTCTGGCCGGCGCCGATGCCGCCGATGTCCGACGACGTGAAGCACTTCGCAAGGTCGAGAAAGTCTTGCTGGATCATCCGCTTGAGAAGCGCCGCGAACTCGGCCTCCTCGGAGATGTGACTGATGAACAGGGACTGAGACTTGGTGGCCATGGTGCCTCCCGCTTTCCGCGCCGGTGCAATGGCCGGCAGGCATACGCTAGCGTCGGCACGGCGTTCGCCGCATCCACTCCCGGAAGGAGAGGTGCGTCGACGCGATGACTCAGGGCGTGCTGTTTCGCACGTGCCGGACGAACGCGGGCCGCTCGCTCAGCCGCTCGTAGTACGCCGCCACGATCGGCAGGCTCGGCCGCTCCATCGGCGTCGCGAGCCAGCGATGCGTCGAGACGCCGAGCGGGATGTCGGCGAGCGTCAACTCGGCGCCGGCAGCGTAGGCACCGGTCGTCTCGAGCTGGCGCGCGAAGATCTGCATGTGGCGGTGCCAGGCGGCGATGCTCGCCGCGACGGCCTGCGCGTCGGCGTGTTCGGGAATGTGCCGAACGATCGCCAGGAAGGCGTAGCGCAACGCGCCGTTGAGCTCGGTGGTCTGCCAGTCCATCCACTGCTCGACGCGGGCTCGCGCCTTCGGCTCAGCCGGCAGCAGGTCGGTGCGGCCTTCGCGGCCGGCGAGGTAGCGGCAGATCGTGTTCGACTCCCAGAGCACGAAGTCGCCATCGACGATCACCGGCACCAGGCGATTCGGATTGAGCGTCTCGAAGCCTGGCGGCAGCGTCGATTGGAAGCCCGTGCCCCAGGGCTCGTGCGCGATCGGCAGCTGGAGCTCGTCGCAGAGCCAGAGCACCTTCTTGACGTTGATCGAAGACGGGCGGCCGAGGAGGCGGAGCCGGGAGTCAGTCATCTTGGAAAACGCGGCGCGCCGCGAGTTATGCCTGCGCCGCGGGACGTAGCCGAGTGCGCACTTCCAACAGCAGCCGGCCGTCGAGCCAGAACACGAGCAGCAGGAAGCAGACCTGGAGCGCCACCTTGGCTGCGCCGTGCGCCTCCTGGATCGCGGGAACGAGGGCGATGCAAAACACGAACGCCTGCGCGATCGCCAGGAGGCCGGCGAAGAGCGCGGCCGCATAGAGGAGACGTCGATCCCGGTATGGCGCTACGAGGAGGCCCCAGGCGACGAGCAGCGGCACGGCGAACCAGAGCTTCAGCGCCCCGGGCAGCGTGAAGACGAGGACGAGCGGAAGGACGAGCGGCTGGTATCGCAACGCCGGCCCCGTCCGCTTTGGCCACCACGGGCCCTTGAGCGCCGCGCGCAACGTCACCCACGTCCCGAAGCCGAAGAAGAGCACCCCGAACGCGCCCCAGAACCTGGCGCTGAGGTTGCCGGGGGTGACCGCCATCCAGAGGCCGCCGACCGTCAGCACCATCCCGCCCAGGCCCAGGATCAGGTAGCGGAGGCGTTCGAACGACATGGCGCGATTGTGTGCACCTCGTGACTCCCCGGGGACTCGCTTGCAGAGCCAATCGTGACGCGCGGTTACTCGGATCGACGATTCGATCCGAGCTGCGCGTCAACCCCGAGCGCGCGTAAGCTCGCGTCTTTTCCGCAGGAGCTCAGCCATGTCTGTTCGCGCGTTGGTGTCTCCATCCGCAGTCGAGGCGCTGGCCGAGGCCCGCGTCCACCTCGCCGCCGCGCACCGCCTCGCGGTGCTGCACGAGCTCGAGGAGGGCATCGACAACCATTTCACGATGACCGTGCCGGGCCGCGACGGGCACTACCTGATCCTGCCCTACGGCCGGCACTGGTCGGAAGCACGGGCGAGCGAACTGATCGTCTTCGACGAGCAAGGCCGCGTGCTCGAGGGCAGCGGAACGCTCGAGCTTTCGGCGCAGTGCATCCATGCGCCGATCCACCGCATCACGGGCGCACGCGTCGTCATGCACACCCACCAGACGTGGGCCATGGCGCTCAACATGCTGGAAGACAACCGCCTGCTGCCGGCCAGCCAGACGGCAGCGTTCTTCGACGGCCAGATCGCGTACGACGACGACTACACCGGCCTGGCCGCGACGCTGGAAGAAGGCGAGCGCCTGGCGCGGGCGATGGGCACGCGGCCGATCGTTTTCATGAAGAACCACGGCGTCATCGTCACCGGCGAGACGGTGGCGCAGGCGTATCGAAGGCTCTACCGGCTCGAGCGCGTCAGCCGCAATCAGATCCTTGCGCTCGGCACCGGGCGACCGCTGGCGGTGCTCTCGCAGGAGATCGTCGCTCGGGTGCAAGCGCCCAACAGCGCCGATCGACATCCGCGTCCGGAGCGCGAGCGGCTGTTCTTCGAAGCCATGCTGCGGCTGCTCGACCGCGAGTTGCCGGGGTACGCGGATTAGCGCCGAATCCGGCAAGGCGCGGTCGCGGGCCCCGGGCTCGTCGTCAGGCGAGCGACCCGCCCGCGAGCCACGAAGCGCCGCGCGCATAGAGGCGCTCGACCTCGGGGCCGGTGATCTGGGGCATGTCGAGCTTGACCGTGTAGCCGATCCGCCTCTGGATGTACGCGAGATGCCGGTATCCCTTCGGCAGGCGCGCCAGCTCGGCCGCGTCGAGTGCGAGCCGTGCCTGCGGGTCGACCGGATCGATGCGGTCCTTCTCGTAGATCGGCTGGCGCAGCACCAGTCCCCAGCGACCGGCGCGGCGCTCGAAGAAGTCGTAGAAGCGGCCGGTGCAGACGACGTCGCAGAGCACGCCCTCGACCTCGCCGCGCTGCGAGATCGTCATCTTCGTCTGCGCGATGGCGCGGTCCGAGGCGACGTCGATCGAACTGCCGCCGAGGAAGTGCAGGATGCTGACCCCCTTCGCCCAGCCCTCTTTCGTGACGCGGATGAACTCGTCGGCAGGGCCCTGAAACCACGTCGCCATCATCACGCCGTCGTCGTGCCAGACGGTGCGAAAGCGCTCCCAGTCGCCGGCGTCGCGCCAGACCGCCCAGCTTTCGATCAGCTCGCCGATCGCGAGGCGGTCGGAACGGGTGTCGTCCATGGCGCTAGAGCTCGTCCTTCTCCCAGAACGCGCGCGTCACGCCCTGGCTCTTCATCAGCGTGACGATCTTCTGGCGGTCGAGCACTCCGCAGCGCCTGGCCCACTCGTCGTACTGCGCCGCCATGTCCATGACCCGCTCCAGCTCGCGTGCCGCCAGGTCGTGCAACTCGGTCCGATCCGCGTCCATGTCGTAGAGCTCCCAGTCGCGCGGGTAGCGCTTGACGAGCTTCCACTTGCCGATGCGCACCGCGGCGTTGCCCTCGTGCTCCCAGAACATGGGCTTCCTGTTCGCGACGTCGCGATCGTTCGCGAACACCGGCAGCAGCGACTGCCCTTCGAGCGGATCGACCGCGCGGCCTTCGAAGGTCGATGGATACGTCGACCCCGTCGCGTCGACGATGGTGGCCATGATGTCGGGCAGGTAGCCGGGCGCATGGCGCAGGCCGCCGTTCTCCGAGCTCGCGATGCCGTTCGGCCAGTGCGCGATCAGCGGCGTCGCGATGCCGCCCTCGTGGATCCAGTGCTTGTAGAGCCGAAACGGCGCGTTCGAGAGGTTGGCCCAGGCGGTGCCGTAGCTCTGGTAGGTGTTCTCGGGGCCGGGCATGCGGTGGACGTCGTTGCCGAAGTGCACGGGCTCGCCGCTCCTCGTGGTGCGGCGCGCGATCATGAGCTTCTCGACCAGCTCGTCGACGGTCACGTCTTCCGGGATGTCTTCGGCGCAGGCGCCGTTGTCGGCGAGGAAGATGACGAGCGTGTCGTTCAGCTGGCCGTTCTTCTCGAGCGCGGCGACGATGCGGCCGATGCCCTGGTCCATGCGGTCGACCTGCGCGGCGTAGACCTCCATGCAGCGCAGCGTCCAGGCGCGGAACTGCTCGTCCTTCTGCGCTTCTGTCCACGGCGGCTGCATCGGGTCGCGCTCGGTGAGCTTCCAGTGCGGCTTGAGGAGGCCCGACGACACGAGCTTTTCGAGCCGCGCTTCGCGCAGCGCGTCCCAGCCGGCGTCGAAGCGGCCCTTGTACTTGGCGATGTCGTCGTCGTGCGCGTGCAGCGGCCAGTGCGGCGCGGTATAGGCGACGTATTCGAAGAACGGCGTGTTCGGATGCCGCTTCGCGTGCTGGTCGATGTAGGCGACCGCCTGATCGCTGATCGCGTCGGTGTAGAACCAGCCCGGCGCGCGCGCCTCGTGCTCCGCGTTCTCGTTGCCGCGCGTCAGCGTGTTCGGGTCGTAGAAGCTACCGGCGCCGATGATGGTGCCGAAGAATTCGTCGAAGCCGCGCTGCAGCGGCCAGGTGTCGGTCGGCCTCGTCAGGCTCGACGCGACGTGCCACTTGCCGCTCATGTAGGCGCGGTAGCCGTTTGCCTTCAGCACCTGCGGGATCGTCACGCAGCGGTGGTTGAGGTTGCCGGCGTAGCCTTCGGGGCCCGAGTCGTAAGTGAGGATGCCGACGCCCGTCTGGTGCGGGTGCAGGCCGGTGAGCATCGAGGCGCGGCTCGGGCTGCAGCGCGCGGTGTTGTAGAAGCTGCTGAAGCGCAGGCCCTTGGCGGCGAGGCGGTCGAGGTTCGGCGTCTCGATCTCGCCGCCGTAGCAGCCGATGTCGGAATAGCCCATGTCGTCGTTGAGGATGAGGACGACGTTGGGTCGGGTCTTCGTGGCCATGGGTGATCGAAGAGTTCTCAGGCGAGGCGCGCGCCGGTCTCGGCGTCGAACAGATGCGCGTCTTCGGGAGCGAACGCGACGTAGACCGCCTCGCCTTCGCGCAGCTGCGGCGGGCGCTCGGTCTTCAGCTTGACCAGGCGCTCGTCGATGACGAGGTCGACGATGGCGCTGTCGCCGAGATCCTCGACGCCCTCGACGCGCGCGCGCAGGCCGCCGTCGGCGAGGCGGAGGTCGTTCGGCCGCACGCCGAGGACGACGTCGCGGACCTCGGGCGTCTCGGCGGCGACGGCGAGCGTCGAGCCGCCGATGCTGACGGCGTGGCCTTCCCACGCGCCGGCGAGCAGGTTCATCGGCGGCGTGCCGATGAAGCCGGCGACGTCGACCGAGCGCGGCCGCATGAAGATCTCGCGCGGCGTGCCGACCTGGACGATGCTGCCGTCCATGAAGACGGCGATGCGGTCGGCGAGCGTCATCGCCTCTTCCTGGTCGTGGGTGACGTAGACGGTGGTGACGCCGAGCGAGCGCTGCAGCCGGCGCAGCTCGAGGCGCGTCTCGAGGCGGAGCTTGGCGTCGAGGTTGGAGAGCGGCTCGTCGAGCAGGAAGAGGCGCGGCTGGCGGACGATCGCGCGCGCGAGCGCCACGCGTTGCTGCTGGCCGCCCGAGAGCTGGCCGGGCGTCCGGTGCAGCAGGTGGCCGATGCCGACCTTGGCGGCGGCGGCGTCGACCGCGCGCGCGGTCGCGCCCTTCGCCATGCCGACCATCTTGAGCGGGAAGCCGATGTTCTGCTCGACCGTCATGTGCGGGTAGAGCGCGTAGCTCTGGAACACCATCGCGACGTCGCGCATGCCGGGCTCGTGCGTCGTCACGTCGACGCTGTCCATCCAGACGCGGCCGCTGCTCACCGATTCGAGGCCGGCGAGGATGCGCAGCGTCGTCGTCTTGCCCGAGCCCGAGGGGCCGAGCAGGACGAAGAACTCGCCCGGCGCGATCGCGAGATCGATGCCGTGCAGCACCGTCGTCGTGCCGTGCTGCTTGACGATGCCTTCGAGACGCACGCTCGCGCTGCCGACGCGCGAAGGGTTCGGCCTCGCGCTGTCGGGCCCGACCTCGACGTCGGTGTCGGCGAAGGCCTGCGGCCAGAGCGGTTCCTGGTAGCCGCCGAAGATCGGGTCGTTCATCGCCGCCCTCCGCCCTTGACCGCGCCGACGGTGAGGCCCTTGACGATGTGGCGCTGCGCGAAGATGCCGAGCACGATCACCGGCGCCATCGCCAGCATCGCCGCGGCGGCCAGGCGCGCCCACTGCGTCTGCTCGACCGAGATGAAGTTGAACATCGCCACCGTCACCGTCCGCACGCGGTTGCCGCCGAGGACGACGGCGAACATGAACTCGTTCCAGGCGTTGAGGAAGACGAAGATCGTCGTCACCGCGATGCCGCCCTTCACCTGCGGCAGGATCACGTGCCAGAGCGCGCGCATGCGGCCGGCGCGGTCGAGTAGTGCCGCTTCCTCCATCTCTAACGGCACGTCCTCGAAGTAGGAGACGAGCAGCCAGATCGCGAACGGCAGCGAGAAGGTGAGGTAGATCGCCGTCAGTCCGCCGTAGCTGTCGAGGCCGCCGATCTTCTGCAGCACGAGGTAGTACGGGATGATGAGGCCGACCGGCGGCAGCATCTGCGTCGCCAGCACATAGAAGCCGGTGCCGCGCCGGGCCGGGAAGCGCAGCCGCGCCATCGCGTACGCGGCCGGGATCGCGAAGACGAGCGTCAGCGCGGTCGCGAGCGTCGCGACGACGAGACTCGAGACGATGTTGGGCACGATCGACGACGCGCCGAAGAGGACGTCGCGGTAGTTGGCGAGCGTCGGCGTGAAGAGGAAGACCGGCGGATACGCGAGGACGTCGCGCTCGGTCTTGAACGACGTCAAGAGGCCCCACAGCACCGGGAACACCCAGACGGCGAGGCCGACGCCGGCGATCGCGTAGAGCGCGACGAGGCGCGCCGGCGAGGTGCGTGCGGCGGCGTTCATCGGCGCGCCCTGCGCAGTCGGAACATGAAGTACGAGATCGCCATCGTGATCGCGAGCAGCACCACGGCGAGCGATGCGCCGTAGCCGAGATTCAGCTCGGAAAACGAGGTGCGATACGCATAGAGATTCAGGATCTCGGTCGCCGACCCCGGCCCGCCGCCGGTCGCCGCGAAGATCGCCGCGAACGCCGACAGCGCCGTCATCGTGCGCAGGATGACGACCATCACGACCGCGGGGCGGATCAGCGGCAGCGTCAGATGCCTGAAGCGCTGCCAGGCGCGCGCGCGGTCGAGGCGGGCGGCTTCGTAGACGTCGGGCGGCAGCGTCGAGAGCGTCGCGAGGAGGACGAGGAAGGCGAACGGCGTCCATTGCCAGGTGTGGATCGCGATCACCGAGATCAGCGCAAGCTGCGGGTCGCCGAGCCAGTTGTGGCTGCCGAGGCCGAGCGCGCGCGTCACCATGTCGACCAGGCCGACGTCGGGCGCGAGCACGAGCGTGCGCCAGAACAGGCCGACGACAACCGGCGCGAGGACGATCGGCAGGATCGCGGCGACGCGCAGCAACCCCTGGCCCTTCGGGATCTGCAGCACGAGGAGCGCGAGCGCGAGGCCGACCACGACTTGCAGGACGACCGTTGCTGCGGTGTAGATCGCCGTCAGGGCGAGCGAATTCCAGAACCGCGGGTCGCTGCCCATCTTGGTGAAGTTGTCGGCGCCGGCGAAACCCGCGAGCCACGGCATGCCGAGGTCGATCCGGTGCAGGCTGTTCCACGCCAGGTAGACGAGCGGCGCCGTCGTCGTCAGCACGAGGACGGCGAGCGCCGGCACGAGCAGCGCGAGTGCGAAGCGTCGCTCCTGCTGCTCGAGCGAGCGCAAGTTCACCCCTTCAGGATCTGCGTGATCCGCGCCTGCGCCTCGTCGAGCGCTTCCTTCGGCTTTTTCTGGCCGACGAGCGCGGCCTGGATCGCCGTCGCCATCGTCTCGCCGATGGCGGGCCATTGCGGCACGCGCGGGCGCCAGTCGACGTCGGTGTCGTGCTCGAGCGATTCGAGCGCGGCGGGGATGAAGTCGTCGCCGGCGGCGGCCATGGCCGAGGCGAACTCGGGCGCCCGCCAGAGCGACAGCCGGTTCAGCCCCGAGCGCTTCGCCGGGCCGGCGAACTTCCACGACGTCCGCGCCTGCGTCTCGGCCGAGGCCGCCCAGGTGACGAAGAGCCAGGTCGCGCGCTTCTGCTTCTCGCTCAGGGCGACGTTGATCGGAAAGCCCCAGTTCCAGATCGAGGTCACGCGTTTGCCGCTCGGGCCCTTCGGCCAGCGCGCGTACGCGACCTTGCCGACCACCTTCGACTTCTCGGGGTTGGTGATGACCGCTGCCGACGAGTGCGCGTCGATATAGGTCGCGACCGTGCCCTGCGAGAACGCGTCGGCGATGTCGGGCCAGTTCCAGTTGCGCACCGCGGGCGGCGCGTACTTCGTCAGCACGTCGACGTACCACTCGAGCGCCTTCGCCGCCTCGGGCGAGTTGACGACGACCTGGCCGCCGTGCAGCCAGCTGCCGCCGAAGCCGCGCAGGATCGACGGGTAGATGTACATGTTCTGGCCAGCGCCCGAAAAGCCCCGCAGCGCCAGGCCGTAGATGCGCTCGTTCGGGTCGGTCAGCGCCTTTGCGTTGGCGACGAGCTGGTCGTAGCTGTCAGCCGCCTTCAGGCCTTTGGCGGCATAGAGGTCCTTGCGGTAGACCTGCACCGTGACCTCGCCGTCGTAGGGCATGCCGTAAGGCTTGCCGTCGACCGAGTCGGCCTCGCGCCAGGCCTTGATGATGTCGTCGTAGTGGAACCAGGCCTGGTCGGTGAGGCTGGCGTCGTCGAGGTACTTGTCGAGCGGCTCGACCCACTTGTTCGAGACGTAGAGCGGGTAGTACATCGGGTCGGCTGCGTGCGTCGCGTAGGTCGCGGTCTTCGACGACAGGTCGAGCAACGCTTTTTGCCGGATCTGGCCCGGCGGCACTTTCTCGAAGCGCAGATGGATGCCGGTCAGCGCCTCGAACTGCGGCTGCAGCGAAATCAGGTTCTCGAAGTAGCTCGCCGGGATGACGGCGACGGTGATCGTCTCGCCTTCGGCCTGCTTCCAGTTGATCTTCGCGGCGCGGTACGGCGCCAGCTCGTCGGCCTGGCCGGCGGCACGGCCGGCGAACGGGCCGAGCGTGACGGTGGCGGCGAGCGCGGCGCCCTGCTTCAGTGCCTCGCGGCGGCGAATGGAATGCGGCATCGGGGGTCCTTCCAGGTCAGGCGCCCGACGGTAGCAGCGCCGCCCGCCCCCAACAACCCGACGCAGGTCGGCATTTCCCCCGAGAAGTCGGCCGCGCGCCGGCCATTCATCCGGTCTCACGCGCTGTCAGGGCACGCGATTTGCCGAACGTCGCAGGAACGCAAGCTTTCGCGAGGAGCCCCGATGAAACTGGAGGAGTTGAACGGCAGATACCAGCATCTGCGCAGCGAGCTCGACGCTGCCTACGCCGAGCTCGTCTGGGATGGCCAGCGCATCGACCGAATCGCGGCCGAGCTGATTCCCGTCGAGCTGGCGCTCGCTTCCTTCAAGTTCGCGGGCAACGACGAAGAAGGAGCGGCCCATGTCTGATCGCACGACCTCCTCCTGGGGCGAGGCCTACCGGGCGATTCCGATCGTCGAGCCGTGGGGCGATGGCGGCTGGAAGGCCGGCGTGCTGCTGAGCGGCGGCGACGCGCGCGGCGACCGGCCGGCGAAGAGCCTCGGTGAAAAGCTGTTCGCCTCGCGCGAAGACGCGTTGCACTTCGCCGAATCGGAGTACGGCTCGCTCGGCGGCGACTGACGAGCCTGACGAAGTTCAGCGCGGCCAGAGCCGCGACGACGCCACGAAGACAACCGCGCCGGCGACGAGCGTGGCGGCGGCGATCGCGAGCGAGCGCGTGAAGGCGACATGGACGTCGCTCGTGTGGCGCAGCAGCACGGCGACCATCGGCGGCCCCGCGGCCTGGCCGATGCTCCACATCACGGTGACGAGGCCGGTCGTCGCCGCGATGTGCGCGGGCCTGAGGCGCCGCACTTCCTGCAGCGCGAAGTACGTGATTGCGGTGAACGGCGCGCCGAGCAGGAAGCTGCCGATCGCAAAGCCCGCCGCCGTCGGCGCGCCGACGCCGATCGCGATCGCGATCGCCTGCAAGACGTAGGCGGCCGCGATCACGAGACGCAGGTCGCCGCTGACCCGGACGCGCGTCGCGATCAGCGCGCCGACGATGATGCCGGCGCCGAAGATCGGCCAGAAGAGATCGAGCCACGGCGAATCCGCGGGCAGCGCCGTCCGCGCGATCACCGGCAGGAAGGTCGCGGTGACGATGTAGCCGAAGCCGGAGACGCCGTAAGCGAGAGCGAGGGCCGCCACCTCGGCGCGGCTGTGCGCGCGCGCCGCGGCAACGACGGGTGCGGCCGCATGGACGGGGCCGCCGGCGGCCGCGGGCGCGGCCTCGTTCGCAGCAACGGCACGCGGCGGAGTCCTGAACGTGCGCCACACGAACGCCGTCAGCAGGCATGCGGCGAGGCCGAACAGCAGCCAGGCATCGGCGGCGCGGCGATCGGCGGCAACGAGCGCGCTCGCGAGCAGCCCGCTGGCGACGATGCCGGCGCCCGGCCCGGCGAACATCAGGCCGCCGAGCGATGCCTGGCCGAGCATCGCGAGGCGCGCCAGGCACCAGCCGGAGGAATAGACGAACACGAGCGAGCTCGCGAGCCCGGCGGCGAAGCGCAGCGCTGCCCACGCGGCGTCGAACGGCAGCGCCATGCCGAGCGTGAGCAGGCCCGTGGCGACGAGGCCGGCGCGCACGAGCGTCGGCGAGTCGAGCGGCCGCCAGCCGAGCCGCGCCCACAGCATCGGCTGCAGCGTGCACGCCGCGGCGCCGCTCAGGTAGCCGATGTAGTTCGCGCTCGCGAGCCAGCTCGCCTCGTGGAGGTCGACGACGCCGTCGTGCAGCATCATCGGCAGGATCGGCGTGAATGCGAAGCGGCCGATCCCCATCGCGACCGCGAGCGCGATCAGCCCGGCGACGGCGATCCGCGCCGCGCTCAAGCCGCGAGGTCGACGATCTCGACCCAGTTCGGATTGCGGCCCACCGGCCGCTCGCCGAGCTGGGCGAGGGCGCCGCTCGCCGCATCGATGGCGTAGTGGCTGAGGCGGTGCGACGCCTGGCCGACGGCGACGAGAAAGCGGCCGTCGGGCGAGAGCGCGAAGCCGCGCGGCTCGGCTTCGGTGGCGATCCGTGCGATCAACGTCAGCGCGCCGGTCGCAGCGTCGATGGCGAACGACGACAGCGTGCTCGAGCGTCGCTCGCTGGCGTAGAGAAAGCGGCCGTCGGGCGTGAGGTGGAGGTCGGCGGCCCACGGCGCACCGCCGGCAAAGCCCGAGGGCAAGAGCGGGACAACGGCACCGGTGCTGCGCAGCGTGCCGCGCTCGCGGTCGAAGGCGAGGATGTCGAGCGTCGCGTCGAGCTCGTTGAGCAGGAAGACGAATGGCGCCTGCGGATGAAAGACGAAATGGCGCGGCCCGGCGCCGGGGCGCGCGTGCCACTGCAGCGGCGCGTTGTCATCGAGCCGGCCGCTCGCGGCGTCGAACCGCATTTGGCGAATCACGCCACCGCCGAGGCAGGCAGCGAGCGCGAAACGATTGTCGGGAGTCGCTTGGATCGAGTGCGCTTTCTCCTCGGTCGGCTGGACTTGCAGCGCGGCGCCCGCGACGCCGCCGTCGTCGATCGGGCTCACCGCGACGAGGCTCGACCCGTACGACGCCGAGAGCACGAAGCGGCCGCTGCGGTCGGTCGAGATCCAGCACATGCTCGCCGGCAGCGGCGCGCTGCCGATCTGGCGCAGCCTTCCACTCGCCGGATCGATCGCGAGGCTGAGGATGCGGTACGGCTCGTCGCGGATCGACGCGTAGAGAACGCGCCGACCGGGCCGCACGGCGAGCGGCATCACCTTGCCGCCGGTCGCGAAGCGGTCGATCTCGCGCAGCGCGCCATCGGCGCGATCGAGCGCGAGGATGGCGATGTCGGCGCTGTCGGCGTTGGCGACGTAGACGACGAACGCGCCGTCGCTGCGCGTCGCGGCAGAAGCGCCGGCGGCGGCGGTGCTCATCGCGCACCGCCCTTCTCGTCTCCCGGCCCCGAGTGCGTCACTGCGCCGAGGTGGGCCGGGCCGACGAGCCTCGCGTATTTCTCGAGCACTCCGCTCAACGCTTCCACGGCACGGGGCTGCCATGCCGCGCGCCGGCGCACGAGCTCGTCGTCGGCGACGAGGAGCGAGAGCGTGCGGCGCTCGCCGTCGATGCGGATGCGGTCGCCGTCCTTCAGCAGCGCGATCGGTCCACCCAGCGCGGCCTCGGGGCCGATGTAGCCGACCATCAGGCCACGCGTCGCCCCGGAAAAGCGCCCGTCGGTGAGGAGCGCGACCTTCTCGCCCATGCCCTGACCGTAGACGAGCGCGGTGACGCCGAGCATCTCGCGCATGCCGGGCCCGCCGCGCGGGCCCTCGTTGCGGATGACGAGGACGTCGCCTTCGCGATAGGCGCGCTCGCTGACGGCGGCGAACGCATCCTCCTCGCACTCGAAGATGCGCGCCGGCCCTTCGAAGACGCTCGACTTCAAGCCGGCGATCTTGATCAGTGCGCCGTCGGGAGCGAGGTTGCCTTTCAGGACGACGACGCCGCCGGTCGCATGCAACGCGTGCGCCACGTCGCGGACGACGGTGCCATCGGGCGCCGGCGCGCCGGCGAGGTCTTCGGCGAGCGTGCGGCCGGACAGCGCGAGCGTGTCGCCGTGCAGATGGCCGGCTTCGAGCAGCGCCTTCAACACCAGTGCGACGCCGCCGACGCGGTGCAGGTCGAGGGCGAGATAGCGGCCGCCCGGCTGCAGGTCGGCGATCAGCGGCGTGCGCGCGAAGACGGCGGCGACGTCGTCGAGCGTGAAGCGGACGCCCGCCTCGTGCGCGATCGCCGGCAAGTGCAGGCCGGCGTTGGTCGAGCCGCCGGTCGCGGCGACGGCGGCGCAGGCGTTCTCGAGCGACTTCGTCGTGACCAGGTCGCGCGGCAGCGGCCCGCCGTGCAAGACGATCTCGGTCGCGCGATGGCCGGCGCGGCGCGCGAGCGCGAGGCGCTCGGTGTAGACAGCGGGCAGCATCGCCGAGCCGGGCAACGCGAGGCCGAGCGTCTCGGCGACCATCGCCATCGTGTTCGCGGTGAACTGGCCCGGGCACGAGCCGAGCGTCGGCGCGCAGGCGTGGCCGAGCTGGTCGAGCTCGGCTTCGGTCATGCGGCCGGCGAGCACCGCGCCGACGCCTTCGTAAGTGGTGAGGATCGTCACGTCGTGCCCCAGCCAATGGCCGGGCAGCATCGCGCCGCCGTAGACGAAGACGCTCGGCACGTTGACGCGCGCCATCGCCATCATCACGCCGGGCAGCGTCTTGTCGCAGCCGGCGAAGCCGACCAGTGCGTCGTAGGCGTGCGCCTGCATCACCGCCTCGATCGAATCGGCGATCAGCTCGCGCGAGACCAGGCTCATGCGCATGCCGCGGTGGTTCATCGAGACGCCGTCGGAGACCGAGATCGTCGTGAACGGCACCGCGACGCCCTGCGCGGCGGCGACGCCGAGGCGCGCCGCGTCGGCCTGCGGGCCGAGCGACATCGAGCACGGCGTGTTCTCGCCGTGCTGGCTGACGATCGCGACGAGGGGCTTGGCCATGTCCTCGTCGGCCATGCCGGTGGCGCGCAGGAACGCGCGGTGCGGCGCGCGGTCGAGGCCTTCCTTGACGATCGCGGAACGCAGCTTCTTCGGTGGCGTAGTCATGACGGCGGCTGCAGTTCGAGATGGTCGCGGACGATGCTGTCGATCGAGTCGTCGCGGACGAGGCCGAGCGCCATCGCCCGTGCGAACGAGACTTCGCGCGGCCAGCGGCCGAACTGCGCCTCGATCTTCGCGTCGGGCGCGAAGCGGACGCGCGCCGGTGCGGCGGCGTCGGCGCGTCCGAGCGCGGCGACGATCTCGGCGATCGAGACGACGAGCGCCGGCGCGGTCACGGCACGGCTCGCGCCGAGCGCCTTGGCGTAGACCTCGCCGAGACGGATCAGGTTGGTGACCGCGGCGTGGCGCGACGCGACCCAGATCGTCGCGTCGGCGCTGACCGGGCAGGTGTACTCGCGACCGGCGAGCGGCTCGCGGATGACGTCGCTGTTGAACGCCGACAGCGCGCCGTTCGCGAGCGGCGGCCGGACGAGGACGCCGGGCAGGCGCAGCGCGCGGCCGTCGAGCTCGCCGCGGCGGCTGAGGTCGTCGATCAGCAGCTCGGCGACGCGCTTGTGCGTGCCGTAGCTGAGGGCGGGCACCGGCGCCGTGTCGTCGTCGATGCGCGCCGGCAGTGGCGCGCCGAAGACGGCGATCGAGCTCGCGTGGACGAAGCGCACGAGCGGGCCGCCGCGGCGCGCCTGCGCGCGGCACGCCTCGAGCAGCGTCTGCGTCGCGTCGAGGTTGACGCGCCGGCCGGCGTCGTAATCGGCCTCGGCGGCACCGCTGACGACAGCGGCGAGATGAAAGACGCGATCGAACGGCGTCGCGAACAGCTTGGCGACGTGCGCCGGATCGGTGATGTCGCCGTCGTCGCGGTCGGTCGCGACAACGTGGTGGCCGACCCGCAGCGCATGGACGAGGGCGCTGCCGAGATAGCCGCGGGCTCCGGTGACGAGGACGTTCATCGCTGGCGTGCAGGCAACGCGATCGCGCCGCGCTAGGCGCGCGCGGCGCCGGCGCTGATTTCGGTCTTCGTCAGCCGCTCGACCCAGCGCGCCAGCTCGCTGACGCTCGCCTCGGGCGCAGCATCGCGGCCGGCGGCGCGCCAGAGCTCCTGGCCGAGCGCCGACAGCGGCGCCGGAACGTCGACGTTCTTCGCGAGCTGCATTGCGATGCCGATGTCCTTCTCCATCAGCGCGAGCTTGAACGGATCGTCGAAGCTGCGGCTGATGACGCGCTGGCGCAGGTGCGTCTTCGAAATCCACGACATGCCGGTCGACTGATCGAGCACGTCGACCATCGCCGCCGGATCGAGCCCGGCGCGCTTGCCGATCGCGAGGGCCTCGACGACGGCGAGGAAATTGCTCGCGGTGACGAGGTTGTTGAGCGACTTCATCGCATGCCCCGCGCCGAGCGGGCCGAGATGGAACACGGCCTTGCCCATGACCGCGAGCAGCGGCCGCACGCGCTCGATGTCGGCGGCGGCGCCGCCGCACATGAAGACGAGCTCGGCGGCCTCGGCGCCCCACTGCGCGCCCGAGACCGGCGCATCGACCATCGCGCAGCCGGCGGCGGCGATGAGCCGACCGGTCGCCTCGGTGAGCCACGGCTCGGACGACGATGTATCGAGGACGAGCGAGCCGGGTCTGAGGCCGCGCAGCAGGCCGGCGTCGCCGCACACCAGCTCCTGCACGACGGCGCCGTTCGGCACCATCGTGACGACGATGTCGCTTCGCGCCGCGAGCTCGGCCGGCGTTGCCGCGACGTGCGCGCCGGCAGCGGCGAACGGGCCCGTTGCGGCGATGTCGTTCGCGAGCCCCGGCGCGACGTCGTAGAGCGTCATCGCATGGCCGGCGGCGGCGAGATGCGAAGCCATCGGCCGGCCCATCACGCCGAGGCCCGAGAAGCCGAGCGAAAGGGGGCGCGAGGTCATTGCGTTCAGGGTTTACGAGGAATCCGGAGCGGCGCGCGCCGCGTTCCATGCAGGCAAACACTGCACGGCCGGGCCTTCGGCCGACGATACACTTTTCGACGGCCGCGACGGCCTTCCGGAGACGATCCCCATGCAGCCCTTCCGCTTCCTCGCACCACTTGCCGCGGCATTCGCGCTCGTTGCATCCGGCGCTCCGGCGTCGGCGCAGACCGTGCTCACGATGTCGAGCTGGGTGCCACCGACCCACTCGCTGACGCGCGACGTGCTGATGGTCTGGGCACAGCAGGTCGAAAAGGCCACCGACGGCCGCGTCAAGTTCCAGATGCTGCCGAAGCATCCGTCGTCGCCGCCGGGAACGTTCGATGCCGTTCACGACGGCCTCGTCGACGTCTCGTTCGTCACGGCGAGCTACACGCCGGCGCGTCATGCGCTGCCGCTGATGGCCGAGCTGCCCGGCGCCGGCGCCACCGCCGAGATCAACTCGGTCGCGTTCTCGCGCATCCACTGGAAGTACTTCCAAGCGGCCAACGAATACAAGGGCGTCAAGCTGCTCGGCGTGTTCACGCACGGCCCGGGGCAGATCTTCACGGTCAAGAAGCCCGTCAATTCGGTCGCCGACCTCGCCGGCATGAAGATCAGGAGCGGCGGCGGCATCTCCGAAGCCGCGGCCAAGCTGCTCGGCGCGTCGCCGTTCTTCAAGCCGGCGCCGGAATCGTACGAGCTGCTCTCGTCCGGGATCGCCGACGGCATCTTCTTCCCGGTCGAATCGATCAAGTCGTTCAATCTCGACAAGGTCATCCACTATGCGACCTTCTTCCCGGGCGGCTTCTACTCCTCGTCGTTCGGCTTCTTCATGAACGAGGACAAGTGGAACAAGCTCTCGAAGCAGGACCAGGACGCGATCTGGTCGGTCTCGGGCGAACACCTCGCCCGCCTCGCCGGCAAGTCATGGGACGCCGCCGACCGCGTCGGCCTCGACGCGTTGAAGGCGGCCAACGTGACGATCATCGAAGCGAGCCCGTCATTCGTTGCCGATGTCCACCAGCGCACCGCACCGCTGGTCCAGGACTGGATCAAGTCGGCCAACGCGAAGGGCGTCGACGGCGCCAAGGCCTGGGCCGAGTATCAGGAAGAGCTGAAGAAGGTCGCGGCCGGGAAGTGAAGCAGTGGCCGGCGGCAGAGCGCGCGAAGCGCCAGGCGATCCGCGCCTGGCGCTGACGCGCTCGGCCTGGATCCTTGCCGACGAAGGCCACGAGTCGGGGCTTGCCGGCCAGCTGACCGCGCGCGGACCCGAGGACGGCACCTTCTGGACGCTGCCGCTCGGGCTCGCCTTCGACGAAGCCGAGCCGGAGTCGTGGCTGCTCATCGACGATGCGCTGAACGTGCTCGCCGGTGATGGGTCTTTCGGGGTCCGCGAACCGAATCCGGCGACGCGCTTCCACCTCTGGACCTACCGCGCGCGCCGCGATGTGCAGGCGATCGTCCACACCCATCCGCCGGCGGCCTCGGCGCTCGCCGCGGCCGAGCAGCCGCTCGTCGTCGCCCACATGGACGCGACGCCGCTGTTCGACGACATGGCCTTCCTCGCCGACTGGCCGGGTCTGCCGACCGCCGACCGCGAAGGCGAGCTGATCGCAGAGGGGCTCGGGCGCAACCACGCGATGCTGCTCGCCCACCACGGCCTGCTCGCCGCCGGGCACTCGGTGCAGGAGGCGGCGTTCCTCGCCGTCTTCATCGAGCGGATGGCGCGCCAGCAGCTCGATGCCGCGAAGGTCGGCGGCGCCAGGGCCGTCGACGCAACCGAGGCGCGACGCGCGCGCGATTTCCTGCGCACCGACCGCATCATGAACGCCACCTTCGATGCCTGGGCGCGGCGCGCGGAGCGGCGGCGCGGCCGTGCGCCCGGGTCCGCCGAGCCCGCACCGCAATGAGCCGCCTCGAGATCATCCTGCAGCGCGCGCTCGGCCTATTGGCGGCGCTGATCCTGTTCTTCATGATGGCGCTCACGACCGTCGACGTGTTCGGCCGCTACGTCTTCAACAAGCCGGTCAACGGCGGCTTCGAAGTGACCGAGATCATGCTCGCGGCGCTCATCTACTGCGGGCTGCCGCTGGTTTCGGCGCGGCGCGAGCACATCGTCATCGACACCTTCGATCCGTTCTTCTCGCCCGGCTTGAAGCGCGCGCTCGACGTCATCGCCGAGATCCTCTGCATGGTCGTCTTCGGTGGCGTCGCCGTGCTGATCTTCGGGCGTGCCCAGCGGATCGCGAGCTATGGCGACACCACGACCGTGCTCAGGCTGCCGCTCGCGCCGGTCGCCTACGTGATGGCGGTCATGATCGCGATCACCGCCGTGATCCATCTCTGGCTGATCTTCGTGCCGCACAAGGCGCACCAGGCCGCGGACGCGGTGGCCGACATCAAGAACGCGCAATGACCGAGTCGCTGGTCGCGCTGGCGGCGATGCTGGTGATGTCGTTCCTGCGCGTGCCGATCGCGATCGCGATGGGCCTGGTCGGCTTCCTGGGCCTGTGGTGGGTGCGCGGCCTCGGCCCCTCGATGGCGTCGGCGACGACGGTGGTGTACGAGTCGGGATTCCAGTACACGCTCTCGGTCGTGCCGCTCTTCATCCTGATGGGCAGCTTCGTGACGCGGGCCGGCATGTCGCGCGAGCTCTACCGCGCCGCGCACACCTTCGTCGGCCACCTGCGCGGCGGCCTTGCGATGGCGACGGTGATCGCCTGCGGCGGTTTCGGCGCGATCTGCGGCTCCTCGATCGCGACCGCGGCGACGATGACCAAGGTCGCGTATCCGTCGATGCGCGCGCACGCGTATTCGGAGGAGCTGGCGGTCGGCTCGATCGCCGCCGGCGGCACGCTCGGCATCCTCATCCCGCCGTCGACGATCATGGTGCTGTACGGCATCATGACCGAGACCAACATCGGCAAGCTGTTCGCCGCCGGCGTGCTGCCCGGGATCCTCGGGATCGTCCTGTTGTGCGGCGCGGTGCAGTACGTCTGCTGGCGCAGGCCCGACTCGGGCCCGCGCGCCGAGCGGATCGCCTGGCCCGAGCGGCTGAAGGCGCTGCGCGACGTCTGGGGCGTGGTGGTGCTGTTTGGCGTCGTCATGGGCGGCATCTACGGCGGCGCCTTCACCACGACCGAAGGCGCCGGCATCGGCGCCGCGGGCGGGTTCGGCTTCGCGCTGCTGCGCCGCTCGCTCGACCTGAAGAGCCTCCTCGACGTGCTGATCGACAGCGCGCGAACGACAGCGATGCTCTTCATCATTCTCGTCGGCGCGCTGGTGTTCTCGAACTTCGTCAACTACACCGGCATGCCGGGACAGCTTCGCAGCTTCGTCGCCGACCATCACTTCAGCCCGCTGATGGTGATCGCGGCGATCTGCTTCATCTACATCGTGCTCGGCACGGCGATGGAGGAACTCTCGGTCATCCTCCTGACGATCCCCATCTTCTTCCCGCTGGTGACGAGCCTCGGCTTCGACCCGATCTGGTTCGGGATCATCATCGTCGTCGTCATGATGATCGGCCTCATCAGCCCGCCGGTCGGCATGAACATGTTCGTCGTCAAGAGCATGCTGCCCGGCGTCTCGACGGCGTCGATCTTTCGCGGCGTGACGCCGTTCGTGTTCGCCGAGATCGTGCTGCTCGCGGTGCTGGTCGCGTTTCCCTGGATCAGCCTGGTGCTGCCGCGGCTGATGAAGCTCTAGGCAGCAGCGGATCGATTGCCATGATGCACAGACGGCTGATCAGCTCGGGATCGACGTTCGAAGCCGAAATCGGCTATTCGCGCGCCGTCGCCATCGGACCCTGGGTGTTCGTCTCCGGCACGACCGGGTTCGACTATTCGAAGATGTCGATCGCCGAAGACGTCGTCGCGCAGACCGAGCAGTGCCTGCACAACATCGCCGCCGCGCTGGCGCAGGCAGGCTCGAGCCTCGCTGACGTCGTCCGCGTGACGTACGTGGTGCCGAACGGCGCTGACTTCGAGGCGTGCTGGCCGGTGCTGCGGCGCCACTTCGGCGACGTCCGCCCGGCGGCGACGATGATCTCGGCCGGCCTCGCCGATCCGCGCATGAAGATCGAGATCGAAGTCACGGCGTTGAAGCGGGAGGCGACGGCTCAGAGCCCGAGCAGCCGCGGCAGCCAGAGCGACAGCCACGGGACGTAGGTCACCATCATGAGGACGATGAACATGGCGACGAAGAACGGCGCCATCGCCCGCACCAGCGTGCCGATCGAGACCCGGCCGATCGCGCTGCCGACGAAGAGCACCGTGCCGACCGGTGGCGTGATCAAGCCGATGCCGAGGTTGAGCAGCATGATCATGCCGAAGTGGATCGGGTCGACGCCGAGCGCCTTCACCACCGGCAGCAGCACCGGCGTGCAGATCAGGATCAGCGGCGACATGTCCATCAGGCAGCCGAGCACGAGCAGCATGACGTTGATGAGGGCGAGGATCACGATCCGGTCGTGCGACACGCTGGCGAAGAACTCGGTCACCTTGAGCGGGATCTGCATCAGCGTCATCAGATAGCCGAAGCTCGCTGCGAAGGCGATCAGCATCATCACGATCGTGACCGTCTTGACGGTGCGGTGGATCAGCTTGGGCAGATCCTTCCACTTGTAGTCCCGATAGATGAACATCGTGACGAAGAAGGCCCAGAGTACCGCGATCGATGCCGACTCGTTGGCGGTGAAGACGCCCGACAGGATGCCGCCGAGGATGATGACCATCGTCACCACGCCCCACATCGCCTCGCCGCAGATCTTCAGCGCCTGGCGCAGCGGGATGCGCTCGCCCTTCGGGTAGTTCTGCTTCTTCGCGGTCCACAGGCACAGCGCAGCGAGCATCAGGCCGAGCAGCACGCCGGGCACGACGCCGGCCATGAAGAGCGCGGCGATCGAGACGCTGCCGCCGGCCGCGAGCGAGAAGATCACCGAGTTGTGGCTCGGCGGCAGGACGATCGCCTGCACCGAGCCGCTGACCGTGACGGCGGTGGCGAAGTCGCGCGGGTAGCCTTTCGCCTCCATTTCCGGGATCAGCACGGTGCCGATCGACGCGGTATCGGCGACCGCCGAGCCCGAGATGCCGGCGAAGAAGGTCGAGGCGAGGATGTTGACGAGCGACAGGCCGCCGCGGACGAAGCCGACCAGCACGCTCGCGAACGAGACCAGACGGCGCGCCATGCCGCCCTCGGCCATGATCGCGCCGGCGAGGACGAAGAACGGGATCGCGAGGAGCGAGAACTTGGCGATGCCGGAGGAGATCTGGATCATCACCGCCTCGGGCGGCAGGCCGAGCCAGAGCGCAGCGAGCAGCGACGAGAGGCCGAGCGAATAGGCGATCGGCACGCCGATGATCATCAGCACCAGGAAACTGCCGACGAGAACCAGGGCGTCCATCAGTGCGCCCCGCGCTCGTCCTGCTCACGGCGCACGACGGCGCGCTCGAACGGAGTGCCGAAGACCAGCCGCTCGACGACGAAGACGACCGTCAGCACGCCGCCGATCGGCAGCGGCAGGTAGGTCGCGCCGACCGGCAGCCACGGCAGTTCGCTCACCGACTGGCCCCAGGTCTCGTGACACAAGTGCGCACCGTAGCCGATGACGAAGATGCAGATCAGGATCATCAGCACGTCGCTCAGCACCGCCGCGCCGCGCCGCAGCAGCGGCGGCAGATGATCGGTGAGCATCGTCACCGCGATGTGCGAGCCGGCGCGGTAGCTCGCCGCCGCGCCGATGAAGGTGAAGACGAGCATCAGCAGGATCGCGATCGGCTCCGGCCACTGCGAGCCCGAGCCGAGCACGTAGCGCGTGAACACGCCCCAAGGAATGATGAAGGACATGACCAGGATCGCCACGCCTGCGGTCCAGATGCTGGCGAGATAGAGCCGGTCGAGCAGGCGCAGGGCGGCGTCGCGCACGGGCTTGCGGCGTCGTTACTTGGTCGCCTCGATGCGTTTGATCAGATCGGCGTAGGGCGCGCCGTACTTGGCACGCACCGGCGCGGTGGCGTCGTAGAACGGCTTGTTGTCGATCTGGATGAACTCGACGCCAGCGGCCTTCAGTTTGGCGACGTAGTCGCCGACGCTCTTGTCCCAGAGCTCGCGCTGCTCGAACTGGGCTTCGCGCGAGAATTTCTTCACCAGCGCCTGGTCCGCGGGCGTCAGCTTGTCCCAGGTGATCTTCGACATGACGAAGATCTCGGGAATGATCAGGTGATGGGTCTGGGTGAAGTACTTCGCACCGGTCGCGAAGTGATTGGCGGTGAAGTAGCTGGGCGGGTTGTTCTCGGCGCCGTCGATGACCCCGGTCTGCAGGGCGCTGAAGACCTCGCCGTAGCCCATCGAGATGCCGTTGCCGCCCATCGCGTTCATGGTGTCGACGAACAGCGGGTTGCCGATCATGCGGATCTTCATTCCCTTCAGGTCGGCCATCGTGCGCACCGGCTTCTTGGTGTAGAGGCTGCGCGAGCCGCCGTCCATCCAGCCGAGCGCGACCAGCTTCGCCGGCGAGGCGGTGATCTTGGCGAGCATCTCGTCGCCGATCGGGCCGTCGATCACCGCCCGCATGTGCGCTTCGTTCCTGAACACGAACGGCATGTTGAAGACGTTGACCTCGGGCACCACCGGGCCGACCGGGCCGAGCGAGGTGCGCAGGATGTCGATCGCGCCGACCTGGGTCTGCTCGATCATCTCCTTCTCGCTGCCGAGGACGCCGCTCGCGAACATCTTCACCTTGATGCGGCCGTTGGTGGCCTTGTCGAGCTTGTCGCCCAGGTGCTCGATGGCGACGACGTTCGGGTAGCCGGGCGGATGCACGTCGGCGGCCTTCAGCGTCATGCTCTGCGCAGCGGCGAGGAGCGGAAAAGCTGCGAGCGTGGCGGCAGCGAGCGTGCTGCACGATGCGGCGACGAGCGTTCGGCGGATGTTCATCGTGGTCTCTCCAGTTGCGGTCATTCGAAGGGGCCCTGGACGACGAAGCCGCCGCCCTGAAAACGTGCCGCCGGATCGCGCGGATCGGCGGCCGGCTGGCGCGCCTCGACGGCGGCGCGAAACGGCTCGGAGCTGTCGTGCGGCCGAAAGCCGAGATGGCGCGCCGGCGTGTTGTCCCACCATGTGCGCGAGTTGTCCGAGACGCCGTAGACGACGGTGTGGCCGACAACCGGCGCGATGAGCGAGGCGACGACGAGGCGCTCGAGATCGTCGTAGCTGAGGAAGGTCGCGAGCATGCGCCGGTCCTTCGGCGCCGGGAACGACGAGCCGATCCTGAGGCACACGCTCTCGATCCCGTAGCGGTCGAAGTAGAAGCGCGCGAGGTTCTCGCCGAATGCCTTGCTGAGGCCGTAGTGGCCGTCGGGCCGCATCGCTGCGAGCGGCGAAACGACCTCGTCCTGACGATAGAAGCCGGTGACATGGTTCGAGCTGGCGAAGACGATGCGGCGCACGCCGTGCCGGCGCGCCGCCTCGTAGACGTTCCACGAGCCGACGATGTTGGCCTGCACGATCGGCGCGAACGGACCCTCGACCGAGATGCCGCCGAGGTGGACGATGGCGTTGCAGCCGGCGACCGCGGCGTCGACCGCGGCGGCGTCCTCGAGCCCGGCGACGACGACTTCCTCGCCGGCTTCGGCGGCTGCCATCGCCGCGATGTCGCTGACGCGAAGGACGCGGGCGAGCGCGCGCAGGCGCGGGCGCAGCTCGCGGCCGAGGCCGCCGGCGGCGCCCGTCAGGAGCAACCGGTCGAACGCCGGCGCGGGCGACGATGGGGAGACGCTGGCAGAAGACACGCCGTCATGGTCCCCGAAGCCGGTGCGCTCGGCATCGGCGGATGCTCTCTTGCGCGAAGTTGTCAGTCGTCGTACAACCGGCCGGTCACCCCTCTGCGACCACTCTCGCCGCGATGAACGAGCCCGCCCTGACCGCCGTGCTGCCACTGATCCGGCGACCGCGCAATCTCGCGCTGACCGTCGTCGACGCACTCGCCGATCGCATCCGCGACGGCCGCCTGGCGCCGGGCGCAAAGCTCGCGACCGAGTCGGCGCTGATGACCGAGTTCGGTGTCAGCCGGACGGTCATCCGCGAGGCGCTGTCGAAGCTGCAGGCGGCCGCGCTGGTGCAGACGCGGCACGGCATCGGCACCTTCGTCACTCACGGCGGTGGCGACTCGGCAGTGTTCCGGATCCGCGCCGACCAGCTCGAGACGCTGCACGACGTCGTCGCCATGCTCGAGCTGCGGATCGGCATCGAGACCGAAGCGGCGAGCCTCGCGGCGCAACGGCGCAGCGATGCCGACCTGCTCGCGATGCGACGCTCGTTGCTCGCGTTCACCCAAGCCGTCGAGGCCGGCCGCGACGCAGTGGGCCCTGACTTGCAGTTTCACCTCGAGATCATGCGGGCGACCCGCAACGCGCATTTCTCGAGCCTCCTGCAAAGCCTCGGCGCGATGGCGATCCCGCGCGCCCGCCTCGACCCCTCGGCGGCATCGGCTGACGAGCGCCAGGCGTACCTGCGCCGCGTCAACGCCGAGCACGGCTCGATCCTCGACGCGATTGAGAACCGCGACAGCGAGGCGGCGCGTGCGGCGATGCGAACCCACCTCGCGAACAGTCGCGAGCGCCGGCGCCGCGCCGCCCAACTCGCCAAGAGCTGACGCCGAGTCGTACGATGACTGTCCTTGCTGCCTTGCCCGCTGGCGAGACGCCGACGATCCGTTCGGTCCGCGTCATCCCGGTCGCCGGCCACGACAGCATGCTGCTCAACCTGAGCGGCGCGCACGGGCCGTTCTTCACCCGCAACCTGGTCATCGTCGGCGATTCGGCGAACCGCACCGGCATCGGCGAGGTTCCGGGTGGGGCCGCGATCCGCGCTGTCATCGCCGACGCGACGCCCACGCTTGTCGGCGAGCCGGTCGGCGCCGTCCGCGATCTGCTCGCGCGCGTGCAGCGCGACTTCGCCGACCGCGACGCCGGTGGCCGCGGCGCCCAGACCTTCGACCTGCGGACGACGGTGCACGCCGTCGCCGGCCTCGAATCGGCGCTGCTCGACCTGCTCGGGCAGCACCTCGGCGTACCGGTCGCTGCCTTGCTCGGCGAAGGCGTGCAGCGCGACGTCGTTCCGGTGCTCGGCTACCTGTTCTACGTCGGCAACCGGCAGACTTCGGCGCTCGCCTATCGGACACCGCCGGATGAGCGCGGCGACGCCTGGCTCGCGTTGCGCGACCAGCCCGCGCTCGACAGCGCGGCGATCGTCCGCCTCGCCGAAGCCGCCGAGGCGCGCTATGGCTTTGCCGACTTCAAGCTGAAGGGCGGCGTCTTCGCGGGCGAAGCCGAGGTCGAGGCGGTCACCGCGCTGCACGAGCGCTTCCCGAGCGCGCGCATCACGCTCGATCCGAACGGCTGCTGGTCGCTCGCCGACGCGACGCGGCTGTTGCGCGACGGTGGCGACGTCCTCGCCTACGCCGAGGACCCGTGCGGCGCCGAGGGAGGCTTTTCCGGGCGCGAGGTGATGGCCGAGTTTCGCCGCGCAACGGGGCTCGCGACGGCGACCAACATGGTCGCGACCGACTGGCGCCAGCTCGTCCATGCGCTGGCACTGCAGGCGGTCGACATCCCGCTCGCCGATCCGCACTTCTGGACGCTTTCCGGCTCGGTGCGCGTTGCCCAGACCTGCCGCGACTGGGGCTTGACGTGGGGCTCGCATTCGAACAACCACTTCGATGTCTCGCTCGCGATGTTCACTCACGTCGCCGCCGCGGCACCGGGACGGATCACCGCGATCGACACCCACTGGATCTGGCAGGACGGCGAACGGCTGACGACCGCTCCACTCGCGATTCGAGACGGTGCGATCCGGGTGCCGACCGCGCCCGGGCTCGGCGTCGAGCTCGACCTGGCCGAGGTCGAGCGCGCCCACGCGCTCTACCTGCGACACGGCCTCGGCAGCCGCGACGACGCGGTCGCGATGCAGTCGCTGATCGCGAACTGGCGGTTCGACCCGAAGCGGCCGGCCCTCGTGCGCTGACCACGAACGACAACAAGGAGGAGCCGCCGATGACCGCCCCCGCCCCCTACCGCCCGTTTCCGAACGCGTTCAAGCGGCGCCTCGTCGCCGGCGAGACGCTGATCGGCTGCTGGTGCTCGCTCGCCAACCCGATCACGACCGAAGTGCTCGGCATCGCCGGCTTCGACTGGCTGCTGCTCGACGGCGAACACTCGCCGAACGACGTCACCACCTTCATTCCGCAGCTGATGGCGCTGAAGGACAGCGCCAGCGCGCCGATCGTGCGGCCGTCGTGGAACGAGGCGGTCGAGATCAAGCGGCTGCTCGATGCCGGCTTCTACAACTTCCTCGTCCCCTTCGTACAGACGGCCGACGACGCGCGCCGCGCGGTGGCGGCGACGCGCTACCCGCCCGACGGCATCCGCGGCGTCTCGGTTTCGCAGCGGAGCAACCGGTTCGGCACCGTCGCCGACTACTTCGCCGGCATCAACGCAGAGATCTGCGTTCTCGTCCAGATCGAGAGCCGCACCGGCATGGCCGCCGCTCGCGAGATCGCCGCGGTCGACGGCGTCGACGGCATCTTCGTCGGCCCGTCGGACCTCGCCGCCGGGCTCGGCCAGCTCGGCAACCCGAACCATCCGAGCGTGCAGGAAGCGATCGCCGACGTGTTCGCGTCGGCGAAGGCAGCGGGCAAGCCGATCGGCATCCTGGCGCCGCTCGAGGCCGATGCCCGCCGCTACCTCGCGATGGGAGCGAGCTTCGTCGCCGTCGGCAGCGACCTCGGCGTGTTCAGGAACGCGACGCAGCAGCTCCGCGATCGCTTTGCGCGTAGCGGTTGAGCCAGCCGAGCATCTCGTCGAGCTCGTTCGACTTGTCGAACACCCTTGCCGCGCCGAGCTGCCGGCACTTGACGCGGATCTCCGGCGTCGCGTGGTTGCTGAGGACGATGCGCAGCGGCGCCTCGGGCATGTCGCCCATCGCCTTCAGCACGCCGAGGCCCGAGCCGCTCTTCAGGAAGATGTCGACGATCGCGAGGTCGCAGGCGTGGCTGCGGTCATTCAGCCAGCTGAGCGCCGAGCGCTCGTCCTCCGCGGTGCCGACGACCTCGATCGGCGCGTTCTCGTGCAGCGCGTCGATCAGGTTCTCACGGATGATCGAGCTGTCCTCGATGAGGTAGATCTTGATGTTGTCCATCCTGAGCCTCGACCCGCCTGGCATCGATTCTGTTGGCCGCTTGGCACCTCGGCCGTCGGCGACGATGCGCAAGGCGCGTCGGCCGGTGGGCTGCCTGCGAGTGGGAAAGCTCCGACGACGAGCTCAACCGGCGCGACCTTCGTAGAGGTCGCGACCGCGCGCGAGGGCGCGGATCTTGGCGTCGGCGATCGGACGCTTGAGCATCCAGAAGCCGCAGTCGGGGTGGATGTAGCGGACGCGGCCGCTGCCGAGCATCTCCTCGGCGCGTTCGATCGCGCGCGCGACCGCATCCGCCGACTCGACCTCGGTCGCCTTGATGTCGACCACGCCGAGGCCGAAGCCGATCTCCGGCCGCAACCCCTTGAACACCGCCAGCTCGTCGGCCGGCCGGTGCGCGCATTCGAGCACGACGTGATCGGCGTGCAGCGCGTTCAGGTAGCTGAGCAGCTGCTCCCAGGTGCCGTGCTGGACGCTCTGGCCGCCGTAGTTGCCGAAGCAGAGGTGGACCGCAGGCGTTGTCGGCACCGCGTCGAGGACGCGGTTGATCGCCGACGCCGCCCACTCCCATTCCTCGGGATGGCCGGGCAGGTTCGCCTCGTCGAGCTGGACGACATCGGCATCGAGGTGGCGGACCTGCTCGGCGAGCACATCGGCGATGGCGTGCGCGAGCGCGGCCGGGTCCCGGTAGTGGCGATCGAGCAGCGTCTTGGCCAGCATGTGCGGGCCGGTGACCGTGAACTTGAAGGTGTGGGTCGCGAGCGCCTTGGCGCGCTGGCAGGCGAGCGGCAGGTCGAGCGTGCCGCTCGCGAGCGCCCCGTCGACGACGCCGGGCGGCCGGGTCCGAAAGCGCATCCCCGGCAGCGACCGGTACGCCATCACCTCGTCGAACGTCATCTCGTAGCGGACGCCCTGCATCGGCCGCACGAAGTACTCGATCATCCCGTTCGTCTCGGGATGGTTGACGTCGAAGCGGTACAGCTCGCCGTCGCAGACGACGTCGACGCCGGCGCTTTCCTGCGTCGCGATGACGACGCGGGTGGCATCGACCAGCGCCTGCTCGGACGGCGCCGCGACGAGCCACTCCGGCACCGGATACGAGCCGACGACGGTGGTTCGGATGCGCGCCGCGGCGCTCACGGCGCGCACCTCACTTCGTCATCTTGATCGAGCGGTCGAGGAACTCGTTCGTGTACGCGGTCTTGACGTCGAACGGCTTGTCGATGCCGACGTAGGT
>DASXLD010000109.1:0-16019 GCA_036496385.1 Caldimonas sp. | reverse complement strand
GCTGGTGAAGAACGACCAGTACCGGGACGCCGCCAAGGTGCAGATGAAGAAGATCACCTTTCGCTTCATCAACGATTCGGCGGCGCAGGTGGCGGCGCTTCTGGCCGGCGACATCGACGGCATGCCGCGCTTCGGCGCCGTCGATAGCCTCAAGCAGTTCCAGAACGACCCGCGCTTCACGGTCGTCGTCGGCGGCACCGAAGGCAAGACGATCATGACGATCAACAACAAGAAGAAGCCGTTCGACGACGTCCGCGTCCGCCGCGCGCTCGCCGCCGCGATCGACCGCAAGGCGGTCATCGACGGCGCGCAGGAGGGCTTCGGCACGCCGATCGGCAGCCACATGGTGCCGAGCGACGCCGGCTACGTCGACCTCACCGGCGTCAATCCGTACGACCCGGAGAAGGCGAAGGCGCTGCTCAAGGAGGCCGGCGTGCAGCTGCCGCTCAACGTCACGCTGACGCTGCCGCCGCCGGCCTATGCGAGAAAGGGCGGCGAGATCATCGCCTCGGAGCTGGCCAAGGTCGGCGTCGTCGCCAAGATCGAGAACGTCGAATGGGCGCAGTGGCTCTCGGGTGCGTTCAAGGGCAACTTCGACCTGACCGTGATCAGCCACGTCGAGCCGCTCGACTTCGACCGCTACGCCGACCCCGCCTACTACTACGGCTACGACTCGAAAGCCTACAAGGACCTGTTCGCCGCCTACAACTCGACCGCCGACACCAAGGGCCGGATGAAGCTGCTCGGCGACATCCAGCGCCAGCTCGCGACCGACTGCGTCAACGTCTACCTGTTCCAGCTGCCGCAATTCGCGGTCGCGAACAAGCGGCTGAAGGGTCTCTGGAGCAGCTCGCCGATCTTCGCCAACGACCTCGGCGCGTTGAGCTGGCAATAGCGGACGACCGGCCCCCGCCGCCCTCGAGCCGCGACGTCCCGGCGCAATGACGGCCCTTCACGACCTGAGCGCCGTCGAGCTGCTGGCGCGCTATCGCGACCGCTCGCTGTCGCCGGTCGAAGCGACGCGCGCCGTGCTCGACCGCATCGCCGCCTGGGAGCCGCACCTGCACGCGACCTACGCCCTCGACGGCGACGCCGCGCTCGCCGCGGCACGCGTCTCTGAAGGGCGCTGGCTCCGCCATCTCGGCGCGGGCGAGAACGTCGGCGCGCTCGAAGGCGTGCCGGCGATGATCAAGGAAAACATCGCCACCGCCGGAACGCCGCTGCCGCTCGGCACCGGCGCCACCGAGCTCGTTCCGGCACCGCGCGATGCGCCGCCGGCGGCGCGACTGCGCGAAGCCGGCGCCGTCGTCCTCGGCAAGACGACGATGCCCGACTACGGCATGCTGTCGTCGGGCCTGTCGAGCTTCCACGGCCTGACGCGAAACCCGTGGGACCTGAACCGCAACCCCGGCGGCAGCAGCTCCGGCGCGGCCGCCGGCGTTGCCGCCGGCTACGGGCCGCTGCATCTGGGCACCGACATCGGCGGCTCGGTGCGCTTGCCCGCCGGTTGGTGCGGCATCTTCGCGTTGAAGCCGAGCCTCGGCCGCATCCCGATCGACCCACCGTACGCCGGCCGCGTCGCCGGCCCGATGACGCGCACGGTCGCCGACGCGGCGCTATTGATGGGCGTCCTCGCGCAGCCCGACGACCGCGACGCGATGAGCCTGCCGCCGCAGACGATCGAATGGCAGCGGCTCGAACGCGATGTCGCCGGCCTGCGCATCGGCGTGCTGATGGATGCCGGCGTCGGCCTGGCGGTCGATGCCGAAGTCGCCGAGGCGATCGACGCCGCGGTCAAGCGTTTCGAGGCGGCGGGCGCTCGCATCGAGCGCGTGCCACCGATCCTGACGCGGACGATGTTCGACGGCATGGACGACTTCTGGCGCATGCGCGCCTGGCTCGACATCTCGGCGTTGCGCGAGGAGCGTCGCGCGCGCATCCTGCCGTTCATCGTCGAATGGGCACGGCGCGGCGCGACGCTCTCGGGCGAGCGCGTCTTTCGCGGCTACAGCCAGATGGCGGCGATGCGCGATGCCGCCGTCGCCGCCTGCCGGCCGTACGACGTCGTGCTCTCGCCGACCTCGCCGATCCCGAGCTATGCCGCCGAGCTGCCGAGCCCGACCAATGATCCCGAGCGGCCGTTCGAGCACATCGCCTTCACCTTGCCGTACAACATGAGCGAACAGCCGGCCGCGAGCATCGATTGCGGCCGCACGCAAGCGGGACTGCCGATCGGGCTGCAGATCGTCGGCCATCGCCACGATGACCTCACCGTGCTCCAGATCGCGCGCGCGTGGGAGGCGATGAGGGCGCCCGCGCCGGCGTGGCCCGAGCCGCCGACGCGCTGACGCTGACGGCGTTCGCCATGATGCGGCGCGATCCGCGCGGCCTTCCGGTCTCGACCGCTTCGGCGGCAGCGCTCGCAGCGAGCGAGCGTGCGCTCTGGCGAACGATGTCGTTCTACGGCACGCCGATCGACGACTGCGACGTCGCGATCGCCGCCGATCCCGCCTGGCCGCTGCCGCGGCTGATGAAGGCAGGCTTCCTGCTCAGCCTGACCGAGCCGTCGCTCGTCGCCGACGCACGTGCGCTGCTCGCCGCAGTGCCGGTGTCGGGCGCTGCGAGCGGCAACGCGCGCGAGCGTGCGCACCGCGGCGCGCTCGATCGTCTCGCCGCCGGCGACTGGGCCGGCGCCGGCGCCGTCTGGAGCGAGATCCTGCGCGAGCATCGGCGCGATGCGCTGGCGCTGCAGTGGGCGCACCTGTTCGACTTCTATCGCGGCGATGCGGCGCAGCTCGCCGGCCGCGTCGCGCCGCTCCTCGTCGACTGGCCCGACGACGATCCGCTCCATCCCGCGGTCCTCGCGCTGCACGCGTTCGGCCTCGAAGAGGCTGGCCGCTACGCCGAAGCGGAGGCGACGGGAAGGCGCGCGCTCGCTGCCGATGCGCGGGTGCCGTGGGCGATCCATGCCGTCGCCCACGTCATGGAGATGCAGGGCCGCCACGACGAAGGCAGTGCATGGATGGCGGCGCGACGCGCGCACTGGGGCGCGCGTGAACCGGCGGCCGACGGCAGCGGGCCGAACGGCTTCGCCGGTCATCTCGGCTGGCACGAGGCGCTGTTCGCGCTCGAGACGCTCGCGCTGCCGCGCGCGCTCGCGCTGTTCGACGACTACCTCGACGCCGCCAGGATCGAGATCACGCTGCAGCGGGTCGACGCCGCCTCGCTGCTCTGGCGGATCGCGCTCGTCGACGGCGATGTCGGCCCGCGGTGGCGATCGCTCGCCGCCGGCTGGCCCCTGGACGCGGCCGCGGCGGGGCACTCGCTCTTCAACGACGCGCATGCAACGATGGCGCTGATCGGCGCCGGCGAGGTCGCCCGCGCGCGCGAGTGGATCGTGGTGTCGCTCGCCCGCGCCGGACGCGACGGCGGCTGGAACGGCGCCGTGGTGGGCGCGATCGGCGCCCCGCTGCTGCACGGCCTGCTCGCCTTCGGCGAGGGCGAGTTCGATCGCGCGACGGAGCTCATCGCGTCGATCCACGCGGCGCTCGGCCCGTTCGGCGGCAGCCGCGCGCAGCGCGACGTCGTCGACCAGACGCTGCTCGCCGCCGCCGCGCGAGGCAGCGACAAGAGCGTCGGCCGCGCCCTTCTCGCGCAGCGCCGGCGCGCCAAGCCGGCGACGCCGCTCACTGCGCACTGGAGCGCGCGCCTCGCGTAGATCGCCGCGCCGAAGCGCGGGGATCAGACGAAAGGCGGCGCCAGCTTCTCGGTCGCGAAGGCGCGCTGCACCGCCGGCCGCGCAAGCATGCGCCCGAGCCAGCCCTGCAGCTGCGGGAGGCTTCGCGCCGGGCGGCCGAAGCCGCGCGTCCAGCGGCAGAGCACGAACGCATACGGGTCGGCGATGCTGAAAGTCGTGCCGAGCAGCCACGGCCCACCGTGGCGAAGGAACTCGGCGTCGAGCTGGTCGAGCATCGTGCCGATCTTCGCCTCGGCCTTCGCTCGGACGACCGCTGCTCCGGCCGCGTCGTCGGCCCAGCGCTCGGGATAGGAGTAGACGATCAGCGTGCTCTGCAAGGTGCTCGCCAGCCAGGCGATCCACTTGTACGCGTTGGCGCGATCGCGCGTGCCGAGCGGCGGCAGGAGGCCGGCCGCGGGGTGGACGTCGGCGAGATGCATGCAGATCGCTGCGGTCTCGTAGAGGACGAGCGGCGCCCCGTCGGCGCCGACCGACTCCTCGTCGACCAGGACCGGGATCAAGCCGTTCGGATTGAGCGCCAGGTACGCCGGCGACTTGTGCGCCGCCTGCGCGCGATCGACGTACTCGAGCGCGAACGGGGCGCCGATCTCCTCGAGCACGATGTGGACGATGAGGCTCGCGTTGCCGGGAAAATAGTGAAGCTTCAGCATGGCAGTTGGTGCGGACGACGACTGAGGGTGAACTCGCGCGCCTCGCGCGCGACGCGCCGCTACGTCGCCGGCGCGAGATAGCTCTGGAACACGCCGACGTGGACGAACGCCGCGTCGGAGGCGTTCGGCCAGAGCTCGGCGGCGGCGAAGCGGACGTCGTAGGTCGGCTCGGCGGCGGCGGCAACGCCGTGCGCGGCGGCGTCGGGGAACGGATACGGCGGCGACTCGCCGACGACGACGCCGCGCTTGCCGCGGATGTAGGCCGGCATGCGGACGTGGCCGGGCACGTGGTCGTTGCGCACGACGACGCGATCGCCGACGCGAAAGCGCGCTCTCGGCGCAACGTTCGAGCGCCCCGGCGCGCTCGGCGAGGCCAGCGGGAACGCGCCATCGGCGCGCCGCTCGAGCTCGTCGCGCGTGACGAGCCCCTTCTCGACCAGGAGCGTCGCCAGGCTCGTCAGCGAGCGCTCGTAGTAGCTCGCCGAGAGATAGTGCCGCGGCTCCATCCGTTCGATCGCGTGGCGGTACTCGTCCATGTTGAAGATGCCCGCCTTGACCGCGAGCGAATAGAGCGCGTTGACGCGCTTTTCCCAGTCGTCGTGGAAAGCCGCTGCGGTCGGCGAATGACGGACCGGGCCGAAGCCCTGCCTGCCGCCGAGGTCGTGGATGCCGTCCATCAGGCGCTCGGCGTTGCGATGCAGGCGACGCCGATCATCGAATCCTGGGTGACGAGCGAAGCCAGTCGCTCCTCGGACCAGCCTTCGGTCCCGGGTGGCCTGAGCGGCAGGACGATGTAGCGCGTATCGGCGGTCGTGTCCCAGACGCGGATCTCGACTTCGGGCGGCAGCTCGAGCCCCATCTCCTTCAGCACCGTGCGCGACTCGCGGACGACGCGCGCGCGGTACTCGAGATCCTTGTACCAGTCGGGCGGCAGGCCGATGATCGTGAACGCGGTGCACGAGCAGAGCGTGCAGCAGATGACGTTGTGCACGGTCGCCGTGTCCTCGAGGACGACGAGGTGGCGGTGGTGGCGCGGCATCTCGAAGCCGAGCTCGATGACCGCGGCACGGCCGTTGGCGAGAAGCCGCTCGCGAAAGGCCGGATCGGCCCACGCCTTGGCGACGATGCGCGCGCCGTTGGCCGGCACCCAGCGCTCCTCCGCCGTCCTGATCGCCGCGACGACGAACTCGGCGGGTTCGTGGCCGTGCTCGGCGAGCACCGACTCGACGGCGTCGACGCGCCGCTCGATCGGCGCAACCGATTTCTGCATCCGGGCAGTTGGGGACATGGCACGCTCCGACCCGACCGAGGGTGGACGACCAGTATAGGAATCCCGCTCGCGCTTCGCCTATCCTCGTCGCGAACGCCTCGCGCAGCGGGGCCGCCGCTTCGCATCCCCAGGAGACCGCCGATGAAGGCCGCTGTTCTGCACGCCCCGCACCAGCCGATGACGATCGAGGACATCGCCATCGCCAAGCCGCGCCGGCGCGAAGTCCTCGTGCGCACTGCCGCAGCAGGCTTGTGCCACAGCGACCTGCACTTCATCGAAGGCGCTTACCCGACCCCGGTGCCGGTCGTGCTCGGCCACGAATCGGCCGGCGTCGTCGAGGCGGTCGGCGAAGACGTCACCTACCTCAAGGCCGGCGACCACGTCATCTCGTGCCTGTCGGTGTTCTGCGGCCACTGCGAGTTCTGCCTGAGCGGCCACCCGTCGATCTGCCAGACGCCCGAGGTCAAGATGCCGCCCGGCGCCGCCAAGCGGCTGAGCTGGCGCGGCGAGCATCTCAACCAGTTCCTCAACCTGTCGTCGTTCGCCGAGCAGATGCTGGTCCACGAGAACGCCCTCGTGAAAGTGCGCCACGACATGCCGCTCGACCTGGCGAGCCTGATCGGCTGCAGCGTCGTCACCGGCTTCGGCGCGGTGGTCCACACCGCCCGGGTCGCGCCGGGCTCGACGGTCGCGATCTTCGGCGCCGGCGGCATCGGCCTGGCGACGATCAACGCGGCGCAGATCGCCGGCGCGGGGCGGATCATCGCGGTCGACAAGGACCCGTTCAAGCTCGAGCTCGCGCGCAGGTTCGGCGCCACCGACGTGCTCGACGCTTCGGGCAGCGACAACGTCGTCAAGCGGATCGTCGAGCTGAGCAGCGGCGGCGTGCACTATTCGTTCGAGTGCATCGGCCTCAAGTCGACCGCCGAGCAGAGCTTTTCGGCGCTGCGTTCGGGCGGCACGGCGACGCTGATCGGCATGATCCCGGTCGGCACCAAGATCGAGCTGCACGGCCCCGACTTCCTGCGCGAGCGCAGGATCCAGGGCTGCATGATGGGATCGAACCGCTTCCGCACCGACATGCCGCGCCTGATCGAGTTCTACCTGCAGGGGCGGCTGCACCTGCAGGAGATGGTGTCGGCGCGGATCCGGCTCGACGAGATCAACGAAGGCTTCGCCGCCCTCAAGACCGGCGGCGTCGCCCGCAGCGTGATCGTCTTCGCGCAGTAGCGCCGCCGCCGTTCAGGCCGCGTTCGCGGCGCCGAGCAGCGAGTGATGCTCCATCGCGAGCACGCGCTGCGCCGAGCCGCCCGCGGCCTCGGCCGCGTCGGCGACCGCGAGCGCCGTCATGTTGACGATCCGGCGCACCGTCGACGACGGCGTCAGCACGTGCGCCGGCCGCGCCGCGCCGAGCAGGATCGGGCCCACGGTGACGCCGTTGCCGCCCGTCATCTTCAGCACGTTGAAGAGGATGTTGGCAGCGTCGAGGTTCGGCAGCACGAGCAGGTTGGCCGCACCCGAAAGCGTCGTCTCGGGAAGGTAGCCCTTGCGCACCGCCTCCGAAAGCGCCGCGTCGCCCTGCAGCTCGCCGTCGGATTCGATCTCGGGCGCACGCTCGCGAAAGATCGCCTGCGCCGCGCGCATCCGCCGCGCCGAGGCTCGCGCCGACGAGCCGAAGATCGAATGCGAGAGGAACGCCACCTTCGGCGGCACGCCGAAGCGGCGCACCTCGGCGGCGGCGAGCAGCGCGATCTCGGCCAGCTCTTCGGCGCTCGGCTCCTCGTTGACGAAGGTGTCGGCGATGAAGAGCGTGTAGTTGGCGAGCATGAGTGCGTTCATCGCCGCCAGCGTGCGCACTCCGGGTTGCTTGCCGATGACGGCGCGCACGTGCTCGAGGTGGCCGTCGTAGCGGCCGACGAGGCCGCAGAGCAACGCGTCGGCCTCGCCGCGATGCAGCATCAGCGACGCGATCAGCGTGTTCGAGCGGCGCACCGCGGTCTTCGCCGATTCGGGCGTCACGCCTTCGCGCGCCATCAGCCCGCGGTAGGTCTCGGTGTAGCTGCGAAAGCGCGGGTCGTCTTCCGGGTTGCAGAGCTCGAAGTCGCGCCCCGCCACGAGGCGCAGCCCGGCGCGCTCGATGCGCATCCGGATGACCTCGGGCCGGCCGACCAGGATCGGCTTGGCCAGCGCTTCGTCGAGGACGACCTGGACCGCGCGCAGCACGCGCTCGTCCTCGCCCTCCGCGTAGACGACGCGCGCCGGGCGCGCCTTCGCGGCAGCGAAGACCGGCCGCATCACCATGCCGGTCTGGTAGACGAAGCGGCCGAGGCTCTGCCGATAGGCGTCGAGGTCGGCGATCGGCCGCGTCGCGACGCCCGACTCCGCCGCCGCCCGCGCGACCGCCGGCGCGATGCGCAGGATCAGCCGGACGTCGAACGGTGTCGGGATGATGTATTCGGGACCGAACTTCAGCTCCTTGTCCTGGTACGCGGCGGCGACCTCGTCGCTCGCCTCGGCCTTGGCGAGCGCCGCGATCTCGCGCACGCACGCCAGCTTCATCGCCTCGGTGATCTTGGTCGCGCCGCAGTCGAGCGCGCCGCGAAAGATGTACGGGAAGCAGAGGACGTTGTTGACCTGGTTCGGATAGTCGCTGCGTCCGGTGGCGATGATGCAGTCGGGCCGTGCCAGCTTCGCCAGCTCGGGGCGGATCTCGGGCTCGGGATTGGCGAGCGCGAGGATGATCGGCCTGGCAGCCATGCTCTTGACCATCTCGGCGGTCATGACGCCGGCCGTCGAGCAGCCGAGGAAGACGTCGGCGCCGCGCACGATGTCGGCGAGCGTGCGCGCGTTGGTGCGCTGGCAGTAGCGATGCTTGCTCTCGTCGAGCTTGCCGGCCTTGAAGTCCTCGCGGTCCTCGCGGATGACGCCTTTGCTGTCGGCGACGAAGATGTTCTCGCGCCGCACGCCAAGGCCGACCATGACGTCGAGGCAGGCGATTGCCGCCGCGCCGGCGCCGGAGACGGCGAGCTTGATCTCTGCGATCGGCTTGCCGACGAGCTCGAGGCCGTTGAGAACCGCCGCCGCCGAGATGATCGCGGTGCCGTGCTGGTCGTCGTGGAAGACCGGGATGTTCATCCGCTCGCGCAGCTTCTTCTCGATGTAGAAGCACTCGGGCGCCTTGATGTCCTCGAGGTTGACGCCGCCGAGCGTCGGCTCGAGCGCGGCAATGATGTCGACCAGCTTGTCGGGATTGCGCTCGGCGAGCTCGATGTCGAAGACATCGATGCCGGCGAACTTCTTGAACAGGCACCCCTTGCCTTCCATCACGGGCTTGCCGGCGAGCGGCCCGATGTCGCCGAGGCCGAGCACCGCGGTGCCGTTGGTGACGACGCCGACCAGGTTGGCGCGCGACGTGAAGTCGGCCGCCAGCTGCGGCTCCGCCTCGATCGCGAGGCATGCATACGCGACTCCCGGCGAATACGCGAGCGAGAGGTCGCGCTGGTTGAACAGCGGCTTCGTCGGCGCGATCGAGATCTTGCCGGGCGTTGGCGCGCGGTGGTACTCGAGCGCCGCGTCGCGCAGCGCGATCTCGGCTTCGGACAGGGGCTGGGCCATGGTGTCGTCTCCACTGAGTTCTGAATTCGCCCCTAGCCTAGCGCGGAACGCTCCTGGCCGGCTGCCGGCGACGGCGAACCCCGCGCTCAGCGCAGACTCACCGTCTCGCGCTTCCACCCCGGGTCCTGCCAGCGCATGAAGGGCCCGAGGATCGACGGATCGCCGGCCTGGCGCTCGGTAGAGAGGGACTCGAGGCGAACGACCTCGAAGTTGCGCTTCAAGCCCTTGGCGTTGCGCGACTCGCGCACGACCAGCACCTGCCTGCCGCCGGGCACCCAGCCGGCGAACTCGGCGTAGCCGAGCCCGGGCGCAGCCGCCGACGGCGGCAACACCTGCAACGACCAGTCCTTGCCCTGGCGCGTGAAGAGCCACAGCTCGCGCCATGCCGCCATCGGCTGCACCGCGATCGCGAGCGCGTTGCCTTCGCGATTGACGGTCGCCGACGCCGCCCAGACGACGCCGTACGTGCAACGTCTGGCGAGCGGCGCGCCGGCGTCGCCCTTGGCGGCGACGAGGAGCACGCATGTCTGGCCCGGCTCGCCCGATTGAGTGACGATGCGCACGGTCCGCGCCGAGGCCTCCGCGAGCGCCGGCAGCGCCGCCCAGCGCGACGCGCCGACGCCGATCGCGGCGTCGTGCCAGGCGGCGACATCGTCGTCGGCCAGCTCGTCGTGCTTGACGTCGGCGAGCTCGGCCACGGCGCGCCTGGCCGCCTGCTGCGCCGCCGCCGAGTCGCCGCGACGCGCACGCTCGAACGCGAGCGCACTCCAGACGCTGGCGCGACGCATCGCGACACGGCCCTTCCAGAGCGGCGGCAGCCGCGCGGTGTCGACGCGGTCGAGTACGTCGGCGCGCCAGAGATCGAGGCTCTGCCGCTCGCTCACCGGCAGCGCTGGGTCGATGCAGTCCGGGCGCGTCAGCGCGATCGCAGCGCGTGCACGCTGGACTCTGTCGGCAGCCGCGCTCGCGAGAACACGGCGAAACGCGTCGCCCTCGTAGCAGATCCGCATCGTGCCGTCGCGCTCGAAGCTGCGGAAGGCGACGCCATGGCGGGCGACCGCTTCGAGGTGCGCGGCGAGCGCGATCTCGGCCCGCCCCTGGGCCGCGCCCGTCGACGCGCCGCTGCCGGCCGATGCGCGATGAGCCACCCGATCGGCCATCGTGCCGATCGCGTCGAACGCTTCGGCGCCGTCTGCGGCGCGCAAGGCGTCGGCCGGTGCCGCCTTCAGATAGGCCGCGGCGATGCCGATGCCGAGCGCCTCGCTGCCCGGCGTCTCGCGGACGAGGCGGACCCATGCGAGCAGCTCGGGCGCCTCGACGGCCGCGAGCGTGGTCTTCTTCACCCGACCGGCGTCGACGAAGCCGCCGCGCTCGCGGACGTGGTCCCAGACTTGGAGGTGATCGATTCGTTCGCCGCGCACCTCGAGCACCTCGCCCTGCCAGAGCAGCGCGAGCTGCTGCGCCGATGCATGAGGCGATGCGCGCAACGCGGTCTGGTCGCGAACGACGATGGCCAGCGTCGGCGTGCTCGCCGCCACGTCGGCGCGCGGGGCACCGTCGGCCGCGGCAGCGGCGACCGTCGCCGCCGCCGCGGCGATCGCGGCGATCACCGCCTTCGCGGCGGTCCGCACGAGAGCGCGTGCGCTGCCGCTCACGGTGTCTCCTTGGCATCGGCGGCGTCGGCGCGCTGCTCGGCGTCACCGCTCGCGCTCGCCAGCGCCCTCTGCCGCTGGCTGCCGAGCAGCCCGGCGCCGATGAAGCTGCCGTCGGTGCCCGGCGCGGCGATGATGACCTGCACCTTGTCCGAGAGCTTGTCGGCCATCGTCTTCTGGATCAGCAGCGGATGGCGGCTCAGCAGCGCGCCTTCGCGGCCCATCTGCTCGGCGTTCGACTTGCCCACCTTGTCCAGCCGGTAGACCTCGGCGTCGGCGAGCTTCTGCCGTGCCTCGGCTTCGCCGCTCGCCTCGATGCGGCGCGCCTGTGCAGCGGCCTCGGCGGCCTTGATGCGGCTCACCTTCTCGGCCTCGGCCTCGAGCTGGCGCTGCTCGATCTGGCGCTGCTTGAACGGCAGCACGTGCTTCATCGCCTCTTCCTGCGCCTTGGCGGCGATCACCTGCTCGCGCGCCGCGGCCTCGGCGCCGATCTCGCGGCGCACCTTCTCGGCCTGCGCGCTCAGCTCGGTCTCCCTGACCTGCTTTTCCTTGAGATCGAGCGTGTACTTCATCTTCTCGCCGGCGAGCTCCTCGGCGAGCAGGCGCTCCATGCCGCGCCGATAGTCGGGCGGCAGATCGATCTTGCCGATCTGCACGTTGCGCAGGACGATGCCGTCGACGGCCAGGCGCGGCTTCAGCTCGGCCTCGATCGCCGCCTGGATCTCGGCGCGCTTGGTCGAGAAGATCTCGCGCACCGTGTAGCGGGCAAACACCTTGTAGACGACGCCTTCGGCCGCCGGCTCGACGATCTCGTCGGCGACGTTGTCGGGCAGGCTCTTCACGAGCGCGGCGACCTTGAGTCGATCGATCGCGTAGCGCACGGTGAGGTCGGCGCCGAGCGAAAGACCTTCGACCGATTGCAGCGGTGCCGGACCTTCGGCGCTGGTCATCCGGGTCGCACGCCAGGTCTGGTCGTGGAGCGCAAAGACGCGCATCTGCTGCAGTCCCGGCAGCACGAAGACGCTGCCCTCGCCCCACTCGCTGATGCTGCCGGTCAGATGGTTCGTGCGCACGCCGACCTCGCCGCGACCGACCGCCTGCAGCGGCGGCCGCAGCACGAGCGCGGCGGTCGAGGCGACGGCGATCACGACGATCAGGACCGGCAGCGCCGAGCGGCGCAGATCGATCGGGCGGCGATCGCCGACGACGATCGTCTCGTAGTCGCTGTCGAGGCCGCCGTCCTCGCGCGGACTCGGTTCGGGACGCTTCCTCGCGAAGCGCGCGCGGAGCGTTTCGAACCAGCTCTTCAAGCGTTCCTGCCACATGACCGTTCTCCCCGTCGCGACCCCATGCCGCGGTGAGAGCACTGTCGCGGCCGCCTGCGCAGCGGCGATGAAGGACGCGAGAAGCCGTCGTGGCGAGGCGATGAAGACGTGCCGCTCGCGGCGCTGCAGCGGCCGCCGGTCGCTTCAGCCGTCGGCGCGCCGCGCCGCCGCGATGCAGTCGAGCAGCACCTGCAGCTCGCCGACCTGGTTGGCGAGCAGGAGGACGAGCCGGGCGTCGAGGTCGGCGCTCTCGGCGTCCGAGAGGCCTTCGTGGGCGTGGACCCATGCCTCGTAGAAGGCGTCGGCGTCGGCGATGTTCGGCTCGCTCTTCATCGCGTCTCCTCCTCGAGCGCGAGCGCACGGCGCAGCGCCGCCTCGACACGCGCCGCCGACGGCGCCTCGATCGTCACGGCGACGTAGGCATCGGGCCGCACGAGCACGAGCGTGCCACGAGCGACGCCGAGGTGGCGGGCGAGGGCGCCGTCGACGTCGGCGGCGTGAACGGCGATCGGCAGCCGGCGCATGAGGTCGCCGAGCGCGGCGATCTCGGCCTCGGCGGCGCCGACCCAGAGACCGAGGAAGCGGGTCTCGCCGGCAAGCAGGTGCGCCACCGTCGTCTTGCCGAGAGCGACGTTCTGCAGCGAGCGTGCGCCCTCGGGCGCCCACGGCGACGGCGGATAGTCGTTCGCCTGCGCCATCCGGCCGGTGTTGGCGAGCTTGCGCGCGAACGCATGCGTGCGCGCCAGGGCGACGACGGCACGCCGCAGCCGATGCTCGGCGCTGCTGCGCGGCGCGAGGAAGCGCGCCGTGCGGCTCGTCACGCGCAGGTTCTCGACTGCGGCGGCATGGCGCTCGGCGCTATAGCTGTCGACGAGCGATTCGCCTGCCTTGCCCTCGGCGACGAGGGCGAGCTTCCAGCCGAGGTTGCCGGCGTCCTGGATGCCGTTGTTGCCGCCGCGCGCCCCGAACGGGCAGACGACGTGCGCAGCGTCGCCGACGAAGATCGTCCGGCCGACGCGAAACGTCTCGAGCAGGTGGTCGCGATACTGGTAGGGCCCGATCCAGACGAACTCGAACTCGACGTCGGGGCCGAGCTGCGCGCGCAGCCGCTCGCCGGCGACCTCGGGTTTGCTGATCGACTCGGGGTCGGCGTGCTCGTCCATCTGGTAGTCGAGCCGCCAGACGGCGTCGGCCATCAGGTGCTGCCAGACGCCGCGGCCTTCGTTGAACGGCGCGTCGATCCAGGTCCAGCGCTCGACCGGCAGCGGCTTCTTGAAGCGAACGTCGCTGATGCACCAGCGGTCGGTGTGCCGCGACGCGTGCGCGTCGAGGCCGAGCGCATCGCGGATCCGGCTGTTGGCGCCGGTCGCGTCGACCAGCCAGTCGGCTTCGAGCGCGTAGCTGCCGGCCGGTGTCTCGATCTCGACCAGCGCCCGATCGCCCTTGTTCTCGACCCGGCGGACCGCGTTCTTCCAGCGGATCGCGGCGGGATCGAGCTCGCGGATGCGATCGACCAGGAACCACTCGAGATAGAACTGCTGCAGGTTGATGAACGGCGGTTGCTCGGAGCAGCTCTCGTCGTCGAGGTTGAACGAGTAGAGCTCGTCGGTGCCCGAGAACGTGCGGCCGACCGACCAGGTGATCCCCTTGGCGCGGATCCTCTCGTAGATGCCGAGCGTCGCGAAGATCTCGAGGCTCTTTTGCGCGTAGCAGATGCCGCGCGACGACGCGCCGCGGACGCCGACCGTATCGTCCTCGTCGAGGACGATGACGGGGACGCCGCGCAGCAGCAGGTCGCAGGCGAGCGTCAGGCCCGAAAGGCCGCCGCCGGCGATGACGACGGGATAGCGGCTGCGCCTCGCCGCGCCGAGATCCGGCGGGGCGACGAACGGCCAGCTCGGCAGCTCGTATGCCGGCGCGAACTTCCAGACTTCCGCGGCGGCCATGACGACGTTCGTCATAGCGCCGCCGCGAAGGCCGCGATCTCGTCGGCGACCCGCAACTGCAGGTCGGGGCGGCCGCCGAGGTAGTGGTCGCCGCCGACGATGTCGACGTTGGTGATCCTTCCCGGCGCCGCGGCGAGCCAGGCGTCGCGCGTGCTCGGGAACGTGCTCTGGTCGGCGGTGTACGTGAGAAGGAGGGCCGGCAGCGACGTGCGGGCGAGGTTCTCCGGGCCGCCGGCGCGCGACGCCGACGACCACTGCGACAGGAACGCAGTCAGCGACGTCGTCCGGCCCATCGCGTTGGCGCTGTAGTTCACCGCGCGCGCATCGCCCCAGACGCTGCCGGGGCGGCGGTCGTTCGGATCGAGCGTGAGGTCGAGGCAGCGCGGGTCGGCGTGGGTGCGGTGAACGATGAACGACTCGTCGCGCGGCGCGCCGGGCGTCGCGCGCAGCGCGGCGAGACGGTCGCGGACGCGCTCCTCGATGCGGTCGCGGCGGGCGCGCTGCGCGGCCTGGAAGCGGGCCAGGAACTCGGGGCGATAGCGCGTTGGCGCGCCGCCGCCGTCGGCCCAGTGGGCCGGGTCGTACATGTCGAGCGCCGGGTCGGTCGACGACGCGTCGTGCTCGTCGACGACCGACGGGTCGATCCAGCGCAGCAGCAAGTGCGAGCGCCCCTCGTGCGCGGCGCAGAGCGCGATGCCGTCGACCGGCGACAGGTCGGCGGCGACGAGCCCCGACGGATCGCCGTCGACCAGCGTCGCGGCCGTGAAGCGCTCGGCCTCGGCCTGGTAGTACGCGGCGAGCGCGGCGCCGCCCGAGTTGCCGACCAGGACGACGCGCTCGCAGCCGAGCGCTTCGCGCATGAACTTGACGCCGGCGCCGAGATCCTGGAGGACGCGCTCGACGACGAGCACGGTGTCGTTGCCGGCAAAGCGCGAGTTGAGGCCGAGGCAGGTGATGCCACGATCGGCGAGCGGGCCGATCAGATAGTGGCCCATGAAGTTGCTGGTCGGATGCATGACGATCGCACCGACGCGGCGCGCGCGGCCACCGACCCTGACTGCCGAGCCCTCCTCGTACGCGCCGTAGATGCGCGGCCGCATCATCTGCAGCCCCGACTGGCTCTCCATCGCCGCGCCTGGCTGCACGTCGATCGCCGCCAGCCGGCGCTCGCGTCCTTCAGGCATCCGGGGCCCGCTTCGAGGCTTCGCCGCTTGCGGCCGCTCGTGCCCCGCCGAGGCGCTCGCGCTTCTCGCGCGTCCACGCCTCGACGGCGGCGTGCGCCTCGCGCTCGTGGCGCGCCGTCGTCTCGGCGCTCGCGGTCGGCACCGTCAGCTCGAGACGCAGCCCGTTCGGGTCGAAGAAGTAGATCGACTCGATGATCTCGTGGTCGGTGATGCCGAGCACCTCGACGCCGGCGGCCTCGAGGCGGGCCTTCGCGGCGCGCAAGGCAGCGAGCGAGTCGACGCGCAACGCGATGTGGTTGACCCACGCCGGCGTGTTCGACGACGGCGCGGCGGTGACGTCGTCGCCGAGGTCGAAGAACGCGAGGTGCGAGCCGTCGGCGAGGCGGAAGAAGACGTGCACGTACGGACAGTGCTCGCCGGTGCTCGGCACGGTGTCGGCGCGGATGACGTGGACGAGCGGCAGGCCGAGGAGGTCTTCATAGAACGCGCGCGTCTCCTCGCAGTCCCGGCAACGCCAGGCGAAGTGGTGCAGGCCGCGAACGGGAACGAAGCGGGAATGATCGGGCATCGTCTCGGCACGCGCCGAACCATGGCAGCGCGCCGGCGACGAATCTACTCCT
>DASXLD010000108.1:0-44555 GCA_036496385.1 Caldimonas sp. | reverse complement strand
GGTCGCGCGGCGGGGCGCGAGCGCTTCATGCGCGAGGTGATCGCACCGGCGCTGCGCCCGCAGGCGAGGGCCCTGGTCGAATCGCATCGCGCCCGTGGCGATCGCCTCGCGCTCGTGACGTCGACGAGCGACTTCATCACCGCACCGATCGCCGCTGCGTTCCAAATCGAGACGTTGATCGCGACTCGCCTCGAATGCGGCGCCGACGGCACGCCGACCGGCCGGATCGAGGGCGTCCCGGCGTTTCGCGAGGACAAGGTCGTGCGTGTCGGACAATGGCTGGCGGCGAGCGGCGCCGACTGGACAGGCTTTGCGCGGATCAGCGTCTACAGCGACTCGGTCAACGACCTGTCGCTGCTCGAGAAGGCGACGGATCCGGTCGCGACCAACCCGTCGCCCGAACTCGACGCCATCGCGCGCACACGTGGCTGGCGCATCCTGAACCTGTTCGCATGATCAAGAAGTTCATCTCCAAGCTGCTCGGCAAGGCCGAAGACGATGGCGCGCGCGTGGTCCGCGGCAAGCGCGTCGAGGTACCGAAGTCGGAGCACGCCATCGACCCGCGGCTCGTCGACGAGCGCGCGGTCAAGGTCGTCTCGACGCTCGCCGACGCCGGCTACGAGGCCTACATCGTCGGTGGCGCGGTGCGCGACCTGCTGCTCGGGCTCGGGCCGAAGGACTTCGACGTCGCGACCAATGCGACTCCGGAGCAGGTGAAGTCGCTGTTCCGGCGCGCCTTCATCATCGGCCGGCGCTTTCGCATCGTCCACGTCGTCTTCGGGCGTGGCCGCCAGGACCGCGGCCTCTCGGAAGTGATCGAGGTCTCGACCTTTCGCGCGATGCTCGACGCGGCCGCCGCCGACCAGGTCGCCGGCAACGAGAAGCCCTCGCGCAAGGACCTGGTCGACAAGACGCACGTCGTCGACGCCGAGGGCCGCGTCCTGCGCGACAACGTCTGGGGCCCGCAGGTCGAGGATGCCGCGCGCCGCGATTTCACCGTCAACGCGATGTACTACGACCCGGTCAGGGAGATCGTCGTCGACTACCACGGCGGCATCAAGGACGCGAGGAAGAAGCTCCTGCGCATGATCGGCGACCCGATCGCGCGCTACCGCGAGGACCCGGTGCGGATCATCCGCGCTGTCCGCTTCGCCGCCAAGCTCGGCTTCGAGATCGAGGCGAAGACGCGCGCTCCGATCAAGGAGATGGCGGCACTGCTCGACAACGTGCCGCAGTCGCGCACCTTCGACGAGATGATCAAGCTGCTGCAGACCGGCCACGCATTGGCGTCGATCGTCGAGCTGAAGAAGCTGGGCCTGCATCGCGGCGTCTTCCCGGTGCTCGACGTCGCCCTCGACGAAGCGCAGCGCCATGACGGCCGCGAGAAGTTCGTCCGCCTCGCGCTCGCCGACACCGACGCGCGTGTCGCCGCCGGCAAGCCGGTCGCGCCGAGCTTCCTGCTCGCGGCGATGCTCTGGCATGACGTCCAGGACGGCTGGCGCCGGCGGCAGGCCGCGGGCGAGTCAGCGTTTCCGGCGCTGCAGGCGGCGATCGATGCCGCCTTCGACGCCCGCATCGGCGACATCTCCGGGCGCGGCAAGCTGGCGGTCGACATGCGCGAGATCTGGATGTTGCAGCCTCGCCTCGAGCGGCGTGCCGCCAACTCGGTACCGGCGCTGCTCGAGCAGCCGCGCTTTCGCGCCGGTCTCGACTTCCTGCGCTTGCGCGCCGAAGTCGGCGAGGCCGATCCGGCGCTGGCGAGATGGTGGGAGGAGCTCTACGCTGCGAGCGACGACGAGCGACGGGCAATGCTCGAAGGCGTTCGCGAGCAACGCGGGCCGCGCCGCGTCAGGAAGCCGGCGGCGCACGGTGCAGCCGACGCATCCGGCGATGCAGCGGGCACGGCTTCGTCGCGCGCCGCGGGCGGTGGCGGCGAGGAGGGGGCGCCCGACGGCGAACCCGCTCCGGCCGAGGGCGCCGCGCCGCGCAAGCGCCGGCGCCGCCGGCGTCGCCCCGCCGCCGACCCGGCCGGCCCGCCGAGCTGAGGCCGGATGGCCGCGCCGGCTGCAGCCGCTTCGCCGGTCGATGCCTACGTCGGGCTGGGCTCGAACCTCGGCGACCGGGCGAAGGAAATCGAGCGTGCGTTCGCCGAGCTCGCCGCGTTGCCGGCGACGACGCTGCTCGCGCACTCCTCGGTCTATCGCTCGGCTCCGGTCGACGCCGGCGGCGACGACTACTTCAACGTCGTGGCGCATCTGTGCACGACGCTCGCGGCGCCCGAGCTCTTGCATGCGTTGCAGGCGATCGAGCAGGCGCACGGCCGCGAGCGGCCATTCGCCAACGCGCCCCGGACGCTCGACCTCGACCTCCTGCTGTACGGCGACGCCGTGTTCGCGAGCGAGGTGCTGACGCTGCCGCATCCTCGCCTGCACCAGCGCGCGTTCGTGCTTGTGCCGCTGGCCGAGATCGCGCCGGCGCTCGTCGTTCCCGGACGGGGCGGCGTCGTCGCCCTGCGCGACGCGGTCGCCGCGCAGGGCGTCGTTAAACTGGGCCGATGATCGAATCGATTTCCGCACCCGTCAGAACGGCGCTGCTGCTTTCAGCATCGAACGTCTTCATGACCTTCGCCTGGTACGGCCACCAGCTCGACCTTCTCTGGGCGGCCCTGTGCATGGTCGGCGCCGTCTACTTCGTCTTCCGCGACCGATGAGCGACGAACGCCCGCTCGCGCGCTTTCGCCACATCGCGATCGAAGGGCCGATCGGTGCCGGCAAGACGACGCTCGCACGGTTGCTCGCCGACCGCACCGGCGCCGAGCTCCTCCTCGAGCAGCCGGGCGAGAACCCGTTTCTCGCCCGCTTCTACGATGACCGCGTCGGCTACGCGTTCCAGACCCAGCTCTTCTTTCTCTTCCAGCGCGAGCGCCAGGTGCGCGCGCTCGCCCAACCGAGCATGTTCGCGCAGACGACGGTCAGCGACTTCATGTTTGCCAAGGACGCGCTCTTCGCGCGCCTGAACCTGAGCGACGAGGAGTACCGCCTCTATGCGCAGATGCACCAGCCGATCGCCGCTCAGCTGCGCGAGCCCGACCTCGTCATCTGTCTGCAGGCGTTGGCGCCGACGCTGCTCGCACGCGTGCGGCGGCGCGCGATCGCGATGGAGCACAACATCGACCTCGCCTACCTGCAGCGCCTCGGCGACGCGTACGCCGACTTCTTCGCCTCGTACGAAGGCGCGCCGGTGTTCGTCGTCGACACCGAGCGCTTCCATCCGCTCGAGCACGACGGCGATCTCGCCGAGCTGATGCGCGCGCTCGACGGCTTCGATGGGCGTCGCGGCACGCTCGGCACGCCGGTCGACATCGCGTTCGATTGACGCCGCCTTGCGGGATCGCGCTAGGGCTTGCCGACGACGCTGCCGATCCGGATCGCGACGTTCTTCGCGCCGGGGATCACACCGGTCGTTTCGCCTGCGAGGTCGCCGGGCTGCGGGATCGCGTTTCCGCTCTTGCTGATGCGCGCGCCGACGTTCACCTGCGACGCGCCGGAGAGCTTCGCGGCCGGTGACATCGCCATGCTGTCGTCGAGGGTGAACGAGAGCGGCAGCTCCTTAACCGTCGTGCGCAGCACGGCGAGCGGCATCCGGCCGCCGTTCGCGGCCCGCGCGAAGACGAACAGCGTGTCGCCGGGCGATGCCTGCGCGGCGAGCGCCGGATCGAGGCTGACGACGCCACTGACGCTCGTCGCGGCCGCCGACTTCGCTGCGCTCGCCGCCGGTGCCGCGGCGGCGACTTTCGCATCGGCGGGCGGTGCCTGCCCGTCTCCGGCCAGGCGCTCGCGCGCGTCGGCGATGCTCGCCTGGACGCGCTCGCCGAGCTCGCTGCCGGGGGGCGCCGCGTCGGCGATCTTCTGCCACTCGGTGATCGCCTTCCCATAGTCGCTGCGCTCGTAGGCGACGGTGCCGGACAGCGCGAGCGCCTTGATGTGCCTGGGGTCTGACCTCAGCGCCCGCTCGATCAACGCAATCGACTGCGGGTTGTTCGCGCTTCCCTTCGTCGCCGCGATCGCGTCGGCGTAGTCGGCGAGGAGCTGCGGGTTGTTCGGCTGCAGTTCGCTCGCGCGCGCATAGGCGGGCAAGGCGTCGTCGAAACGGCCGAGGACGGTGTACGAGCGGGCGAGCATCGTCCAGCCTTGCGCGTCGTCCGGGTTCTTCTGCAGCCGGGCGGCGAGCTGGTCGACCATGGCCGCGATCTGCTGCAGGCCGGTCTGGCCATTTGCCGCTGCAGCTGCGGAGGCGTCGGCCGTCGCGACCGGCGCGCCCGAGAAGGCGAGCGACGGCGCCCCCGTCTTTCCGTAGCCGACGACGGCAAGCGTGAGGACGGCGAGCGCGAGCACGCCGACCAGGCCGCGCGACGGCCGCGGGGGAGTCGGCGCGTCGGCGGCGAGCAGCAGAGCGCCGATGTCATGCTCGACCACGCGGCGCGCCTCGTCGTAGCGCCTGGCGTCGAGCTTGCCGGCGTCGTGCTCGGCCTTCAGCTTCAGGAGGCGCGCGCGCGCGGCGGCGAGGGGATCGCGTGCAGCCATCGCTCAGGCGCGCCCGGGCGCGCCGGCGCTTCGGGCGGCATCGGCAGCGTCGTCGTCGCCATCGTCGTCGGGCTCGAACGCGTCGGCCGCCATCCGGCTGCGCCGCCGCAGGACCGCCACCAGCACCGCGCCGCCGACGACGAGCAGAAGCGCGGGCCCGAACCAGAGCAACACCGTCGTCGCCCGCATCGGTGGTCGATAGAGGACGAAATCGCCGTAGCGGGCGGTCATGTAGTCGACGATCTCGGCGTCGCTCTTGCCTTGCTTCAGCATCTCTCGCGTCTCGCGGCGCAAGTCGACGGCGAGCCCTGCATTCGAGTCCGCGATCGTCTGGTTCTGGCAGACGAGGCAGCGCAGCTCCGAGGTGATGCGGACCATGCGCGCTTCGATCGCCGGATCGGCCGCTTCCGGCGGCGCCTCGCGGGCCACGGCAGATGCGCTCGCCGCGAGCACGCCGGCAGCGAGCAGCAGTGCTCGCCAGCAGCCCGAGCGCACGACGGCGATCGCCCTCATGCGTCGAGCTTCTTCAGCAACGGCTCGATCTTGTTCGCGAGCACCTCGGGCGTGAGCGGGCCGATGTGCTTCATGCGGATGACGCCGTTGCCGTCGACGACGAAGGTCTCGGGAACGCCGTAGACGCCGAAGTCGATGCCGACGCGGCCGTCCTCGTCGAAGAGCGAAGCGTCGTAGGGGTTGCCGAAGCGCGCCAGCCAGGCGCCGGCATCGGGTCGCGTGTCCTTGTAGTTGAGGCCATAGATCGGCACCAGGTGCTTCTTCGAGAAATCGAGCAGGACCGGGTGCTCCTCGCGGCAGGCGACGCACCAAGACGCCCAGACGTTGAGGATGAACGCCTTGCCGCGCAGCTCGTCGAGGCGGACGACGTGTGACGCGTCGTCGACCCGGGAGAGCGCGAACTTCGGCGCCGGCTTGTCGATCAGCGGCGAAGGCACCTCGCGCGGATCGCGATTGAGGCCGACGGCGAGGACGACGGCGAGCGCGAAGAACGCCGCCAGCGGAATCAGGAACCAGAGTCGCTTCATGCCGTTGCGGCGGCGGCCGCGGCCGCCTTGAGTTCGCGGGCGCGCGCCCGATAGCGGCGGTCGCTCGCCGCGAGCAGGCCCCCGATCGCCATGATCAGGCAGCCGCCCCAGATCCAGTCGACGAACGGCTTGACATAGACGCGGACGATCCATGCCGGGCTGTTCGGAATCGGCTCGCCGAGCGAGACGTAGAGGTCGCGCGTGATTCCCGGCCGGATCGCCGCTTCGGTCATCGTCGATTGCGACGCCGGATAGAAGCGCTTCTCGGGTCGCAGCGTCGTCACCAGACGGCCGCCGTCGGTGACGACGACCTCGCCCTGCGCGGCGCGGTAGTTCGGTCCGCGCACGTCGCTGGCACCGCGGAAGGTGAAGACGAGATCGCCGATCGTCGTGGTGTCGCCCGGTGCCATCTGGACGTCGCGCTCGGTCTCGCCGGTGCGCACGAGCGTGACGCCGAGGATGAAGACGGCGACGCCGAGGTGCGCGGTCATCATCCCGATCATCGCGCGCGGGATCTGCCGGGCACGATGGACGACGCCGGTGCGAATGCCGCCCGCCGGCCGCAGCCGCTCGAGGAGGTCGGTCGCGACCGCGGCGACGATCCAGAACGCCATCAGCAGGCCCGCCACCGCGACGATGCCGACCCCGCCCTTGGCCCACGCGACGAGCAGCGCCGCGACGACGGCGGCACCGGCGGCCCACTTCAGCCGGGTCGCCAGGTCCGGGATCTCGGCCTGCTTCCAGCGGGCGATCGGACCGATGCCCATCAGGAAGACGAGCGGCGTCAGCAGCGGCACGAAGACAGTGTCGAAGTACGGCGGACCGACCGAGATCTTGCCAAGGTTCATCGCGTCGAGGGCGAGCGGGTAGAGCGTGCCGAGCAGGACTGCGCCGCAGGCGACGACGAGGAGCACGTTGTTGGCGAGCAGCAGCGTTTCGCGCGAGAGCAGCGCGAAGCGTGCGCCGAGCCCGACCGATGGCGCGCGCCACGCGTAGAGCGCGAGCGACGAGCCGATGACGATGACGAGGAAGGCGAGGATGAAGAGGCCGCGCCGCGGGTCGGTCGCGAATGCGTGCACCGACGAGAGCACTCCCGAGCGGACCAGGAAGGTGCCGAGCAGCGAGAGCGAAAAGGCGAGGATCGCGAGCAGCACCGTCCAGTTCTTGAAGCTGTTCCTCTTCTCGGTGACGGCGAGCGAATGGATCAGCGCGGTCGCGACCAGCCAGGGCATGAACGAGGCGTTCTCGACCGGGTCCCAGAACCACCAGCCGCCCCAGCCGAGCTCGTAGTACGCCCAGGCGCTGCCGAGGGCGATGCCGATCGTCAGGAAGATCCACGCCGCGGTCGTCCACGGCCGCGTCCAGCGCGCCCAGGTCGCGTCGAGGTTGCCGCCGATCAGCGCCGCGACCGCGAACGAGAACGCGACCGAGAGGCCGACGTAGCCCATGTAGAGCATCGGCGGATGGATCACCATCCCCGGGTCCTGCAGCAGCGGGTTGAGGTCGCGTCCTTCGGCGGCGGCGGGAACGAGGCGGTCGAACGGGTTCGACGTCGCGAGCAGAAAGAGCAGGAAACCGAACGAGAGCAAGCCCATGACGGCGAGGATCCGCGCTCTCACCTTGTCCGGCAGATGGTTGCTGAAGGTCGCGACGGCGAGCGTCCAGAACGTCAGCATCAGCAACCAGAGCAGGATCGATCCTTCATGGCCGCCCCAGACCGCAGTGATGCGGTAATGCAGCGGCAGCGAGCGGTTCGAGTTGGTCGCGACGTAGAGCACCGAGAAGTCGTTGCCGACGAAGCTGAGCGCCAGGCAGAGGAAGGCGAAGGCGACGAGGGCGAACAGCAACCTGGCCGACGGTCGGGCGAGCGCCATCCAATCGCCGCGGGCGCGCGCCGCGCCGAGCATCGGTACGACGCCGAGAACGAGCGCGATGCCGAGCGCGAGCCAGAGGGCGAAGTGGCCAAGCTCGGGAATCATGTGCGCTGCCTTACTTGGTGAGCGGCGCCGGCGACATCGTCTCGGCGAGCTTGGGGTTGCCCTGCTGGGCGCGCTTGAGCGCCTCGGCGGCCTCGGGCGGCATGTAGTTCTCGTCGTGCTTGGCGAGCACCTCGCGGGCGACGAAGACGTCGCCTTCGAGCCGGCCCTGAGCGACGACGCCCTTGCCTTCCTTGAAGAGGTCGGGAAGGATACCCTCGTAGCGGACCAGGATCGATTTCGCGGTGTCGGTGACGACGAAGCTCGCCTTGGTGCCTTCGCGCTTGAGCGAGCCCTTCTCGACCAGGCCGCCGAGGCGAAACGTGCGCGCGCTCGGCGCCTCGTGCAACGCCACCTGCGACGGCGAGTAGAAGAAGACGAGGTTGCTCTGGAACGCGTTCAGCACGAGTGCTGTGGCGACGCCGACCGCGCAGACGAGGGCGGCGACGATCGCCAGCCGCTTCTGGCGCGGCTTCATCGGCTCGACCCGGCGGCGGCGAGCTCGCGCCGCACCCGCCGGTGGCGCAGCGCCACCACGATCGGCTCGATGGCCATGCATGCCGCCGTCACGACGTACGCACCCCACACGTAGGTGCCGTAGCCGCCCATCGCGAAGAAATCGCTCGCGCTGTTCCAGATCACGTCGTCGTTCCCATCCGCGGCGCGGCACGGCCGACCGCCTCGCCTGCCCAACCTGCCTGATTGTCGCGTTCCAGCACGATCGCCCTGGCGCGCACGAAAATGACCGCGAAGGCATAGGCCCAAAAGGCGAGCATCATGAGCAGCATCGCCTGCAGCATGACGGCGGCCATCTTCGGTGACGTCGCGACGCTCACGCTTGCGCCCTGGTGCAGGGTGTTCCACCAGACCACCGAGAAGTAGATGATCGGCACGTTGACGCTGCCGACGATCGCGAGCAGCGCGCCGGCGCGGTCGGCGCGGCGCGGATCGTCGATCGCCGAGACCAGCGCGAGGTAGCCGCCGTAGAGAAAGAGCAGGATTAGCTCGGAGGTGAGGCGGGCGTCCCAGACCCACCATGTCCCCCAGGTCGGCTTGCCCCAAAGGGCGCCGGTCCAGAGCGCGAGGAAGGTGAACAGTGCGCCGGTGGGCGCGATCGCGCGCGCGACGATCGATGCCAGTCTGGCGTTGAACGCCCAGCCGATCGCCGCCCAGAACGCCATCACGACGTAGAGCAGCATCGACATCCACGCTGCGGGGACGTGGATGAAGATGATCCGGTAGGCGTCGCCCTGCGTCGCGTCGGTCGGTGCGCGCAGCATGCCGAGGTAGAGGCCCCAAGCGGCGAGGACCGCGGCAAACGCCGCGAACCAGGGCACGAGCCTGCCGGCGAGCGGATAGAACGCTGCCGGCGAGGCGAAGCGAAAGAGGCGCCAGGAGGTGTTCACGGTGTTCCTCGTCGTTCGATGCACGTCATTCGGTGGCGATGCGCAGCGCCGCCGCGGTCGCGATCGGCGCCAGCACGCCGGTGAAGATGAGGATGGCACCGAGGAGCGAATAGTGGCCGCGCGCCGATTGGCCGGCGTCGATGGCACCGACCGCGCCGGCACCGAAGATGAGAGCAGGAATGCAGAGCGGGACGATGATCAGGATCAACAACACCGCGGCGCTGCGCAAGCCGAGGGTGAGCGCTGCACCGAGCCCGCCGAGCAGGCTCAGGACCGGGGTGCCGAGCAGCAGGCTGGCGACGAGGGCGCCGATTGCCTGCGGCGTCATGTCGAACAGCAACCCGAACACCGGTGCCGCGACGGCCAGCGGCAAGCCGGTGAGCAGCCAGTGCGAGACCGCCTTGGCAGCGACGATCGCGAGCCGGCCGCCGGGGACGAGCAGCATCTGCTCGAGCGAGCCGTCGGCGAGGTCGTTCGCATAGAGCTGTGTCACCGACAGCATCGCCGCGAGCAGCGCGGCGACCCAGACGACACCGGGTGCGATCTGGCGCAGCGTCTGCGGCTCCGGCCCGACACCGAGGGGGAACAGGCTCACCGCGACGGTGAAGAACGCGATCGGCAATGCGGCGTCGATGCGGCGCCGCGCCGCCAGGCGCAGGTCGCGAGCGACGAGCACTGCGAACGTGCTGCTCATCGGGCGGCCTTCGCATGGCGTGCTCCGGGTTGCGAATCGGCTCCCGCGCGGCGGCTCATGCGACCGCGGGCTCGCGCAACTCGACGACGAGCGGTGCCGGCTCGACGATCGGCAACGGCAGATGGCTGGTGAGGACGACGCTGCCGCCGCGCCGCGCGTGCTCGACCAGCACCTCGGCCAGGACGTCGACGCCGCCGGCGTCGAGGGCGTCGAACGGCTCGTCGAGCAGCCACGGCTGGATCTCGCGCTGGGCAGCGAGGCGGGCGAGCGCGACCCGGCGGCGCTGGCCCTGCGAGAGCGTGCGCACGAAGGCATCGCGCCGGCTCGTCAGGCCGAACCGATCGAGCGCGGCGTCGACGTCGCCCGCATCGAGATGGTGGCCGCCGAGGAGGAGCAGGAAGCGCAGCGACTCGCGCACCGTGAGATCGTCCTTGAGGGCGTTGGCGTGGGCGAGGTAGAGCGGCCGCGGCGCGAGCGCCGGAGCGCCCGCCCATGCGATCTCGCCGGCCGCGGGCGCCGACAGCCCGGCCAGGGTGCGCAGCATCGTCGTCTTGCCCTGGCCGTTGGCACCGCGGAGCCAGACGATCGCGCCCGGGCGGACGACGAAGCCGCAGGGCGCGAACAGCACGCGTTCGCCGCGACGGCACTGCAGCTCGCGAACGACCAGCGTCGCGTCGGCGCCGTCATCCGTGCTGCTTGCCTGACCGTCGCCCATGGATCGTCCTCGCCGCCGCCCGCTCGGTTGCGCGTCGCGGGGATTGTCGCGGAACGGGCGGGCCCTCCGGGGCCCCGTTTGTGAGCGCTCGTACACTTCCTCGGCTCCCGACGAGAGGAAAAAACGATGCTGTTCGGCAAGCTGCTGCCGCGCGAGGGGAATTTCTTCGAGCTGTTCAACCAGCACGGCGCCCACATCGCCGAGGGCGCCCGCGCCTTCATCCGGCTGATCCAGCACTATGCCGATCCGGAGCTGCGCGACAAGCACGCGAGCGAGGTCGGCCACGCCGAGCGGCAGGCCGACAAGATCACGGCCGAAGTCAATCGGCTGCTGCACAAGACCTTCGTGACGCCGATCGATCGTGAACAGATCCACGGCCTCATCAACGCGATGGACGACATCCTCGACCTGCTGCAGGACGCGAGCGAGACGATGTCGCTGTACGACGTCCAGGCGATGAACGACGATATCCTGCGCCTGGGCGACCTCAGCGCGAAGTGCTGCGAGCGCGTTCAGCATGCGGTCTCGCTGCTGCCGAGGATCAGCCAGGCTGGCGTCGCCCAGGCGGCGCTCAAGACCTGCGAGGAGATCGACCGCCTCGAGTCCGACGCCGACCGCGTCATGCGCTCGGCGATGTCGCGTTTGTTCCGCGAGGAGAGCGACGTTCGCGAGCTGATCAAGCTGCGCGCGATCTACGAGCTGCTCGAGTCGATCTCGGACCGCTGCGAGGACGTCGCCAACCTGATCGAAGGCGTCGTCCTGGAGAACTCGTGACGGGCGGCCACGGGGCTGCTGCCGAGCCGGCCCTCCTCACCGCGGCGAAGCCGGCGACGCGCCCGGCGGGCAAGAGGCTGCATTGACCGCAGTCGAGATCTCGTTCGGCGTGGTGGCGCTGCTCGTCGCGCTCGCGGTGCTGTTCGACTTCATGAACGGCTTCCACGACGCCGCGAATTCGATCGCCACCGTCGTCTCGACCGGCGTCCTGAAGCCGCAGCAGGCGATCGTCTTCGCCGCGTTCTTCAACATCGTGGCGATCTTCGTTTTTCACCTCAGCGTCGCCGCGACGGTCGGCAAGGGGATCGCGCAGCCCGGAGTCGTCGACCACCACGTCGTCTTCGGCGCGCTGATCGGCGCGATCGTCTGGAACTTCGTCACCTGGTGGTGGGGCATTCCGTCGAGCTCGTCGCACGCGCTGATCGGCGGCATCGTCGGCGCCGTCATCGCCAAGGCCGGCACCGGCTCGCTCATCGGCGCCGGCATCTGGAAGACGGTCATCTTCATCTTCCTCTCGCCGGTGCTCGGCTTCCTGCTCGGTGCGCTGCTGATGGTCGTCGTCGCCAACGTCTTTCGCCGCGCATCGCCGCTTCGGGTCGACAACCTGTTCCGGCGCATGCAGCTCGTCTCCGCAGGGCTGTACAGCCTCGGCCACGGCGGCAACGACGCGCAAAAGACGATCGGCATCATCTGGATGCTGCTGATTGCCTCGGGCTACGCGAGCGCGAGCGCGGCGATGCCGCCGGCGTGGGTGATCTGGAGCTGCTACATCGCGATCGGCCTGGGCACCATGTTCGGCGGCTGGCGGATCGTCAAGACGATGGGCCAGAAGATCACCAAGCTGAAGCCGGTCGGCGGCTTCTGTGCCGAGACCGGCGGCGCGATCACGCTTTTCCTTGCAACGGCGCTCGGCATTCCGGTGTCGACCACCCACACCATCACCGGCGCGATCGTCGGCGTCGGCTCGGTACGGCGCGCCGCCGCCGTGCGTTGGGGGGTTGCCGGCAACATCGTCTGGGCCTGGATCTTCACCATCCCGGCGTCTGCGTTCGTCGCCGCGATCGCCTATTCGATCAGCTTCGCGTTCTTCACCTGACGTCGGTGCGCGCCTCGAAGTACTGCTGCGCTGCGAAGGCGATGGTCGCCATCGCCGCGGCCGCGCCGATCGCGAGCGCGAGACCGACCGCGACGTAGGTCGGCCACGCCGGACCGCGCGCCGACCGCGCCGGGCCGTGGCGCTCGACCCAGCGCTCGTCGCCGGTCAGGCCGTAGACGATCGCCTGCAGCATCGCCAGCGCGATCATGGCGCCGAGCAGGAGCACCAGCGCAGCGCCGCGGGCGTCGTCGACGCCGAACTCGTGCATGCGCCAGAGGCCGTAGCCGCCGATCAGGGTCGGCCAGGGGTGCAGCCAGCCGAGCACGTCGCCGACGCCGTAGAGGTAGAAGCGGTGCAGGCCGAGAGTGCCGGCGACGAACGCGAGCCAGGTCGCGACGGCGCGCGAGCGGCCGACCTTGCGATCGGGATCGGCTGCGGTCACGCCGCCGGCACCGCGGCGCCTGCGCCGAGCGAGCGCTGCATGACGACGACGTCGAGCCAGCGCTCGAATTTCCAGCCCGCTGCGGCGATGGTGCCGACCGGCGCGAAGCCGAGCGCGCGGTGGACGCCGACCGAGGCGGCGTTGGCCGAGTCGCCGATTACCGCGAGCATCTGCCGCGCCCCGGCAGCCTCGCAACGGGCGCAGAGCTCGGCGAGGAGGAGACTGCCGAAACCGTGCCCGGTGGCGCTCGGATCGAGGTAGACGGAGTCTTCGACGCAGAAGCGGTACGCGGGCCGTGGCCGGAACTGGTTGGCATAGGCGTAGCCGCGGACCTTGCCGTGACGCTCGAGGACGAGAAACGGCAGTGTCTTGGCGACGACGTCGTCGCGGCGGCGCGCCATCTCGGCGTCGTCGGGAGCATCGATCTCGAAGGTCCCGGTGCCGTGGCGGACGTGCCAGCCGTAGATCGCAGCAATCGCGGCGACGTCGTCGGGCGTGCTTGGGCGGATCAGGACGGGGGGCATGGGCACTGGCGAAGCAGTCGAGTTTATAATGCGCGGTTTTTCGCGGGAGCATTCCCGCCTTCGAGGACACTCACATGGTCGTCATCCGGCTGGCCCGCGGCGGTGCGAAGAAGCGCCCCTTCTTCAATATCGTCGTCGCCGATTCGCGCCTGCGCCGCGATGGTCGCTTCATCGAGCGCGTCGGCTTCTACAACCCGGTCGCGGCGGGCGGCGAGCAGCCGCTTCGTGTCGCCTTCGATCGCGTCGAGCACTGGACCGGCCACGGCGCCCAGATGTCGCCCACGGTTGCTCGCCTGGTCGCGCAGGCGAAGAGCGCCGCCTAGGTCCGCGCCCCGCGGGCGTCTCTTCGCCGTGGCAGGACACGCGCGTTCGTCCTGGCCCGAGGACGGGGTCGAGCTGGGTCGGATCGGCGAGGCGTGGGGCCTGAAGGGCGGCTTTCGCGTCCATCCCTACGCCGACCCGCCGCTGGCGTTGCGCGCAGCATCGCGCTGGCACCTGCGGCCGGCCGACGATTCGCGGCCTCACGCCGGGCCGACCTCGGCCACGCTCGAGATCGCGAGCTTGCACGCTCGCGGCGACGGCTACGTCGCGTCGTCCCCCGACGTGCCCGATCGAACCGCCGCCGAGGCGTTGCGCGGCGCTCGCATCTTCGTCGCCCGTTCGCAGTTCCCCGAGCCTGCCGCCGACGAGTTCTACTGGGCCGATCTGACCGGCATGGCGGTCGCCAACCGCGCCGGTATCGTGCTCGGCAACGTCGCCGGCCTGCTCGACAACGGCGCGCAGAGCATCCTGCGCGTCCAGCCGGCGGAGCCGGGTGCGAAAGAACTCCTGATTCCGTTCGTCTCGGTCTATGTCGACAGCGTCGATCCGGCAATGCGACGGATCGCGGTCGATTGGGAAGCGGACTACTGAACACCGCCAAGAATGCGCGTCGACGTCATCACGCTCTTCCCGGAGCTGTTTGCCGCGCACCTCGTGCACGGCGTCACGCGGCGCGCGTTCGAGCCGGGCCGGATCGACGTCCACTTCTGGCCGCTGCGCGACTTCGGCGATCCGCCGCACGCCCGTGTCGACGACCGGCCGTACGGCGGCGGTCCGGGAATGGTGCTGCTCGTCGAGCCGCTCGAGCGCGCGCTGGCAGCGGTGCGGGCGGCGCGCGCCGAGGCGGTCGCCGCGCCGCTGGTGAGCTTCAGCCCGGCGGGAACTCCGCTGCGCCAGGCGACTGTCGCCGGGCTCGCTGCCGGCGCCGGAGCGATCCTGCTCTGTGCGCGCTACGAGGGCATCGACCAGCGCTTCATCGACGCCCACGTCGACCTCGAGCTCAGCATCGGCGACTACGTGCTCTCCGGCGGCGAGCTACCGGCGCTCGTCCTGCTCGACGCGCTCGCGCGGCTGCAGCCCGGTGTGCTGGGCGATGCGCGCTCGCACGAGCAGGACAGCTTCTCCGTCGGTCTGCTCGACTGCCCGCACTACAGCCGCCCGGAACGCCTCGTCGACGGCGCCGCGGTTCCCGAGGTGCTGCTTTCGGGCAACCACGCCGCGATCGATACCTGGCGGCGCCGGCAGTCGCTGGACTTGACCGCCGCTCGCCGCCCCGACCTGCTCGAGGCCGCCCGTGCAGGAGGGCTGCTCGACGCCGGGGACGAGGCGTATCTGGCTGGTCGAGAGCTGCGGAAGCTATAATTTCGGGTTTTTCGATCCTCTGCGCCCGGGAGCCTTCGCTCCGGACAACAACGGGCCGACTGCCGTCGGCACTCAAACCGCCCTCCGGCACGCGCGCACGATCACAGGAGCCCTCTGTGGACATGATCCAGACCCTCGAGCGCGAGGAGATCGCCCGCCTCAACCGTCCGATTCCCGCTTTCGCCCCGGGTGACACCGTCATCGTCAGCGTCAACGTCGTCGAAGGCACACGCAAGCGCGTCCAGGCGTTCGAAGGCGTCGTCATCGCGAAGCGCAACCGCAGCCTCAACTCGAGCTTCATCGTCCGCAAGGTCTCGAGCGGCGAGGGCGTCGAGCGCACGTTCCAGACCTACAGCCCGTTGATCGCCTCGATCGAGGTCAAGCGGCGCGGCGACGTCCGCCGCGCCAAGCTCTACTACCTGCGCGAGCGCTCGGGCAAATCGGCCCGGATCAAAGAGAAGCTGGCCTGACGGCCGTGCGCGGGGTGGGCTCGGCGCCGCCCGGGAACCGACCGGCCTTCGATCCCGAGAGCCTGCCCGTTCTCGGCGCCGACTCGCATCTGCCGGCGGTTCCGGCGACAAACATCGATCCGGCGGCGATGCGTCGCCGCTTTGGCGCGCCGCCGCCGTGGCAGCCCGAGATCAAGATCGAGAAGCGGATCGTCGAGCGCGAGGCGACGCAGGCGTCGGTGCTCATTCCGCTCGTCCTTCGTGAATCGATGACGGTGCTGCTGACGCAGCGCACCGACCACCTCAACGATCACCCAGGCCAGATCAGCTTTCCTGGCGGCCGCGCCGAGGCGAGCGACGCCGACCCAGTCGCGACCGCATTGCGCGAAGCCCACGAGGAGATCGGCCTCGAGCCGTTCGAGGTCGAGGTGCTCGGCAGCTTGCCGACCTACACGACGAGCACCGGCTTCATCGTCACGCCGGTGGTGAGCCTGGTGCAGCCCGGCGCGGCGCTCCGACCTGACCCGATCGAGGTGGCCGAGGTCTTCGAGGTGCCGCTCGCATGGCTGATGGACCCGGCGAACCACCAGCGCCACGCGGTGAACATCGCCGGCGCGACGCGCGAGTTCTTCTCGATCCCCTGGCAGGGCAGCGACGCCAACGGCGCGCCGCGCCGCTACTTCATCTGGGGTGCGACCGCGGCGATGCTGCGCAACCTCTACCGCTTTCTCGCTGCCTGAGACGCTGCCTTGCCGCGCTGCGCGGTGTCAGCGCAGGTCGGCCGCTATGATCGGCCGAGCATGAGTTTCATCGCGGTCCTGCTGGCGCTCCTGCTCGAACAGGTCAAGCCACTGCCGCGCGGCAATGTCGTCCATGATGCGCTGACCGGCTGGATCGCCGGCACCACGCGCAACTTCGATGCCGGCAAGGAGCATCACGCGTGGATCGTCTGGTCGATCACGGTGCTCGTGCCGACGCTGATTTGCGCCGCAGCCTACCTGGCGCTGACGCAGGTCCGGCTCGGGCTCGCGTTCGACGTCGCCGTGCTCTATCTGACCCTCGGCTTTCGTCAGTTCAGCCACTACTTCACCGACATTCGCGCGGCGCTCGAGCGCGGCGACGAGATCGAGGCGCGTCGCCTGCTCGCCGAATGGCGCCACCTCGACGCCAGCGACCTGCCGACGAGCGCATTCCTGCGCCACCTGATCGAGCATTCGCTGCTCGCCGCGCACCGCCACGTGTTCGGCGTCTTCTTCTGGTTCGTGCTGCTTTCGACAGTCGGTCTTGGGCCGGCCGGCGCGGTGCTGTATCGGCTCGCCGAGTTCGTCGCGCGCTATTGGTCGTACCGCAGCGGCAGCGCCGGGATCGCCGTCAACGAACGGCTCGGCGCGCTGTCGCTGCGCATCTTCCAGATCCTCGACCATGTGCCGGCGCGTCTCACCGCATCGGGGTTCGCGGTGGTCGGCAACTTCGAGGAAGCGGTCAACTGCTGGCGGCGCGACGCATCACTGTGGAAGCACGACAACGAAGGCGTCATCCTCGCCGCGGCGGCGGGCGCGGTCGGCGTCCAGCTCGGCGGCGGCTCGGCGCCCGGCCTCACGCCCGATCGCGCCAAGACATTCGAGGCCGGCGCGTTGCCGGGATCTGCCGCGGCCGAAGGGTCGACGCCCGGCGAGGTGCCGCAGCTCGGCCACCTGCGCAGTGTCGTCGCGCTCGTCTGGCGCTCGGTCGTGCTCTGGATGCTGCTGCTCGCGCTGCTCTCGCTCGCCAACCTGATCGGCTAGGGCGAAAGGCCTAGCCCGGCCGCGCTTGCAGCTCGGCGAAGATCTCGCCGTAGATGCGATGGCGCGAAGGCGCGATCTCGCCGCGCTCGAGCGCGGCGAGGACGCCGCACCCCGGTTCGTGAAGGTGCGTGCAGTTGTAGAACCGACAGGCACCGGCGTGACGCGCGATGTCGGGCATCAGCGCGGCCAGCCGCCCGCCTTCGATGTGACGCAGGCCGAACTCCTGAAAGCCCGGCGAATCGATGATCGCGCTCGTCCGCTCGCGGTCGAGCCAGTGCCACGCGGTCACCGTCGTCGTGTGGCGCCCGGTGCGCAGCGCCTGCGAGATCTCGCCGGTCTCGGCGCGTGCGCCGGGCGCCATCAGGTTGACGAGCGTGCTCTTGCCGGCGCCGCTCGGGCCGAGGACGAGCGTCGCCTTGCCGGCGAGCACCGGCGCGAGCCGCGCACGGGCGTCGGCAGGGTCACGCTTGAGGGCGACCTCGACGATGTCGATCCCGATCGCTGCGTACGGCTGCAGGCGATCGCGCGCGGCAGCGAATGCCGGCAGGTCACGCTTGTTGAGGACGATGCGTGCCGGGATCGCGGCATCCGCGGCTGCGATCAGCGCCCGTGCGAGCTGCGACTCGCTGAACACAGGCTCGGCCGCAACGACGACGAGCAGCTGATCGATGTTGGCGGCAAATGCCTTCGTCTTCCATTCGTCCTGGCGGTAGAGCAGGTTCCTGCGCGGCAGCACCTGCTCGACGACGCCTTCGTCGCCCGATCGCTGCCAGCGCACGCGATCGCCGACGACGGCCTCGCTCCGCTTGCCGCGCACGTGGCAGAGAACACGCTCGGCCGAGGCATCTTCGACCACCATGTGGCGGCCATGCGCGGAAACGATCTGTCCCTCAGCCGAGGAAGGCGACGAGGGCATCGGCCTTGGCGGCGCAGATGAAGTCGTTCGCCGAGACCCCGCCGGCCGAATGGGTCGAGAAGCGGACCTTGCAGCGGCTGTGCTCCACGTGCAGGTCGGGGTGATGGTCCTCGACGTGGCACATCCAGGCGAGCGCGTCGACGAACGCGACCGTCTCGAGCCAGCCCTTGAACGCGAATGTCTTCTCGATCGCGCCGCCGGCCTCGCGCCACCCGCTCATCTGCGCGAGGTGGTCGTGGATCGCCGGCGCGCTCATCGCGGTCGCCTGCTGCTGGCACTGCTGGTGGAGAAAATCGGTCATGGTGCGATCGCTGTTCCGGGCAATGGCGCGAGCGCCGCGAGGCGTTCGACGGCCGGCGGATGCGAATAGTAGAACCGAGCGTAAATCGGATCCGGTGTCAGGGTCGAGGCATTGTCCTCGTGCAGCTTGAGGAGCGCCGAGGCGAGCGCCGCGCCGTCGGCATGGCGCGATGCGAACGCGTCGGCCTCGAACTCGTCCCGCCGTGACCAGCCGGCGAGCAAGGGCGACGCAAACACGCCGAACACCGAGCCGGCGAGAAGGAGCAGGATCAGGGCGAGAGCGTCGTTCGGCAGCGTCAGGTTGGGCGCGACCGCGAGGCCGCTGTAGAACCAGCTGCGGGTCGCAAGCCAGCCCAGCAGGGCGAAGAAGACGAGCGTCAGCGCCGCCATCGCCAGCATGCGCTTCCTGATGTGGCGCAGCTTGAAGTGGCCGAGCTCGTGAGCGAGCACCGCCTCGACCTCGCCGGCGGCCAGGCGCGCGAGCAGGGTGTCGTAGAAGACGACGCGCTTGGCGCTGCCGAAGCCGGTGAAGTACGCGTTGGCGTGCGCCGACCTGCGGCTGCCGTCCATGACGAAGAGGCCGCGGGCAGCGAACCCGGCGCGCGCCATCAGCGCCTCGACGCGTGCGCGCAGCGATTGGTCCTGCAATTCCTCGAAGCGATTGAAGAGCGGCGCGATCACGCTCGGCACGACCACTTGTGCGGCGACGACCATCACCATCCACGCGGCCCAGGCCCAGAGCCACCACGCGCGTCCGGCGGCGGCCATGATCCAGAGCACCGCCGCCAGCAAGGGGATGCCGATGATCGCCGACAGTGCGATGCCCTTGGCCATGTCGGCGAGCCAGAGCTGCCAGGTGATGCGGTTGAAGCCGAAGCGCTGCTCGAGACGAAACGTCGCGTACCAATCGAACGGCAGCTCGAGCACCGCGCCGATGGTGACGAACGCGGCGACGAGGGCGACCTCGTAGGCAAGCGCTCCGAAACGTGGAGCGACTGCTTCGCGAACGATCACGTTGAGCGCGTCGAGGCCGCCGAACAGCGTCCAGCCGAGCAGGATGACGGCGCCGGCGAACACCTGGCAGTGCCCGAAGCGCGCCTTGGCGAGCGTGTAGTCGGCGGCGCGCTGGTGCCCGGCCAGCGGCACGCTGGCGCGAAACGCCGACGGCACCTGGTCGCGATGCAGTGTCACGTGCCGCGTCTGGCGGACAAACAGCCAGGTGCGTACGGCAAGCGACACGACCAGCGCCGCCGCGAACAGGCCGGTCCAGGCGAAAGACGACATGGCACCAGTGTAGGTCGGGGCGTAGCGACGCGAGTGCTGCGAGAATTTGCCGCTTGGAGTGCCCGATGACCGACGAACCGCTGACCCTCGATGACCACAACCTGGTCTGGATCGATCTCGAGATGACCGGGCTCGTGCCGGAGACCGACCGCATCATCGAGATCGCCGTCGTCGTCACCGACGCCCGGCTCGACCGCCGCACCGAAGGGCCGGTGCTCGCGGTCCGCCAGAGCGAGGCGACGCTGGCCGGGATGGACGCCTGGAACACCGGCACCCACGGCAGGAGCGGCCTGACGGATCGCGTCCGGGCGTCGACGATCGACGAGGCCGAGGCCGAGCGTCGGGTGATCGAGTTCCTGCAGCGCTACGTGCGCAAGAACACGTCGCCGATGTGCGGCAACAGCATCTGCCAGGACCGGCGCTTTCTCGCCGCGACGATGCCCAGGCTCGAGGCGTTCTTCCATTACCGCAACCTCGATGTCAGCACGCTGAAGGAGCTCGCGCGCCGCTGGCGGCCCGAACTGCTCGCCGGCTTTCGCAAGGCGCAGGCGCACACCGCGCTCGCCGACATCCACGAGTCGATCGACGAGCTCGGGTACTACCGGGAACACTTCCTGCGGGCGGAGCCGTCGCCAGCACGAGCGCCGTCGCCGCGGTAGAATCCCAAATTCGCCGCGATCAGGCCTCGGCCACGCAACCGCGCTCGCGGCGATCCGCTCATCTCCTCTGACCGTCTCGGTCGCCGCCTGCGCTTTGCGCGGTGCGTGCCGACCCGAGCTCTGCACGCAAGGTCGGCGGCGATGCCGTCGCACGGCCTTTCGTGCGCGCTCGATGGAGCCGCCGGCCTTCCTTCGCGACCTATCGCCTTCGCTCGCGAAGGCAGGCGCTGCCGCGCACGAACGGCAGCGCGCGATCCTGCAGAGAAAACCGTCATGAGCTTCGCAACCCTCGGCCTCGCCGAGCCCATCGCCCGCGCCATCGCCGATGCCGGCTACGCCGCGCCGACCGCAGTCCAGGCGGCGGCGATTCCGCCCGCCCTCGCCGGCACCGATTTGATGGTCGCGGCGCCGACCGGCAGCGGCAAGACCGCGTCCTTCGTCGTCCCCGCGCTCGCGCGCGTCCTCGCGGCGCGCGCCGATCCCGCGCGCCGGCGCGAGAAAGGCATCGTCTACGGCCCGCGTGTCCTCGTCCTGACGCCGACGCGCGAGCTCGCCCTGCAGATCGCCAAGGCGGCCGACAACTATGGCCGCCACGTCGCCGGCCTGCGCGTCGCGACCGTTGTCGGCGGCGTGCCCTATCCGGCGCAGATCAAGGCGCTGCGCGGGCCGCTCGACCTCCTGATCGCGACGCCGGGCCGCCTGCTCGATCACCTGCAGACCGGCAAGGCCGTGCTCGACCATGTCGAGATGCTCGTTCTCGACGAAGCCGACCGCATGCTCGACATGGGCTTCATCGACGACATCACGACGATCGCCGACCACGTCCCCGCGGTGCGGCAGACGGTGATGTACAGCGCGACCTTCGTCGGCCATGTCGCCCGCCTGGCGCAGTCGCTGCTGCGCACGCCGCAGCGCGTCGACGTCGCCTCGCACACCGAGACGCACGCGAACATCGAGCAGCGGCTGCACTGGGCCGACGACCTCGCGCACAAGAACGCGCTGCTCGACAGCATCCTGACCGAGCGCGACCTCGAGCAGGCGCTCGTCTTCACGAGCACGCAGATCGACGCCGACCGGCTCGCCGATCGCCTCGCCGAGCTCGGCCACTCGGTCGCCTCGCTGCACGGCGGCATGCCGCAGGGGCGTCGCAACCGCGTCCTGCAGGGCCTGCGGTCGCGGCGCCTGCGCATCCTCGTCGCCACCGACGTCGCGGCGCGCGGCATCGACGTGCCGACGATCAGTCACGTCGTCAACTACGGCCTGCCGATGAAGCCCGAGGACTACGTGCACCGCATCGGCCGCACCGGGCGTGCCGGCCGCGACGGCTTGGCGGTGACGCTCGCCGAGCGCTTCGACGCCGGCATGGTCCGGCGCATCCAGCAGTTCACGACGCAGCAGATCCCGGTCGCGACGATCGGCGGCCTCGAGCCGAAGCGCGCCAATCCGAAGGCGTTCGTGAAGCGCTCGCACGAGTCGCGCAGCGACTTCGCGCCGCGGCCGGCAGCGCGCGGCAATCCGTTCGATCGCGCCCTACCGGCTCGCGACGCGCGCCCGGGGCCCAAGCGCAGGCCCGGACCTGCCGCGTTCAAGGGGCGCGGCAAGCCGCAGCGGCCGCGTGCCGGAGGTTTCTCGCGCTGACAACACGGCGGCGACGGCCGCCGCAGCGCCAGGCGCTGCCTCGTGCGGCTAACAGCTAGAGGCGTTGCACGGTGACGTCGACGGTCATGCCGATGTAGTCATCGGCCTGGCCGAACCAGCTGCCCGAGATCGGCGCCGCCTGGGCCGGATCGCGGGCGATGCCGACGCGGATCAGCTCGGTGCCGCCGAGCAGATTGTTGGTCGGGTCGAACGGCACCCAGCCGGCACCCGGCAGATACGCCTGCAGCCAGGCGTGCGTGTAGCCCGCGCCGACGACATCGGACACGCCGCCGTCGAGTGCCGGGTCGTATAGATATCCGGAGACGAAACGCGTCGCGAAGCCGAGCCGGCGCGCCGCTTCCATCATCAGCAGCGTGAAGTCGCGGCACGAGCCGCTGCCAAGGCGCAGCGTCTCGACCGGGCTCTGCGTGCCTTCCTCGTCGCGGCCGAGATAGCGCAGGTGGTCGCGGATGTGCTGGTTCATCGCGACCAGCAGCTCGCGCGTTCCGGTCGGCCCGTCGCTGCGGATGAACTGGCGCGCCCACGCGGTGAGCTCGCCGTCGGGATCGTCGTGGTGGGGGCGCAGATAGTGCTCGAGGTCGAGGCGTTCCTCGACCGTGTACGCGAACGGGTAGAGCTCCGCGCTCTTCGTGAGCGGCAGTTCGAGGTTGTTGCTGTGGGCCTGCTCGATCCGAAAGCTGCAGACGATCCTGAGCGTGTCGCTGTGGCTGAGCGGCTGCACCAGCGCGACCGAGTTCGAAAGCGGGTCCTGGATCATTCGCACCGACGACTCCGGGCTGACGTCGAGGTCGGTCGCGAGGACGCGAAGGTCGTGGCTGTCGCGCGGCCTGAACATGACGCGGTGCTCGCCGAAGCGCACCGGCTGGCGATAGCGATAGACCGTCGTGTGCCGGACGTCGTAGCGGATGGGCATGGTGCAGGAGTGCCCCGCGGGTGGCGGCGAGCGAAGTCAGGCGCGCAGCAGTTCGACTTCGAACAGCAGGGTCGCGTTGGGCGGGATGACGCCGCCGGCGCCGCGGGCGCCGTAGCCGAGCGATGGCGGAATGACGAGGATGCGCGTGCCGCCCTCCTGCATTCCCTGCACCCCCTCGTCCCAGCCGCGGATCACCATGCCGCCGCCGAGCTCGAACTCGAACGGGTCGTTGCGGTCCTTGCTCGAATCGAACTTCGCTCCCTTGGTGCCGCCCTCGTACAGCCAGCCGGTGTAGTGGACGCGGACGTTGCGTCCGGCTTCGGCACGCTTGCCGCTGCCGACGACGGTGTCGTCGTACTGAAGCCCGGTGGCGGTGGTCTGCATCGGAGTCCTCGATGGTGAAGAAGAGGCCGCGGCGGTTGCTGCGGCGGCGGAATCATGCCCGAGGAACGACGCGCGCGCGCCAGATCTCGAGCGCGGCCTCGAGCCAGGCGGCAACGCGATCGCCGTTCGCCGCGACGCCAAGCACGGCGCCGGCAGCACGCAGCGCGGCGAGCGGCTCGGCGAGGTCGAGCGGAACCGCGCCGGTCTGCTTCGACAGCTTGCTGCCGTCGGCGGCGCGGACCAGTGGCGCGTGCAGGTAGCGCGGCGTCGGCACGCCGAGCAATCGCTGCAGCACGATCTGGCGCGCGGTGCTGTCGGCGAGATCCTCGCCGCGGACGACGTCGGTGACGCCTTGCGCGGCATCGTCGACGACGACGGCGAGCTGGTACGCGAAGGCGCCGTCGGCGCGCTTCAGGACGAAGTCGCCGACCGCGCGAGCGACGTCCTGGCGCTGCGCGCCGAGGTGCCGGTCGTGCCATTCGACGATCGCTTCGCCGCCGCCCGGAGATGGTTCGACGAGGAGTCGGGTTGCGCGCGCCGGCCTGCCGCCGAGCCCGGCGCGGCAGGTCCCCGGATAGACGCGCTCGGCACCCGCGTTGTCGTCGCTGCGCGGATCCGGCGTCGTCGCGGCAAGGGCGAGATCGCGCCGGCTGCATGCGCACGGGAAGGCCCGGCCGAGCGCGAGCAGCCTCTGCAGCGCCGCTTCGTAGAGCGCGGTGCGTTCCGATTGACGGACGACCGGCGGGTCGGGACTCAGGCCGCAGCGCTCGAGCTGGGCGATGATCGCCTCCGCTGCGCCGTCGACGTTGCGCTGCGTGTCGAGATCCTCGATCCGCAGCAGCCACGTGCCGTCGTGGGCGCGGGCATCGAGCCACGACGCCAGCGCGGCGACGAGAGAGCCGGCGTGCAGAAGGCCGGTCGGCGAGGGCGCGAAGCGGCCGACGTAAGGTTTCCGGCTCACGGCTTCGGCGGCCGTAGCTGGGGCATCGCTGCTGCGGCCGATGCTGCTCAAGGCGCGCCGAGGTCGTCGCTGCCATGGCGATCGAGCAGGGCGCGACGCGTCGTCGCGCTGTCGAGCCGCTCGAGCCACCAGCGCAGGCCGAGGCCGAGCTGCGCCTTGCCGCCGCGGCCGATCGGCGTTCGCCATGCATAGCCCAGGGGCGCGAGCTGGCGCACGCGCTCGACCTCCCTGACGACGAGACGGCCGGCCGCGATCGCGGCGCGCGCCATCGGCTCGGGAACGAAGCCGCAGCCGACGCCACGCTCCTGCGCCTCGATCTTGGCCTGCATGTCGCCGACGGTGAGGACGTCCTGTCCCGGCAGCAGGTTGACGGTCAGTGGCACCAGCCGGTGCGCCGAGTCCGCGACCGCGACCGCGCGATGGCGGACGATCTCGGCATCGCCGATCGGCTCGCTTGCCGCGGCGAGCGGATGGTGCGGCGCCACCGCGAACACGAAGCTCATCCGCCCGAGCTCCTTCATCGCCAGCCCGGGCGGCAACTCGCGCTGCGTGGTGACGCCGATCGCGAGATCGGCATGCCCGGTGACGAGCGCTTCCCAGGTGCCGGCGAGGACCTCGGTGCGAATGCGCAGCCGCGTCGGCGTCGCCATCGCCGCCATGTCGCTCGCGGGCGCGCGCGAGCGCGCCGGAGCCTTGACGGCGATCGTCGTCGTATCGACATAGAACGCGCTGCAGAGGTCGAGCATCGTCGAGCGCGAAATGACGTCGTCGACGGCGATGGTCAATTGCGTCTCCCACCCGGTGGCGACGCGCTTGACGCGGTTGGCGACGGCATCCATCTGGTCGAGCAGGCGCCGGCCTTCATCGAGCAGCTCCTGGCCGGCGGCCGTCAACGTCGCCTGGCGCGAGCGGCGGTCGAACAGCAGGACATCGAGCGCGTCCTCGAGCTGGCGCACGTTGTAGGTCAGTGCGGAGGGGACCTTGCCGAGCTGGCGCGCCGCCGCGGCGAAGCTGCCGCTGGTGGCGATCGCATCCATCATCGTCAGCGCTTCCGGCGTCAGGACGTTGCGCGGGTCGGAGCTCGTTGGCGCGGTCACGGCCTCTTCATCTTATTTGAACGGAGGCTTCAACCGCGGCGGCCCGCGATCGCCGGCGCCGGCCGTACATTCCTCGACCAAGGAGAGCATCGCATGATCACCCTGCGCAAGTCGTCCGAACGTGGCCACGCCGACCATGGCTGGCTGCAGAGCAAGCACAGCTTCTCGTTCGCCGACTACCACGACGCGCGCCACATGGGCTTCGGCAACCTGCGCGTCATCAACGAAGACCGGATCGCACCGGGAAGCGGCTTCGGCAGCCACGGCCACCGCGACATGGAGATCGTCAGCTACGTCCTCGACGGCGAGCTCGCGCATCGCGACAGCCTCGGGACCGGCGGCGGCGGCGGTGGTGCGAGCGGAATCATCCGGCCCGGCGACGTCCAGCGGATGAGCGCGGGCAGCGGCGTCCAGCACAGCGAGTTCAACCACGCTGCGAACCGGACGACGCACTTCCTGCAGATCTGGATCGAGCCCAATGCGCGCGGCATCGCGCCGAGCTACGAGCAGAAGCGGTTCGACGATGCGGCCAAGCGCGGCACGCTGCGCCTCGTGGCGTCGCCGGACGGGCGCGACGGCTCGGTGACGATCCATGCCGACGCGTCGATCTCGGCGGCCCTCGTCGACGGCGACGAAGCGATCGAGCGCACGCTCGACCCTCGGCGCAAGACTTACGTGCACGTCGTGCGCGGCAGCATCGATCTCAACGGCACGAAGCTCGAGGCCGGCGACGCCGCCGCCCTGGTCGACGAGCGTTCGCTGCAGATCAGCGACGGCAAGCAGGCCGAGGTCCTCGTCTTCGACCTCGCCTGAGCCGTCCGTTCGCGATCAGGCGTCGCGAGCGAGGCGGACGCCGCTGAACTGCCACTGCGCTTCGGGCGGAAAGAAGTTGCGATAGCTCGCGCGCACGTGCCCGGACGGCGTTGCGCACGAGCCGCCGCGCAGCACGAACTGGTTGCACATGAACTTGCCGTTGTATTCGCCGACCGCCCCCGGCAGCGGCCGATAACCCGGGTAGGGCAGGTAGGCCGACTGCGTCCATTCCCAGACGTCGCCGAACATCTGCACCGGCTCGTCGCCGACCGGATCTCGCTGCGGCAGCGGATGGAAGGCGCCGCGGTCGGCGAAGTTGCCCGACAGTGGTGCCGCCAGCGCGCGCGCCGCGATCTCCCACTCGAGCTCGGTCGGCAAGCGTGCGCCGGACCAACGGGCGAACGCATCGGCCTCGAAGTAGCTGAGGTGGCACGCCGGCGTGTGCGGGTCGATCTCGACCGCGCCCTGCAGGGTGTAGATGCGCCAGCGCTCGCCATCGTCTCGCCAATACAGCGGTGCCTTGCGCGCGCCGCTCTGCACCCAGTCCCAGCCCATCGACAGCCATAGCTCGGGGCGGCGGTAGCCGTCGTCGTCGATGAACGCGAGATAGTCGCCGAACGTCGCCGGCCGCGAAGCGAGCTCGAACGGCGCCGCGAACGCGCGATGGCGCGGCGTCTCGTTGTCGAAGCAGAACGCGCCGTCGTGTTCGCCAGCGTGGCCGAGCTCGACGAGGCCTCCGGCGTGGCCGAACCAGCGCAGCGGCTGCGGCCGCACCTGCGCCATCGGCCAGCGCCTGGCGTAAGCCGGCAGGAGCGGATTGCACGACAGTGCGTGCTTGATGTCGGTCAGCAGCAGCTCCTGATGCTGCTGCTCGTGCTGCAGGCCCAGGCTGACCAGCGCGGCGAGCTCGGGGTCGTCGCCTTGGGCGGCGAGCACCGCCTGCATGCGCTCGTCGATCGCGCTGCGGTAGCGCTTGACCTGCGCAAGGTCCGGTCGGGTGACGAGGCCCCGCTGCGGCCGCGGGTGCTGGGCGCCGATGCCCTGGTAGTAGCTGTTGAAGAGGACGCGGAACGCGGGGTCGAACGGAACGAAGGCCGCCTCGAAGCGCTCGAGCACGAAGGTCTCGAAGAACCACGTCACGTGCGCGAGATGCCACTTGGTCGGGCTCGCGTCGGCCATCGACTGCACCTGACAGTCCTCGGCCGACAGCGGCGCCGCCAGCGCAAGGCTCGTCTGCCGGACCTGTGCATAGCGCGTCTCGAGCGGGCCGGGCGTGGTGGCCTGGCGCGCGGACTTCGGCGTCGTCATCTTGGTCTCCTCGTCGCCCGGTGCGCCCGCTCCGAAAGCGGGACCGGCAGGGTAGCCCAAAGCGCCGCCGGACGTGAGATCGACGGTGGGCAAGCCCCGTGCCGGAGAAGGCCCTTGGCGGCGCGCCAGCGGGCCGGGAAACGGCGAAGTCGCGCTCTCTAGAATGCGTCGCATGGCCTTCGTCCACCTGCGCGCGCACACCGAATATTCGGTCGTCGACGGCACGTTGCGGATCGACGATGCGGTGGCCGCAGCGGTCGCCGACCAGCAGGGCGCGCTCGCGATCACCGATCTCGGCAACCTGTTCGCGGCCGTCAAGTTCTACAGCGCGGCGCGCTCGGCGGGAGTCAAGCCGATCCTGGGCGCCGAGGTCTGCATGGCCGCCGACGCGGGCGAGAAGGCGACGACGCGGCTCGTGTTGCTGGTGCAGAACCAGGCCGGCTACCTGAACCTGTGCGCGCTGCTCTCGCGCGGCTGGCTCGAGAACGCGGCCAGCGGCCATGCGACGATCGAATGGGCCTGGCTCGGCGAACGCGCGGAAGGGCTGATCGTGCTTTCGGGCGCCGAATCGGGCGCGCTCGGCCGCGCCTTGCTCGCCGGCGACAGTGCGCGCGCCGAGGCCATCGTCGAGCGGCTCGGCCGCTGGTTCCCGCGCCGCTTCTATGTCGAGGTGCAACGCTGCGGGCTGCCGGGCAACGAAGCGCATCTGCGCGCCGCGGTCGAGCTCGCCGCGAGCCGCGGGCTGCCGCTGGTCGCGACCCACTCGGTGCAGTTCCTGACCGCGGCCGACCACGAGGCGCACGAGGCGCGCGTCTGCGTCGCCGACGGCGAGATGCTCGCCAACCCGCGTCGCGTCAAGCGCTTCAGCCGCGAGCAGTATTTCAAGTCGCAGGCGCAGATGGAGGCGCTCTTCGCCGATCTGCCGAGCGCGATCGCGAACACGGTCGAGATCGCGAAGCGCTGCAACGCGAGCCTCGTCCTCGGCAAGCCCCGCCTGCCGGACTTCGAGACGCCGCTGCGCGACGGCGCGCGGGTGCCGATGGCCGAGTACTTCCGGATCGCGGCGCACGACGGCCTGACGGTACGGCTGGCGCGGCTCTACCCCGACGCCGCGGTGCGCGAGCGCGAGCAGCCGCGCTATGCCGCCCGGCTCGACTTCGAGATCGAGACGATCCTGAAGATGGGCTTCCCGGGCTACTTCCTGATCGTCGCCGACTTCATCAACTGGGCGAAGTCGAACGGCTGCCCGGTCGGACCCGGGCGCGGCTCGGGCGCAGGGTCGCTCGTCGCGTACTCGCTCAACATCACCGACATCGATCCGCTCCGCTACAAGCTGCTGTTCGAGCGCTTCCTCAATCCCGAGCGCGTCTCGATGCCCGATTTCGACATCGACTTCTGCCAGGCCAATCGCGACCGTGTCATCGACTACGTCAAGCAGAAGTACGGCCGCGATGCGGTGAGCCAGATCGCGACCTTCGGGACGATGGCCGCAAAGGCGGCGCTGCGCGACATCGGCCGCGTCCTCGGCATGAGCTACGGCCACGTCGACTCGATCGCCAAGCTGGTTCCCGCGCCGCCCGGCAAGACGGTGACGCTGAAGCGCCCGCCGGAGCGACCCGACGGCAACATCATCTACGCCCGTCGCGAAGCGCCCGAGATCGAGCAACGCGAGAGGAACGAAGAGGAAGTGGCCGAGCTGCTCGCGCTGGCCGAGAAGGCCGAAGGGCTGGTGAGGAACGTCGGCATGCACGCCGGCGGAGTGCTGATCGCGCCCGGCAGGATCACCGACTTCTGCCCGCTCTACATGCAGCCCGGCAGCGCGAGCGCGGTCAGCCAGTTCGACAAGGACGACGTCGAGGCGATCGGCCTGGTCAAGTTCGACTTCCTCGGCCTTGCGACGCTGACGATCCTCGAGCTCGCGAAGGACCTTATCGTCGCCCGCCATCCCGGGCAGCGCGATTTCTCGTACGAGGCGCTGCCGCTCGACGACGCCAGCGTCTATCGTCTCTTTTCCGACGGCCGCACCGAGTCGGTGTTCCAGTTCGAAAGCGCGGGCATGCGGCGGATGCTGAAGGACGCGCAGCCGAACCGCCTCGAGGATCTGATCGCGCTGAACGCGATGTTCAGACCCGGGCCGATGGAGAACATCCCGAGCTTTTGCGCGAGGAAGCACGGCCGCGAGGAGGTGCGCTACCCGCACCCGCTGCTCGAATCGGTGCTCGGCGAGACCTACGGGATCATGGTCTATCAGGAGCAGGTGATGCAGGCCGGGCAGATCCTCGGCGGCTACTCGCTCGGCGGCGCCGACCTGCTGAGGAAGGCGATGGGCAAGAAGAAGCCCGAGGAGATGGCCAAGCATCGTGCCATCTTCCGCGAGGGCGCGGCGAAGAAGGCCATCTCGGCCGAGATCGCCGACGAGGTCTTCGACCTGATGGAGAAGTTCGCCGGCTACGGTTTCAACAAGGCGCACGCGACTGCGTACTCGCTGCTCGCGTACCACACGGCATGGCTCAAGGCCCACTTCGCGGCCGAGTTCTTCGCCGCCAACATGTCGGTCGAGATCGACAACAGCGACAAGCTGAAAGCGCTCGTCGCCGACGCCAAGACGTTCGGCGTCACGATCGAGACGCCCGACATCAACGCCGGCACGTACCGCTTCGAGCCCTTGTCGGCGAGCTCGGTGCGCTACGGTCTGGGCGCCATCAAGGGCACCGGGCAGGGCGCGATCGAGGCGATCGTCGCCGCGCGCGACGCCGGCGGCCCGTTCAAGAGCGTGTTCGACTTCTGCAGGCGCGTCGACCGCGGCAGGATCAACCGCCGCGTCGTCGAGGCGCTGATCAAGGCCGGCGCGTTCGACCGCATCCATGGCGCGCGTGCTCCGCTGCTGGCGGGCGCCGGCGTCGCGCTCGATTGGGCCGAGACGCGGGCGGCGCACGCCGATCAGGGCGGCCTCTTCGATGCGCTCCTCGATGGCGGCGATTCGCACGGCGCGAGCACCGAGGAGCCGCCGCTCGCCGCCGTCCGCGAGTGGAGCATCAAGGAGCGTCTGACGCTCGAGAAGTCGGCGCTCGGCTTCTATCTTTCCGGCCACCTGTTCGACCAGAGCGCAGCCGAAGTCCGCCGCTTCGCCAAGCTTCGCATCGCCGAGCTCATCGACAGCCGCGAGACGCTGCTGCTCGCCGGCATCGTCGGCGAGTTGCGCGTCGTCAACGGCATGCGCGGGCGCGTCGCGCTGTTCAAGCTCGACGACATGAGCGACACCGTCGAAGCGGTCGCCAACGAGGAGCTGCTCGTTGCCAACCGCGAGCTGCTGAAGGACGACGAGCTCGTCATCGTCCAGGGCCGCGTTCAGCCCGACCGCTTCAGCGGCGGCATCCGCTTCCAGGTGCAAAGCGTTTGGGATCTCGCCGGTGCCCGCTGCCGCTTCGGCAAGTACCTTCGCGTCGAGGTCAACGGCAGCGTGCCGCCGGTCGCCGAAGTCTTGCGCGACTTTCCGTCGCGACGCTCGCAGACCGAGCACGGCGAGATCCAGGAGGGGCTGCGCGTTCGCCTGCAGCTGCACCGGCGCGAAGCGGTGGGCGAGCTCGACCTCGGCGACGCGGTCCGCTTCTATCCCAGCGACGGGGCGCTCGAGCGCTGGCAGTCGGGCGCCGCGCAGGGCCGGATCGCGATCGTCTACGAGTGAGGGGCCTGCGCCGCCGCGCCGCGATCGTGTTGCGGCCGGGCATGCGACGCGTGACCGACAGCACACGCGACGTCCGGGCTGCTGACCGTCACACGCCGTCACAGGCCCAGCGAGGCGGCCCCGACCTATGATCGCGGCCGATGGCCAGCGGCCGCTCCTGCTCGCGATGAAGGATTCGACAGGCTCAACCGGGCTGGTGCTCACCGGCGGCGGCGCGCGTGCCGCCTATCAGGTCGGCGTGCTCCAGGCGGTGGTGCAGATCCGGCGCGACGGCGGCGTGACCGGAGGCAACCCGTTCCCGGTCATCGCCGGCACGTCGGCGGGGGCGATCAACGCCGCCGCGCTCGCCTGCCGCGCCGACATGTTCGACCACGCCGTCGCCGGCCTGGTCGAGATCTGGCGGAATTTCCGCGCCGAGCAGGTCTATCGCTCCGATTCGTTCGGTGTCATCCGCACCGGCGCGCGCTGGCTGACGATGATGTCGATCGGCTGGGCGATCGCGCGCTGGAGCCGCGCCCGGCCGCGTTCGTTCCTCGACAACAAGCCGCTCGAGCTGCTGCTCAACCATCTCATCGACACGTCGCGCCTGCACCAGGTGATGGCGAGCGGCGACCTGAAGGCGCTCGCGGTGACGGCGTCGAGCTACGGCTCGGGGCTGCACGTCACCTTCTACGACGCCGTCGGCGACATCGTGCCGTGGACGCGCTCGCAGCGGCTCGCGGTGCGCAGCCCGATCACGATCGCCCACCTGCTCGCGTCGTCGGCGATCCCGTTCGTCTTCCCGGCGGTCGCGCTCGACATCGGCGGCCACCTCGAGTATTGCGGCGACGGCTCGATGCGTCAGGCGGCGCCGATCTCGCCGGCAGTGCACCTCGGCGCCGAGCGCATCCTCGTCGTCGGCTCCGGTCGCATGCACGAGCCGCCGGGCGAGCGCCCGGGCAGCAGCGAGTATCCGAGCCTGGCGCAGATCGCCGGCCATGCGCTGTCGAACATCTTCCTCGACGCGCTCGCCGTCGACGTCGAGCGGCTGCAGCGGATCAACGCGACGCTCGCGCTGCTGCCGCCGCAGTCGCGCGCCGCGACCAGCCTGAGGCCGATCCAGGTGCTCGTCATCTCGCCGAGCGAGCGGCTCGACGACATCGCGGCGCGCCATCTGCGGAGCCTGCCGTTGCCGATCCGGACGATGCTGCGGGGCTTGGGCGTCTCGGGACGTGGCGAGGACGCGCGCGGTGCCGCGCTCGCCAGCTACCTGCTGTTCGAGGCGCCCTACACGCGCGAGCTGATCGCGCTCGGCGTCAAGGACACGATGGCGCGGCGCGACGAGGTGAGAGCGTTCTTCGAATGGCAGGACATGCGGGTGCCGGTCGGCGCTGCGACCTGACATGACAAAGGGCTCGGTGCCGCGACCTTCGCGGCACCGAGGCCCTCAGCGACGTCGGGTCTTACTTCTTGGCGGCGCTGGCGCTCGCGGCCGCGGTCTTCGCTTCCGCCTTCTCGGCCTTGGTCTTCTTGGCAGCGGAGGCGCTCGCGGCGGCGGTCTTCGCTTCGGCCTTCTCAGCCTTCTCGGCCTTCTTCTCGGCGCTCTTGGCCTTCGCCTCGGCGACGTTCTGCTTGGCGGCGTCCTTCTGCTCCTTGATGTCTTCCTTGACGTGCTTGCCGGCGGTGGCGGCCGCCGACGCAGCCTTCTCCGCGTCGGCCTTGACGACGTTGCCGGCCTTGGCGGCGGCGGTTTCCTTGCTCGCCTCCGGCGCGGTCTTGGTCGGCGTCGCCGGCTTCATGGCGGCCGCGGTCGGCGCGACGCCGGTGAAGGTCTTGCCGCCGACGGTCAGGCCACCTTCGGAGAACTTGGCGGCGTTGTGCTCGCCCACCCCTTTGACGCGAACGACGAGGTCGTTCCAGTCCTTGAAGTCGCCCTTCTTGCGCTCGGCGATGATCGCGCCGGAGATCGCCGGGCCGATGCCCTTGATCGCCTCGAGCTCGGCTTGCGTCGCCTTGTTGGCGTCGACCGCGGCGAACGCGGTGGCGGCAAACAGGACCGCGAGCGCGGCGATGATTTTCTTGAACATGAGACCCCTCCGGAAGATGGAATGAACCGGCGGCTCCGTGGCGCGACGGTGCTGCGCCGGGACGACGCGTGGCCCGTTCGTAACGCCGCTTCGTCCCGCCGGGTTGACCTCGGCGCTCAGTGCGCCGCGGCCGCGATCGCCGCCGCGTAGCGGGCGACGCCGGTGGCGACGTCGACGAACGCGTGGTCGCAGCCAGCGCCGCGCAGGCGCCCGAGATCGGCTTCGGTGAAGCACTGGTACTTGCCGACGAGGGCCGACGGAAATTCGATGTACTCGATCATTCCCGCGCCCACGATCTCGCCGAGCGATAGCGGCGCTTCGCCGCGGCCGATGCGCATCGCGTTGACCGCCGCAGCGGCGACGTCGTTGAACGGCTGCGCCCGGCCGCTGCCGAGATTGAAGATCCCGCTCGCTCGCGGGTGCTCGAGGAACCAGAGGTTGACGGCGACGACATCGTCGACGAAGACGAAGTCGCGTGCCTGCTCGCCGGGGCCGTAGCCGCCGTACGGGCCGAACAGGCGGACCCGTCCGCTGCTCTGGAACTGCTCGAAATGGTGGAACGCGACCGAGGCCATCCGTCCTTTGTGCTGCTCGTGCGGACCGTAGACGTTGAAGTAGCGAAAGCCTGCGACCTGCGCCGTCGTGCTCGGCAGCATGCGCCGCACGACGTTGTCGAACAGAAGCTTCGAATAACCGTAGACGTTCAGCGGCCGCTCGAAACGCGGCTCTTCGCGAAAGGTCGAGGCTCCGCCATACACCGCCGCCGATGATGCGTAGAGGAGTCGCGTCCCCTGCGCCTGGCAGGCATCGAGCAGCGTCTTCGACGACCGGTAGTTGAGGTCGAGCATGAGGCGGCCGTCGTGCTCCATCGTGTCGGAGCACGCACCCTCGTGGAAGACGACATCGACGTGGCCGAGCTCGCCGCGCTCGAAGCGCTGGTAGAAATCGCGCCGGTCGAAGTAGTCGCCGATCGACGCCCCGGCGAGGTTCGCGTACTTCGCGCCGTCGCTTAGGTCGTCGACGGCGACGATGTCGTCGATGCCGATCGCGTTCAGACCGCGCAGCAGATTGGCACCGATCATTCCGGCCGCGCCGGTGACGACGACCCTCACGATGCGCCTCCTGCGGCGGCGAGCTCGTCGTAGCTGACGCTGGCGGTGCCGAACTTGCCGACGACAATACCGCCGGCGCGGTTGGCGATCGGTATCGCGTCGCGCAGCGCGAGCCCCGAGGCCAGCATCGCGGCGAGCGTGGCGATGACGGTGTCGCCGGCGCCGGTGACGTCGAACACCTCGCGCGCCTCGGCCGGGATGTCGAGCTGGCCGGCAGCGTCGAACAGCGACATGCCGTCCTCGGATCGTGTCATGAGGACGGCGTCGAGGTCGAGCGAGGTGCGCAGAGCCTGCGCGCGCTCGCTCAGCTGCGTTTCGCTCGCCCACGAGCCGATCACCTGCGCGAGCTCGTTGCGGTTCGGGGTGATCACCGTGGCTCCGCGGTAGCGGCCGTAGTCGCTGCCCTTCGGATCGACGAGCACCGGGCGCCCGGCGACGCGCGCGGCGCGGATCATGGCCGGGATGTGCGTCAGTCCACCCTTGCCGTAGTCGGAAAAGAGCACCACATGCGCCAGCGACAAGGCCTGGTCGTAGAGCGGGCGCATGTCGTCGAGCACCTCATGGTCGGGCTCTTCCTCGAAGTCGACGCGCAGCAGTTGCTGCGAGCGGCCGATGACGCGCAGCTTCACCGTCGTCGTCAGCCTTGGATCGCGCTTGAACAGCGATTCGATGCCGCTCGTTTCGATCAGCTTTTCGAGCCGATGGCCGTGTTCGTCGTCGCCGATCGCAGTGAGCAGGCTGGCGTGCGCGCCGAGCGACTTGACATTCCAGGCGACGTTGGCGGCGCCGCCGAGCCGCTCCTGCTGCTTGGCCGGGTTCACGCGGACGACCGGCACCGGCGCCTCGGGCGAGATGCGGTCGACGGCGCCGAACCAATAGCGGTCGAGCATCGCGTCGCCGACGACGAGCACGCGCGCCGCGGCAACGCGGTCGCGTGAGGGTACCGGCGAAGCGATGCGGTTCATTGATCCTCCAGCCGTTGCGGAGGATACGTGTCCCAGCCGAGACAGCCGGGGCACTGCCAGAAATAGTGCTCGGCCTCGAAGCCGCAGGCAGCGCACCGATACCGGTGCAGCGGCCGTGCCGCGCGCCGGACCGCGTCGCGAACCGCAACGGTCTCGGCGGCGGCGAGTGTGGGAGCTCCCTTGTCCGCAGCGACTGCTGCGGCCTCCTGCGCCGGCAGCGCGAGCAGCGCCTGCGCGGCGGCGAGGGTCGGATGCTCGCGCAGGTGGGCGACCATGCGCTCGCGGCGGCCGCGCTCGTCGGGTTGCAGCGCGGCGATCGCCTCGAGCAGATCGAGCGTCGGCGCCTTGTCGTAGAGCGCTTGCAGGCGGACGAGGGCGGCCGAGGCCTCGCCGGCACTGCGCGCGTTGGTGGCATAGCGTGCGGCGACGAGATTGAATGCAGCGGGTCGCACCGACATCAGAAGATTCCACCAGCGCAGCGCGGCCGTGGCATCGCCGCGTGCCGCGGCATGCTCGCCGGAAACGACCAGCGGCCGGGCGTCGCCGGGCGCGGCGTCGCGGGCGCGCGCCAGCGCCGCCTCGGCGGTCTCGCGCTGACCCGATGCGTCGGCCTCGAGCGCGAGCTCGCACTGGTAGTGGGCGATCCGGGATGCGAACGAGCCGCTGCCGCTCTTCTCGAGCTGCTCGGCGACCTCGGCGGCGGCACGCCAGTCGCGCGATCGCTCGTGCAGGTCGAGGAGGGCGAGCCTGGCCTCGGTGTCGAACGACGTGCCGGCGAGGGCGCGATAGGCCAGCTCGGCGCGATCGAAGAGGCCGGCCTTCATGTAGTCCTGCGCGAGGCCGTGCTGCGCCTGGTCGCGTTCCTGGGCGGTCAGATCGGCGCGGCCGAGCAGGTGCTGATGGACGCGGACCGCGCGCTCGTACTCACCGCGCCTGCGGAACAGGTCGCCGAGCGCGAAGTGGAGCTCGGAGGTGTCGGGGTCCTGCTGGACGGCCTCGATGAAGGCGTCGATCGCCTTGTCGTGCTGCTCGTTGAGGAGCAGGTTCAGCCCCTTGTAGTAGGCCTTGGGCGATTCCTGACGCTCGCGCCGGGACTGGCGCGCATCGAGCCGCGACGCCAGCCAGCCGAGCGCGAAGGCGCCGCCGAAGGCGACGACGAGCCAGAGCAGCCACTGCGGATCAAAGTCCATCGCGCGGCGGGTGGGGAGCGGTGCCATCGCCGGTCACCGGCGCGCCTGGCGTTGCCAGCCGAAGACGATCTTCGGCACGGCGCGAGTGCGTGCGCGCAAGACGGCGGTGCCGCCACCAGCTCGGCACCATCGCGAAAACGCCGAACGCGCAACCGAGGCCGAACGCTGCAAGGACGATGAAGACCATCGGCGCGTGCCACTCGGCGCCGAAGAACCATCGCACCTGCCCCTCGTGCTGGTTGTTGAGCGCGAAGGCGAACAGGGTGAAGAAGACAGCGATGCGGACGAACCAGACGATCACTCTCATCGTCGCCGCCGCAGCGTCAGCTCTCGCTCGCGCCGGCACCTTTGGCGTCGGCCGCGGCTCTGGACTCCGCTTCGCCGGGCGCCGTGCGCAACGCGCCGACGCGCGCGTCGACCGCCTCGCGCAGCGCCTTGCCGGGCTTGAAGTGCGGCACGAGCTTCTCGGAGATCACGACCTGTTCTCCCGATCGCGGATTGCGGCCGACCCGCGGCGGCCGGCGGTTGATCGAGAAGCTGCCGAAGCCGCGGATCTCGATCCGGTGCCCTTTCGCGAGTGCCGCTGCCATCGCGTCGAGGATCGTCTTGACGGCGAACTCGGTGTCGCGATGGGTCAGCTGGCCGAACCGCTCGGCCAGCTGGACCACCAGGTCGGACCTCGTCATGGGCGACCGGCGCCCGTCACTCGCTCTTGTTGTCGAGCTTGGCCCTGAGCAGCGCGCCGAGGCTGGTCGTGCCGGCGTTCTCGCGCTCGTTCGTCTGCGCCAGCCGCTGCATCGCTTCCTGGTTGTCGGCGTTGTCCTTGGCCTTGATCGAGAGCTGGATCGAACGCGCCTTGCGGTCGACGTTGATGATGATCGCGCTGACCTCGTCGCCTTCCTTCAGCACGTTCCTCGCGTCCTCGACTCGGTCGCGGCTGATCTCGGAAGCCCGCAGATAGCCGGTGACGTCGCCGCTCAGCTGCACCTCGGCGCCGCGCGGGTCGACCGAGACGATCTTGCCGGACACGGTCGCGCCGCGGTCATTGACCGCGGTAAAGCTCGTGAACGGATCGCTGTCGAGCTGCTTGATGCCGAGCGAGATGCGCTCGCGATCGACATCGACGGCCAGCACGATCGCCTCGACCTCCTGGCCCTTCTTGTAGTTGCGCACGGCGGCTTCGCCGGGCTCGTTCCACGACAGGTCAGAGAGATGCACCAGGCCGTCGATGCCGGCCGCGAGGCCGACGAAGACGCCGAAGTCGGTGATCGACTTGACCGGGCCCTTGACGCGGTCGCCACGCTGCACCGTCGAGGAGAACTCCTCCCACGGATTCGGCTTGCACTGCTTCATGCCGAGCGAGATGCGACGCTTGTCCTCGTCGATCTCGAGCACCATGACCTCGACTTCCTCGCCGAGCGAGACCATCTTCGAAGGCGCGACGTTCTTGTTGGTCCAGTCCATCTCCGAGACGTGGACCAGGCCCTCGATGCCCGGCTCGATCTCGACGAAGGCGCCGTAGTCGGCGATGTTGGTGACCTTGCCGAACAGGCGCGTGCCCTGCGGGTAGCGGCGCGAGACGCCGTGCCACGGGTCGTCGCCGAGCTGCTTGATGCCGAGCGAGACGCGGTTCTTCTCGGCGTCGAACTTGAGCACCTTGGCGTCGAGCTCCTGGCCGACCTGGACCACCTCGCTCGGGTGGCGGACACGGCGCCACGCCATGTCGGTGATGTGGAGCAGGCCGTCGATGCCGCCGAGATCGACGAAGGCGCCGTACTCGGTGATGTTCTTGACCACGCCGTGGACGATCGCGCCTTCGCGCAGCGTCTCCATCAGCTTGGCGCGCTCTTCGCCCATCGACGCTTCGACGACGGCGCGGCGCGACAGGACGACGTTGTTCCTTTTGCGGTCGAGCTTGATGACCTTGAACTCCATCGTCTTGCCCTCGAACGGGCTCATGTCCTTGACCGGACGCGTGTCCAGCAGGGAGCCCGGGAGGAAGGCGCGGATGCCGTTGACGAGGACCGTGAGGCCACCCTTGACCTTGCCGTTGACGGTGCCGGTGACGAACTCACCCGACTCGAGCGAGTTCTCGAGCGACAGCCACGAGGCGAGGCGCTTGGCCTTGTCGCGCGAGAGGATGGTGTCGCCGTAGCCGTTCTCGACGGCGTCGATCGCGACCGAGACGAAATCGCCGGGTTGGACTTCGAGCTCGCCCTGATCGTTCTTGAATTCGTCGATCGGGACGTAGGCCTCGGACTTGAGGCCGGCATTGACGACGACGAAGCTGTGCTCGACGCGGACGACTTCCGCGGTGATCACCTCGCCGCTGCGCATTTCGGCGCGCTTGAGCGAATCCTCGAACATCGCAGCGAACGATTCGGGCGCGTGGGATTCGGACGAACGCGGCGCGGCAACTTGGGCTTGAGACATGAACTTGAAATTCCGTGCGGCAAGTGCCGCGGTTGAGTGAATGATCCGACGCTTCGGTGTGCCAGGAGGCACGAGGCGGGAAAGCGGCGGGCCGGTCGGCCTCAGACCTGCGGTCGGTCGAAAGGCCGGCGCTCTTCCCAGGCCCCGAGCACTCGAGCGACCGAAGCTTCGATCGTCAGCGCCGAGTTGTCTAGAAGGAACGCCCCTTCTGCCGGCTTCAGGGGCGAGACGCTGCGCTGGATGTCGCGAGCATCGCGCGCCTCGAGGTCGGCACGAAGACTATCGATATTAGCGGAAATCCCCTTTGAAATCAATTGCTTGTGTCGGCGCTCGGCACGCTCGGCGGCGCTCGCGGTGAGGAACACCTTGAGCGCCGCGTCGGGAAAGACGACGGTGCCCATGTCGCGGCCGTCGGCGACCAGACCCGGCAGGCGGCGAAACGCCGTCTGCACGCCGAGCACCGCGGTGCGCACCTTCGGCCAGGCCGAGATGCGCGACGCCATCGCGCCGACCGCCTCCAGGCGGAGCAGGTCGCTGACGTCGGCACCGGCGAGGAAGGTCCGACCGGCCGAGAAGCGCAGATCCATCGCCAGCGCGAGCGCCTCGAGCGTGCGCTCGTCGTCGGCCTCGATGCCCGCCTGCAGCGCCGCGATCGCCACCGCCCGGTAGACGGCGCCCGAGTCGAGCAGGACGTAGCCGAGCTCGGCGGCGACCGCACTGGCCAAGGTACCTTTGCCCGACGCCGTCGGGCCGTCGATCGTCAGCACCGGGATCGCGCTCGGCGTTGCCGCCGCGACCGCGAACAGCGCCTCGAAGTAATCGGGCCAGGTCTTGCCGACGCAGCGCGGATCCAGGATCCGCACCGGCTGCGCCGATCCGGTCCCGGCGGCGTTGAACGCTGCGAGCGACATCGCCATCGCCATCCGGTGGTCGTCGTAGGTCGCGATCGTCGCCGCGTGCCAGCGCCCGGGCGGCGTGATCGTGAGGCTGTCGGCGCCCTCGACGACGGTCGCGCCGAGCTTGCGCAGCTCGGCCGCCATCGCCGCCAGCCGGTCGGTCTCCTTGACGCGCCAGCTCGCGATGTTCGACAGCGTCGAGGTGCCATCGGCGAACAGCGCGAGCGCGGCGAGCGTCATCGCGGCGTCGGGAATGTGGTTGCAGTCGAGCGCGATCGGTGCGAGCGGAAAGCGCGTTCGCCGCACGAGCAATGCATGCGGCTCGGCGTCGATCGTCGCGCCCATCGCTCGCACCGCGTCGACGAACGCGATGTCGCCCTGGATCGAGTCGCTGCCGACGCCCTCGACGCGGAGCGCCTGCGCGCCGGCGGCGATCGCGCCGGCGGCGATGAAGTACGACGCCGACGATGCGTCGCTCTCGACGACGAAGCGCCCCGGCGATCGCAGCCCGTCCGGGGCGCAGACATGAAAGCGGTGCCAGCCGTCGCGGTTGACGTCGACGCCGAAGCGTTCGAGCAAGCGCAGCGTGATGTCGACGTACGGCTTCGAAATCAGTTCGCCGGCGACCTCGATCGTCGCGCCGGCCGCGCCGGCGTGAATCGGCAACGCGAGCAGCAGCGCGGTCAGGAACTGGCTCGAGACATCGCCGCGAACGACGATCGGGCGGTCGAGCGCGAGCGCACTCGGCGCGGCGCGGATCGCGAGTGGCGGGAAGCCCGGCACGCCGAGATCGTCGATCGCGCAGCCGATCGAGCGCAGCGCGTCGACGAGGTCGCCGATCGGCCGCTCGTGCATGCGCGGCGTGCCGCGCAGCTCGAAGCGTGCCCCTTCGACGGCGCCGAGCGCGAGCACGGCGACGAGCGGCCGCATCGCGGTGCCGGCGTTGCCGAGCCAGAGCGTCGCCCGTTGCGCCAGCGCCCGCCCGCCGAGGCCGTGGACGACGATCGTGCCGCCATCGCCCTCGATGCGGCAGCCGAGCTGCTTCAGCGCTTCGAGCATGACCTGGGTGTCATCCGAATGGAGCAGGCCCGAGATGCTCGTCGTTCCCGCGGCGAAGCCGGCGAGCAGGAGGGCGCGGTTCGAGATGCTCTTCGAGCCCGGCACCCGCACCGTGCCGGCGATGCCGGCGAGCGGCGGCAGGTCGAGGAAGCGGGTCGTGAACAAGGGCGCGGCGCTGCGCTCGTCAGCGATGCGTGTGCGGCGTCGCCGAGTTCATCTGCCAGCCGGCGCGGGCGTCGCTCGCGCTGCGGATCAGTGCCTCGAGCGCTTCGGTGTTGCCGGTCTTGATGACGTGCTCCATCGCGTCGAGGGTGTGGCGAAAGCGCTGCGTCTGCTTCAGGATCTCTTCGCGGTTGGCCATCAGGATGTCGCGCCAGACTGCCGGGTTGCTCGCCGCGATGCGCGTGAAGTCGCGAAAGCCCGGGCCACCGAGCGAGAGGTAGTCGCGCCCCGCCGGCTGGCGTGCGACCGCGTTGAAGAAGGCGAAGGCGAGGATGTGGGGCAGGTGGCTGACCGCAGCGAACGCAGCGTCGTGGTCTTCCGGGCTCATCCTCAGGACCTGCGAGCCGATCGCGGCCCAGGCGTCGGTCGCTTTCTGGATCAGCTCGGGCGACGTCTTGGCGAGCGGCGTCAGGATGACCTGGCGGCCCTGGTACAGCGCGGCGTCGGCGTGACCGATCCCCGATACCTCCTTGCCGGCGATCGGATGCGCCGGCACGAACGAGCCGATCCGGTCCTTGAGGACGCGCCGCGCCGCGTCGACGACATCGCGCTTGGTCGAGCCGACATCCATCAACAGCGTGCCGGGCTCGACCAGGTGGCGGATCGCCTTGAACGTCGCCTCGGTCGCCGACACCGGTACCGCGATCAGGACGATGTCGGAGCCGGAGACTGCAAGCAGCGCCGACTCTGCCGCGGTGTCGATGATGCCGAGCCGCTTCGCCTGCTCGGTCGTCGACGGCGACTTGCTGTAGCCGATCACGCGCCGGACCATGCCCGCGCGCTTCATCGCGAGCGCGAACGAGCCGCCCATCAGGCCGCAACCGATGACGCCGAGCTGCTCGAACATCAGGTGCTCGCAGTCGTCATCAGTGGGAGTCCACCGGGTACGTTCCGAGCAGCTTGAAGAACGCGCACGCGTCGTGCAGCTCCTCGAGGGCGCGGGCGACGTTCGGCTGGTCGGGATGGCCGTCGATGTCGACGTAGAAGTAGTACTCCCACTGGCCTGAGCGCGCCGGCCGCGACTCGAAGCGCGTCATCGACACGCCGTGCGCCTTCAGCGGCTGCAGCATGTCGTGGACCGCGCCCGGCCGGTTCGCGACCGAGACGACGAGGCTCGTGCAGTCGTGACCCGATGCCTTCGGCTGGGGATGCGATCCGGGGTGGGCGAGGATCGCGAAGCGGGTCCGGTTGTGGGCATCGTCCTGGATCGCCGGCGCGACGACGAAGAGGCCGTATTCGCTCGCCGCGCGCTCGCTGGCGATGCCGGCGAGCGTCGCGTCGCCGCCGGCGAGGCGCGCGCCCTCGGCGTTGCTCGCGACCGGCCGCCGCTCGACGTTCGGCAAGTGATGGCTGAGCCAGGCGTGGCATTGCGCGATCGCTTGCGGATGAGCGCAGACGGCGGCGATGCCGTCGAGCGAGTCGACCTTGCGCAGCAGGTTGTGGCGCACGTAGAGGCTCGTCTCGCCGACGATCGACAGAGGCGTGGTCAGGAACAGGTCGAGCGAGCGCGTGACGACACCCTCGCTCGAGTTCTCGACCGGCACGACGCCGAAGTCGGCGGCGCCGGCGCTCGTCGCATGGAACACCTCGTCGGCGTTGGCGCAAGGCAGGCGGACGATCGAGGAGCCGAAATAGCCGAGCGCGGCGAGCTCGCTGAACGTGCCGGCCGGGCCGAGATAGGCGACGCGCGTCGGCGTCTCGAGCGAACGGCACGCCGACATGATCTCGCGCCAGATCGGCGCGACGCTCGGCGTCGGCAACGGGCCTGCGTTGGCCGCCTTGAGGGCGTCGATGACCGCGGCTTCGCGCTCGGGCCGAAACGCCGGCGAGCCCTCCGCGCGCTTCAGCTCGCCGATCGACGTCGCCACGGCCGCGCGCCGGTTCAGCAGCGACAGCAACTCGCGATCGATCGCATCGATCTGGGCGCGCAGCGATTCGAGCTCGGCAGGCCGGGACGGCGCAGCAGCAGCCATGCGCGGCGAGCTACCTGCTCGCGGGCCGCGCCGGCGGGGCCGCGGCAGGCGCTCCGCTTGCCGGCGGAACGCCGAGAATGACACGCACGCGCGCGTCCAGCGCCAGCAGCTTCGGCTGTACCGCCGGACCGGCTTCGGCCATCACCTGCTGGACAAAGCCGTTGCGAGCCTCGACCGCGATCTGCTGGTATTTCTTGTTGGCGCCGGATTCGAGCCAGGTGAGCAAGGTCTTCAGCTCGTCTTCGCTCATCTTGGCCTCGAGCGCAGCACCGAATGTCGTCGGCGCGATCTTGAGGGCGCGCTCGCGCACCAACGGGTAGGCCTCGTCGACGTATTTCCTGACCTCCGCCTCGATCTGCTTGCCGATCGCTTCGCGCTTGTCGGGCGTGAACTGGCGCTGGATCGCAAGGCCCGCCTCCTGCATCATCTGTGCGGCCGGCCGCTCGACCAGGGCACGTGCGACGCCCTCGATCTCGGCTTGCTGCAGTCGCAGGATGCGCTGCACGAGCTCCTTCTTCGCCGGGCTCGGCGCGGTCGTCGTGGTCGTCGTTTGTGCCGCCGCGGCGAACGCGACGGTCAGCGCGAGCACGCCGGCAAGCGCCCGGCCCGCCCCTCGGTGGTTGTTCATCCAGGGTCTCCGTCGGTCGAGACGTCGTCGCCGCCAGGTTCGGCCAGCGCCGCCGCATCGCCATTGGCGTCGTTCTCGACGATTCGCTGCAGGCCGGTCAGCTTGGCATCCTCGTCGAGGGCGATCAGCGTCACTCCTTGTGTTGCGCGGCCGAGCTCGCGGATCTCGGCGACGCGGGTTCGCACCAGCACGCCGCTGTCGGTGATCAGCATGATCTCGTCGTCGGGGCGGACCAGCGTCGCCGCGACGACCTTGCCGTTGCGCTCCGATTGCTGGATCGCGATCATTCCCTTCGTGCCGCGGCCGTGGCGCGTGTACTCGGTGATCGGGGTTCGCTTGCCGTAGCCGTTCTCGGTCGCGCACAACACGCTCATGCGTGTCGTTCCGTCCTGCGCGTTCTGCGATTCGTCGACATCGGCGACGAGCATCGCGATCACGCTCTGCGCCGGCTCGAGCGTCATGCCGCGGACGCCGCGCGCCGCGCGGCCCATCGAGCGCACATCCTGCTCGTCGAAGCGGACGGCCTTGCCGCCATCGGAGAACAGCATCACGTCGTGCAGACCGTCGGTCAGCGCGGCGCCGATCAGGAAGTCGCCGGGGTCGAGATCGACGGCGATGATGCCGGCCTTGCGCGGATTGCTGAACTCGTCGAGGCTCGTCTTCTTGACGACGCCCTGAGCGGTCGCCATGAAGACGAAGTGATCGGCGGGAAAGCTGCGGAAGCCGTCAGTCAACGGCAGCACGACGTTGACCTTCTCGCCCGGCTGCAGCGGGAACATGTTGACGATCGGCCGACCGCGCGAAGTTCGCGAGCCCTGCGGCACCTCCCAGACCTTGAGCCAGTAGACGCGGCCGAGCGTCGTGAA
>DASXLD010000107.1:0-35022 GCA_036496385.1 Caldimonas sp. | reverse complement strand
CGGTGCGCGGCCCGGCGACGGCGCGCGCGCCAAGCTCGTCAACAACCTGCTCGCCGCGATCCATCTCGCCGGCGCGGCCGAGGCGCTGGCGCTCGCCGAGCGCGTCGGCCTCGATCCGGCGCGCATGCTCGACGTCATCGAACGTTCGAGCGGCCAGAGCTGGATCGGCAGCGACCGCATGCGGCGGGCCGTCGCCGGCGACTTGGCGCCGCGCGCCCACACGACGCTGCCCGCCAAGGACAGCGCGCTGGCGGTCGCGATGGCCGCCACCGCCGGCGTCGTGCCGCACCTCGGCAGCGTCGCCGCCGCGACGTTCGCGGCCGCGGTCGACGCCGGTCACGGCGCCCAAGACGACGCGAGTCTGCTCGCGTTCCTGCGCGAGCGATGAGGACTCAGGCGGCGGTGACGGGAATGCGTCCGATCCGCGCCTTCCACTCGGTCGGACCGGTCTCGTGGACCGAGGTGCCGTTGGCGTCGACGGCAACCGTGACCGGCATGTCCTCGACCGCGAACTCGTAGATCGCCTCCATGCCGAGATCGGCGAAGCCGACGACCTTGGCCGCCTTGATCGCCTTCGAGACGAGGTAGGCGGCGCCGCCGACCGCCATCAGGTAGGCGCTCCTGTGCTTCTTGATCGACTCGATCGCGACCGGCCCGCGCTCGGCCTTGCCGATCATCGCGATGAGCCCTGTCCTGGCGAGCATCGTCTCGGTGAACTTGTCCATCCGCGTCGAGGTCGTCGGCCCCGCGGGACCGACGACCTCGCCCCTCACCGGATCGACCGGACCGACGTAGTAGATGACGCGATTCGTGAAGTCGACCGGCAGCGGCTCGCCCTTCTGCAACATGTCGGCGATGCGCTTGTGCGCGGCGTCGCGGCCGGTCAGCATCCTGCCGCTCAGGAGCAGGCGGTCGCCCGGCAGCCACGATGCGACCTGTTCCTTCGTCAGCGTGTCGAGATCGACCTTCTTCGACTGCGGGTCGGGCGCCCAATGCACGTCGGGCCAGAGGTCGAGGCTCGGCGGGTCGAGATAGGCGGGCCCCGAGCCGTCGAGGACGAAGTGGGCGTGGCGCGTCGCCGCGCAGTTCGGGATCATCGCCACCGGCTTCGACGCCGCGTGCGTCGGCGCCATCGCGATCTTGACGTCGAGCACGGTCGTCAGGCCGCCGAGCCCTTGCGCGCCGATGCCGAGCGCGTTGATCTTGTCGCACAGCTCGATCCGCAGCGCCTCGGTCGCATCCTTCGGGCCGCGCTTCCTCAGCTCGGCCATGTCGATGTCGTCCATCAGGCTCTTCTTGGCGAGCAGCATCGCCCGCTCGGCGGTGCCGCCGATGCCGATGCCGAGCATCCCCGGCGGGCACCAGCCGGCGCCCATCGTCGGCACCGTCTTCAGCACCCAGTCGACCAGGCTGTCGCTCGGGTTCATCATCGTGAACTTCGACTTGTTCTCGCTGCCGCCGCCCTTGGCGGCGACGATCACGTCGATCGTGTTGCCGGGGACGAGCGTCGTCTCGACCACGGCGGGCGTGTTGTCCTTGGTGTTCCTGCGCTCGAAGTGCGGATCGCCGACGATCGAAGCCCGCAACGGGTTGTCGGGGTCGAGGTAGGCCTTGCGCACGCCGTCGTTGACCGCGTCCTCGACGCTGCCCGGGAAGCCCGCGAAGCGGACGTCCATGCCGACCCTCAGGAACACGTTGACGATCCCGGTGTCCTGGCAGATCGGCCGCCGACCCTCGGCGCACATGCGGGAGTTGGTGAGGATCTGCGCGATCGCGTCTTTCGCCGCCGCGCTCTCCTCGATCTCGTAGGCGCGCGCGAGATGCACGATGTAGTCGGCCGGGTGGTAGTAGCTGATGTATTGCAGCGCGCCGGCGATGCTGTCGACGAGGTCGGCGTGGCGGAGGGTGGTCTCGGACATCAGATGCTTCGATTTGCGGCGCTCAAATTGTAGGCTTTGCACATGAGGTAAAAAGGCCGGGTCACGACCCGGAGACCAGCAGCATGAGCGCAGAACAGCACGTCTACCCGCCGCCGGCAGACGCCGTCAAGAACGCCTGGGTGTCGGGGATGCCCGCGTACCAGGCCTTGTGCGACGAGGCGGCGCGCGACCACCAGGCGTACTGGGGTCGCCTCGCGCGCGAGCTGATCTCGTGGCGGACGCCGTTCAAGCGCGTCCTCAACGACGACAAGGCGCCGTTCTTCACGTGGTTCGAGGACGGCACGCTCAACGCCTCGTACAACTGCCTCGACCGCAACGTCGAGCGCGGCCTCGGCGACAAGACCGCGATCCTCTTCGAGGCCGACGACGGCAGCGTCAACAGGGTCGCCTATCGCGAGCTGCTCGAGCGCACCTGCAGGCTCGCCAACGCGATGAAGTCGCGTGGCCTCGTCAAGGGCGACCGCGTCGTGATCTACATGCCGATGTCGATCGAGGGCGTCGTCGCGATGCTCGCCTGCGCGCGCATCGGCGCGCCCCATTCGGTGGTGTTCGGAGGCTTTTCGGCGCAGAGCCTGCGCGACCGCATCGCCGACACCGGTGCCGTCCTCGTCATCACCGCCGACGAGCAGATGCGCGGCGGCAAGGCGCTGCCGCTGAAGGCGATCGTCGACGAGGCGCTCGCCGCGCCGAACGTGGCGGTGCGCGACGTCATCGTCTATCGCCGCACCGGTGGCAAGGTCGACTTCGTCGCGCCGCGCGACAAGTGGCTGCACGAGGTCACTGAGAAGGAGCCGGCGACGTGCGAGCCGGAATGGGTTCTCGCGGAGCATCCGCTCTTTCTCCTCTACACCTCGGGATCGACCGGCAAGCCCAAGGGCGTCCAGCACTCGACCGGCGGCTATCTCCTGCATGCCGCGCTGACGACGAAGTGGACCTTCGACCTCAAGCCCGACGACGTCTTCTGGTGCACCGCCGACATCGGCTGGGTCACCGGCCACACCTACATCACCTACGGGCCGCTCGCGCTCGGCGGCACCGAGGTCGTCTTCGAAGGCATCCCGACCTATCCCGACGCCGGCCGCTTCTGGCAGACGATCGCCAAGCACAAGGTGTCGATCTTCTACACCGCGCCGACCGCGATCCGCGCGCTGATCAAGACCGCCGAGAGCAACGACAAGGTGCACCCGAAGAGCTTCGACCTGTCGAGCCTGCGCATCCTCGGCACGGTCGGCGAGCCGATCAACCCGGCGGCGTGGGAGTGGTACCACAAGAACGTCGGCGGTGGCCGCTGCCCGGTCGTCGATACGTGGTGGCAGACCGAGACCGGCGGCCACATGATCACGCCGTTGCCCGGCGCGACGCCGCTCGTGGCGGGCTCGTGCACGCTGCCGTTTCCCGGCCTCGACGCCGCGGTCGTCGACGAGCAGGGCCATGACGTGCCGGACGGCACCGGCGGCATTCTCGTGATCAAGAAGCCGTGGCCGGGCATGATCCGCACGATCTGGGGCGATCCGGAGCGCTACCGCAAGAGCTACTACCCGGACGAGTTCCATGGCAGGTACTACCTGGCCGGCGACGGCGCGAGCCGCGACGCCAAGACCGGCTACTTCACCATCACCGGCCGGATCGACGACGTCCTCAACGTCAGCGGCCACCGCATGGGGACGATGGAGATCGAGTCGGCGCTGGTCGCCAACACCGCGCTCGTCGCCGAGGCAGCGGTGGTCGGCCGGCCGGACGAGACGACCGGCGAGGCGATCTGCGCGTTCGTGGTCTTGAAGCGGCCGCGGCCGACCGGCGACGAGGCCAGGAAGCTGGCAAACGAGCTGCGCAACTGGGTCGCCAAGGAGATCGGCCCGATCGCCAAGCCGAAGGACATCCGCTTCGGCGACAACCTGCCGAAGACGCGCAGCGGCAAGATCATGCGTCGCCTGTTGCGCTCGATCGCCAACGACCAGGCGATCACGCAGGACACCTCGACGCTCGAGAACCCGGCGATCCTCGAGCAGCTCGCCGAGAAGAACTGACGCGCTCGCCGTTGCAGCCGATGGCAGAGCGCGAGCGCATCGACGAGGTGCGCCGCCGCATCGACGCGGCGGCGCGGGTGGTCGTCCTCACCGGAGCCGGCATCTCGACCGAGTCCGGCATCCCGGACTTCCGCGGCCCGCGTGGCGTGTGGACGCGAAATCCCGCAGCCGAGAAGCAGTCGACGATCCAGAACTATCTCGCCGACGCGGATGTGCGCAAGGCCGCGTGGCGGGCGCGCCTCGACTCGCCGGCGTGGACGGCCGGGCCGAACGCCGGGCATCGCGCTCTCGTCACCCTCGAACGCAGGGGCAAGCTCCATGCGCTCGTGACGCAGAACATCGACGAGCTGCACCAGCGCGCGGGCAGCTCGCCCGCCAGGGTCGTCGAGGTGCACGGCAGCATGCGGCGCGTCATGTGCTGGGAGTGCGGCCGGCGGGCGCCGATGGAAGAGGCGCTGGCGCGCGTCCGCTCGGGCGAAGACGATCCGCGCTGCCGCGACTGCGGCGGCATCCAGAAGAGCGACACGATCTCGTTCGGCCAGTCGCTGGTCGCCGAGGTGATCGATCGTGCGCTGCGCGTCGCCGGCGAGGCCGACCTGCTGCTCGCGATCGGCTCGACGCTGCAGGTGCAGCCGGTCGCCGCGATGGTGCCGATCGCGGCCCGCGCCGGCGCCGGCGTCGTCATCGTCAACGACCAGGCGACGGCGATGGACGCGCTCGCCGACGTCGTCGTGCGCGCGCCGATCGGCGAGGTGCTGGCCGAGGTCTGCGGCGCGGCCGCGGCGCCGCGCGCCCGCTAGGCGGCGCCGTGCGACGCCGCGACGGGACGCGAGAATCGTTGCCTTGACGCTTCGTCCCCGATCATCGCGCCTGCTTCGTTCGACGCTCGCGCCTGCGCGGTCGATGTCGTGCTGCGCGCTGGTCGCTGCGATCGCAAGCGCCGCCGTCGCGCAAGGCGCGGCGCCCGCCGCGCGCAGCGCCGAAGCCGCGCGCGTGTTGCTGCCGGCGGTCGGCCTGCGTGCGCGCGACATCGCCGTCGTCGTCAACGACGTCGACCCGGCGAGCGTCGAGGTCGGCCGCTACTACGCAGAGCAGCGCGGGATCGCCCCCGGGCACGTCATCCACGTTCGCTTCCCGGCCGGCCACGGGGTGATGTCGTTCGCCGACTTCGAGCACGTCCAGGCCGTCCTCGACGCCAAGGCGGGCGTCGACGTGCAGGCGTATGCGCTCGCCTGGACGCAACCCTATCGCGTCGAGTGCATGTCGGTGACGGCGGCGTTCGCGTTCGGCTTCGATCCCGGCGCTTACTGCCCCGGCGCCGACGGCTGCCAGCCGACGAAGGTCTCGCCGTACTTCAACAGCCGCAGCAACGCGCCGTTCACCGACCACAAGTTGCGCCCGGCGATGCTGCTCGCCGGCGACAACGTCGAGAGCGCGAAGCGGCTGATCGACCGCGGCCGGCGCGCCGACGAGAGCTGGCCCGAAGGCAAGGCCTACCTGATGAGCACCAGCGACCGCGGTCGCAACGTTCGCGCCGAGACGTACGAGCGCGTCCGCGCCGCGCTCGGCACGGCGTATCCGATCGAGCAAGTCGATGCCGACGCGCTCGAGGGCAAGGCCGACGTCATGTTCGAGTTCACCGGCGTCGCCCAGGTGGCATCGATCACCAGCAACACCTATCTCGACGGCGCCATCGCCGATCACCTGACGTCGTTCGGCGGTGTCATGCCGGGGGCCGGGCAGACGAGCGCGCTCGAATGGCTGACGGCGGGCGCGACCGGCAGCTACGGCACGAGCACCGAGCCGTGCAATTTCCGCGCGAAGTTCCCCGATCCCGGCGTCGTCATGGCGCACTACCTGAGCGGCGAGACGCTGGTCGAGGCGTACTGGAAGAGCGTGCAGATGCCGGGCCAGGGCGTCTTCATCGGCGATCCGCTCGCGCGTCCGTTCGGCGGCATCCGGATCGTGCGCTCGGCCCGCGGCACCGTCGTCGTGAGGACGCGTGCCCTGCTGCCGGGCAACTACATCGTCGAGGCCGCAGCCAGCAGCATCGGACCGTTCCGTCCGATCGGCGTCCTGCGCGCGAACGGGTTCGGCATCCGCGAGATCCGGCTGCCCGCCGACGAGAAGCGATTCGTTCGCCTGCGCCGGGCGCCGGATGCGCCGGCCCGGCAAGTCGAGCCGTCGTCCAGCCCCTGAGGCCCGGCACGCGCACGGCGCAGCGGCGCGCAGAATCGCGGCCATGGAGCCGTCGCCGCCCGAACCCGGTTCGCGCGCAGCGGAGGCGTGCACATCGCCTACCAGGTCCTCGGCAGCGGCCCGTTCGACCTCGTCTACTCCCCCGGCTGGGTCTCGCACATCGAGCTGGCGCTCGAGGACCCGCTGCAAGGCCGGTTCCTGCGCCGCCTCGCGTCGTTCGCGCGCCTGATCCTGTTCGACAAGCGCGGCACCGGCCTCTCGGATCGCGTTCCCGACGACCAGCTGCCCACGCTCGAGCAGCGCATGGACGACTTGCGCGTGGTGATGGACGCCGTCGGCAGCGAACGCGCGGCGATCTTCGGCGTCTCCGAGGGCGGCAACATGAGCGCGCTGTTCGCGGCGACGTATCCGGAGCGGACTCTCGCCCTGGTGACGTTCGGGATCTTCGCCGCGCGCGTCTGGTGCCCCGACTACCCCTGGGCACCCACTCCCGAGGAGCGCGAGCAGGTCTATCAGGTCGTCGAGCGCGACTGGGGCGGCGCGATGGACCTCGCGACCCTGGCGCCGAGCAAGGCCGGCGACCCGGTCTTCATGCGCCAACTCGCGACCTACCTGCGACGCGCGGCCAGCCCGGGCGCCGCCCTTGCGCTGCTCAAGATGAACACCCAGATCGACATCCGCAACGTGCTGCCGTCGATCCGCGTGCCGACGCTCGTCATGCACCGGACCGCAGACCGCGACGTCAACATCGAGGAAGCCCGCTTCGTTGCCGCCCGCATTCCCGGCGCCCGCCTGGTCGAGTTCAGCGGCGACGACCATCTGCCATGGGTCGGCGATCAGGATGCGATCGTCGACGAAGTACAGGAGTTCCTCACCGGCGTGCGGCCGCCTCCGGAAGCCGACCGCGTGCTGGCGACCGTTCTCTTCACCGACATCTGCGGCTCGACCGAGCACGCCGTGCGCCTCGGCGACCGGCGCTGGCGCGAGCTGCTGGGGCAGCATCACGCGCTCGTTCGCGCGCAGCTCGCGCGCTTTCGCGGCCAGGAAGTCGACACTGCCGGCGACGGCTTCTTCGCGACCTTCGACGGCCCCGCGCGTGCGGTGCGCTGCGCTGGCGCGGTCCGCGACGCGACGCGGGGTCTCGGCCTCGAGGTGCGCGCCGGCCTGCACACCGGCGAGGTCGAGACGACGGGAGAGAAGGTCGCGGGCATCGCGGTCCACATCGCCGCACGCGTCGTCGCCAGCGCGGGACCGGGCGAGATCCTGGTCTCGAGCACGGTCAGGGATCTCGTCTCCGGCGCGGCGATCGCGTTTCGCGACCGCGGCCCGCACGCTCTCAAGGGGATCCCGGGCGAGTGGCGGCTGTTCGCCGTCGGCGACGCACCGCTCGCGGCCGCGCGTGCGCCTTGATCGCGTCGGCACGGCCGGCGACGAGCGGCATCGCGCCCATGCCTGGCCTGAGGCGCGAGAACTGCGGGCGCGCAGCGGCGCTGATCGAGCGATCGAGGCGCCGCGCCGCGGGCATCCTCGACGTCGATCGCCTCGCCGGAACCTTGCCCATGCACGCACTGTCGGCCCGTCTGACCAGCAAACGCCTCTACATCGCCGACCTTGCGCAGCGGCTCGAAGCGATGGAGAACGGCAAGATGGTGATGAACGCAATCGCCTACCGCCTGTATGCGCGCCGCATCAAGGCGGCGATCGCCGTCTACCCGCCGAGGTTGCTCGCGGCGCAGCTCGGCAGGTCGCATCCCGCGGCGATGCACGCGCTCGAGCAGCAGCAGTTCGAGGCCGACGGAATGATGATGGGAGTCGGCAGCGGCCGCGCCCTGGTCGCGGCGGCGAAGCTCCTGCGCCGTCTGCGCCGGACCGAGGGCTAGCTCAAGCCCGCCGCGCCGGGCGGCTCGGCGCGCGGCACCGTCTGTGTCAGAAGATGTCGGGCTCGCCTGCGGTCGCGCCGCCGACCGCGTCGCGGTCATGCTGCGCGGCGAGATCGTCGAGAGCGGCCCGGTCGACGACGTCTTGGTCCATCCCCGGCACGACTACACCCGCCGTCTTCTCGCGGCCGTACCGCAACTCGACCTGCCGGCGGCACCCGGCGCGTCATCTGCCGACCGCGCAGCGTCGGCATGATGCGGCCCGTCGGCCGCAGTCGCAGCTCGCGAATCCTCGTCCACGTGCTGCGCGCCACCGCCGGGCGATGCGGCCAGCTCGAGGCGACGCCGTCGCGCCGGCTCGCCGGCCTTGGTATCGTCGCGGCGTGTCGCGCCAACTCACCGAGCTCCTCGACAGCAACCGCCGCTGGGCCGGCAAGATCGAGTCGGCACGGCCCGGCTTCTTCACCAGCCTGCTGCAGCAGCAGGCGCCGCAGTACCTCTGGATCGGCTGCGCCGACAGCCGCGTCCCGGCCAACGAGCTGGTCGATCTCGATCCGGGCGAGCTGTTCGTCCATCGCAACGTCGCCAACGTCGTCGTCCACTCCGACCTCAACTGCCTGTCGGTGATCCAGTTCGCGATCGACGTGCTGAAGGTGCGTCACGTCATCGTCGTCGGCCATTCACAATGCGGCGGCGTCGCCGCGGCGCTGGAGGATCGCAGCATCGGCCTCGCCGACAACTGGATCCGCCACGTCCAGGACGTGCGCAACCGGCACGCCGCCTGGCTCGAGACCGTGGCCGAGGGCGAACGCGTCAACGCGCTGTGCGAGCTCAACGTCATCGAGCAGGCGCTCAACGTCTGCCAGACGACGGTCGTGCAGGAGGCGTGGCAGCGCGGCCAGGAGGTCGTCGTCCACGGCTGGGTCTACCGGCTGCACAACGGCTTGCTCAAGGACCTGACGATGACGGTGAGCCGGCTCGACGATGCCGGCGCGGCCTATCAGGAGGCGCTTGCCGCCGTGCACGCGCGCTATGCCGAGGCGGCGCGCGCGGCTTGAGAGGCGGCGGGGACCGGATCGACAATCGCGTGATGCGGGCCGTCGCCGTCGGCCTCTCGGTCTTCCTCGCCATTGCGGCTAGGCGCCGAGATGGCGGTGCCAGAGCGAACGATCGGCATGCAACGCGGCCGAGCTGCCACGCCAGGCGACGCATCCTTTCTCGACGATCACGTGGTGATCGCCGATCGCGACCAGCCGCTCGACGTACTTGTCGATGACGATCATCGCCAGGCCGGTTCCGCGCAGCTCGGCGAGCGCGCGCCAGATGCCCTCGCGCACGAGCGGCGCGAGGCCTTCGGTCGCCTCGTCGAGGACGAGCAGGAGCGGGTTGGTGACCAGCGCGCGGCCGATCGCCAGCATCTGCTGCTCGCCGCCCGAGAGCTGGCTGCCGAAGTGGCGCCGCCGCGCGGCGAGCGCCGGGAACATGTCGAGGACGCGGGCCGGCGACCAGCCCGATTCGCCTTGCGGGCCGCGGCGATGGAACGCGCCGAGATGCTCGTCGACGCTCAGGTTCGGGAACACCTGGCGGCCTTCGGGGACGAGGGCGATGCCGGCGCGCGCGACGCGGTGCGGCGCCTGGCCGCCGATCTCGCGTCCGGCAAAGGCGATGCGGCCGGCGCTCGGCCGCACGAGTCCCATGATCGAGCGAACGATGGTCGTCTTGCCCATGCCGTTGCGACCGAGGACGCCGACGATCTCGCCGCGCGCGAGCGCCAGGTCGATGCCGAACAGGACCTCGCTCGTGCCGTAGCCGGCATGGACGCTGGTCAGCTCGAGCAACGCTTCGGCGCCGGCCGTCATGCCGCCTCGTCGCCGAGGTAGGCGGCGATCACCGCCGGATTGCTGCGCACGGCGGCGGGCGCGCCGGTCGCGATGACGCGTCCACCGACGAGAACCGAGACGCGGTCGGCGAGGCGGAACACCGCGCCGACGTCGTGCTCGATCAGCAGCACCGTCGTCGTCGCGCGCAGCCGGTCGACGAGGCGTTCCATGCGCGCCGATTCCTCGGCGCCCAGGCCGGCCATCGGCTCGTCGAGCAGCATCAGGCGCGGGCGGCTCGCGAGCGTCATCGCCACTTCGAGCGCGCGCCGTTCGCCGTGCGAAAGCCGGTCGATCGGCTGCGCCGCCTTCGCGCCGAGATCGACGTCGTCGAGCGCCTGGCGTGCGCGCGCAAAGAGGCCGCCGTCGCGCCGGAACGGGCGCCACGCGCCCATGCTCGCCGGCGAGACGGCGAGCACCGCGAGAGCGACGTTGTCGAGCACGCTCGCGCTGCGAAAGAGGCGCGTGACCTGGAACGAACGCGCGAGCCCGCGGCGTGCGCGCCCGTGCGCCGGCAGCGTCGTGATGTCGTCGCCCTCGAAGGCGATCCGTCCGTGGTCGCTCGCGAGCTGGCCGCCGATCTGGGCGACCAGCGTCGTCTTGCCGGCGCCGTTCGGGCCGATCAGGGCGTGGACCGTGCCGCGCTCGACGTCGAGGTCGACGCGGTCGGTCGCGACGACGCCACCGAAGCGCTTCTCGAGGCCGCGCACCGCGAGGAGCGGCGTGCTCGATGGCGTTGCCTCGTTCATCCGAGCCGCGGCGGCCGGCGCGCCGTCCACAGGCCGACGAGGCCCTGGCGCGCGAACAGGACGACGGCGAGCAGCACCCAGCCGGTCCAGAACTCGGCATGCTCGCTGTAGGACGAGAGCACTTCCTGCAGCAGCAGCAGCGTCGCGGCACCGACCGCACCGCCCCAGACCGTCGCGACGCCGCCGAGGATGACCATCACCATCAGCGTTCCCGACTGCGTCCAGTGCAGGGCGTTCGGGCTGACGTAGCCCTGCAGGTTGACGCTCAGCGCGCCGGCGATGCCGCCGAGCACGCCGGCGACGACGAAGACGACGAGCTTCAGCCGATAGGTCGCGAAGCCGAGCGCCTCGGTGCGGACGTCGTCGTCGCGCAGGGCGAGGACGGCGCGGCCGAAAGGCGACGGCGCGAAGCGTGCGAGCGCGACGAGCGAGACCGCGAGCACCGCGAGCGCGACGTAGTACAGCGCGAGCGGATTCTTCAGGTCGAGCACCCAGCCGCCGAGATTGAACAGCGAGCGGGCGCGAATGTTGAGCCCTTCGTCGCCGCCGTAGCCCTTCACCGAGTTGGCGAGATAGAACAGCATCTGCGCGAACGCGAGCGTGATCATGATGAAGTAGACGCCGCGCGTGCGCAGCGAGATCGCGCCGATCACGAGGGCGGCGCAGGCGCTGACGGCGACGGTCGCGGCGAAGTGGAGCGGCCCGCTCTGGACGCCCTCGCTGATGAAGATCGCGGTGACGTAGGCGCCGAGGCCGAAGAAAGCGGCGTGGCCGAACGAGACCAGCCCGGCGTAGCCGAGGACGAGGTTGAGGCTCGTCGCGGCGATCGCGTAGACGACGATGCGGCTCGCCAGGCTGAGGTAGAAGTCGAGCCCGGAGGCGCGCAGCAGCCACGGCAGCGCGAGCGCTCCGAGGAAGACCGCCACCTGCGCGGCGAGCAGTCCGGTGCGCCGGGCTCGAGCGGCGTCGCCAGGCAGCGCCGCCGCCATCAGCCGCGCGCCGGGAACAGGCCTTGCGGCCGGAGCGCCAGGACGATCGCCATGAAGACGTAGACCGCGATCGAGGCGATCGCCGGCCCGGCGGCGCTCGCCCATTGCGGCGGCAGGAACTCGCGCAGCACGTGCTGGAGCAGCGTGCGGCCGAGCGTGTCGACTGCGCCGACGAGGATCGCGCCCACCAGCGCGCCGCGGATCGAGCCGATCCCGCCGATGACGATGACGACGAAGGCGAGGATGAGGATGTTCTCGCCCATGCCGACCTGGACGGCGAGGAGCGGGCCGAGCAGCGCGCCGGCGACCGCGCAGAGCGCCGCGCCGAGGCCGAACACGATCGTGAAGAGACGGCCGATGTTCGTGCCCATGGCACTCGCCATCGTCCGGTTCGACGCGCCGGCGCGCACCAGGGCGCCCATCCGCGTCTTCTGCACCAGCAGCCAGAGCAAGAGCGCGAGCGCGAGGCCGACAGCGAGGATGAGCAGGCGGTACGCGGGGTACTGCAGTCCGGGCAGCAGCTCGACCGGCCCGGCGAGCGCCGCCGGCGCGGAAAGCGGCAGGTCGTTGCCGAAGACCATCTTCGTGCCGTCGTTGAGGATCAGGATGAGCGCGAAGGTCGCGAGCACCTGCGAGAGATGGTCGCGCGCGTAGAGCGTTCGTAGCAGGCCGGCCTCGAGCAGCATGCCGAAGACGAAGGTGAGCGCGACCGCGCCGACGACGCCGAGCAGGAACGATCCGGTCAGGCCGACCAGCCAGGCAGCGAGAAACGCACCGACCATGTAGAGCGAGCCGTGGGCCAGGTTGATCATGTCCATGACGCCGAAGACGAGCGTCAGCCCCGCCGCGAGCAGGAACAGCATGAGGCCGAACTGCAGCCCGTTCAGCGCCTGCTCGAGGACGAGGACGCCGGGCATGCTCGGTCAGCGCGGCGGCAGTCGACGGCGGGCGGGCGCGACCCGGCTCACTTCATCGCGCAGTTCTGCACGTACGCGTCGCCATGGTTCTTCAGGATCGGCTCGTTGAACGACTTGTTGATCAATCCGCCGTGGCCGTCGCTGCCGACGGTGCGCACGTAGTAGTTCTGGATCGGGTACTGATTGGTGTTGAACTTGAACGGCCCGCGCACCGAATCGAATCGCGCCGCCTTGAGCGCCTTCAACACCGCCGCCTGGTCCTCGAGCTTGCCCTTGGTGTCGCGCACCGCAGCCGAAATCAGCTGCGCATCGTCGTAACCCTGCGATGCGTAGAGCGTCGGCACGCGCTTGTATTCCTTCTCGAACTCGGCGACGAACTTCTGGTTGGCGGCGTTGGTGAAGTCGGGCGACCAATGCGCGGTGTTGAAGAGGCCCGCCATCGCCGGGCCGACCGGGTTGATGACGTCCTGGTCGGCCGAAAAGCCCGGCAGCAGCAGCGTCGTGTCCTTGCCGAGGCCGGCGCCGACGTACTGCTTGATGAAGTTGATGCCCATGCCGCCGGGCAGGAAGATGTAGACCGCTTGCGGCTTGGCGGCTCGGATCTCGGCGAGCTCGGCAGCGTAGTCGAGCTGGCCGAGCTTGGTGTAGTTCTCGCCGACGATCTTGCCCTTGAACGTTCGCTTGAAGCCGGCCAGCGAATCCTTGCCGGCCTGATAGTTCGGCGCGACCAGGTAGACGCTCTTCAGATCGCGCGTGTTCGCGAACTGGCCCGCCGCCTCGTGGTAGGCATCGTTCGGCCACGAGACGGCGAAGAAGAGGGGATTGCAGTCCTTGCCGGCGATCGACGACGGCGCCGCGTTGGCGCTGATATAGATCACCTTGTTGTCAATCGCCTCGGGCAGCGCGGCGAGCATGATGTTCGAGAACACGACGCCGGTCATGAAGTCGACCTTGTCGCGCTTGACGTTCTTCTCGAACAACTGCTTGGCGACATCGGGCTTGAACTGGTCGTCGCTGACGAGCACTTCGGCGGGCAGGCCGCCGAGCTTGCCGCCGTTCAGCTTGACCGCGAGCAGGAAGCCGTCGCGAATGTCGATGCCGAGCGCCGACGACGGCCCCGACAGCGTGCTGACGAAGCCGACCTTGACCTTGTCGGCGGCGTGCACCGGCACCGCTGCGAGGGCGAGGCCGGCGAGCAGGCCGAGGATCGGGAGCGCGGCGGGCGCAGGGGGCTTTGCCATGGGATACCTTTTCGAAGCGCGTCCGGGCGACTGCCGAACGTCGTCGAAATTGTAGGCAGTGATCGGGACCCGAGGTTCGGGCTAGCTGGCCGCTGACTTGCCGGCTGTCCAGCGGCGAAGCTGGTCGGCCTCGTTGACTTTGGGCCAGTTCTTAAGCGCCTTCATGTTGCCCAGCCAGCGGCTTCACGCCGCGGACCGCGCACGCTGCTATCGGCCGGTGAAAGCCGCGCAGCTCGAGCGATCGCAGCTCGCCGACGTCGGCGGCGTCGCTGACGCTGGCGGCGACCCGCTGCGAGACCAGCACCTCGTCGCCCGCAGCCTCGGCGCAGAGCCGCGCCGCCAGGTTGGTCACCGTGCCGATCGCGCCGTAGTCCCAGCGACCTTCGAAGCCGATCGCGCCGAGCGTGGCGTAGCCCTGGGCGATGCCGATGCCGTGGTGGAGGTCGAAGCCGCGCGCTGCCCAGCCGCGGCCCATGGCGGCGACGCGGTCGCGGATCGCGATCGCCATCCGCACCGCGCGCAGCGGCGCGTCGGGCATCGGAACGGGGTCGTTGAAGAAGATCATCATGCCGTCGCCGGTGAAGCGCTCGAGCGTTCCTTCGTACTCGAGGACGAGGGCGCCGGTCGCCGCGTGGTACTCGCGCAGCACGCCCATCACCTCCTCCGGCTCGGCGAGCTCGGCGAACGCGGTGAAGCCGCGCAGGTCGCAGAACACCACCGTGACTTCGCGCCGATGGCTGCGCATCGGATCGTCGGCGCCGCCGCTGAGGATCGCCTGCGCCAGCTGCGGCGAGAAGAAGCGGCGCAGCCGGCCGACGCGCTCGAGCTCCGCCACCTGCTCGGCGACCCGGGTCTCGAGCGAGGCATTCCAGCGCGCCAGCTCCGCGCTGAGCTCCTGGGCGCGATCGTGCAGCTCCTTGATGCGTAGCATCGATCGCACGCGGGCCAGCAGCGCGCCATGGTCGATCGGCTTGGTGAGGTATTCGTCGCCGCCGGCCTCGAGCCCGGCGATCACGTCCTTGCTCTCGCTCAGCGCGGTGACGAGGATGATCGGCGTGAACGGGAAGTCGGCATCGGCACGCAGCCGCTTGCAGACCTCGATGCCGTCGAGGCGCGGCATCATGACGTCGAGCAGGATCAGATCCGGCGTCGCTTCGCGTGCCGCGACCAGCGCCTCATCGCCGTCGGCGGCAGTCACGACGGCATAGCCGGCGCTCGCAAGCCGCGTCTGCAGGATCTTGATGTTCGTCGGGTTGTCGTCGACGACGAGGATGCGCGGCGGCGTTCTCAAGCAGGGGCCTCCAGGGCGTGTTCGACGCCCGGTCGATCGATGTCAGCGGTGTAGTATCCGACGAACATCATCGGGCGGAGCATCACATCAAGCTGGAGCAGCTCGCCGCATCTGTGCTCGCCCGGTCGCCGCTCGATGCCCTCGTGCGCCGGGTCGCAGGCGTCCCGGCATCGCTGCACACCAAGCTGATGGCCGCATTCGGGGTCGTCACCGTGCTCTTCGTCGCGATGGCCGCGTTCGGCGTCCATACCGTCCACAAGACGACCGAGCAGGGCAGGCTGCTCGACGAGGCGCACGAGCGCGTCGACTGGTCGCAGCAGGTCGAGCAGGTGCTCGCCCGCCAGATGCAGTTCTCGGTGCTGGCGCTGCTGTCGCAGGACGAAGCGGCCATCGCCAGGATCCTGCGCGAGAACAACCGCTTCAACGAGCTGCTCGCCAGGCTCGACGCCGACGAGATGGCCGAGCAGCACGGCCTCGTCGAGCAGGTCCGCGCCTCGCAGGACGAGGCGATGGCGGTGGTGGCCGACATCGCCAACGCCATTCGCGATCGCACGCTCGGCAACGTCACCCGCGAGCTGCTCGCCCACCAGGAGCGCATCGACGCGGAGATCGGCGCCCGGGTCGCCAGGCTGGTCGACGCCGAGCGGCGGCGAATGGGCGCGCTGCGCGACAACATCGAGAACGCCAATCGCGAGCTGCTCGTGACGAGCGGCATTCTCTCGGTCTCGGCGGTCGCGCTCGCCTGGTTGTGCGGCTTCGTGATCTCGTGGTCGGTCATCCTGCCGGTGCGCGAAGCCCAGGCCTTTCTCGACCACGTCGCGACGGGCGCCTTCGACCGGCGGGTCGAGCTGCCCAACCGCGACGAGTTCGGGGCGCTGGCCGAGCGGATGAACCGCATGAGCCAGGAGCTGCAGCGGCTCGATCGGATGAAGGTGGAGGCCGCCTCGGAGCTGGCGCAGCTGAACAGCCGCCTCGAGCGCGCGAGCCGGGCGAAGTCCGAGTTCCTCTCGAACATGAGTCACGAGCTGCGCACGCCGCTCAATGCGATCCTCGGCTTCACGGAGATGATCACCGACGGCCTCTACGGCGAGGTGCCGGTGGAGCTGAAGGACCCGCTGAACGACGTCCAGGTCAATGGCCGTCACCTGCTCAAGCTCATCAACGAGGTGCTCGACCTCTCCAAGATCGAGGCCGGCCGGATGGAGCTCGCGCTCGACGACTACCTGGTGCCGGAGCTGGTCGGCTCGGTCCGGACGGCGCTGCGCTCGCTCGCCGATGAGAAGGGCCTGCGCTTCGTCACCGACGTCGCCGGCGACTTGCCCGTCGCGCGCGGCGACAGCGGCCGGCTGGCGCAGTGCCTGATGAATCTCGCCGGCAACGCGTTGAAGTTCACTCGCAGCGGCGAGGTCTGCATCGGGGCCTCGCGGCAGGGCGACCAGCTGGTCTACCGCGTCAGCGACACGGGCATCGGCATTCCGCCGGAAGAGATCGACAATGTCTTCGCCGAGTTCCGGCAAGTCGACGCCGCCGTGACGCGGCAGTTCGGCGGTACCGGGCTCGGCCTCAGCATCAGCAAGAGGTTCGTCGAGATGCATGGCGGCCGCATCTGGGTGGAGAGCCGGGTCGGCGTCGGCTCGACGTTTTTCTTCAGCGTGCCGCTCAGGGTTGGGGAGGCTGCAGCATGAGCCAACGTACCGTGCTCTACGTGGAAGACAACGAGTACAACCGCAAGATCGTTCGCCAGCTGCTCGGCCGCAGCGGCTATCGGCTGGTCGAGGCGGTCGACGGCGAGGCCGGCGTCGCCGCCGCATTCGAGGTGATCCCGGACCTCATCCTGATGGACGTGCAGCTGCCGAAGATGTCGGGGCTCGACGCGACGCGGATCCTGCGCGCCGACGCCCGGACCCAGGACATCCCGATCGTGATCATCACGTCGTTCGCGATGAGCGGCGATCGCGAGCGCGCCACCGCGGCGGGTGCGGCCGGCTATCTGGCCAAGCCGTACAGCCCGCGCGAGCTGCTCGCACTGCTGCGTCAGTTCCTTCCCGAGGAGGCGTCATGAGGAAGCTCTCGCTGGCGATGCTGGCTCTCGCCGCGGCGTTGCCGTGGCCGGTCCACGGGCAAGCTGCCGGCGAACAGGCCGAGCAGTTCACGCCCGAGTTCCAGAAGCTGCACACGACGCAGGACCCGAAGCACACGCCGAAGATCGAAGCGCCGGACACGGTGCGGCGCGGCCAGTGGTTCAAGGTCACGGTCAGCGTCGGCGTCGGCTCGATGCACCCCTCGCTGCAGGAGCACTTCGTGCGCTACATCGCCCTCTACAAGGACTCGGTGGAGATCTCGCGCGTCTACCTGCACCCGGTCTATTCGGCGCCGACCGTGACCTTCACAATCGCCCTCGACGAGGGCGGCGCGCTGCGGGCCCTGGCCGAACCGACGCACTCGGCGGCCTGGGAAGCGACGCGCAAGATCACCGTCGTCCCCTAGCCGGCGAGCGCCGCTTCGCGGTTCGGACTCAGGGCAGCTTCAGCTCGACGTTCAGCGCAGCGTTGCCCTTGTCGGGCACCGCGACCTCTTGCGTGACGGTGCCCAGCCGTTCGTGCCAGATCTTGAGCTTGTACTTGCCCGCCGGCAGGTTGTCGTAGGCGAAGGCGCCGTCGGCCGGCGTGACGCGGTAGTAAGGGTGATCGGCGACGACGACCCAGGCCCGCATCCACGAGTGCAGGTCGCAGTCGATGCGCACGATCTCGGCCTTCTGGAACGTGATCGGGATCGTGCGGTCCTTCGGCTGCGTGCGGTTGAAGGTTGCGTTCAGCTTCGGCGTGGCGTGGATGTTGTGGAGCAGGCGGTCGTTGTTGAGGAAATCGACGGTGCCGCCGGCGGGAACGACGACGACGCGCGGCACGAAGGCGCAGCCGCGCTGGTCGACCATCGGTCTCGCAGCCGCGGCCGGCCAGGCCGCGCCGGGCGGCGGGTTCTCGATCCAGACCACCGCGTTGGCGACCTCGTGCCGCGGCGACACCACGAGGTCGTCGGGATCCTTGGCCGTGCCGCACGCGTACTGGTCGATCGTGACGTCGACCTTCCTGGCCGCCGGCTGCGGCCCCGAGAGCACGACTTTGCCGCTGATGCCGCCGGCCAGGCACACCGCCTGCAGCCCGAGCAGCAGCAGCGCCCCTCCAGTCACCGTCGTCGCTCGATTCATACCGGTCGGCTGCGAATGTGTCGATGACGCGAGTGTCGCCTGAGCCGGCTTTCGTTGCCGGCGCACGAATGCGCGGTCAGACCCAGATCTGCAGCACATAGTCGAACGGCGCCTGGCCGTTGAACAGGTCGACGCGTTGCAGCTTGATGCGCAAGCCGCCGTGGCCGTCACGGACCAGCGTGTGCCGGTAGCTGCCGCCGAAGTGGCGCAGCGCGTCGCGCCGCAGCTCCATCATGTGGAAGCGCGACCGGACCTCGATCGTGCTCGGCGTCGCCGACTCGATGGCGACGTGGCTGACGATGTGGTTGGTCTCCCACATCGGCGCCTGCGACCAGGCGTTGGGGTGCGAGACGCGGCCCTTCCTGATCTCCATCATCAGCTTGTCCTCGGCGAAGATCGAGGGCGACCCTTCCCACTCGGTCTGCTCGCGAGTCACCGGCATCCAGTAGACGCCGTCGGCGGCGAAGAGGTCGATGAATGCCTGCCAGTGCTTGCCGTCGAGCAGCTCGGCCTGGCGGTAGAGGAACTGCTCGACCTCGCGCTGCACGTCGGCAGCGCCGGCGGCGAGCAGGCCGGGACCCGGCAGCGCTTCGGCCTTGCTCTCGACCGCCGGCGCACGCGGCGAGTGATCGGGCGCGATCGCCTGCGCGCCCGTCGTCGCCGTTTCTTCGCCGGCCTCGATCACCACCTCCTGCGCGAGCAGGTGCTCGAAATCCGGACCCGCGCTCGGGATCGCACGCGTCGCGGCGTTGTCTTTCGCGTTCGCCATCGTCGCCTCCGTCACGCACTCTCCATGTAGCGCGTCCACGCCTTGAACTGGTTGCGCATCACCGCCTCCGAAGTGCCGTGGTTCGAGTAGGTGACGCCGTTCTCTTCGCGATCGTCGCCGAAGTAGCGGTGAAAGCTCACCCAGTCGCCGCCGTTCGATTGCAGCCCCCACTGGCCCTTGGTCCAGTTCTCGAGGTCGTCGGCGTTGATCATCGTCGCCGGCGAGTTGACGAGGTTGTAGTACCACAGGCTCCTGCGATAAATCGCCTCGGGAGCGCCCTTCAGACGGAAGTGCCAGATCTCCGACAGCGTCTTGTCGGGCGAGACCGGGCGCAGGCACCGCAGCTGCTGCAGCGGCGATTGGACCGAGAGATACGGATAGACGAGGACGTGGTGGATGCTGCGCGAGAGGTACTCCTCGGTCTTCGCCTCGCCGTATGCGTTCTTCAGCAGCGCCTCGTATTCGAGCGTGTCGGGATCGCGCGGCCTGAGTCCCATGTAGGCCTTCAGGATGCCGTGGCCGCGCGGGAAGTTGATCGTCTGCACCGAGTCCCACTGCTCGAAGCTCGACGCGAACGTCGACAGGTAGTGGTAGTAGAGAGGCGCCGCGCCTTGCTCTGCCTTCAGGCGCTTCTCGACCCTGCCCGCCGCGATGCCGGTCGACTGGTGGGTCACCGAGGGATGGAGCGCGTCGAGCTGGTTCTCCATGAAGAACTTCCAGTTCGAGTGCTGCATGATGCGGTGGCAGATCGGCACGACCTCGACTTCGCCGAGCGGCGAGCGGTCGCACATGTCGTCGAACGCGATCTTCGCGTCGCCGAGGAACTCGGCGAGCGACGGCCCGTCATCGGCAAGGCTGGCGAAGACGAAGCCGCGGTAGCTGTCGGTGCGCGCCGCGCGCTTCATGCCGCAGTCGGGGTTGTCGCGCGTCATCCGGGTTCCCTCGTAGCCCTTGGCGAGCGGGATCGCGCGCACGCTGCCGTCGAGGTGAAAGCTCCAGGCGTGGTACGAGCAGACGAAGGCGCTGCCGGTGTTGCCCTTGAGGTTGCCGACGACCTGGACGCCCCGGTGCGGGCAGCGGTTGTAGAGCACCGCGACGCTGTCATCGGCCTGGCGGATCATGACCATCGGCTGGCGCCCGATCGTCACCGCGTAGTAGTCGCCCCGGTGGGGCACCTGCGACTCGTGGCCGCAATAGACCCAGATCTTCTCCCAGATGTTCGCCATCTCGGCGTCGAAGATCTGCTGGTTCGTGTAGACCGTCTTGTGGACACGGTCGGGCTCGACGAGTGCGGTGACGTCCATCCTGGCCTCTGTGCAGAGAGCGCGGGAAGCTCCCGCGCCGCAACGGCTTCGAGTCTAGGCCGGTCGGCCCGGCGCGAACATTCGGGGCGCTCCCATAGACTCGCAGCATGGCGACCCCGCTGCTCCACCGCCGGTTCGCGTCGCAGGCCGAGATCGACGCCGAGTACAACGCCGGCGCCGCGGTCGCCGATTCGGCGGAGCGGCTGCGCCGCCACGGCGAGCTGAGCGCCGAAGCGCGGGCGCGGCTTCGCTCCACCGCCGGCATTGCGTACGGGGCGACGCTCGACGAGACGCTCGACGTCTTCCCCGCCGAGCGGCCCGGCGCGCCGGTGTTCGTCTTCATCCACGGCGGCTACTGGCGCCGCTTCGCGGCCAGGGACTACCACCTCGTCGCCCTCGGCCTCGTCCCGCTCGGCATCACGACCGTCGTCGTCGACTATTCGCTCTGCCCGAAGGTGACGATCGACGAGATCGTGCGCCAGTGCCGCGCTGCCGTCGCCTGGACGCTGCGCCGGATCGGCGAGCACGGCGGCGACCCGTCGCGTGTCGCGCTCGGCGGCCATTCGGCGGGCGGTCACCTGACGGCGATGTGCCTCGAGGCGCGCTGGGACGAAGAGTACGGCCTCGGGCGCGACCCGCTCGCCGCTGCCGTCCTCGTCAGCGGCATCTACGACATCGAGCCGCTGCGCTACAGCTATCTGCAGCCGTCGATCCAGATCGACGACGGGATCGCCCGGCGCAACTCGCCGATGTTCGCGGTGCGGCCGTGCGCGACGCCGGCGCTCGTCACCTGGGGCGCCGACGAGAGCGCCGAGTTCGGCCGTCAGTCGACCGACTTTCACGCGGCGTGGCAGGCCGCCGGCAATCGCGGCGAGCTGCTGCCGCAAGCGGGAGCGAATCACTTTTCGGCAATCGACGGCTTCGTCGACCCCGACAGCGCGCTCTGCCGTTGGCTCGCCGCGAGGCTCCTCGCCCGTGGCTGAGCGACGCTATTTGAGGACGGGCTTCGCGCCTTCGCTGCCGCCGCAGGTCATGACCTGCCGTTGCGCCGCGATCTTGCCGGTGCGCAGCCCGAACTGGGTGTTGTCGGCGTAGTAGAACGCCTCGGGCCGGAACCAGACCTTGAGCCGCTGCGGGTTCACCGATGCGATCGCGGCCCAGCGTTCCGAGTCGCGCACGGCGTCGGTCTGCTCGAGGTACGCGGTCACGTAGACGATGCCGCCCTGTTGGTTCGAGAACGGCCCGATGATGTCGGCGTGGTACGGCACGGCGACCGTCTCGACCAGCGACGAGCCGTCGCCGCCGGCCACCTGGGTGAACGTGAACTCGCCGTAGATCGCCGCGGTCGGCGCGCCGTGCAGGTTCTCGATCGCGAGGTTGACGGCGAGCAGCGGCTTCGCGCAATCGCCCTTGGGCGGCACCATCGCGACGCCGGCGAGGTAGTAGCGGAACTGGGCGTTCATCGTCTTCGGCGAGCGTCCGCGGGCCAGCTCGGCCATCTCTTCGGCGCTCTCGAAGATGCGCGGCTCGCCGCGCGGGCCGCCGCGCAGCGCCTCGGCGGCGATCGCCTGGCCGGTCGTGTGTGAATAGGTCTGCGTGCCGGCGGTCGGCATGTCGGTGTACTCGCGGCGATCGTGCGGCGGTGCGGCCTGGGCCTTGCGCGCCGACGCCGTCGTCTGCGGCTTCGAGGCGGCTTCCGGCGCGTCGTCCTTCTTGCAGCCGCAGACGAGCAGCGCCGGCAGGACGAGCGTGAGGGCGAAACGGGGGTGCAAGGCGTCCTCGGACGAATTCCTGCCGTGATATCGACCTTGCCGGCGCCGACTTGAGCGCGCCGGCGAAAGGCCGCGAGAAACCCGGTCCCTACAATGGCCCGTCCCTCGCGGCCCGGCCTTTTCATGCACGTCAGCGCTTCGGTCTTCAAGGCCTACGACATCCGTGGCACCGTGGGCAAGACCATCGACGAACGCTTCGCCGAGCAGCTCGGCCGCGCCTTCGGCAGCGAGGTGCTCGCGGCCGGCGATCGTGCCGTCGCGGTCGGTCGCGACGGCCGCATCTCGGGCCCCTCGCTGCAGGCTGCGCTGGTGCACGGGCTGGCGTCGACCGGGCTCGACGTCGTCGACCTCGGCGCGGTGACGACGCCGATGCTCTACTACGTCGCCGCGACGCGCGGCCGATACCGATGCACGAGCGGCATCCAGGTCACCGGCAGCCACAACCCGAAGGACGACAACGGCTTCAAGATGGTCGTCGTCGGCGCTGCGATCCACGGCGATGCAATCCAGCGGCTGCGTCGACGGATGGAGACGGGTGAGGCGGTGCAGGGCCGCGGTCGCACGGCGACGATGGACGTCCTCGCCGAATACCGCGCCCGCATCGTCGCCGACTGCCGCCTGGCACGGCCGATGACGATCGCGGTCGACTCCGGCAACGGCATCGCCGGCGCCTCGGCGCCTGGCATCCTGCGCGCCCTCGGCTGCACCGTGCACGAGCTGTATTCGGAGGTCGACGGCAAGTTCCCGAACCACCATCCCGATCCGAGCAAGCCGGAGAACCTCGCCGATCTGGCGCGCGTCGTCAGGAGCGGCGATGCCGAGCTCGGCCTCGCCTTCGACGGCGACGGCGATCGCCTCGGCGTCGTCACCAAGTCGGGCGACATCGTCTACCCGGACCGCCAGTTGATGCTGTTCGCGCGCGACGTGCTCAAGCGCGAGCGCGGCGCGACGATCCTCTACGACGTCAAGTGCTCGCAGCGGATCGCGCCCTTGATCCGTGCCGCCGGCGGGGTGCCGATGATGTGGAAGACCGGCCACTCGCTGATCAAGGCGAAGATGCGCGAGATCGGCGCGCCGCTCGCCGGCGAGATGAGCGGCCACATCTTCTTCGGCGAACGCTGGTACGGCTTCGACGATGCGACCTACACGGCGGCGCGGTTGCTCGAGATCGTCAGCAAGAGCGCCGACCCGAGCGCGGTGCTCGACGCCTTGCCGACGAGCTACTCGACGCCCGAGCTCAACGTCGGCTGTGCCGAGGGCGAGCCGGCGGCGGTCGTCGCGCGCCTGCGCGCCGAGGCGAAGTTCCCTGGCGCCCGGGAAGTCGTGACGATCGACGGCGTCCGGGTCGAGTACGACGACGGCTTCGGCCTCGTGCGGGCGTCGAACACGACGCCGGTGCTGGTGCTGCGCTTCGAAGGCACGACGCCGGAAGCGCTCGCGCGGATCGAGTCCGATTGCATGGCGGCGCTGCGCGCGGTCAAGCCCGATGCCCGCGTGCAGGCGGCAGCGCATTGAGCTCCGGAGCGCACGTGCGCCCGGCCTCGTCGACAGCGGCGGCCGCGCGATGCGGGTCTTGATCGTCAAGCTGTCGTCGCTCGGCGACGTCGTCCACACGTTGCCGGTCGTCGCCGACATCCGCGCCGCGCATCCGCAGGCGCGGATCGACTGGGTCGTCGAGCCCGCGTTCGCGCCGCTCCTGGCTCGCGTCGACGGCGTCGCCGAATGGATCGAATGCCCGCTCAGACGCTGGACGCGCGAAGGCTGGTCGCGCGCGGCGACCCGTGCCGAGGCGCGTGCCTTCGTTGGTCGCCTTCGTCGCGACCGCTACGACTGCGTCCTCGAGCTGCAGGGGCTGACCAAGGCGGCGCTGATCGCGGCGCTCGCGCGCGGGCCGAGCTGGGGCCTCGCGAACCGCACCGACGGCGCGAGCCACGAGTGGCCGGCGCGTTTCCTCGCGACGCACGCGATCCGGGTCGAGCAGCACAGCCATGCGCTCGACCGGGCCCGCGAGCTCGCCGCCGCCGCGCTCGGCACCCGGATCGACCCGGCGCCGACGTTCGGCCTGCGGGCACGCCCGACGCCGGCTCCCGAACGGGAACGCACGGTGGTCCTCGTCCATGGCACCTCGCGCGCCGACAAGCTGTGGCCCGAGACGCATTGGATCGAGCTCGGCCGGCGTCTCGTCGACCAGGGCTGGAACGTCGCGCTGCCGCAGTCGAACCCCGCCGAAGCGGCACGGGGGCGCACCATCGCCGAGGCGATCGGCGGCGCGAGCTGCGCGGTCTGGCCGGCCATGGAGCTCGGCGCTTTCATCGATCGTCTCGCCGGCAGCGCCGGCGTGATCGGCGTCGACAGCGGGCCGAGCCACATCGCCGTCGCGCTCGGCCTGCCGCACGTGCAGATCTACAACTTCCCGACCTCGTGGCGGACGGGCCCGCAGCCACGCCACGGCGTCGGCTTGCAGGTCGCGATCGAAGACGATCCGACGCCGACCGTGGCTGCGGTCTGGTCGGCATGGAACCGCGTCCAGGATGCGGCCCGCGGCGCTGCGCTGGCGCGCAAGGGCGCGTGAGCGCGACCGTGCGCCAGCGGCTCGCCCGCGCCGGCTACTCGCTGCTCGTCCGCGGCGCCGTGCCACTGTATTGGCTGAAGCTGCGCTGGCGCGGCCGTCGCGAGGCGCTCTACGCGAGCGCCATCGGCGAGCGCTTCGGCTTCTATCGCGAAGCCGTCGCGCCCGGCGCGGTGTGGCTGCACGCGGTATCGCTTGGCGAGACGCGCGCGGCGGCGCCACTCGTCGACGCGCTGCGGCACCTGCGGCCGGGGATTCGATTCGTCTTCACGCACGGCACCGCGACCGGTCGTGCCGCCGGGCAAGCATTGCTGCGCGAAGGCGACCGTCAGCTCTGGCTGCCGTTCGACACCCCGGGCGCGGTGCGCCGTTTCGTGCGTCGCGTCGCGCCCGCGGTCGGCGTGCTGATGGAGACGGAGATCTGGCCCAACCTGCTCGCCGCCGCCGCGCGCGACGACGTTCCGGTCGTTCTCGCGAACGCACGTCTCAGCGAGCGCAGCCGGCGCCGCGGCGCACGCGTCGACGCCTTGCTGCGGCCGGCGTTCGTGAGCCTGGCGGCGGCGCTCGCGCAAACCGACGCCGACGCCGGGCGACTCCGTGACGCCGGCGTTCGCGAAGTGAGCGTTGTCGGCAATCTGAAGTACGACCTCGCTCCGGACCCCGAGCTGCTCGACCGCGGCCGCGCCTGGCGCACCCGGATCGGACGCGGCGTCGTTCTCGCCGCATCGAGCCGTGAAGGCGAGGAGGCCGATCTCCTCGCGGCGTGGCGCGCGTCGGCGGCACCGCGGCCGCTGCTCGTTGTGGTGCCGCGCCATCCGCAGCGCTTCGACGCCGTCGCCGAGATGATCGCCGCGGCCGGCCTCACGTGCTCGCGCCGAAGCGCGTGGGTCGCCGGGCAACCGCCGGCCGATGCCGGGCAGGTCGATGTCTGGCTCGGCGACTCGATGCTCGAGATGCCGGCGTGGTACGCGCTCGCCGATGTTGCCTTGCTCGGCGGCAGCTTCGCGCCGCTCGGCGGCCAGAACCTGATCGAGGCGGCAGCGTGCGGCTGCCCGCTCGTGCTGGGGCCGCACACGTTCAACTTCAGCGACGCCGCTGAGCTGGCGATCGCGGCCGGCGCGGCGACCCGCGTTGCCGACCTCGGCGCCGGGGTCGCCGCGGCGATCACGATCGCGTCGCCCGCCGGCGCGGCCGGGCGCGAGCAGCAGTCCGCGGCTGCGCGTGCGTTCGCGAGCGCGCATCGCGGCGCGGCCGAGCGCATGGCACGCCGCATTCTCGAGCTTGCCGACTTCCATTCGCGCGCCTAACGCGCGCTTCGCTCAGGCGCGCAGGAGCGCGAGCGGGCGAACGTTCTCGCTGGCTGGAAACACGTCGCGCTCGAGGACTCGGGACGACAGCTGCAGGTGGTCGCCGAGGGCGCCTTTCAGCACCGCGCGCAGATCCGTCGTCGCGCGCAGGTCGCGGCCTTCGAAGCGCTGTGCGCGCGCGAGACCGGGCCAATCGGCGACGACGCCGCCACGCACCGCGCCGCCGAGGACGAACGCGACCCCGCCGCTGCCGTGATCGGTGCCGAGCGTTCCGTTGACGGCGACCTCGCGGCCGAACTCGCTCGCGACAACGACGACGGTGCGGCGCCACGCACCTGCGGCGTCAAGGTCGTTGCGCAACGCAGCGAGGCCGGCGTCGAGCTGGCGCAGCCCGTTGGCGAGCGGGCCGTTCGGGTTGGCCTGGTTCGCGTGCGTGTCCCAGCCGCCGATCTCGAGCACCGCAGCTTGCGGCCCGGCAGGCTGAGCGAGGAATTCGGCCGCGCGGTGTGCCAGGACGACGAATGCGCCCGGTCGCGGCGCGGCGCCGGCCGCCATCGCGTCCGCTGCCATCGGCTCCGTGCCGGCCAGCTGCGGCCCGTCGAGATGGAGCATCCTGGCGCGCTGCAGCGCCGTCGCCAGCGCCGGATCGCCGGCGTAGATGCGTTCGAGCCGGGCGACGAGATCGGCAGACGGATCGGGCAGCACCGAAGGCGCCCAGGTGTCGACCGCGGCGCGGCCACGGAGGACGAGCGGGACACTGGTCTCGAGCGCGATCCCTTTCTCGCCGCTGGCGGCGAGCGCGCGGCCGAGCCAGCCGGTTCGCAGCTCGTACGGCCGCGTCGCGCCGCTTTCGAGCACCTGCTGGGCGTCGAAATGCGACCGTTGGCGATAGGCAAGGCTGACCGCATGGACCACGGTCGCTTCGCGCCGCTCGACCATCGCATGCAGCTCGACCAGGTTGGGGTGGAGCGCGAACGTCGAATCGATGGCGAGGGCGCGTGCGCCGAACTGCGCGAGCGGGCCGCGTGCGCTCGCGAAGTCGGGATCGCCGATCGCCGGCGCTGCACTCAGGCCATCCATGCCGCCGCGCAGGACGACGAGCACGAAGCGATTGCCGCCGGGAGCGCCGGCGCCCGCGAAGGCCAGGCGCGGCGCGACGGCGAGCGCGCCTGCCGCGGCGACGCCGGCGAGCAGGCGCCGGCGCGCAGACGACGGCGTGTCACCGCCGGCAGCGGTGCGACCTCGAGGTTCGCTCGGTGTTGGCGTCATAGCGACTCCGTTCAGCGACGCTGGAATTCCGGCGCGAGCAGCAACAGCGCGAGCGCCTGCGGCGCATCGGCGGCGCGCTCGAGCTGCTGCGCGGTCTCGCTGCCGAGGAGCGGACCGAGACTCTTCTCGGCGACGCGGCGCGCGTCGACCGTCCGGCCGGCGCGATCGGCGACGCGCGTCGCCCATTCGACGCGCTTCCACACTGCGTCGGGACCGAGCCAGTCGTCGGCGCGGTCGCTCCAGCCGGCCGGCGAGGGAGCGGCGAGGATCCGTTGGCCGAGCGCACCGATGCCGGCCGCCGGATTGACGCCGTCGGCGCGTTCGAACATGCGCTCGCCGATGCCGAGCACGCGCGTCGTCGAGACGACGAACTCCTCGGGAGTCTTCAGTTTCGCTGGTTGCGCGGCCCACGCCGCATCGGTCGCGATCAAGGCCCGGTAGACGCTGGAGAGCTCGCCGTCGTTGGCCAGATAGACGGCGCTCAGCCGCTCGACCAGCGCCGCGGGCGGCTCGTCGGCGACGAAGTGGCGCGCCAGCTTGGTGGCGACGAATCGTGCCGTCGCCGGATGGTGCGCGAGATCATGCAGCACCAGCTTGAGCGCATCCGGCCCTTCGGGATAGGTCCGACCGAGGACCGTCTTCGTCCCCGGCTCGTGCCAGTTGGCTTCGAACGGCGCGGCACCGTTCCAGGTCGCGTCCTGGCCGACGCGCCAGCCGCTCAGCACAGCGGCGAAGGCCGCCACGTCGGCCTGGGTGTAGATGCCGGCGCGCGCGGCCTCGGCGCCGAGCGTGTGCAATTCCAGCACTTCGCGGGCGAGGTTCTCGTTGATGCCGGTGACGCGAGGCGTCTGCTCGTTGCGCGCCGCTCGTTTCGATTCGAACGCGACCACGCGCGAGTGCGGCCCCGCCGACTGGACGTTGTCGAGGTAGCGCAGCATCGCCGGATGCGTGGTCGAGGCGACCAGCAGCGTCTCGAAGCGGCCGGCGATGTGGGGCCGGATCGCGTCGCGCTCGAACGCGCCGGCGAGCCCGCGCGTGCTGCCTTTCAGGAGCGAGACAGTGAAGTGGTTGGCCCAGAACCATTGCAGCCGTTCGGCGAACGGACGCGTCGTCGCTGCTGCGGTCGCCAGCCGCGACCGCACGTCGGCGATGGTGACCTCGCGGTAGTGGCCGGTGAGAATCTGCGCCGCGGTCGTTCCGGGCGGCGGGTTCTTCGCGAGCTGGCGCTTCTCGCGCTCGGCGGCGGTGTGTTCCAGCGCCGCGCGCGTGTCGAGCAGCCCTTCGCCACGCGGCAGGTCGGCGCGGCCGATCTGCGCCGCGAGCCAGCCGCGCGCATCGCCGCCGACGATCGCGAGATCGGCTTCGCCGAGACCGAAGCGATGCGCCGCGATCGCGGCCGGCAGGGACGAGGAAGACGTCACGACACCTCCCGTGAGTGCCGCGATTCTCCTCGCCGCGTGTCAAGCCGGCGTGTGGCGGATGTCAAGAACTGTGCAAGCGCTCTTCGACCCGGCCCTGAGAACGCGACTACTTCACGAGCAAGCGGTCGATGCCGAGGACGTCGGACGCCACCAGCCGCCCCGAGGCTTGCCGGAGGCGCAGCGTCGCCAGCAGCACGTCGTAGCGCGCCCGGGCGAGATCGCGCCGCGTCTGGTAGAGCTGGCTCTGCGCGTTCAGGACGTCGACGTTGACACGGATGCCGACGCGGTAGCCGAGCTGCGTCGCTTCCAGCGCCAGCTGGCTCGACGCCTCGGCGGCCTCGAGCGCCTTCACCTGCGCGACGCTCGACTGCATGGTGTAGTACGCCTGTCGTGTCGTCTGCGTCACGGCGCGGCGTGCCGCTTCCAGGTCGTTGCGCGAGCGCTCCTCGAGGACGATGGTCTCGCGGATGCGGTTCTGGATCGCGCCGCCGGCGTAGAGCGGCACGTTGATCTGGACGCCGAGCGTGCCGGCAGCGTTGTAGCCGGTGGCGTTCGCCGCGATCGTGCCGCGGCCGCCGGTGACCGAAGCGATCGCGTCGATCGTCGGCAGCGCCTGCGCGCGCGCCTTCTCGGTTTCGAGCTGGGCGACGTCGTAGGCGACCTGGGCGCGCCGCACCGCCGGGTGTTCCTCGGCAGCGCGGCTGACGAGCTCGTCGACCGGGGTCGACGCCGTCGGCGGCATCACCAGGGGCCCGGCAAGCTGGCGCGGCACGACGTTGTCGCGGCCGACCAGCTGGTCGAGCGCGATCCGCTTGGTGACGAGGTCGTTGCTGGCGGCGATTTCCTGCGCCGTCGCGAGGTCGAACCGCGCCTGCGCCTCGCGGGTGTCGGTGATCGTCGCCGTGCCGACTTCGAAATTGCGCTTGGCCGACGCGAGCTGCTCCGCGATCGCGGTCTTGTTCGCGCGTGTCGTCTCCAGGGTGTCCTGGGCGCCGAGGACGTCGAAGTACGCCTGGCTGAGGCGCAGGATGAGATCCTGCTCGGCGGTGTCGAGGTCGGCGAGCGATGACTCGAGCGTGCGTTCGGATTGGGCGATCGTCGCGCTGTTGCCGCGGTTGAAGAGCGGTTGCTTGCCGTTCAGTGTCGCGCTAAGCGCGTTGCTGCCGAAGTTGTCGCCGACCGTCGGCTTGGTCTGCGCCCGGCCGACGTCGGCCGTGAGCGAGGCGCTCGGCCGCATCAGCGCGCGGGTCTGCTCGACGCGGTAGGTCGCCGAATCAGCGAGGGCGCGCGCCGCCAGATAGGTCGCGTCGTAGCCGTGGGCCGCCTCGTAGAGCTCGAGCAGCGACTGCGCGCGCAGCGGTGTCGACACAAGCAGCAGTCCGGCGACGACCGCCGCGGTCCCGATGACCGACGCACGACGTTGGCGCCGATGCGATCGGCGCGGGGTTCGAATCTCGACGGACATGCGGGTTCCCTTGTGTGCGGAGTTCTCTGCAGCGCTGCGGGCGCGAGGCGGTGCCGGGGTGGCGGCCGCGGCGCCCCGCGAGGTTATAGGCGAGCCGGTCCTTGCCCGGTGCGTCGATGCGACGACCTGCGCCTGGAGGCGACCGTGACCGCGAATCCCTGCGACGGGCTGCGCGCCGGCATCGTCCTCTGGGGCCGTCGTCAGAAGGTGAAGCGGCTCGGCTCCGGGAAGCCGACCAGGCGCGGCGCGACGGTGTCGAACAGCTCGACCGTCGAATGGCCGGCGTCGTCGCCACGGGTGAGGAGGACCGCCTGCATGATCGGCTGCTGGCCGACGATCGCGGTCAGCCTGCCGCCGGGCTTGAGCTGGCCGAGCAGCGAACGCGGCACCTCGGCGACCGAGCCGGAGACGACGATGACGTCGAAGGGGCCGTCGACGAGAAGCCCTCTCGCCGCGTCGGCTTCGATAACTCGTGCGTTCAGCACCCACGCGCGCTTCAGGTTCTCGCTCGCCAGCCGCGCCAGCTCGGGATCGATCTCGACGGTCGTCACGTGCTGCGACTTGTGGGCGAGCAGCGCCGCCATGTAGCCCGACCCGGCGCCGATCTCGAGCACGCGCTCGTGGCGCTGGACGACGAGCTCCTGCAGCAGTCGTGCTTCCACCTTCGGCTCGAGCATCGCCTGGCCGTTCGGCAGCGGCACCTGCGTGTCAACGAATGCGAGCGGGCGGTACGCCGGGGGGACGAAGTCCTCGCGCTTGACGACCGAGAGCAGCGACAGGACGCTCTGGTCGAGCACTTCCCACGGGCGGATCTGCTGCTCGATCATGTTGAAGCGGGCTTGCTCGAGGTTCATGGCGGCGCTGCGCGGTTCGGGCTGCGATGGAATTCGTACTGTAACGTTCGCGACTGTCATGGACCGCGACCAAGCTCTCGTCGATTTCCGCGGCCGCATCGTCATGGTCGGCTTCGGCAGCACCGGGCAGGGCGCCTTGCCGCTGCTGCTTCGCCACGTCGTCGACCGCGACCGCGTTCTCGTGATCACGCCCGAGGCGGCCGATGTCGCAGCGGCCCGCGGCGCAGGCACATCGGCGCTCGCCGCCGCGCTGACGCGCGACAACCACCGCGCCTTGCTCGCGCCCGAGCTGGCGCCGGGCGACTTGCTCGTCAACGTCTCGGTCGGCGTCGGCAGCTGCGACCTCATCTCGCTTTGCCGCGAGCGCGGCGCGCTCTATCTCGACACCTCGATCGAGCCCTGGCACGGCGGCTACACCGACCCTTCGCTGGCACCGGAAACGCGCACCAACTACGTCTTGCGCGAAGCCGCGCTCGCACTGCGTCGCCCGGGGCAGCGTTTGCCGACGGCGCTGCTCACGCACGGCGCCAACCCGGGCCTGGCGTCGCACTTCGTCAAGCAGGCGCTGCTCGACGTCGCCCGCGACACCGGCGCGGCTGCGGCCGAGCCGCCGTCGAACCGCGCGGGCTGGGCGCGTCTGGCCGAGCGCCTGGGCGTCCGCGTGATCCATGTCGCCGAGCACGACACCCAGGTGGCGGAGCCGCGCAAGCGAGCGGGCGAGTTCGTCAATACCTGGTCGGTCGACGCCTTCATCGACGAGGCGCTGCAGCCGAGCGAGCTCGGCTGGGGCAGCCACGAGCGCCAGTTCCCCGACGATGGCGTCCGCCACGCGAGCGGCGGCCGGGCCGCGATCTACCTGCAGCGCCCGGGCGCGAGCACGCGGGTCCGCAGCTGGACGCCGCTCGGCGGCCGCCAGCACGGCTTCCTCATCACCCACGCCGAGTCGATCTCGATCGCCGAGTACCTGACGGTCGGCGACGAAAGCCGGCCACGCTATCGGCCCACGGTGCACTACGCGTACCACCCGTCGGCCGACGCCGTGCTCTCGCTGCACGAGCTGGCCGGACACAACTGGCGAGCGCCGGAGGCCCGGCGCGTCGTCAAGGACGAGCTCGTCGGCGGCCGTGACGAGCTCGGCGTCCTGCTGATGGGCCATCGCAAGGGCGCGTACTGGTACGGCTCGCAGCTGACGCTCGCCGAAGCGCGCAGGCTCTGCCCGCACAACAGCGCGACGACGCTGCAGGTCGCCGCCGGCATCCTCGCCGGCTGTGTGTGGGCGATCCGCAATCCCGACCGCGATGTCGTCGAGCCCGACCAGCTGCCGTTCGACGAGATCCTGGCGATCGCGCGCCCCTACCTCGGCGAGCTGGTCGGCGTCTACAGCGACTGGACGCCTCTTGTCGACCGCGAATGGCTGTTCAGCGAGCCGATCGATCGTGACGATCCGTGGCAGTTCGTCAACTTCCGCGTCCTCTAGGGGCAGTCGCACGGGGACGGGCCGTGGCGCATCGCTAACATCGCCCGCTTCGCGTCGCGACGGAGACATCGGCCTTGGACCTCATCCTGCTCTGCAAGGCGGCCCTCATGGGCATCGTCGAGGGACTGACCGAATTCCTGCCGGTCTCGAGCACCGGCCACCTGATCCTCGCCGGTTCGCTGCTCGGCTTCACCGGCGAGAAGATCAAGGTGTTCGAGATCGCGATCCAGAGCGGCGCGATCTTCGCCGTCATGATCGTCTACCGCGAGCGGCTGGCGTCGACGCTCGCTGGCCTCGGCAGCGACTTGCGCGCGCGGCGCTTCGCGCTCAATGTCGCGATCGCGTTCGTGCCGGCCGTGGTCCTCGGGCTCCTCTTCGGCAAGGCGATCAAGGCGCATCTGTTCACGCCCGTCGTCGTCGCGACGACCTTCATCCTGGGCGCCTTCGTGATCCTCTGGGCCGAGCGGCGCCGCCGCGCGCCGCGCATCGACGACGTCGACGCGATGCGGCCGATCGATGCCCTCGGCGTCGGCCTGTGCCAGTGCTTCGCGCTCATCCCGGGAACGAGCCGCTCGGGCGCGACCATCATCGGCGGCATGCTGCTCGGCCTGTCGCGCCGCGCGGCGACCGAGTTCAGCTTCTTCCTCTCGATCCCGACGCTGCTCGGCGCCGGCGCCTACAGCCTGTGGAAGGAGCGCGCGCTGCTCTCGGCCGCCGATCTGCCGCTCTTCGCCGTCGGTCTCGTCTTCTCGTTCCTCGCCGCGTGGCTGTGCGTCCGCTGGCTGCTGCGCTACGTGTCGACGCACACCTTCGTGCCGTTCGCCTGGTATCGGATCGCGTTCGGGCTGGTGGTGCTCGCGACGGCGTGGAGCGGCCTCGTCGTATGGCAGGACTGAACGGCGCCGGTCAGGCGCGCTTCGCGAAGACGAGGTCGCGCACGCCGTGGCCGAGCGCGAGCCCGCGCTGCTCGAACTTCGTCAGTGGCCGGCCCGGCGGCCGCGCCGCGAAGTCGCTGCCGGCAGCGTTGACGAGCGAAGGCTCGGCCGCCAGCACGGCGAGCATCTGCTCGGCATAGGGTTCCCAGTCGGTCGCGCAGTGCAGCGTCGCTCCGGCAGCGAGCCGGCTCGCCAGCAGGCTGACGACATCAGGCTGGATCAGGCGGCGCTTGTGATGGCGCTTCTTGGGCCACGGGTCGGGGAAGAAGACGTGGATGCCGGCGAGCGATCGCGGCGCGATCATCGAGCCCAAGACCTCGACCGCGTCGTGGCTGACGATCCGCACGTTGCCGAGCCGTGCTTCGTCGATGCGCTGCAGGAGCGCGCCGACACCCGGCGGATGGACCTCGATCCCGAGGTAGTCGACGGCGGGAGTCGCAGCAGCGATCGCCGCCGTCGCTGCGCCCATGCCGAAGCCGATCTCGACCACGACTGGCGCGACGCGGCCGAACAGCGCTGCGAAGTCGAGTGGCGCGTCGGCGAACGGTACGACGTAGCGCGACGAGAGCGATGCCAGCGCGCGCGCCTGTCCGGGGCCCATCCTGCCGGCGCGGACGACGAAGCTGCGGATCGGGCGCGGCGCGGGCTCGCGGGTCTTCTCGTCCTGTCCCGGATCCGGGCTTCTCATGGCAGATCGTGTTCGTCGCTCGCGAGAGTCGCGTCAGTGGCGCACACGTCGCTGCTGACGACGCGTGCGGGGTCGATGGTAGAACGTCGGGCGTCCTTGCCTTCGCGGTTCAGGAAGCCTCGGGGAGGAGGTTCGCACGAGAGGCGCTGCCTATAATCGCCGCGGCCTGCGGGTGTAGTTCAATGGCAGAACGGCAGCTTCCCAAGCTTCATACGAGGGTTCGATTCCCTTCACCCGCTCCACCGTTTTACCTATGAGGATTGGTCGCCAGCGCAGCGCTACTGCGCCCCTTCTGCGAAATCCGGTTCACTCCCAGCATTCCCTAGCGCTGCGTTGATCGCCGCCAGGTTCCTGCCGCGGTCGCCCTTCGGAATGAAGGCCGCATAGTCCCTCATCATTGTCTGCAGGCTGTGCCCGTGCTGCGCTGCGACGTAGTACGGATCAGCGCCAGCCTGCAGGGCCATCGTCACCGACGTGTCCCGGCATTCCTTCGGCGGCCGATGCCGCACGCCGATCCGCTTGAGGCAGGCCATCCAATCGCGGCGCTGCTCTTCGCCGTTGTTCCAGGCCTTTCCGGTCCAAGGATTCATGAACACCTTGCCGCCGGCAAGCTGTGTCCGTGCCCGCTGCCTCTCGATCACGGCCGCGGCGCGGTCGTTGAGCTCAACAGTCCGGCTCCGGTGCGTCTTCGTCCGATCCTTTTCCTGCTTCAGGACACGCGAGCGACGGATCGCGATCGTCTGGCTGCGCAGATCGACGTCACCCCACAGCACCGCAATCTGTTCTGACGGCCGCAGCCCGGCGAAGAAGGCGAACTCGAAGTAGTCGGCTAGCGCAGCGGATTGAGCAACCGTCGTGTGCACGCGCGGCTTGCGCAGAT
>DASXLD010000106.1:0-21508 GCA_036496385.1 Caldimonas sp. | reverse complement strand
GAGCCTCGGCCTGTGGACCTTCCTGATCTCGTACCTGGTGTCGATCCCGCTTGGCATCGCCAAGGCGGTCAAGGACGGCACCCGCTTCGACACGATCAGCACCCTCTTCGTCCTGATCGGCTACGCGATCCCCGGCTTCGTGCTCGGCGTCTTCCTGATCGTGCTGTTCGCCGGCGGCACGTTCTGGGACCTCTTTCCGCTGCGCGGCCTGACCTCCGACAACTGGGACGAGCTGGCCTGGCCGGCGCGCATCACCGACTACCTCTGGCACCTCGTGCTGCCGCTGACCTGCCTCGTGATCGGCAGCTTCGCGATCGTCACGATGCTGACCAAGAACACCTTCATCGAGGAGATGCGCAAGCAATACGTGCTCGTCGCCCGGGCCAAGGGGCTGCCCGAGCGCAAGGTGCTGTGGAAGCACATGCTGCGCAACGCGATGATCCCGCTGGTGACGGGGTTCCCGGCGGCATTCATCGGCGCGTTCTTCACCGGCGCCCTGCTGATCGAGAGCCTGTTCTCGCTCGACGGGCTCGGCCTGCTCAGCTACGACTCGATCGTCCGGCGCGACTACCCGGTGGTCCTCGGATCGCTCTACCTCTTCACCTTGATCGGTCTGGTCGTCAAGCTCGTGTCCGACCTGCTCTACGTCGTCGTCGACCCGCGGGTCCAGTTTTCGGCGGTGGGCAACTGAGCGCGATCGATCCGGTGGCCGCGGGGCTCGCCGTGCCGGCGGGCCCGGTCGTCGTCGTTGTCGACGCGGAGCACCTGTCGCCGAACCAGCGTGCGTGGCGCCGCTTCAAGCGGCATCGACTCGGCATGTGGTCGCTGTGGATCTTCGGCGCGATGTTCGCGCTCAGCCTCGTCGCCGAAGTGCTCAGCAACGACGTGCCGCTGCTGGCGCGCTACGACGGCAGGCTGTACGTTCCGATGCTCAGCAATCCGCCGGAGGTGGAGTTCGGCGGCGACTTCATGACCCCGACCGACTGGAGCGACCCGTTCATCGCCGACCGCTTCGCGATGCCGGGCAACTGGACGATCCTGCCGCCGAACCGCCATTCGGCGACCTCGATCGAGTATTTCGCCAAGCCGCCCAACCCGGCGCCGCCGAACGCGGACGACTGGCTCGGGACCGATCAACTCGGCCGCGACGTCGTCGCGCGACTGCTCTACGGCTTTCGCGTCAGCGTGCTGTTTGCGTTGGCGTTGACGGCGATCGGCGTCGCGCTCGGCCTTGCCGCCGGCGCCGTGCAGGGCTACTTCGCTGGCCGGGTCGATCTGACGATGCAGCGGCTGATCGAGATCTGGACGTCGATTCCGGAGCTGTACCTGCTGATCATCTTCGCCTCGATCTTCCAGCCGTCGATCGGCCTGTTGCTGATCCTGCTGTCGCTGTTCGGCTGGGTGGGCCTCTCGGATTACACGCGGGCCGAGTTCCTGCGCAACCGCTCGCTCGAGTTCGTCAAGGCGGCGCGGGCGCTCGGCCTCTCGAACTGGCAGATCATCTGGCGCCACGTGCTGCCGAACTCGCTGACGCCGGCGATCACGTTCCTGCCGTTTCGCATGAGCGCGGCGGTGCTGAGCCTGGTGGCGCTCGACTTCCTCGGCCTCGGCGTCCCGCCCGACGTGCCCTCGCTCGGCGACCTGGTGCGCCAGGGCAAGGCGAATCTCGACGCCTGGTGGATCATCTTCCCGACCTTCGCGCTCCTGGTCGTGATGATGCTGCTGCTCACCTTCATCGGCGACGCGCTGCGCGACGCCTTCGACACCCGCAAGTCATGACCGGCCCGGGTTCGCTCCTCGAGGTCGATCGCCTGAGCGTCCGCTTCGGAGCGAGCACGGTCGTCGACGACGTCTCGTTCGCGATCGCGCCGGCCGAGAAGTTCGCGCTGGTCGGCGAGTCGGGCTCGGGCAAGTCGATCACGGCGCTCTCGGTGCTGCGCCTCGTCGATGCGGCGGTCACATCGGGGTCGATCCGCTTCGCCGGGGCCGACCTGATGAAGAAATCCGCGCGCGAGATGCGCGCGGTGCGCGGCGCCGACATCGCCATGATCTTCCAGGAGCCGATGACGGCGCTGAACCCGCTCTACACGATCGGCAACCAGATCGGCGAGGTGCTCGAGCAGCACGAGGCGATGCGCAAGAACGAGGCCCGCGGCCGGGCGATCGACCTGCTCCGGCGCACCGGCATTCCCGAGCCCGAGCGGCGCATCGACGCCTATCCGCACCAGCTCTCGGGCGGCCAGCGGCAGCGGGCGATGATCGCGATGGCGCTGGCGTGCCGGCCGCGGCTCCTGATCTGCGACGAGCCGACGACGGCGCTCGACGTCACCATCCAGGCCCAGATCCTTGCCTTGCTCGACGAGTTGCAGGCCGAGATGCAGATGGCGCTCCTCTTCATCACCCACGACCTCAACCTCGTGCGGCGCTTCACGCATCGGGTCGGCGTCATGGAGCGCGGCCGGCTGGTCGAGCTCGGCACCACCGCCGAGGTGTTCGCGAATCCGCGCCACGCCTACACCCGAAAGCTGCTCGCGAGTCGACCGCAGCGCGTCGTCCAGCCGCTCGCCGCCGATGCGCCGACGCTGGTCGAGGGTCGCGCCGTCAGCGTCGATTTCCCGATCCGCACCGGCTGGTTCTCGCAGCGTCATTTCCTGGCGGTGCGCAACGCGACGCTCGCGCTGCGCCGCGGCGAGACGCTCGGCATCGTCGGCGAATCGGGCTCGGGCAAGACGACCCTCGGCATGGCGCTGCTCGCGTTGCAGCCGATCGCCGCCGGCGAGGTGCTGATGGCAGGAACGCGAACCGACAACGCCGCCCGCGGCGAGTTGCGCGCGATGCGCAAGCGCATGCAGGTGGTCTTCCAGGATCCGTTCGCCTCGCTCAGCCCGCGCATGACCGTCGGCCAGATCGTCGGCGAAGGCGTGGCCCTGCATCGGCCGGAGCTTGCAGCGGCGGAGCGCGAAGCGCTGGTCCTCGCGATGCTCGACGAGGTCGGCCTCAACGCTCGCAGCGGCGTCGCCAACGTGCTGCAGCGTTACCCGCACGAGTTCTCGGGCGGCCAGCGCCAGCGCATCGCGATCGCGCGCGCGGTGGTGCTGCGGCCGGAGGTGCTCGTGCTCGACGAGCCGACCTCCGCGCTCGACGTCTCGGTGCAGCAGCAGGTGCTGGCGCTGCTCGCCGAGCTGCAGCGCCACTACGGCATGAGCTACGTCTTCATCAGCCACGACCTCGCGGTCGTGCGCGCGATGTCGCATCGCGTGATCGTGATGAAGGACGGCGACGTCGTCGAGGAAGGCGAGGCGGAGGCGTTGTTCGACTCGCCGCGCGAGAGCTACACGCGGGCGCTGGTCGCGGCCGCGCACCTCGCCTGAGGCGCGAGAGGCCGCAGCCGAACGGAGCGCCTAGGGCAGCTTCTGGAAGCCGAACAGCGGCGGGTTCATGCCGCAGCTGACGCCGTCGTCGCCGACCTTGCCGGTCGCGTTGACGACGAACTTCGACTTCGCGGCGCCGGCGATCACGAGCGGCGCGGTCAGGTTGAGGCCGTTCGGGCTCGCCGCGCCCGTCGGCTGCATGAAGGTGCTGCCGCCGCCGCTGCCGGCCGCAGCATTCGTCGTCAGGTAGAGGTAGACGGCGTCGGACACCGGCGCGGCATCGGTGCCGTTGCACGCGCTCGGCGCGCCGACGGCGTCGGGCGCCTGCGTCATGCCGCTGTTGTCGCTGCGGCAGACGTCCGCGGTGTATTGCGTGCCGGCGGCACAGAGGCCGGCGGACGCGCTCGGCGTGAACTTGATCAGGTCCGACATCTTGATGATGACGCACTGGTACGTGCCGTCGGGCGGATTCCCGCTGCCGAGCGTCGGCGTCGCGAGGAAGTCGACTTCGGTCGGCGTGGCGCTCGCGAAGACGGTGACCGGGCTCGTGCATTGCGCGCTCGTCGAGAGCATCACCGAGTAGACCTGGAGCTTCAGCGAGCTGGCGTCGAGCGCCATGGCGTTGGCCGAGAGCAGCGTGGCGGCGCCGAGCGCGAATCGAAGTGACCTCATGGTGGCGGCCTAGCTGCCGGCGCCGACGATCGTCAGCTTGTCGGTACGGTCGTAGTCGTCGCCGCCGCCGCACGAGACGGTGGCAGCGCCGAACGCGAAGGCGAGGGCGGCGAGTGCGAGCAAGCGCTTCATCACGACTCCCGGGATGGACGTGACGGGATATCGGCGCAATCGCCCAGAGCTTGAGGACGGGCGCAGCGCCCCGGGCGCCTCGCCATTCGGCAGGCGGCGGCCAGCGCCGATTCAGGCACGAAAGACGGACCCGATCGGCTAGCGATCGCGCTTGTTGTAGACGTCGACGAACACCGCGGCGAGCGGCACCAGGCCGTTGATGACCTGCTGGTAGTCGATGCCGATGCCGAGAATCGACCTCCGCCATGTTTCTTCATCCGTTGCCGGCTGTCGAGGCGCTGGACGAGTACCTCCCCATGCACCGCGGCGACGCGTCAACGCCGGTCGCCCGAACTGGCGGTCAGATGCACCGTCTCGAGACCGAGCTTGCGGCGCAGCTCGGCGACCTCGGACGCCGACACCGCGGCAGCCTGGTTGCCCCAGCTGTTGCGAATGAAGGTAGCGACGTCTGCGATCTCGCCGTCGGACAGCTTCCAGGCGAAGCTCGGCATCGTCAGGGGCGAGGGCCGCGACGGGGTCGCGCCCAGCCGGCTGCCGGCGAGGATCAGGTGTTCGACACCCGTTGCATCGGCCTGCTGCAGCAACGCGTTGTTGCCGAGCGGCGGGAAGAAGCGTGGCTGGCCAATGCCGTCATCGAAATGGCAGGCGCTGCATGCGTCCGAATAGATGGCCTCGCCTCGGCGCATCGCGCCTGGGTCGGGCGCTGCCGGCGCTTGCCGCGCGGTGCTCGCCGGGCGGCTCTTCAGGTACACCGCGACGGCGTGGCGGTCGGCGTCGCTCATCAACGACGTCGAGTACATGACCACCTCGGCCATCGCGGCGCCCGCACCGGCGCGGCTGTTGCGGCCGGTGCGCAGGAACTCGGTGATGTCGTCGATGCTCCACTCACCCAGACCGGTGCGCGAATTGCCGGTCAGGTCGGGAGCGACCCAGTGTTCCAGCTTGCCGCCGTGCAACTCGTCGCGGGTCTTGTCGGCACCGAGCGCGTTCTTCGGCGTGTGGCATCCGCCGCAATGTCCCAACCCTCGGACCAGGTAAGCGCCCCGATTCCACTCGGCGGACTCGCCGGCGTCGCTGGCTTGCTCTTGCGAATTCAGGAAGAGCAGGTTCCAGCCTTTGACCAGGAAGCGGAAGTTGAGCGGCACGGGAAGCTTGTTCTTCGGCGGCGTGTACGACACCGGCGGAATCGTTTTCAGGAAGGCGAAGATGGCATCGTCGTCGGCGCGGCTGACGTGTCGGAACCACGGGTACGGAAAGGCCGGATAGAGGTTCTCGCCGTGCGCGTTGATGCCGTCGTGCATCGCCCGGTAGAACTGGTCGCTCGTCCACGCGCCGATGCCGGTTTGCGCGTCGGGGGTGATGTTGGCTGTGTAGATGACCCCGAACGGCGTGTCCAGTCCGCGCCCGCCCGCGAACGGCTCGCCGCCTTCACGCAGATGGCACGAGAGACAGTCGCCGTCGACGACGAGCGCTTGACCGCGGCGAACCTGCTCACCATCGGCCACCGTGTCCGCGATCGGCTGGCGAAGGAGTTGCAGCGCGGTCGGCGTCGAGACCGGATGCGCCGGCAGCGCCGGCGCGTCGGCCTCGAAAGGAGCTTGCGCCAGCGCTCCCACCGCGGCGACGACCGCGACGAGGACGATGCACGAGCGCGGCTTCATCGCGCTAGGCGAAGACCAGCGGACCGGGGCTCTTGAGGTAGCGCGTGATGATCTCGCGGCTGGCGTGGTAAACGAGCGCCGCCACCGTGCCGGTCGGGTTGTAGCCGGCGTTTTGCGGAAACGCGCCGGCGCCGAGCGAGAACACGTTCGGCGCGTCCCAGACCTGGAGGAACTTGTTGACGACGCTGTCGGCAGGCGTCGCTCCCATGATCGCGCCGCCGGTGTTGTGCGTCGTCTGGTATTGGGTCGAGTTCCACGAACCGGTGCGGCGGTTCGGCTTGATCTCGCGCGGGCTCATGGCGCGCGCGATCTCGGCGGCGCGGTCGGTCAGGTAGTCCGACATCTTGTGCTCGTTGTCCATGAAGTCGAACGTCATCCGAAGCATCGGGCGGCCGTGGACGTCGCGGTATGTCGGGTCCAGGTCGAGGTAGTTGCCGCGGTGGCTCATGCAGGCACCGTGGACGCTGATCGAAAACGAGCGCAGGTAGTTCTTCGCCGCGGCGTGCTTCCACTCCAGTCCCCACGCCGGCGTGCCTTCGGGCGTGTAGATCATCTCGATCGGCCGCCCGCCTGTGACCATGCCGGCGATGTAGCCGCCGCCGATGAAGCCGAGCCCCGCGTGGTCGAAGTTGTCGCCGTTGAAGTCATCGATGACGGTGGCGAGTGCGCCGGCGCCGATGAAGGGGTTGAGGATCTTGTCGTCGAAGAAGACATTGACCGACGACATCGTCTGGTAGGCGTAGTTCTTGCCGACGACGCCTTCGCCTGTGCGCGGGTCGTACGGCTTGCCGATGCCCGAGAGCAGCAACAGGCGCACGTTATGCAGCGCGTACGCCGAGAGGATCACCATCTCGGCCGGCTGGAAGAACTCCTCGCCGGCGCTGTTGACATAGGTGACGCCGGTGGCGCGCTTGCGATCGGGCGTGAGCTCGACCTTCAGGACCTCGGACTCCGTCTTCAGCACGAAGTTGGGCTTGGCCATCAGGTACGGCAGGATCGTCGTCTGCGGGCTCGCCTTCGAATAGTTGCCGCAGCCGAACTTCTCGCAAAAGCCGCAGAACGTGCACGCACCGAGCTGGGCGCCGAGCGGGTTGACGTAGGGTTGCGAGAGGTTGCCTCCGGGGTGGGGGAAAGGATGCTTGCCCAGCCCGCCCGCGGCGTTGCCGAACAACGTCGGCGCATACGTCTGCGCCAGCGGCGGCGTCGGATACTCGTTCGAGCGCGAGCCTTCGAACGGATTTCCTCCCGGCTGGATCTGCCCGTTCAGGTTGCCAGCCTTGCCGCTCGTCCCGCACAGCTTGTCGAACTGGTCGTAGAACGGCTCGAGCTCGTCGTACGTGACGCCCCAATCCTGGATCGTCAGCTCGTTGTCCGAGACGGCCGACTTGCCGTAGCGCTGCTCGTTGTGGCTGCGCGCGACAAAGTCAGTGGGCAGGAAGCGCCAGATCTGACCGTTCCAGTGCACGCCGCCGCTGCCGACGCCGGTGCCGAGCAGGAACGACCCGAGATGGCGCATCGGCAACGCCTCTTGACTGACACTGTTGCGGATCGTGAGCGTGTCGTAGGCGACGTTCTGGAACAGATGGTGGCGCCACATGTAGCGCAGCTCGTCCTGCGCGAACGTCGGAGCGAAATCGGTCGCGGTGTCGCGCCAGGGTCCACGCTCGAGCGCGACGACGTCGAGGCCGGCATCGCAGAGCTGCTGGCCCATGATGGAGCCGGTCCAGCCGAAGCCGACGAGCACCGCGTCGACGGGTTTGAGCGTCGTCGCCATCAGGTCTCCCGCCAACCAGGCCGTCCCGTGAGGCCGACCACCGGCACGGTCACGGGCTCGCCGTGGCGCGCGACCCAAGCCTTGTAGTTGTAGTGGGCACCGGGGAAGCCGATCATCTTCCAGGCGCCCATGTCGTTGTTGCCGCCATAAATCGGATCGGCGAAATAGCCTTCCTTCGTGTTTTGCAGGAGCATGGTGAAGAAGGCCTTGGCATCGACGCCGTTCTCGAGCTCGACGTCGCCACTCTCGAGTCCCTTCAGGAGCTTGTCGCGGTCAGGGGAGGCGAGTTGCGCGAACGTCATGCCGTTGTGGTTCGCCGCAACGTAGCGCTCGATCTCGGCGATGGCCGAGCGATACAACTGGGCCGGACTGAAGCGGCTCTGATAGCCCTGCTCCGGCGTTCCCTTCGGCCACGGACCGCCGAGGAAGAAGTGATCACCTCTGCCATAGGGGCCGGCGAGCTGGCGGTCGAGAAAGATCGGCACACCCGCTTCGATGCCACCCGGGCCGACCGGATCGTTCGGAATCAAGCGATCGACGACCGCCTCGATGAAGGCCGCCTCGGTGGCCGTGAAGAATCCGTAGCCGCCACCCGATGCAGAAGCGGGCGCGTCGGCGGTGCCCGGTTGCCACGGGACGACGCCGCGAAACGTCTGCGGCGGGCCGCCCAGCTCGCCATCGTGCAGGTTCTGCGCCGCACCGAGGCTGCCGACGCCTGCTGCGGCCGCGCCGATCAGGAAGCGGCGACGATCGACGATCGGCTTGGTCATGGTGTTCTGGGGCGCGAGCAAACAGCGAGCCCGGTGAAGGGACTCCGCCAAAGTCGCGTTTTCTGCGAGGCTCGACAGCGGTGCCAAGTGCTCACCGCCATCTTCATTCGCTCTGCGGGAATGCACCACAGCGACCGCGAGTGGTTGGAGCGCTTCGGATCGCTCGTTGGCCCGACAGGAATCTAAGGTCAGGGGGAAGTCCTGTCGGCCTAGCGCTGCGGATTCAGCGGATGGAGTTGCCCCCAAAGTTGCCCCAACCTGATTCTCGCGGCGAGCACTAGGGCGTCCCCGACTGCACTGCGATGGTTAATGGATCAGCAGGCGTGGTTCCGACGCCAGCGCGCGCGCGACTCGACGCGCTTCTGCAAGCCCGGCGGTACCGTCTCGATCGGCTCGTCGCGGATGTCCTGCAGCTGCATGAAGTCGATGATTTCCTCGACCACGCGGCGGTGCGCCACTTCTTCGCGCGCGGCCAGCGCCCAATAGAAGAGCGACGCGATCGCGCTCGGGCGCAAGTGGACATGGCGGCCGAGCATGATGTTGTCGAGCACGCTCATGCCGCGAAAGAGCGCGAGGTTCTGGAACGTCCGCGCCAGCGCCTGCTGGGCGACGCGATACGGCTTCATGCCGGTGATGTCGCGACCGAACAAGCGCACCGTGCCGGCCTCGGGCCGGTAGAAGCCGGTGATCACGTTGACCATCGTCGTCTTGCCGCTGCCGTTGGCGCCGACCAGGCCGAAGATTTCGCCTTCGTGGATGTCGAAGCTGACGCCCTTGAGCGCCTTCAGGCCGCCGAACGAACGCTCGATGCCCTGGCAGGCGAGCACGACGCCATCTGTTTCGGACGCGGACGCTTTCCCGGCCACTTGCACTGCCGCCCGCTAGTCCGCTGCGGTCCGCCGGCGCGAAGGCGCCAGGCGGGCCACCAGCCCCTCGAGGCGCGCCAGGCGAGCCTCGAGGCCGTCCTGTGCGCGTGCGCCGAGCAGTCCGTGCAGTAGTCGGTCGGTGAAGTGATCAGCGACCTGGTCGACGTCGATGGCGTGTTGGCCGTGCAGCACCGGCCAGAGCAGGTGCTCGAGGCCGCCGTAGAGGATCGATCGCGTCGTCTCGACGTCCACCGGGCCGCTCAGCTCGCCGTCCTTGACGGCCTGTTCAAGCGCCACTCGCACGAAGCGGGTATAGCGGACATGCAGTGCGTACAGGCCCGAGCTGGCGTACTCCGGGCCCGTGCGCACCTCGTGCAGGATCAGCCGGGCCATCCCCGGGCTCTCGACGTAGACGCGGATGTGGCGCCAGACGATGAAGCGAAGCCTCGCCCGCAGGCCCTTCAGACGCGCGTAGCCGTTCTCGACGTCCTGGATCAGCGGCTCGTAGAGGGCGCCCAGCACGGCATGCAGCAGGTCGCGCTTGGTCGCAAAGTAGCTGAAGACCAGGCCTTCGACGATGCCGACGCGGCTGGCGACCTCGCTGATCGCGGTTCGCTCGAAGCCCTTTTCGAGGAACACCTCGCGCGCTGCGACCAGGATCTCGTCAGCACGCCGTTGCCGGCGCGGTGTCATCGTCGTGACGTTGTCCTCGGCGGCGTCGACGGCCGACTCCTTGAGCTTTTTCTTCATCGTGGCCTCCGTTCGAGAAAGCGATGACGCGGCGCCGGAACTCCGCGGTGGCGGCGCAGCGGACGAAGGATGCCTTCTCGCGCTCCATCTGTCGCTCCATCGCTTCGATGTCGTCGGCGGCGAAGAGCGCCTTGGAGCCGCGGACAGCGGCGGGCGGCAGCGCGGCCCACTCGCGCGCAGCGGCCAGGGCCGCGTCGTCGAGCGCCTCGTCGTCACACACCTCGCTGACGAGACCGAGGCGGTGGGCATCGTCGGCGCCGAACGGCGAACGCGCCAGCACCAAGTCCAAGGCTCGACGCGGGCCGAGCAGGGCGACGAGAGCGTGGCTCATGCCCATGTCGGGGGTGGTCCCGAGTTGCGGATAGGCCACCACGAATCGGGCCGAGCGGCCGGCCATGACGCGGTCGCACGCCAGCGCCAGCGAGAAGCCGCCGCCGGCGGCAGTGCCGGCGACGCTGGCGATCACCGGAACCGGCAGGCGCCGCATCGCCAGCACGGCGGCATGCGCGGAATCGATCAGCGACGCCACCTGGGCGGGCAGATCGTCGAGGTGCTGGTGGAGCGAGTGGATGTCGACGCCGACGCAAAACGTCGACCCTTCCGCGCGCAGCACGACAGCGGCCAGACCGTCCTCGTTGGCAAGGATCTCGGTGCATTGCAGCAGCCGTTCGCAGAAGTCGACGCTGATGACGTTCGGGCCGCCTCTGCGGCATTGGGTCAGCGTGGCGATGCCCGGCTCGAGCCGCTCGAGGCGAAGGGACTCTTCGTTCTGCATGGAGGCGCTCAAACGCGAAACACGCCGTAGCTCGGCGCCGCGATCGGCGCGTTGAGCGCGGCAGACAGGGCGATGCCGAGCGCGTTGCGCGTATCGACCGGGTCGAGGATGCCGTCGTCCCAGAGCCGCGACGTCGAGTACATCGCGCTCGACTGGCGCCGGTAGTCGGCGACGACCGGATCGCGGATCGCCGCGATCTCCTCTGCGCTCAGCTCCGCGCCAGTGCGGGCGAGCTGGCGAAGCTTGACGTCGGCGAGCACGTTGGCTGCCTGTTCCGCGCCCATCACCGAGATCTGGCTCTGCGGCCACATGAAGAGCAGCCGCGGGTCGAACGCCCGGCCCGACATGCCGTAGTTGCCGGCGCCGAACGAGCCGTTGCAGATGACCGTGAACTTGGGCACCTCGGAGCCGGCCACCGCCATGATCATCTTGGCGCCGTCCTTGGTGATGCCGCGCCGCTCGTAGTCGCGGCCGACCATGAAGCCGGTGATGTTCTGCAGGAAGACGAGCGGCGTGCGGTTCTGGTTGCAGAGCTGGATGAAGTGGCAGCCCTTTTGCGCACTCTCGTTGAACAGCACGCCGTTGTTGGCCAGGATGCCGATCTTGTAGCCCCATAGATGGGCGAAGCCGCACACCAGCGTCGTCGCGTAGGCCGGCTGGTATTCGTGGAAGCGGCTGCCGTCGACCATCCGCGCCATCACCTCGCGCATGTCGAACTGCACCTTGATGTCGCGCGGCACGATGCCGTACAGCTCGGCCGGATCGTAGAAGGGCGGTTCCGGCTCCTGCCACTCGACATCGGCCTTGGTCGGGCGCTTCCACTGGGCGACGACGTCGCGGGCGATGGCGATCGCCTCAAATTCGTTGGCGGCCGGGTAGTCGGCCGTGCCCGAGATGCGCGTGTGCAGGTCGCAGCCGCCGAGATCGTCGGCGCTGACCTCCTCGCCGGTGGCGGCCTTCACGAGCGGCGGGCCGCCGAGGAAGATGGCACCGTTACCGCGCACGATGACGCTGTAGTCGGAAAGCGCTGGCACATAGGCGCCGCCCGCCGTGCAGTGGCCGAGCACGATCGCTACTTGCGGCACGCCCATCTTCGAGAGGATCGACTGATTGCGGAAGATGCGGCCGGCGTTGTGGCGGTCGGCGAACAGCTCCGCCTGCAGCGGCAGGAAGCCGCCAGCGCTGTCGCAGAGGTGGACCATCGGCAGGCGGTTCTCGACGGCGATGTCGGTGGCGCGAACGATCTTCTTGACCGACAGCGGATACCAGGCGCCGCCCTTGACGCTGGCGTCGGAGGCGTGAACCATGGCCTCACGGCCCGAGACGATGCCGATGCCGGTGACGATGCCGGCGCCCGGCACCTCGCCGTCGTACTCCATGTTGGCGGCGAGCGTCGAGAGCTCGAGAAAAGGCGTTCCCGGATCGAGCAGGCGTCGCAGCCGCTCGCGCACGAACAGCTTGTTCTGCCGGGCCAGCCGTTCCATGTCGCGCGCCGGCCGGTCGCGTCGAACGATGTCCTGCTGCCGTTTCAGCTCGGCCGCGAGCTCGAGGTTGTGGCTGCGATTGGCAAGGAAGTCAGGGCCGCCCGTATCGAGCGCCGATTCGATTCGCTTCATGTGGGCGTCCGGCTGCGCTCGATCGTGACCAGGAGCGCGTCGCGCTCGAAGGTGCGGCCCAGGGCGACGTGCAGCGCCTGGACAACGCCGTCGCACGGCGCGACGACCGATGTTTCCATCTTCATGCTCTCGATCACGAGCAGGGTCTGGCCCCGTCTGACCGTTGCGCCGACCTCGACCGATACGGCGATGACGCTGCCCGGCATGGGCGCCCGGGCGATCGCCTCGTCGGCGTCGAGCGCTTCGCCGGCGAAGCGCTCGAGACCGTGCGAGTACCGGAGCAGGTAGCTTTCGCCGTCGAGATGGACGTGGACGTCGTCGCCGATCAGGGCGACGCGAACACGCTCGTCGCGGCCCTCGATGGTCAGGTCACGAACATGCTCGCCCTTGGCGGTCATGGCGGCCGCAATGCAGGTGTCGCCGATGTGCACCCGGTAGCCGGTGTGCGAGCGCGACAACCAGACTTCGTGATCGTGCTCGTCGAGCCTGAAAGCGTGCGCCATTCAGTTCTGCCAGGGGCCGATCGCCGCATGCAGCGCGGGCACCGCATCGGCAGCGTCGCGCAGCGGTCGCGAGGACAGCGCCGCCACGACCAGAAGCTTGTGCAGCGTCGCCACGTCGACCTCGGGTTCGGCCGCCACCTCGGGATGGGCGTCGAGAAAGCCGGTATGGATCTCCGCGCCGACGAAGGCGGGATGCCCGGTCAGCCGATGCAGGAACCCGATGTTGGTCTTGCATCCCAGGATCACGTAGTCGTGCAGGGCCTGCCGTGCCCGCGCCAGGGTGTCGCTTCGGGTCGCGCCGGAGACGATCAGCTTTGCCAGCATCGGATCGAACGCGGCGGTCACCGTGTGCCCTTCGACGATGCCGCTGTCGATGCGAACGCCCGCTCCCGCGGGCTCGTTGAGAACGAGGACCGGACCGGTCGTCGGCAGGTAACCGCGCGCGGCATCCTCGGCGCAGACGCGGAACTCGAACGCGTGTCCGCGTGGTTGGAGGTCGCTCTGCTGGAACCCCAACCTTTCGCCCGCTGCGATGCGCAGCTGTTGCTCGACCAGATCGATGCCGAGCAACTGCTCCGTGACAGGGTGCTCGACCTGCAGTCGCGTGTTCATTTCGAGGAAGAAGAATTCGCCGCCGCCGAAGATGAACTCGACCGTTCCGGCGTTGCTGTATCCCGCCTTGCGGGCGATGTCCGCCGCGGTGGCGCAGATGTCATGTCGCGTCTCTGGCGTGAGCGCCGGCGAAGGGGTCTCCTCGACGATCTTTTGGAAGCGGCGCTGCACCGAGCACTCGCGTTCGAACAGATGAACCAGGTTGCCATGGTTGTCGCCGAGCACCTGGACCTCGATGTGGCGCGGATTCTCGATGAATCGCTCGGCGTAGAGACGGCCGTCGCCGAAGTAGCGCTGGCCTTCGCTGCGAGCGCGTTCGATCTCCGCGACCAGAACCGAGGGCTCGCGCACGATACGCATCCCCTTGCCGCCGCCGCCTGCGGCGGGCTTGATCAGCAGCGGAAAGCCGAGCGCCGCCGACCGTTCGACGAAGCTGCCCGGATCCCGGTCCTCGTCGGCGGACGGCGCGACCGGAAAGCCGCCGGCGGCGACGAAGGCGCGGGCGGTGACCTTGTTGCCCATCTTGGCGATGACGTCGGCTGTCGGACCGACGAATACCAGCCCCGCTTCCTGGCAGGCGCGGGCGAAGGCGGCATTCTCCGACAGGAAACCGTAGCCCGGGTGCACGACGTCGGCGCCGGCACGCAGCGCAGCGGCGACGATCTGCGCGCCGTCGAGATAGGCGGCAACAGGCGTGCGACCGTGGATTTCGATCGCTTCGTCGGCTCGTGCGACCGCGAGCGAGCCGGCGTCCACCGCGTGATGGACGACGACGGCGCGCAGGCCGAGCCGCTGCACGGTGCGAACGATGCGCACCGCGATCTCGCCGCGATTGGCGATCAGCACCGATCCGAACGACCACTCCAACGGCACGCGCTCTCCTGTCCGTCGCACTTCGACTCGGTTTCCATTATTGAGGACGGCTCATATAACCCCTCTATCGTTTCTACCTATATCGCTAAAGCCACAGTGAAAATATTGTACTGAGGCTAACTCAACAAACCGACATCACGACGATCGTATGCAAGCGTCCTCCTCGATCGATGGCCCGACCGCGCACGCCGCTGTTCGTTCTGCCGCGCAGATCTTCAGCGGCCTGTCCGATGACGAGACCGAGCTCCTGGGACAGGCCGACCGGTTCGCCCGAGCCGAGCTCTATCCGCTCTCACAGCGGATGGACGACGAGGAGTGGTGGCCGGCGGAAGCGTTCGCCAAGATCGGCGCCAACGGCTATTTCGGGATCACGGCGCCGGAAGCGCTCGGCGGCTCGGGCGCCGATCTGTTCGCAAGCGGCCTCGTACTGGAGGCCTTCGCACGCTGGAACCATGCGCTCGCGCTGAGCTGGGTCGCGCACGAAAACCTGTGTCTTCACAACCTGCTCCGCAACGCCGATGCCGAGCAGAAGTCGCGTTACGTGCCGGCGCTCTGCAGCGGCAAGTCGGTCGGCGCGCTGGGGCTGACCGAACCCGGCGCCGGCTCCGACGCGATCGGCTCGATGCGCACCTCGGCCCGCCTCGACGGAATGGACTACGTGCTCAACGGCACCAAGATGTACATCACCAACGGCGCGGTCGCGGACGTCGTCCTCGTCTACGCCAAGACCGATCCCGCGCGCGGTTCCAAGGGAATCTCCGCCTTTATCGTCGAAAAGGGCATGCCGGGCTTCAGCGTCGCACAGAAGCTTCGCAAGATGGGTTTTCGCGGCAGCCAGACGGCGGAGCTGGTGTTCGACGATTGCCGCGTTCCGGCCGCCAACCTGATCGGCGGCGAGAACGCGGGCGTCAAGGTCGTCATGAGCGGGCTCGACCTCGAGCGGGCGATGATCGCGCCGATCTGTCTGGGCATCGCCGAGCGCGCCCTCGAGCTGAGTCTCGACTACGCGCGCACGCGAAAGCAGTTCGGCGAGCCCATCGCCAGCTTCCAGATGATCCAGGACAAGCTGGCGCAGATGTACGTGTGGGTCGAGTCGATGCGCCTGTTCACCTACCAGGCACTGCGCGCCGCGAGCGCCCTGGAGCATGGCGAAGTCGGGCGCGGCGAGATCCACAAGCTGACCGCCGCCTCGGTGATGTTCGCCGCCGCCACCTTGAACTCGGTGCTCGACCAGGCGGTGCAGATTCACGGTGGCAGCGGCTACATCTGGGAATCGGAAGTGAACCGTCTGTATCGGTCGATCAAGCTGCTCGAGATCGGCGCCGGCACGACCGAGATCCGCAAGCTGATCATCAGCGGCGAGATGTTGCGCGGTTGACGCCATGAGCGGCGCTGCGAGCAGCAACGACACGGCCGTCGAACGGGGGCTCTGGCAGGCCGCCACGGTCTACCGCAAGGAGCTCTTCAGCGGTGCCAGCGTGCTCGTCTCGGGTGGCGGCACCGGCATCGGCCGGGCCATCGCGCTGCTGTTCGCACGGCTCGGCGCCCAGGTCGTCGTCTGCGGCCGCAACCTCGACAAGCTGGAACGAGTCGCTGCCTTCGCGCGCGACCAAGGCGCTCGCATGCTGCCGATCGTCGCCAACGTGCGCGACCCCGAGCAGGTGGCTGCGCTCTTTGCCCGCATCGCCGCGGAGTGCGGCACCCTTGCCGCCGTCGTCAACAACGCCGGCGGCCAGTTCGCGCAGCCGGCGATCGATTTCTCGGTCAAGGGCTGGAACGCCGTCGTCGATACCAACCTCACTGGCACCTGGACCATGATGCAGGCGGCGGCGCGTCACTGGCGCGATGCCGCCGCGCCGGGCGCGATCGTCAACGTCGTCGCCGTCGTCGACCGCGGCATTCCCGGCATCGCCCACTCGATGGCGGCGCGCGCCGGTGTGATCGGCGCGATGCGGACCGTGGCGGTCGAATGGGCGCCGCTCGGCGTGCGCGTCAACTGCATCGCCCCGGGGCTGATCGCGAGCGATGGGCTCGACGTCTATCCCGAGGCGGCGCGGCGCGAGTTCCATCGCGCCAACCCGCTGCGCCGGCCCGGCACGCTCGCCGAGATCGCCGAAGCGGCGGTCTTTCTGGCCAGCCCGTCGTCGAGCTTCATGACCGGCGAGGTCATGACCGTGGACGGTGGCGGTCGCCTCTGGGGCGAGCTCTGGACGGCCGGCCGGCCGGCCTATTTCAGCGACAGCGAACCTCTATCGGAGAGCAGCGATGCCTGAGCGCAAAGTCATCATCACCTGTGCCGTCACGGGATCGATCCACACGCCTTCGATGTCGCCGCACCTGCCGGTTACGGCCGACGAGATCGCCGAGGCTGCGATCGGCGCTGCGGCAGCGGGAGCCGCGATCGTGCACTTGCACGCGCGCAATCCGGTCGATGGCCGGCCCGACCAGACGCCGGAAGCTTTCGAGCCCTTCCTGCGCAAGATCAAGCGAAGTTGCGATGTCGTGCTCAACCTGACCACCGGCGGCTCGCCGTTCATGACGGTCGAAGAGCGGATCCAGCCGGCCAAGAAGTGGAAGCCGGAGGTGGCCAGCCTGAACATGGGCTCGATGAACTTCGGCTTGTTCCCGATGCTGCGCCGCTACAAGGAGTGGAAGCACGCGTGGGAGCCGCAGATGCTCGAGAACTCGCGCGACCTGGTGTTTCGAAATTCGTTCAAGGACATCGAGCACGCCCTCAGGACGCTGAACGAAACCGGCACGCGCTACGAGTTCGAGTGCTACGACACAAGCCACCTCTACAACCTGCACCACTTCTGGAAGGAGGGTCTGGTCAAGGCACCGCTGTTCGTACAGACGGTGTTCGGCCTGCTCGGCGGCATCGGCTCCCACCCTGAAGACGTTCAGCACATGAAGCGAACGGCCGACCGGCTGTTCGGCGATCAGTACCGCTGGTCGGTGCTCGGCGCCGGGCGCAGCCAGATGCAGATCGTGGCGATGTCGGCCGCCATGGGCGGCAACGTTCGCGTCGGCCTCGAAGACTCGCTGTGGGCCGGCAAGGGGCGCCTGGCCGAGTCGAACGCCGAGCAGGTGCGGCAGGCGCGCGCCATCGTCGAAGGGCTCGGTCTCGATATCGCCACGCCCGACGAAGCGCGCGAGATCCTGCAGCTCAAGGGCCGCGACCAGGTCGCATTCTGAAAACAATGGGGATTCGCATGAACAAGGTTCTGGTCGCCGGGGTCGGCATGATTCCGTTCAAGAAGCCGGGCGACAGCCTCCCGTACCAGCAGATGGGCGCGCAGGCAACGCGGCAGGCGCTCGACGATGCCGGTCTCACCTACGACAACGTGCAGCAGGCGTACGTCGGCTACGTCTACGGCGACTCGACCTGCGGCCAGCGCGCGCTGTACGAAGTCGGCATGACCGGCATCCCGGTCGTCAACGTCAACAACAACTGCTCGACGGGTTCGACCGCGCTGTTTCTGGCGCGCCAGGCCGTCGCCAGCGGCATGGTCGATTGCGCGCTCGCGCTCGGCTTCGAGCAGATGCAGCCGGGCGCGCTGGCCATGCACTGGCAGGATCGGCCGAACGCATTCGAGCGTTTCGACGAGGTCTGTGAAGCCCAGGCAGGCGGCTCCGGCCTGCCGCTCGCCTTGCGCTACTTCGGCGGTGCCGGCCGCGAGCACATGGCCCGCTACGGCACGAAGCTGGAGACCTTCGCGAAAGTGCGTGCGAAGGCCAGCCGGCACGCCGCCAACAACCCGCTGGCCCTGTTGCGCAAGGTGCTGACGGAAGACGACGTGATGCAGTCGGCGGCGCTGTGGCCCGGCGTCCTGACCCGGCTGATGGCCTGCCCGCCGACCTGCGGCGCCGCCGCGGCGTTGATCGTGTCGAAGGAGTTCGCGGCGCGTCGCGGCTTGACGCCGGCGGTCGAGATCCTCGGCCAGGCGATGGTGACGGACCGGCCGAACACCTTCGAGACGAACTCGATGATCGACCTCGTCGGCTTCGGTCTCAGCGCGGGTGCAGCGGCGCAGGTGTACGAGCAAACAGGTGTCGGCCCTGGCGAGGTCGACGTCTGTGAGCTCCATGACTGCTTCGCCCAGAACGAGCTCATCAGCTACGAGGCGCTCGGCTTCTGCCCGGTCGGCGAAGCGGAACGTTTCGTCGACGAAGAGCGCAACAGCTATGGCGGCGACGTGGTGGTGAATCCCTCGGGTGGTCTGCTCTCGAAAGGCCACCCGCTCGGTGCGACCGGGCTGGCTCAGTGCTTCGAGCTCACGCGCCAGTTGCGTGGCGACGCCGGGCCGACGCAGGTCGAAGGCGCGCGCATCGGTCTGCAGCACAACCTCGGCCTCGGCGGCGCCGCCGTGGTGACGATGTACGGACGCGCGTGAGGGTGCAAGCATGCTGAACCGGGAATACATCGGCCGCCGCCTGCGCAGCGTGACGCGCACTGTCGAAGCCGGTCGCCTGCGCTTCTTCCTCGATACCGTCGGCGACAAGGCGCAGGCGTTCGCGAACCCGGGCGACGACGCCGCGCTGCGCGCGCCCCCGACCTACCTGTTCTGCCTCGAGATGATGGACGACCCCGATCCGCTCGACTGGCTGAAGAGCCTGGGCGTGAACCTGCTGCACATCCTGCATGGCCAGCAGCGCTTCGACTATCGCGCGCCCGTCTTCGCCGGCGACCGCCTGAGCTTCGACGCCAGGATCGCCGACATCTACGAGAAGAAGAACGGCGCGCTCCAGTTCATCGTCAAGCACACCGAGGTCAGAAACCAGGACGACGCGAGTGTCGCGACGCTGGCGTCGACCGTCGTCTACCGCGACCCTTCGGCGAGGACGGCATGAGCGGCGGGCGCGCCGTGTCGTTCGAGGTCGGCACCTGCCTACAGGAGCTCGCCATCGATCCGCTGTCGCGGGCCACGCTGGCGCTCTACGCTGGGGCTTCCGGCGACCACGTGCCGCTGCACATCGACACCGACGTCGCCCGGCGCGCCGGCATGCCCGATGTCTTCGCCCACGGCATGCTCAGCGCCGCCTGGCTTGGCCGGCTGCTGACCTCGTGGGTCGATCAGGACCGGATCGTCAGCCTCGACCTGCGCTTCGTCGGCGTCGTGCATCTCTACAACCAGGTGACCTGCAGCGGCCGCGTCGTCGAGCAGGTCGAGCTCGACGGCCGATCGTGCGTGCGCGTCGACCTCGAGCTGAAGAACCAGTACGGCGAGCAGAAGGTGCTCGGCACCGCGCTGGTCGCGACCGCATGAAACTGCAGAAGGAAGACGAATGAGCGCCACGTTGGCAGGAAAGGTCGCGCTGGTCAGCGGCTCCGGACGGGGCATCGGCCGCGCCGTCGCGGTGAAGCTCGCGCGAGAAGGCGCGAAGGTCGTCGTCAACGACCTCGACCGCGACATCGCCGAGGCGGTCGTGGCCGAGATCGCCGCAGCCGGGGGTGCAGCGGTCTCGTGCTGGGGCAACGTGACCGCACCCGACTTCGCCGATCGCTTCGTCAAGACCGCGATGGACACCTATCAAGGGCTGGACATCGTCGTCAACAACGCCGGCTACACCTGGGACAACGTGATCCAGAAGATGACCGACGAGCAGTGGTACGCGATGATCGATTGCCACCTGACGGCGCCGTTCCGCATCCTGCGTGCCGCCCAGCCGGTGATCCGCTCGCTGGTGAAAAGCGAAGCTGAAGCCGGCACTGAGAACTTCCGCAAGGTCGTCAACATCTCGTCGATCGCCGGCCTCGGCGGCAACGCCGGCCAGTCGAACTACGCGGCGGCGAAGGCGGGCATCACGGGGTTGACCAAGACCTTGGCGAAGGAATGGGGGCGTCTCAAGGTCAACGTCAACACAGTCGCCTTCGGACTGATCCGGACACGGCTGACCGAAGCGTCGGCCGATGCCCATGCGCAGATCGACATCGAAGGCCGCGAGATCAAGGTGGGCGTGAATCCCGATCTGATGAAGGCGATGGAAGCGCAGATCCCGCTCGGCCGCGGCGGCACGCCCGAGGAAGCGGCCGGTGCGGTGTATCTGTTCTGCATCCCGGAATCGAACTACATCTCCGGGCAGACGCTGGTGTGCGGCGGCGGCTTCAGCCTGTCTTGATCGTGCGGGCATGAACGACACCGAGATGCGCGTCATCGACGTGCGCGACGTGACCCTGCGCTTCGGTGGTGTCACCGCGCTGGAAGCGGTGTCGCTGCACGTCGGCGCCGACGAGCTGGTGGCGCTGATCGGTCCCAACGGCGCCGGCAAGAGCTCGATGCTCAATGTGCTCTCGGGCTTCTACCGTCCGCAATCGGGGAGCGTGCTCTACAACGGCGCGAGCACGCTCGGCTGGCCGGTGCACCGCATTGCGATGGCCGGTGTCGCACGCACGTTCCAGGGCACGCACCTGCTGGCGCGCATGAGCGTGGTCGACAACATCCTCGTCGGCCGCTATGGCCACATGCGGAGCAACCTGCTCCAGTCGTTCGCCTACTGGCCGTTCGCGCACCGCGAGGAAACGCAGCATCGCGAAAAGGCCGAGGAGATCATCGACTTCCTCGAGATCGAGCACATCCGTCATCAGCCGGTCGGCACGCTCGGCTACGGCATGAGAAAGCGCGTCGATCTGGGGCGCGCCCTGGCCATGGAGCCGAAGGTACTGCTGCTCGACGAGCCGATGGCCGGAATGAACGCCGAGGAGAAGGAAGACCTGGCCCGCTTCATCCTCGACGTGCGCGAGTTCAAGAAGATCCCGGTCGTGCTGGTCGAGCACGACATGGGCGTCGTGATGGACATCGCCGATCGGGTCGTCGTGCTGAACTTCGGCCGCCGGATCGCCGAGGGTCGGCCGTCCGAGGTGCAGGTCGATGCCGAGGTGATTTCTGCCTATCTGGGCGTCGCCGCATGATCGCCGACCCGCGACCCGAGACGCTGCCGCAATGGCTATTGCGGAACCGGCGCGAGCGTGCCGACCTGATCGGCCATCGCCACAAGCAGCGCGGCATCTGGAAAGAGTACAGCTGGCGGTCGATCTTCGAGCGGGTCGAGCAGATCGCCTTTGGCCTGCTCGCGCTCGGCGTCTCGCGCGGCCAGACGGTCATGCTGATCGGCGAGAACCGGCCGGAGATCTA
>DASXLD010000105.1:0-28732 GCA_036496385.1 Caldimonas sp. | reverse complement strand
TCGATGACGTCGAGCATGCGCGCCGGATCGAGGCCGACGCGCTCGGCGAGCGCCAGCGCCTCGGCCGCGCCGGCGAGATGGATCGCGGCGAGCAGGTTGTTGACGAGCTTGGCGCGCGCGCCGTCGCCGGGCCGCGCACCGAGTCGAAACACCGGGTCGGCCAGCGCCTCGAGCAGATCGCGCTGCCGCTCGTAGACGGCGTCGTCGCACGCGACCATCAGGCTCATCGTCCCGGCGCGTGCGCGCGCCGGGCCGCCCGACATCGGCGCGTCGATCGCGTCGATCGACATCGCTGCCAGGCGTGCCGCGATCGCCTCGGTGCTGGTCGGAGCGATCGTCGGGCAGAGCAGGACGCACGCGCCGGGCCGCAGCGACGCCGCGGCGCCGTCGCGGCCGAAGAGGACCGCCTCGGTCTGCGCGGCGTCGACAACGGCGACGATCACGGTGTCGCAGCGCGCCGCGAGCTCGGCGGGCGCCGCCGCGGCGCGCGCTCCTTCGCGAACGGCGAGCGCCTCTCGCGCCGGATCGATGTCGCGCACGTGAACCCCGGCGCCGAGCTCGAGCAGACGCAAGGCCATCGCCAGGCCCATGTTGCCGACGCCGACGATGCCCAGCGATCGCTCTCGCATCGGCCGATTGTGACGAGCGCGCCGTCGCGGTGGGTTCATCCGCGCAAACCCCTGCCCCATCGGCCGGCGCAAGCGCTCAGCCGCGCGGATGGTGGCGCGCATGCAGCTGCTTCAGCCGCTCGCGCGCAACGTGGGTGTAGATCGTCGTCGTCGAGATGTCGGCGTGGCCGAGCAGCATTTGGACCGTGCGCAGGTCGGCGCCATGGTTGAGCAGATGGGTTGCGAACGCGTGGCGGACCGTGTGCGGCGAGAGCGGAGCCGCGATGCCGGCGCCGAGCGCGTGTGCCTTGATCAGCTTCCAGAACATCTGCCGCGTCATCGGCCCGCCGCGCGCAGTCACGAACACGGCATCGCTCGCCTGGCCGGCGAGGATCGCGCCGCGCGCCTCGCCCAGATAGCGCTCGAGCCAGCGCAGCGCCTCCTCGCCGAACGGCACGAGCCGCTCCTTCGAGCCCTTGCCGGTGATGCGTAACGTGCCTTCGGAAAAGCCGACGTGCACCGTCTTCAGCGCGACCAGCTCGCTGACGCGCAGGCCGCTGGCATAGAGCAGCTCGAGCATCGCCCGGTCACGCAAACCGAGCGGGGTCTCGACGTTCGGCGCCGCGAGCAAGGCCTCGACCTGTGCCTCGCTCAGCGTGTTGGGAACACGCAGCGGCTGACGTGCGGAGTCGAGCTTGAGCGTTGGGTCGGTCTCGCGCAGGCGCTCGCGGACGGCCCAGCGAAAAAAGCGCTTGAAGACCGTGAGGCGGCGATTCGTGGTCGACGCCGCGCTGCCGGCGTGGCGCGCGAGCGCGTACTGGCGCAGGTCGCTCTCGCTCGCCTCGAGCAGCACCCGCCCGCTTTCGCGGTCGAGCCAGGCCGCGAGCAGCGCCAGGTCGCGCCGATACGCAGCGAGCGAGTTGGCGGCGAGACCCTCCTCGATCCAGAGCGCGTCGACGAAGCGGTCGATCGACGCCGTGCTCGCTGCCGCGGTACTCATCTTGCTCCCGATCCGAGGCGACGACCGGCCACGCTCAGCGCCGGCCCGGATGCGCCTGAACGCGTCGCGCCCATGCGGTCAGGAACGACAGCGTCACCGCCGATGCGTTGCGCTCGGCGAGGCCGCTCGCGAACAGCGCCGCGACGTCGGCGTTGAAGCCGTCGGCGCCGGCGAGATCGCTCAGGCTGCGAAAGGCGATGAACGGCACGCCGTTGGCGCGGGCGACGTGGGCAAGCGCCGCCGTCTCCATGTCGACGCTACGAGCGCCGAGCTGCTCGAAGAGGTAGCCGCGGTACGCGGCGTTGGCGAGAAACGCGGTTCCGGAGACGCCGCGACCGCCGACGACGAGCTCCGGCTGGCCGCCGACGCAGAGCTTCGGATCGACGCCACCGGCGCCGCGCGCTTTCGGCCCGCAGCGCTCGAGCGCCGGCGCGAGCTTGCGGGCGACGTCGAGCATGGCCGGATCGGCGGCGTAGTCGAAGACGAACTCGCCGGCCGGCCCGCTCCGGTTGGACGTCACCTGGTTCTCGCGCATGAAGAGCCCGCTCGCGGCGCCGCCCGGCAGCACGTACGACGGCAGCGCGCGACCGTCAGGACGGGCGAGGCGCAGGCCCAGGCAAGCCAGCTCGCCCGAGGCGCCGCACGGCGCTGGCGCCGACGCGTCCTGGTTCCAGTAGACCTCCATCGGCATCGACCACGACTCGGGGACGACGACGTCGCCGACATGGCGCGACGGATCGATGCCGCCGGCGATGCCGCTCATGACGAGACGCTCGATGCGGAAGCGGTCGAGCAGGCGCTGTGTCGTCAGGGCGGCGTTGACCATGCTGACGCCGCTCAGGACGATGACCACGCGGTTGCCGCGCAGGACGCCGGTCGTGAAGTGCTGGCCGGCGATCGTCAGCGTGCGCCGCGAGCGCGTCTCGGCGATGAGGAGATCGGCTTCGGCGCCGAAGGCCGAGACGATGCCGATTCGCGGCGCGCAGTCGTCGCTGCAACGCGGCGCCGCGGGCGCGGGCATTGCTGCCGGCAGCAGGGCGCAGGTCGCGACCACGATGGAGCACGCGCGCAGGCGCATCGCGTCACTGCAACGGTCGCCGCGCGCGTCGCTCATGCCGACACCGTCGCGGCCGTGGCCGAGGGCTCGCCTTGCCGGAGCGCCCAGTCGATGTGCTCGCGGACAAGCGCACTCGCGCCGTCGCGGCGCGCGGCGAGCGCGGCAGCGAGCGCGGGATCGCCGGTGACGGCGAGCGCGTTGCCGAGCGCGACCGCGACGTTGCGCTGCCAGCGCTCGTGGCCGATGCGGCGGATCGCGCTGCCTTCGGTGATGCGCAGGAACGCCGCCTCGTCCCACGACCAGAGCTCGAGCAGCGTCGGCGCGTCGAGTGCCGGCCGGGGGTCGAAGTCGGCGATCGGGCTCGTGCGCGCATATTTGTTCCAGGGGCAGACCAGCTGGCAATCGTCGCAGCCGTAGACGCGATTGCCGATCGCGGCCCGCAGCTCGACCGGAATCGGGCCCCGGTGCTCGATCGTCAGGTACGAGATGCAGCGGCGTGCGTCGAGCGTGTACGGCGCGACGATCGCCCGTGTCGGGCAGATGTCGATGCAAGCGCTGCACGTGCCGCAGTGCGCGCCGACCATCGGCGTCTCGGGCAAGGCGACGTCGACGAAGATCTCGCCGAGAAAGAACATCGAGCCGGCGTCGCGGTCGAGCGCGAGCGTGTGCTTGCCGCGCCAGCCGATGCCGCTCCTGGCCGCGAGCTCGACCTCGAGCACCGGCGCCGAATCGGTGAAGACGCGGTGGCCGACCGGCCCGACCGCTTCGGCCAGGCGGTCGGCGAGCTGGCCGAGGCGCTGGCGCAGCACCTTGTGATAGTCGCGTCCACGGGCGTAGAGCGAGACGGTCGCCGCACGCGGGTCGGCGAGGCGGTCCCATTCGATCGCCTGCCAGGCCGGCGCCAGGGGCTGTGACAGGTAGTCGAGCCTTGCCGTGATGACCGAAAGCGTCCCGGCGACGAGCTCGGCGGGGCGGGCGCGCTTCATGCCGTGGGCCGCCATGTAGTCCATCTCGCCGTGAAAGCCGTTGTCGAGCCATGCAGCGAGGCCGGGCTCTGCCGAGTGAAGATCGATCCCGGCCACGCCGATCTGGGAAAATCCGAGCGCGCGCCCCCACTCGCGCAGTTGCTCGAGCAAGGTGGCGCCATCGAGAGGATGAGGATCGTTCACCGGTGTCGTCGCCGTTTGTACCGTCGATTCTAGAAACGCGCTGCGCTGCCTGGCCCGACGAGGCGGCGTGCGCGGCGACGGCCCTGAGCGTCGCCCGCCGCCCTGCCCTGCGCGCCGCCTTCGTCGAGCTGCACGGCCCGCTCGGCGCCGGCAAGACCACCTTCGCGCGCCACCTGCTGCACGGCCTCGGCGTCGAGGGAGCGATCAAGAGCCCGACCTACTCGCTGATGGAGCCGTACCGGGCGAGCGGCGCGGCCGGAGCCTTCGAGATCGCGCACTGCGACTTCTACCGCTTCGACGACCCCGGGGAATGGGAGGACGCCGGCTTTCGCGACGTCTTCGCCGGCCCGGGCCTGAAGCTCGTCGAATGGCCCGAGAAGGCCGATGGCCTATTGCCGCGCTGCGATCTGCGCGTCTCGATCACGCCGAGCGACGGCAGCGACGCGCGCTCGGTTCGCTTCGAGGCGATGAGCGAGACCGGCCGGGAGCTGCTGCCGTGACGTCGCGTCGGCAGGCGATCTCGCGCCTCGGCTCGCTCGCGCTGCTGCTCGGTGCGCGCGAGATCGCGTGGGGGGCGACGATCGTCGCCGTCCGCGTCTGGCCGGCCGACGACTACACGCGGGTGACGATCGAGTCCGACGCCGCACTGAGCGCCCGCCACTTCCTCGCCAGCGCGCCCGACCGGCTCGTGATCGACGTCGACGGCCTCGAGCTCAGCCCGCAGTTGCGCGAGCTCGTCGGCAAGGTTCAGGCCGACGATCCGTACATCGCGCGCGTGCGCGTCGGCCAGAACCAGCCGCGCGTCGTTCGCCTCGTGCTCGACCTTAAGCAGCCGATCGCACCGGAGCTGTTCACGCTGGCACCGGTCGCCGCCTACCAGCACCGCCTCGTCTTCGATCTCCACCCGACCCGCGAGCGCGACCCGCTGCTCGAGCTGATCCGCGACCGCGAGCAGGCCGAGCAGAAGGCAGCGCAGGCGGTGCAGGATGCGCTCGGCGAGTTCATCGGCCGGGTCGGCGCCCAGGCAGCGGCGTCGGCGCCGGCGACGACGGCGGCGGCGGCCGGTGCGGCGCTGTCGCCGCCGCTCGGCGTGCCGGCGCCGCCGTTCGCCGCGTCGGCGCCGTCGGTCGCGCGCGCCGCCGCCGCGGGCAGCAACGACGCCGTCGCCGCGTTGCCGCCGCAGATCGCCCAGGCGAAGATCGACCGCCTCGTCGTCGTCGCGATCGACCCCGGCCACGGCGGCGAGGATCCGGGCGCGATCGGGCCGAGCGGCCTGCGCGAGAAGGACGTCGTCCTCGCGATCGCGACGCAGCTGCGCGACCGTCTCAACGCGAACGTGAACATGCGCGCGATGCTGACCCGCGACGCCGACTTCTTCGTGCCGCTGCACGAGCGCGTCAAGAAGGCGCGCCGGGTCCAGGCCGATCTCTTCGTCTCGATCCACGCCGATGCGTTCATGACCCCGGAGGCACGCGGAGCGTCGGTGTTCGCGCTCAGCGAGCACGGCGCGACGAGCAGCGCGGCGCGCTGGATGGCCGACCGCGAGAACGCGTCCGACCTCGTCGGCGGCACCAACCTGCGCCACAAGGACGAGACCGTGCTGCGCACGATGCTCGACATGAGCACGACGGCGCAGATCAAGGACAGCCTCAAGCTCGGCGACGAGGTCCTCGGCCAGATCGGCAGGGTCGGCAAGCTCCACAAGGGCAGCGTCGAGCAGGCGAGCTTCGCGGTGCTGAAGGCGCCCGACATCCCGTCGATCCTGGTCGAGTCGGCGTTCATCTCGAATCCCGGCGAAGAGACGAAGCTGCGCGACCCCGAATATCGGGCGCAGCTCGTGGCGGCGGTCGCGACCGGGATCCAGCGCTACTTCGCGCGCAACCCGCCGCTCGCGCGCTCGCGCCAGCTCTGATCGGTCATCATTGCCTCTCGGCCCTGGGCCGCGCAGGAACACCGATGCTGCATCCCGATGCTCGTGCCCTGATCGACCTCATCGCCGCACGCGGCCTGCCGGCGATGCACACGCTGACGCCGATCGACGCGCGCGCCTTCTACCGCGACCGCCGTGGCTTCACCCAGCCGCCGGCACCTGAGGTCGGTGGCGTCGTCGAGTCGCGCTGCGACGGGCCGCACGGCGCCATTGCGCTGCGGATCTATCGCCCGATCGCGGCCGCGACGGCGACGCAGGGCGGCGCCTTGCCGCCTGCGCTGGTCTATTTCCACGGCGGCGGCTGGACGATCGGCGACCTCGACACCCACGACGTGCTCTGCCGCCAGCTCTGCAACGCCGCTGGCGCCGTCGTTGTCGCGGTCGACTACCGGATGGGCCCGGAGCACCGGTTTCCTGCTGCAGTCGACGACTGTCTCGCAGCGACGCATTGGGTGCGGCGCCAGGCAGCCGAGCTCGGAGTCGACGCAGCGCGGCTGGCGGTCGGCGGCGACAGCGCCGGCGGCAACCTCGCCGCCGTCGTCGCGATCCTCGCCCGCGATGCCGGCAATCTGCCGATCGCGTATCAGCTCCTCATCTATCCGGCGACCGACATGCGGCGCGGCCACCCGTCGCACCAGGTCAACGGCAGCGGCTACCTGCTGACGACCGAGACGATCGACTACTACCACGACCACTACGTCGCCGACCCGGCGCACGACCTCGACTGGCGGGCGTCGCCGCTGCTGCACGCCGATCTGTCACGGCTGCCGCCGGCGCTCGTCGTCACTGCCGGGTTCGATCCGCTGCGCGACGAAGGGCTCGAATACGCCGATCGCCTCGTCGCGGCGGGCAGCCGTGCGACCTACGTCTGCTTCGAGCGGCAGGTCCACGGTTTCATCACGATGGGCAAGGTGATCGACGAGGCGCATGCCGCGGTGACCTTGTGCGCCGGCGAGCTGGCGCGCGCGCTCGCGAGCTAGCTGCCGATGCCGAGAAAGGACCGCGGCGCGCGGCGAAGGCGCGCCAGCGGCTTGGCGGAAGATCAGCTCGCCGATGCCGGCTTGGCGGCGGCCTTCGCCTTGTGCGCTTCCTTCTTCGTCGCCTCGCCGGTCTTTCGACCGACTTCGGCCATGCCATGGCCGGCTTCGCGCGCTGCCTCGGCCGTGCCGTGGCCGATGTCGCGACCGCCTTCAGCGACCGCATGGCCAGTTTTGCGACCGCCTTCGGCGACCGTATGGCCGACCTCGCGGCCCGTCTCGGCAACCGCGTGCCCGGTCTTGTTGGCGGCCGACGAAGCCGCCTGGCCGACGGTCTCCGCGGCTTGCGACGGGATGGCAAGACCGGCGAGGGCCAGCGCCGACGCGGCCAGGGTCAGACGGATCATCATTGTGTTTTCTCCAAGCGTGGCGAGAGCGTGAAATGCCGCAACGCCGCACCGCCGCCGACCGTTGACTGCAGCGCGGAATCACCCCTCCACGATCATCTTCCCGGCCGGCCCGGCGGACGCGGAAAGGCCACAATCGGGGCTTCGCGGCGCACCGCCTGGCGCTGCCGCCCGGAGGTCGCCATGACGCTCATTCGCACGCTTATCTCGGCCGTCGCGCTCGCGGCGGCGGCAACACTCGTTCCAACGGTCGCCGAGGCGAACGGGGGCGGCGGCCACTGGCACGGCGGTGGCGGCGGCCATTGGCACGGCGGTGGCGGCGGCCATTGGCACGGCGGCTACTGGGGCCACGGCGGCTACTGCTGCTACGGCGGGTACTGGCCCGGCGCGTTCTGGGGCGGAGTCGGCATCGGTCTCGGGGTCGGAGCCATCGGCTACTACAGCACCTACCCGGGCTACTACTACGGGCCGACCTACGGCACGTACTACGACGCTCCGCTGATGGCCGGGCCGACCTATTCGACGGCCGAGCCGGCTGCGCATTCGGGCCAGCCGGTGCCGCAAACCTCGCAGGCCCCCGAGCCGATCTTCTATCCGCGCAACGGCCAGAGCGCAGAGACGACCGAGAACGACCGCCGCGACTGCAACCGCTGGGCGACGACGCAACGCGGCGCGATGGCCGACGCGAGCATCTTCCAACGCGCGACGCTCGCTTGCATGGAAGGCCGCGGCTACACGGCCAGGTAGACCGGCGACCGCACCGCGATCGGGGGGTGCGACGCGGATCGGTCGTGACCGATTGCGCGCGCTGCTGCGGCGCCCGCCGGGAGGCGCGCCGCGGTCGACCGCGACAGCACAGAATGCGAGACGCCGGGCGGGGAACGCCACGGCCTCGATCTGCCGGCACCGCACCGGCGCTGGGAGTGTGGGAATGACCACGACGAATCCGGACGAGCCGTTCGAGAAGACGTTTCGTCTCGTCTGCCGCCTCGACGACGCCGACATCGACTACGTGCGCGACACCGCCGAGTGGATCCGGCGCTGCGTCAGCCGTGTCCTCGAGCTCAACCCGGACGTGACCGCAGACGATGCGACTCCGGTGATCGTCGACATGAGCACGCGCGGCCGCTGGCGCCTGATGCGGCCCGAGATCGTCGCCGAGCAGATCGCGCTCGTGCCGGCGCCGCGGTGAGCGGACCAGTGCGGCAGCTCGCTGCGGTGGCGGCCGCCGCCCTCGTGGCGGTGTCGTGGGCCGCGGGTGCGGCGCCGCAAATGTACAAATGCATCGAGGGCGGCCGCACCGTCTATCAGCAGCAGGCTTGCGCGGTGCACCCCGATCCCGAGCCTGCCGCGAGTGCGGTGCATGCGGCCGTGAAGGCGAGCGCCGTCGCCTCGCCGACGTCGGCCGGCGAGCGCAAGGTCAAGCGACCTTCGCCGCCTGCTTCGTCCGTGCCCGCCACGCCCCGATGAGGACGAGCAGCCCGGGGATCAGGATCGCGCTCCAGATGATCACGTCGAGGTGCTCCTTCACCCACGGGACGTTGCCGAACAGGTAGCCGGCCATCGTCACCGAGCCGATCCAGAGCGCACCGCCGCTCACGTCGTAGACGGTGAAGCGCCGGCGCGTCATCTGCGCGACGCCGGCGACGAAGGGCGCGAACGTGCGCAGGAACGGCATGAAGCGCGCGGCGACGATCGTGATGCCGCCGAAGCGCTCGTAGAACGCGTGCGCGCGATCGAATGCGTTCTTGTTGAACCAGCGCGAGTGCTTCCAGCCGAAGACGCGCGGCCCGACCATGCGCCCGATCGCGTAGTTGCTCTGGTTGCCGAGGACGGCGGCGACCCAGAGCAGCACCAGAACGAGCGGCAGGCTCATCAACCCGTGCGCGCACATCGCGCCGACGACGAAGAGGAGCGAGTCACCCGGCAGGAACGGCATCACGACGAGGCCGGTCTCGACGAAGATGATCGCAAACAGCAGCGCGTAGACCCAGCCGCCGTGGAGGCGGACGAAGCTGGCGAGATGGACCTCGACGTGAAGGACGAAGTCGAGCACCGATCCAAGCAGATCCATGCTGACGATTATCGCGGCCGGCTCGAGCCGCCTTCGCTCGCTACGGCGCAGGCGCTGTCGTGTCGAGCCCGGCGACGGCGTCGAACCAGGCCGCCAGCTCGGCGGGATGGGCAACTCCCGTCGCGACCGCGGGCCAGCGGCGCTTGAGCTGGTTGACGGCGGCGTGGAGCTGCCAGAGCAGCTCCTCGGCGATCGCCCAGAGCTCGATCCTGAGGCCGGCATCGCCGCCGACTTCGCCGGCGATCGCGGCCAGCTGCTCGCGGGTGACGCCGGCGTCGTAGAGCATCCGCTGCAACGTCGCATTCTGGGCGTCGACCGCCCGGACGAGAGCGGCCTGGGGCGGCGGCAGGCCGGCACCGATCGCCTCGCTCGTCGAGCGCCAGAGCGCGAGGACGTCGGTCAGCTGTTGCAGGCGGGCGACCAGCGCCTCGGCACCGATCTCCTCTTCGGCCTCGCTCGGTGCCGCGGCGGCGGCGAGCAGGCGGTGCACGGCGGCGACGTGGACCGCGTCGTAGCGACGCGGATTGATGCGCAGGAGCAGCGAGACACGCTGCTCGGGAAGACGCCGGGCGCCATCGAACATCGCGGTCACGACCTCGGCCAGCGCGAGGACGCGGCCGAGCGGGCTGATCGCCTCTCCCGCGAGACCGCGCGGATAGCCCGACCCGTCGAGCCGCTCGTGATGCTCGACGATCGCGCGCACGACGTCCTTCGGGTACTCGACGAAGCGGTCGACGAGCATCGACGACGTCAGAGGATGCGCCCAGACCGGCTTCAACTCGTCGCCGCTCAGCCGCTCTTCGGAATCGAGCAGGTCGGGCGCGATATGCAGCATGCCGAGGTCGTGCAGCAAGCCCGCGGCGGCGGCGTCGCGCAACTCGGCGCGCGAGCCGCCGCTCTCGCGAACGAGGTGCGCAGAGAGGAGCGCCATCAGGACGCTGTGGTCGAACAGCGCCGGTCGCGTCTCGCGTGCGAGGGTCAGGTGCAGCGCGACCGGTTCCGGCAGCCGGATCGAGCGGATCGCGTCGAGCAAGGCCTTGCCGGCAGCACCCTCCGGCGCGACCCGTGCGAAGAACGGCCAGCGCAGGGTTGCCGCGCGCGCCGCCGCGGCAAGCGCGTCGCCGTCGGCACCCGGGCCGGGGTCGATGCATTCGTCGAGCGGCAGCGACAGCCGATGCGAGAACAGCTTGTCGTAGAGCGACTGGTCGATCGTCGCACCGCCCTCGAGCAGCTTGACGCCCTGGGTGTTGTAGATCGCCTGCGAGGTCTTGACCGGCCGCTTGGCACCGAGCTCGGTGACGGCGTTGACGAACGCAGGCTGCGCTTCGCTGCCCGCGCTCGCCGCCACCGGAATCGAACCCTCGCTCATCGGCCGAAGCTAACACGGCGAGCTCGTGTCGGCGCCTGGCGACGCGCCTGCAGTGCGAAATCTGCGCCAAGAACGGCGGCCGCGCGGCCCGGGCAGCGCAGCCCTTGGCGGCAGCGCGCTCGCCGCGATTCCTACAATGCGACCATGAACGCCGTGCTCGAGCGCCGCGTGCGCAGGCCGATCCGTGAGCTGCCGAGCGAGCTCATCAGCCAGATCGCCGCCGGCGAAGTCGTCGAGCGGCCGGCGTCGGTCGTTCGCGAGCTGCTCGACAACGCGATCGACGCCGGCGCCACCAGCATCGTCGTTCGCCTCGGTGGCGGCGGGATTCGTGCGATCGCGGTCGAGGACGACGGCCACGGCATCGCCGCGGACGAGCTCCCGGCAGCACTGCGCCGGCACGCGACGAGCAAGATCGCATCGCTCGCCGATCTCGAAGGTGTCGCCACGTTGGGGTTTCGCGGCGAGGCGCTGGCGGCGATCGCATCGGTCGCCGCCGTCGAGTTGACGAGCCGCGCCGTCGACGCCGCGCACGCGACGACGATCGACGCGCGAACCGGCGAGATGCGGCCGGCCGCTCGCGCCGTCGGCACGACCGTCGACGTCCGCGAGCTGTTCTTCAACACGCCGGCACGGCGCAAGTTCCTGAAGAGCGAGGCCACCGAGCTCGCGCATTGCGTCGAGGCGGTCCGCCGCCAGGCGCTGGCGCGGCCCGATCTCGCGTTCGCGGTCTGGCACGACGGCAAGCCGGTCGCACGCTGGGCGCGCGCAAGCGGCGGCGATCGCGCCGCGGAGCTGCTCGGCGCCGCCTTCGTCGAGCACAGCCGCGATGTCGCGGTCGACCTCGGTGGCTTCGCGATCGTCGGCCGCACCGGAACGCCCGAGGCGGCACGCGCGCGCGCCGACCTGCAATACGTCTACGTCAACGGCCGCCACGTTCGCGACAAGCTGATCGCGCACGCCGTGCGTGCGGCGTACGACGACGTCCTGCACGGCGGCCGCCAGCCGGCGTACCTGCTCTTCCTCGCGGTCGCTCCCGAGCGCGTCGACGTCAACGTCCATCCGGCCAAGGTCGAGGTGCGCTTTCGCGATGCCCGCGAAGTGCACGAGGCGGTGCGCAAGGCGATCGTCGCCGCCCTCGCCGCGGCGCCCGGGGTGCGGCAGGCGACGGGCGCCGTCGCGCCGGCATCGCCGGCGGCGACGCTGCAGGGCGCGGCGCTGCAACGGCCGCTGCGCTGGCCCGAGGCCAGCGACATTGCCGATGGCCTTCGCGTCGCCGAGCCGTCCCTGCCACCGTGGCATGCCAACGGCGCGGCGGACGCAGTGCCGTCGCCGGCCGAGGCAAACCGCGCCGAGGCCGGGGCGCAGGACTGGCCGCTCGGTCGCGCGCTCGCACAAGTCGCGGGCGCGTTCATCCTTGCCGAGAACTCGCGCGGCCTCGTCATCGTCGACATGCACGCGGCGCACGAGCGGATCGTCTACGAGCGCCTGAAGGCGAGCCTCGACGCCGCGCAGCCGGCGCTGCAGCCGCTGCTCGTCGCGACCACCTTCGCCGCGAGCGCGGCCGAGATCGCGACCGCAGAAGCGCACGCCGAGGCGCTGCGAGCGCTCGGCCTCGACCTCGCGCCGATCGGCAGCGCGACGCTGGCGCTGCGGTCGGTGCCGGCAGCGCTCGCCGGCGGCGACGTCGTCGCGCTGGCGCGCACCGTCCTCGCCGAGCTCGCCGACGTCGGCTCGAGCGAGGCGCTCGTCCGCGCTCGCGACGAGCTGCTCTCGACCATGGCGTGCCACGGCGCGGTGCGCGCCAACCGCACGCTCACGCTGCCCGAGATGAACGCGTTGCTGCGCGACATGGAGCGCACCGATCGCGCCGACCAATGCAATCACGGCCGGCCGACCTGGCGGCAGGTCACGCTCGCCGAGCTCGATCGGCTGTTCTGGCGCGGCCGATGAAGCTGCCGCCGCCGCGGCCGCCTGCCGCGCCGCCAGGCGACCCTGCCGCGCCGGTGTCCGGCGACGGCAGCGTCCGGCTGTCGAAGCGGATGAGCGAGCTCGGCCTGGCGTCGCGCCGCGAAGCCGACGAGTGGATCGCGCGCGGCTGGGTGCGCGTCGACGGCCGGGTCGTCGCCGAGCTCGGCTCGCGCGTGCTGGCCGACGAGCGCATCACGATCGACCCGCGCGCGCGCAACGCCCAGGCCGCGCTCGTCACCGTTCTGCTGAACAAGCCGGTCGGCTACGTCAGCGGCCAGGCCGAGGACGGCTATCGGCCGGCGCGCGTCCTCGTCACTGCCGACCGGCAGTGGCGCGACGACCGCTCGGGGATTCGCTTCCAGCCGCAACACCTGAGGAGCCTCGTTCCCGCCGGCCGGCTCGACATCGACTCGGTCGGCCTGCTCGTGCTGACGCAGGACGGCCGCGTCGCCAAGGAGCTGATCGGAGAGAGCAGCGCCATCGAGAAGGAGTACCTCGTCCGTGTCGCGACGAGGAGCGGCAGCCAGCTGCCCGCGCCGGCGATGGCGCTGCTGCGCCACGGTCTCTCGCTCGACGGCGAGGCGCTGCGGCCGGCGCAGGTCGAGTGGGCCAACGCCGAGCAGCTGCGCTTCGTCCTCACCGAGGGCAAGAAGCGGCAGATCCGCCGCATGTGCGACGCCGTCGGCCTGCAGGTCCTGGGGCTCAAGCGCGTCCGCATCGGCGCGATCGCGCTCGGTGCGCTGCCGCCCGGGCAATGGCGATACCTGCGCAGCGACGAGCGCTTCGCCGCGCGCGAGACGCCGCGCTAGTGGAGGTTGAGGTGGCCGCCGAACAGGCCGAGCAAGCCGATGATGATCAGGTAGATCGCGACGATGAAATTGAGGAGTCGAGGCACGACCAGGATCAGGATCCCGGCGATGAGGGCGACGAGCGGGCCGATGGCGAGAGTCATTTGCATGGCGCGATCCTGCGTGGTGTCGACGGTCGACGACAGCCGCCAGTCTCCGGTGGCGCGTCGCGCGGCCGCCATCGGAAGCGCCGCGCGGAGCGTGTGAGCGGCGGCGACGGCGCGGTGTCGGCGTCTTCCTACCGCGGGCGGGGGCAAGCCGGCAGGTCGCCTGCTACTCTCGCCGCATGCCCCGCGTTCCTGCGACCGCCTTGCCGCGGCGGCCGATGCCGACCGGCGTCGTCGTCGCGATCCTGACGCTCCCGAGCCGCGCGAAGGCGCGCGCGTGATGTCGCGCGGCCTGACGGGGCTCGGCGTCATCGCCGTCGCAGCGCCGATCTGCGGCGGCCTCGTCGTCGAACGCTTCGGCCGGCACGCCGCGCTGCTCGCGCTCGCGCTGTTCGGCGGCGAGCCCGCCCATGCGGCGCTGCCGGTCGAGCAGCCGGCGTGACGCGGGCGTTCACCGACACGCGCGCGACGATGAGCTCGGGCGACGTCGACGTGCTCTGCATTGCCGGCCCGACGGCGTCCGGGAAGAGCGCCGCCGCGCTCGCCGTCGCCGCCGCGCTGTCGAGGCATCGCCGGGTCGAGATCGTCAGCGTCGATTCGGCGCTCGTCTATCGCGGCATGGACATCGGCACCGCCAAGCCCGGCGCTGCCGAGCGCGCCGTCGTGCCGCACCATCTGATCGACATCGTCGAGCCGAGCGAGCGCTACTCGGCGGCGCGCTTCGTCGCCGATGCACGCGTCGCGATCGACGCGATCCGCGGCCGCGGCGCGGTCCCGCTTCTCGTCGGCGGCACGATGCTGTATCTGAAGGCGCTCTTCGACGGCCTCGACGCGCTGCCCGAGGCGGACGCCGCCGTCCGCGCCGAGCTCGACGCGCGTGCCGCGCACGCCGGCTGGCCGGCACTGCACGCCGAGCTCGCCGCGGTCGATCCGGCGAGCGCGGCGCGCATCGCTCCGAACGACAGCCAGCGCATCCAGCGCGCGCTCGAGGTGCACCGCCTGAGCGGCCGGCCGCTCTCGGCCTGGCACACGGCACCGGCGGGCCGAACGCCGCCGCTCGTCTCGCTCGAACCGAGCGATCGCGCCTGGCTGCACGCGAGGATCGGCGAGCGTTTCGCGGCGATGCTCGCTGCCGGCTTCGTCGACGAAGTACGGCGGCTGCGCGCGCGCGGCGACCTCGATCCGGCGCTGCCTTCGATGCGCGCGGTCGGCTACCGGCAGGCCTGGGCAGCGCTCGACCGCGGTGATGTCGACGTCGTCGCGCTCGCCGCGAGCGCCACCGCGGCGACGCGCCAGCTCGCCAAGCGCCAGCTGACCTGGCTGCGCTCGATGCCGTCGCGCACCGTCGTCGCCTGCGACGGCGGCGACGCCATCGCCGAGGTCGTGCGCATCGCGAGGCGACTCGCCGACGAGGCGCGGCTTGGCTGAGCCGGTCCTCGCGATCACCGGGCTCGCGAAGCGCTATGGCGCGAGCACGGTGTTCGCGAACGTCGACCTCACGCTCGCGGCCGGCGAATTCGTCGCCGTCGTCGGCGAGTCCGGAGTCGGCAAGTCGACCCTCCTCAACTGCGCCGCCGGCCTCGACACGATCGACAGCGGCTCGGTGCGCGTCGAAGGCACCGACATCCACGCCCTCGGCGAATCCGGGCAGGCGGTCTTCCGCAGGCGCCACCTCGGCTTCGTCTTCCAGGCGTTCCATGTCCTGCCGCACCTGACGGTCGCGGCCAACGTCGGCCTGCCGCTCCTGCTGCTCGACGCGCCCGACCCTGACCGGGTCACGGCGATGCTCGACGCGGTCGGCCTCGGCGGCTTCGCAGCGCGGCTGCCGCAGACGCTTTCCGGCGGCCAGTTGCAGCGCGTCGCGATCGCCCGCGCGCTCGTCCACCGTCCCAGGCTCATCCTTGCCGACGAGCCGACCGGCAACCTCGACCCTGCCACCGCCGATCGCGTGCTCGCCCTCCTCATCGAGCAGGTGCGTGCGCACGGCGCCGCCTGCCTGCTGGCGACGCATTCGCACGCGGCGGCGACGCGCACCGACCGCAGCGTCACGCTGACGTCGGACGGGATCGTCGCGTGAGTCCGCTGCCAGCCGCCCGCAGCGGTACGCTCCACGATCGCGAGTCGGACCGCAGTCCCGGAGTGCACGATTGAACCTCGCGCTGCTGCGCCAGCTGTCGTGGCCGGAGCTGCGCCACCATCCCTGGCGTGCCGCCGCCGCGCTGCTCGCGGTCACGCTCGGCGTCGCGCTCGCCTTTTCGGTCCATCTGATCAACGCGTCGGCGCTCGCCGAATTCGGCGCCGCGGTGCGCGCGATCAACGGCGACGCCGACCTCGAGCTCGTCGGACCACGCGCCGGCTTCGACGAGGCGCTCTACGCCAGTGTCGCGACGACGCCCGGCGTCGCGCTCGCGAGCCCGGTCGCCGAGGCGGAGACCTTCGCGTTCGATGGCGCGGGCAGGCGGGTGCCGATCCGCGTCGTCGGCATCGACGCCTTCGTCGTCGCCCGGCTCGCGCCGGCGCTGCTGCCGCGGCCGCGCGCCGGCGCCGGCCGTTTTGCGGCGATCGACCCCGGCGTCGTCTTCCTCAATGCCGCCGCCGAACGCCGGCTCGGCAGCGATGCGGCGACGCTCGACGTGCAGACCGCACGCGGCCGTCTCGCGCTGCGCATCGCCGGCAGCGTCGCCGCCGGCGGGCCGCCGGTCGCGGTGATGGACATCGCCGGCGCGCAGGTCGCGTTCGACAGCGTCGGCCGGCTGCAGCGAATCGACGTCCGCCTTGCGGCCGGCGCCGACCGCCGCGCGGTGGCAGCATCGCTTCGCCTGCCGCCGGGAGTTCGCGCCGCCGCGCCGGACGAGGCCGGCGAGCGCATCTCGAACGTCTCGCGCGCCTATCGCGTCAACCTGACCGTGCTCGCGCTCGTCGCCATGTTCACCGGCGCATTCCTCGTCTTCTCGATCCTCGCCCTCTCCGTCGCTCAACGCGTTCCGGCGCTGGCGCTGCTCGCCGTGCTCGGCCTGACGGCGCGCCAGCGGCTCGCGCTCGTCCTCGCCGAGTCGGCGATCCTCGGCGCGGTCGGCAGCATCCTCGGGCTTGCGCTCGGCAGTGCGCTCGCGGCGATGGCGCTGCGGTTCTTCGGCGGCGATCTCGGCGGCGGCTACTTCCCGGGCGTCGCCCCGATGCTCAGATTCGATTTCGCGGGCGCAGCCGCCTATGGCGTGCTCGGTGTCGTCGCCGCGCTGGTCGGCGGCTGGCTGCCGGCGCGCTCCGCCGAGCGGATCGCACCCGCTCAAGCGCTGAAAGGCCTCGGCACGGCGTCCGAGACGCACACGCCGTGGCGTCTCGGCCTCGTCCTCGTCGTTGTCGGCGCGGTGCTCGCCACCTTGCCACCCGTGTTCGAGATTCCGCTCGCGGCGTATCTCTCGGTCGCCCTGCTCCTGATCGGCGGCATCGCCTGCGTTGCCGGCAGCGTCGGCCTCGCGCTCGCCGGCGTCGCCGAGCCCCGCCACGCGCTCGCCTTGCTGGCGGTCGAGCGGGCACGCCATCAGCGAACCAGCGCGACGATCGCCGTCGCCGGCGTTGTCGCCAGTCTCGCGCTCGCCGTCGCGCTGACGGTGATGGTCGCGAGCTTTCGCGAAGGCGTGACGCGCTGGCTCGACGTCGTCCTCCCCGCCGACCTCTACGTGCGCGCTGCGGTCGGCCCGATCGGCGGCGATGTCGCAACGCTGCCGCCGCGTTTCGCCGAGGCCGTTGCAACGATCGCCGGCGTCGTCCGTGCCGAAGCGCAGCGCGTCGTCCCGATCCAGCTCGATCCGCGCCGCCCGGCCGCGGCGCTGATCGCACGACCGCTCGGCGACCCCGAGCGGAGGCTGCCGCTCACCGGAGCGATCGTCGCCGCGCCGCCGGGAGCGACCGCGGCGTACGTCAGCGAAGCGATCGTCGCGCTCTACGGCGCTTCGCCGGGCACGACCTTGGCGGTGCCGCTTCCCGACGGCCGCCGCGCCGACGTCTTCGTCCGCGCGGTCTGGCGCGATTACGCCCGCCAGTACGGTGCGATCGCGATCGACAGCGCCGACTGGCGCCGCCTCACCGGCGACGAGCGCGTCAACGATCTCGCCCTCTGGCTGGCGCCGCGAACGGAGGTGGCGATGGTCGAAGACGCGGTGCGCAGCCTAGCCGCCGCCGGCGGCTACGACGCCTCGCTGCTCGAATTCGCGTCGCCGCGCGAGATCCGGACAACGTCGCTGCGCATCTTCGACCGCAGCTTCGCCGTCACCTACTGGCTGCAGGCCGTCGCCATCGCGATCGGCCTGTTCGGCATCGCCGCGAGCTTCTCGGCGCAGGTGCTTGCGCGGCGGCGCGAGTTCGGCCTCCTCGTCCATCTCGGCCTGACGCGGCGCCAGATCGTCGCCGTCGTCGCCGCCGAAGGCGCGGTGTGGACGATGGTGGGCGCGGCGCTCGGCCTCGTGCTCGGCATCGCCGTCAGCGTCGTCCTCGTCGACGTCGTCAACCCGCAGAGCTTCCACTGGACGATGGACTTGCTGCTGCCGGCGGGCCGCCTCGCTGCGCTGTGCGGCGCCGTCGTCGTCGCCGGCACTTTCACCGCGTGGCTCGCGGCGCGCCGCGTTGCGGGGCGCGACATGGTGCTGGCCGTGAAGGAAGACTGGTAGTGCCATGACGCGCTTCGTCGCGCTCTTGCGAGGCGTCAACGTCGGCACCGCCAACCGCGTGCCGATGGCCGGGTTGCGCGCTCTCCTCTCGGGGCTCGGCTACACGGAGGTTGCAACCCTGCTCAACAGCGGCAACGCCGCTTTCTCTGCCGTCGGCGGAAGCTCTGCCCGCCACGCGCGTGCCATCGCGGCGGCGCTCGTCGAGCAGCTCGGTGTCGACGTCCCGGTGATCGTCAAGTCCGGCGGCGAGCTCGCCGCCATCGTCGCCGCCAACCCGACCGCGATCGAAGCGCCGGACCGTTCGCGCTTTCTCGTCGCATTCGCACAGGACGCGAAGTCGCTCGCGACCCTCGCCGCCGTCGCGCCGCTGGTTGCGCCCGCCGAGCGGTTCGCCGTCGGCAGCGGCGCGGCCTACCTGTTCTGCGCGCCCGGGATCCTGGAGAGCAAGGCGGGCAGCGCGCTCCTCGGCAAGCCAGGTCGCTCGGCGACGACGCGAAACTGGGCCACGGTGCTGAAGCTGCACGCGCTCGTCATGGCGCACGACGGGTAGACGCTGCTGACCGCTCGGTCTTCGAGCTCGAGAGACGCTCGGGAACCGAAGAGCACCGCGGCGGCGGCGGCTAGGCTCCGCGACCCCAGCCGAATTCGATGTCCGGGAGTGGCGAGCCGACGGCCCGTCGGTGCGGCACGATGACGCCATCGCAATCGACGGAGCAAACGATGCACGCGCAATGGCAGCTCTCCGGCCTCGATGCCGCCGTGTTCGAGCCGATGTTCGGGTGGAGCGACGATGCGCTTCGCAGCATCGGCGCGGTGCGCAGGACAGCGAACGATGCGCCCGGCTTCCCGTGCCGGGTGAGCCTCGAAGACGCACCGGTCGGCGCCGAGCTGCTGCTGCTGCCGTTCGAGCACCAGCCGGCCCGATCGCCCTACCGCGCGTCGGGGCCGATCTTCGTGCGCCGCGGCGCGGTGCGCAGCGAGCTCGCCCCCGGCGAAGTCCCGGCGTCCGTGACGCAGCGGCTGATCTCGCTGCGCGGCTACGACGCCGACGCGATGATCATCCAGGCGTCGGTCTGCGAAGGCAGTGCCGTCGCCGCTGCGCTCGACGGCATGTTCGCCGACGCCGCCGTCGCCTACGTCCACCTCCACAACGCGAAGCGCGGCTGCTACTCCTGCCTGGCAAGCCGCGTCGGTTGACGCGTCGCCCGGCGTCGCCGCGCGGCTCGCTACACTGGCCGGGCGATCCGCGCGAGGAGCTGCCATGCCCGATGCCGCCCATCCGGACAAGCTGTACCGCAGCTTCGCCGACTTCTATCCGTTCTACCTGAGCGAGCACGCCAACCGGACTTCACGGCGGCTGCACTTCGTCGGTTCCTGCGTCGCGATCGCGCTGCTCGTCGCCGCGGTCGCGACGCAATCGTGGTGGCTGGTCGCGGTCGCGCTCGTCGAGGGCTATGCGTTCGCCTGGGTCGGCCACTTCTTCTTCGAGCACAACCGCCCCGCGACCTTCAAGTACCCGTTGCTGAGCTTGATGGGCGACTGGCGTCTCTGGTGGGACATCGTCACCGGCAGGATCGCCTTCTAGGCACCGCGCAGCTGCGGCTCGCGCCTCGGCCGCCCGCACCGACATGCCGGACACGGCGCACGCGGTGATCGCGAGCCTCTGGCTCGGCTGGGTCGTCTACTGGGGGCTCGCCTCGATCGCGGTCAAGGCGAGCGCGCGCCGCGAGCCGATCGCCTCGCGGCTTCTGCACCTGGTGCCGCTCGCCGTCGCCGTGCTCCTGCTGTGGGCGCCCGCGCTGCCGATCGCGATGCTGCGGCTGCGCTTCCTGCCGCCGGCACCGTGGCTGCCGTGGGCGGGCGCCGCCCTCGTCGCCGCCGGCTTGCTCTTCACGGTCTGGGCGCGCGTTCACCTCGGCCGGAACTGGAGCGGCATCGTCACCATCAAGCAGGACCACGAGCTGGTCACCGGCGGTCCGTATGCGTTCGTGCGCCATCCCATCTATAGCGGCCTGTCGCTCGCGTTCATCGGCTGGGCGATCGCGAGCGGCGAATGGCGTGGCGTGCTCGCCGTCGCGATCGTCGGCGCGGCGTTCTGGCGCAAGCTCCGCGTCGAGGAGCGCTGGCTGCACGAGCAGTTCGACGGCGCATACGATGCGTATCGGCAGCGCGTCCGGGCCCTCGTGCCTTTCGTCTTCTGAGGCCTGGCCATGGCGATGACGTTGCACGACGAGCTGGTCGCGTTCTATGCCCGCAGCGGCTTCGGGCCCGAGGTCGGCGCGCGACCGCGGACGGTTCCGGTCTACACCGGCTGCATCCTGGTCCCGCTGCCGAACATCGAGGCTCGCAGCCGCTTCCTGAAATACCACGACCTGCACCACCTGATCACCGGCTACAGCGTCGGCCGCATCGGCGAAGGCGAGGTCAGCGCCTGGGAGCTGGGGTCGGGGTCGATGTTCGTCTCGCCTGCGCTCGGGCTGATGAACCTGATCGCGCTCTCGACCGGGCTGGTGCTCGAGCCGCGTCGCATGTGGCGTGCGTTCCGGCTCGGCTGCGCAAGCCGCAACGTCTATCGCGCCGACGTGCGCGCACAGGTCGATTCCGGCCGGTGGGCCGATGTCGCGGCGCTCAGGTCTGCCTTCCTTGCCGCGAAGCCGAGCGGCGGTCCTGCGGCGCTGCGCGGCGCCGAGTTCGCCGGCTACGCCGCCGTCGCGATCGTCGTCCACGCCATGATCGCGGTGCCGGCCGTCGTGGCCAGGCTGGTCACCGACATCGGTCTCGGCCACAGCTTCTTCCAGGCCGTCAAGCCGAGGAAGCGCGTCGACCTGTACTGAGCCGCACCGCGACTTCGCGACGATGAACGCAACGCTGCGATTCGCGCTCTGGTTCGCGTCCATCGGCGTTGCCGTCTATGCGATCGCGGCCTACGCATTCGTGGCGCCCGGCGCGCTCGTCGACCCGTCGATGCGCGCCTCGTTCGAGGCCCATGCCGGAGCGATCCGGAGCCATGCCTTCGCAGCGTCGCTGGCGCTGCTGCTCGGCCCGGCGCAGCTCTCGCCGCGCCTGCGCGCACGCCGGCCGCGGCTGCATCGCTGGCTCGGCAGGATCTATCTCGGCCTCGGCGTCGGCGTCGGCGGCGTCGCCGGCCTCTTCATGGCGACGCACGCCGCCGGCGGGACCTGGGCGCGACTCGGCTTCGGCGCCCTCGCCGTCGCCTGGCTGTTCACCGGCGCACGCGCCTACGCCGCGGCGCGGGCGCGATCGTTCGTCGAGCACCGGCGCTGGATGGTGCGCAACTTCGCGCTCACCTTCGCCGCCGTGACGCTGCGGATCTACGTGGCGTCGTCGATCGTCGGCGGGATCGCGTTCGCGACCGCGTACCCGGCGATTGCCTGGCTGTGCTGGGTGCCGAACCTGGTCGTCGCCGAGCTGCTCTTCAACCGCCCGACGCGCGTCGCCATCGGCGTCGTGCGCTGAGAGAACGCCGCGAGCGATGGCCGATCTGCAGCGCTCGTGGCGACGCTGCTGGCGCGCGCTCGGCGCCAGCGACGACGGCGCAGCCGTCCATGCCGAGCTGCTCGCGGCCTACGACGAGCCGCAACGGAGCTACCACACGCGGCAGCATCTGCACGAATGCCTCGACCGCTTCGAAGCCTGCCGCGATCTCGCGCCGCGGCCGGCCGAGGTCGAGGCCGCGCTCTGGTTCCACGACGCGGTCTACGATGTCCGTCGCTTCGACAACGAGCGACGGAGCGCCGACTGGGCGCGCGACGCAGTCCTCGCCTGCGGGGCATCGCGCGACGTTGCCGCACACGTCGACGCGCTCGTCATGGCGACCCGTCACGCCACGATGACGCCGGCCGGACCCGACGCGCAGCTGCTGGTCGACATCGATCTCGCGATCCTCGGCGCCGACGTCGACCGGTTCGCCGAGTACGAACGGCAGATCCGGCGCGAGTACGCGCACGTGGCCGAGGCGGAGTTTCATCCCAGGCGGCGTGCGATCCTCGCCGCCTTTCTCGGCCGCGAGCAGATCTACGCCACGCCGCGCCTGCACGCCGAGCTCGAGCAGCGCGCGCGGGCCAATCTTTCGCTGGCCATCGCCGGCAACGTCGCCTAAGCTCGCGCCCGCGGTGACTGACGGGTCACGCCGCCGGTTCGCGGCGACGCCGCACGACCTCGAGGAGAGCGACGATGCCGATTTCCCAGCGCGTGGTCCAGGTCTGCCTGTTCCTGGTCGCGGCGATCGCGATGACCGGAGGCACGGTGCAGTTCCTCCTCGGCCAACCCGACACAAGCCCGCGCCTCGACAACGTGCACCGCTTCATGGCCGGCGTCTACTTCTCGACCGGCCTGATCAGCCTGTGGACAGCGTGGACGATCCGCTCGCAGGGAACGCTCGTCTATCTGCTGGCCATCGGCGTGCTGCTCGCCGGCATCGGCAGGCTCGTCTCGATCTCGCGCGTCGGCCTGCCCGAGCCGCACGCCGTCTGGCTCGGTTACCTGATCCCCGAGCTGCTGCTGCCGTTCGTGATCGCGATCGCGCACTACGCCAGCAGCAACGGCACGGGCGCCGCGGCGGCGATTCCGGTGCTGCCGACGTCGTCCTGACCGTTGCCAACGGAGACGCCCGTGACCGATCTCGCGACGATGCAGAAGCTGTTCGATCCGCTGTTCCCGGGGCTGATGGGCGTGCGCCTCCTCGCCTGCGCGCCCGACCGCGTCACCGCCGAGATGACGGTGCGCGGCGATCTCTGCACGGCCGGCGGCATCCTCCACGGCGGTGCCACCATGGCGTTCGCCGACACCCTCGGCGCCGTCGGCACGATCCTCAATCTCGCGCCCGGCAAACGGACGACAACGACCGACTCGAGCACCAAGTTCATCGCCGGCGCGCGCGTCGGCACGACGGTGACGGCCGAGAGCATCGCACTGCACCGCGGCCGGACGACGATGGTCTGGCAGACCTCGATCCGCAACGCCGACGGCAAGCTGTGTGCAGTCGTGACGCAGACGCAGCTCGTTCTCGAGGGCGGATCGTGACGAGGAACCGGGCGCGAGAATCCCGCGCCGCCACGAAGAGGTGACCCATGGACAACGGATCGACGTCGTACGACGGCGGCTGCACCTGCCGCGCAATCCGCTACCGGATGACGAGCCGGCCGCTCTTCGTGCACTGCTGCCATTGCCGCTGGTGCCAGCGCGAGACCGGCGCCTCGTTCGCTCTCAACGCGATGATCGAATCGGATCGCGTCGAGCTGCTGCAGGGCGAGGTCGTCGTCGTCGACACGCCGTCGAACAGCGGCAAGGGCCAGAAGATCTCGCGCTGCCCGACCTGCCAGATCGCGGTCTGGAGCAACTATGCCGGCGCCGGCGATGCGATCCGCTTCATTCGCGTCGGCACCCTCGACGAGCCCGACCGCCTGCCGCCCGACGTCCACATCTTCACGGCATCGAAGCAGCCCTGGGTCGTCCTGCCGGGCGGCACGCCTGCGTTCGCCGAGTACTACAAGGCGTCGGAGCTATGGCCCAGGGAAAGCCTCGAGCGGCGCGCCGCGCTGCAGGCGCGACGCAGCCCGGCCGCGAAGGCCTGACTTCGGTGCGGGGCGCGAGGCCCCCAGCCCAGGGGCGCCCTCGGCCCGACATCCCGGAGCGCCTGCATTCGGCCCGACCGTGACGTGTCTCTCGCTCGACGCCGCTACGGCGCGCGGGCGCAGCGCAGAATCGGTTCCTTCGTCTTCAACTTTGCCGACCTCCCATGAAGCGACTCCATTGCGTGCTGCCGGCCATCGTGCTCGTCGCCTCGGCCAGCGCCGTCGCGCAGAGCCGGGCGTACGAGCCCAAGTCGCTGGCCCGCTACGACGTCAGCTACGGCCGCTGCGAGACGACCTTTCCCGAAATGAAGGGCCACCGCGACGAGGCCTACCTGAACCTCTGGCGCGCCAAGCCGAACGAGAAGACAACGGCACGCCTTGCCGATGCGCGTGCCAACGCTGTCTACAAGACGGAACGGCAGCACGCCCTGCAGGCCGCCGCGAAGGCGCCGTCCCCGGACGAGAAGAAGAAGCTCGAGCAGGAGTGCCGGGCGCTCTGGGGCGAGATGGCGCGAGCGTCCAAGCCGGCCAAATGACGCCGGAGGGCGAGGCGCGGGCCGGCGCCGCCGCCCACCTCTGTCCGCTCTGCGGGCAAGCGAACCAGTGCGCGATGGCGGCCGGCAGCGGCACGGAATGCTGGTGCGTCGGGGCGGCCTTCAGCGCCGATGTGCTCGCGCGCGGCGCGCGCGCGGCTGGCGCGGCGCGCTGCATCTGCGCGCGCTGCGCGAGCGGCGCGACGCGGCCTTCGGCGTCGTCGGCCCCGGACACTCGCTGAGCAGTACAGTCGTGCCGGTCAGGAGATCCGCAAGGCACGACGAGAAGCGACGATGCGAAATCCGGCGATCCTCTATCCGTTGTTCGCGCTCGCGGCGTGGACGCTGCTGGTGCTCGGGCTGATCCCGATCGCGCGCGTCCGCTCGGTGCGCCAGCGCGAGATCGCGCCCGACGACTTCAAGTACGGCGAGTCGGCGAAAGTCCCCGGCCGGGTCAGCATCCCGAACCGCAACTACATGAACCTGCTCGAGCTGCCGATGCTGTTCTACGTCGTCGGCATCCTGCTCTACGTGACCGCCGGCGCATCGGCGCCGGCGATCGCGATCGCGTGGGCGTTCGTCGCGCTGCGCGTCGTCCACAGCCTGATCCATCTCACCTACAACGGCGTCCTCCACCGCCTCGCTGCGTTCACGTTCTCCAACGTCGCCCTCGTGCTGCTCTGGGTCCTTGCCGCCGCCCACCTCGTCGCGGCGTCGCCATGATCCGGGTACGCGACATCGACCACGTCGTGCTGCGCGTCGCCGAGCTCGACAAGGCGATCGCGTTCTACCGCGACGTCCTCGGCTGCGCGGTCGAGAAGCGTCAGGACGACATCGGCCTGGTCCAGCTGCGCGCCGGCCGCTCGCTGATCGACCTGGTGCCGGTCGACGGCCCGCTCGGCCGCATGGGCGGCGCCGCGCCGGGCAAGGAGGGTCGCAATCTCGACCACTTCTGCCTGCGCGTCGATCCCTTCGACGAGGCCGCGATCCGGAGCCACCTGCACGAGCACGGCGTCGACGCCGGACCGGTCGCATCGCGCTACGGCGCCGAAGGCATTGGTCCTTCGCTCTACTTCGACGATCCCGAGGGCAACATCGTCGAGCTGAAGGGCCCGGCCGAGTCCGTGTCGCGGCGAACGGCGACGAACTGTCCGTGACGTCAGTGCCGAGAAGGAATCCCGCATGAGCCATCGATTCGTCTGGGTCGACATCCCCGTGCTCGATCTCGAGCGCGCCATCGTCTTCTATGGCGCCGTGCTCGCGACCCCGGTGACTCGCGAGGGCGGCGGCGGACTCACGTTCGCCGTGCTCGCGCACGGCGGCAGCGACGTCGCCGGCTGCCTCGTGCCGTCCGGCGACGACAACGCGCCGTCGGCGCGCGGGCCGCTCGTCTATCTCAACGTCGATGGCCGCATCGCCGACGCCGAGCGCGCGGTGACGGCCAACGGCGGCCGGGTCCTGCAGGCGATGCATGCGATCGGCCCGCACGGCTGGCGCGCGATCGTCGTCGACACCGAAGGCAACCGCGTCGCGCTCCATTCGTCGAAGCGCTGACGCCCAGAGACCCCGGATGCCGGCACGACCGGCGAAGAGGGCAGACCATGTGCAGGAACATCAAGACCTTGTTCAACTTCGCGCCGCCCGCGAGCGAGCTCGAGATCCGCGACGCGTCGCTGCAGTTCGTCCGCAAGCTGAGCGGCTTCACGGTGCCGTCGAAGGCGAATGAAGCGGCGTTCGAGCAGGCGATCGAGCAGGTCGCCGCCGCCGCGCGGACGCTGATCGGCTCGCTCGTCACGCACGCGCCGCCGCGCGATCGCGCCGTCGAGGCCGAGCGGGCCAAGGCACGATCGGCAACGCGCTTCGGCGCCGATCGTCAAGCGCCGGCTCGGGTGCGGACGTCGTAACCGCGCGCCCGGCGCCGACGATCGCGCCGCTCGGCGCTGGGCGACCGCGGGCCGCGCTCGTCACGCTCGCGGTTTCACCGTTGCGCCGGTTCGGGCTCGGCGCAGAGGCATCGCCGGCGTAGGAGCTTGCCGCGTCGCGCCGGGCGGAGGGGCGCGGCCGCGCCGTTGCCGCTACCCTGCCCGGCGCTTCTCCTGCCGTCGTTTCGCCATGACGCTTGCGCGTGCCCCGATCGAATCCCCCGGCCGTGGTCGGCTCCTGCCGGCGTTCGCGATCGCCGCAGCGGCCGCCATCGTCGCCTTCGCCGGCAGCGCGCGCGCCGCCGATGCGAGCACGCCGGCGGCGGCCACCGAAGCGGCGAGCGCCCCGGCACGCGGCGCGTCGGCGCCGAGCCCCGGGCTGGGCGAGCCGCGCAAGGTGCCGACGCAGCCGATCGACTATGCGATCCCGGCGCTCGAGATCATCGGCTTCGACGTCCTCCTCAACCGCTTCAACTACGCCTTCGGCAGCAACAAGGAGGACTACGCGGTCACGCTCGACTCGATCCGCAGGAACCTGCACAGCGGCTGGGGCACCGATCGCGATCCGTTCAACGTCAACCAGCTCGGCCACCCATACCAGGGCTCGATGTACCACGGCTTCGCGCGCTCCGCCGGCTTCAACTACTGGGAGTCGGCCGGCTACACCTTCGCCGGCAGCGCGTTCTGGGAGATCTTCGGCGAGACCACGCACCCATCGCGCAACGACCAGATCGCCAGCGGCATCGGCGGTACCTTCCTCGGCGAAGCGCTGTTTCGGATGTCGAACCTCGTTCTCGAGCACGGCGGCGGCCTGTCGCGGCCCTGGCGCGAGGCCGCGGCGGCGCTGATCTCGCCGTCGACCGGCTTCAACCGGCTCGTCTTTCGCGACCGCTACGGCGCGATCTTCTCGAGCAACGACGCCGCCTACTACAGCCGGCTCGGCATCGGCTACGTCCACAGCGTGCGCAACGAGGTCGGCGTGACGTCGACCAAGTTCCAGCCGAACGAGGCACAGGTCGACTTCTCGCTCGACTACGGGTTGCCGGGTGCCAAGGACTACGACTACCGGCGGCCGTTCGACTCCTTCAACTTCCAGGTGACGGCGTCGAGCGCGAACGGGATCGAGAACGTGCTCACGCGCGGTCTCCTGGTCGGCAAGTCGTACGAAGCCGGGCCCGACTACCGCGGCGTCTGGGGCATCTACGGCAGCTACGACTACATCTCGCCGCAGACCTTCCGCGTCTCGTCGACCGCTCTCTCGCTCGGCACGACCGGCCACTGGTGGCTGTCGCGCGACTACTCGCTCGAGGGCACCGCGATGGCCGGCGTCGGCTACACCGCCGTCGGCACCGCGAACAGCGCCAGCCACGATCCTGCAACCGACCGCGACTACAACTACGGCGTCACCCCGCAGGCGCTGCTGGCGCTGCGCCTGACCCACCGCGACCAGTTCGCGCTCGACGTCACCGGCCGCGAATACTTCGTCAGCAACGTCGCGTCGGGGACGAGCGGCGGCCACGACAACATCGTTCGCCTCGACGCCGCGCTGACCTGGCGTCTGCACCGCCAGCAAGCGATCAGCATCCGCTACCTCGGCAACCGGCGCGACGCCAGCTTCGCCGGCAGCCCGACCGGCACCCAGGTGCGCAACACCGTCGGCATCTTCTACACCTTGCTCGGCCAGGATCACTTCGGCGGCGTCGACTGGCGCTGAGCTCGCGCGCCAGCATGCTCAGACGACGAGCCGGCCTTGCGCGAGGTGCAGGCGCCGGTCGCAGCGTTGCGCCAGCGTCTCGTCGTGGCTGACGAGGACGAACGCCATCGCCCGCCGGCGCGTCAGCTCGAGCATCAGCTCGAAGACGCCGCCGGCGGTGACACGGTCGAGGTTCCCGGTCGGCTCGTCGGCGAGAACGCAATCGGGCTCGCCCGCGATCGCGCGTGCGATCGCGACGCGCTGGCGCTCGCCGCCGGAAAGCTGCGACGGCCGATGCGCCAACCGCTCGCCGAGGCCGACCTGGCGCAGCGCCACCGCGGCGCGGTCACGTGCTTCGGCGCTGGCGACGCGGCGAATGCGCAGCGGCATCGCGACGTTGTCGAGCGCGGTGAACTCGGGCAGGAGATGGTGGAACTGGTAGACGAAGCCGAGATGGCGGTTGCGCCACTCGCCCTGCTCGGCCGCGCTCATGCCGGCGAAGCCTCGCCCTGCGAGCTCGACCGTGCCGTCGGTCGGCGACTCGAGGCCGCCGAGAAGGTGCAGCAGCGTGCTCTTGCCCGAGCCCGAGGCGCCCACGATCGCCACCGACTCGCCGCGGCGAATCTCCAGGTCGATGCCCTTCAGCACCGGCACCGCGACATCCCCCATGCCGTAGGTCTTCGCGAGCCCGCGGCAGGCGAGCACCACCTCACTCATAGCGCAGCGCCTCGGCCGGATTCACGCGCGCGGCGCGCCAGCTGGGGTAGATCGTGGCGAGGAATGCGAGCACGAGCGATACCGCCGCGACC
>DASXLD010000104.1:0-4070 GCA_036496385.1 Caldimonas sp. | reverse complement strand
CTGGTCATCATGATGTCGGTCCCGGCGCTGGCGCTCTTCTATGGTGGCCTCGTCCGCAGCAAGAACATGCTGTCGGTCCTGATGCAGGTCTTCGTGACCTTCTCGATGATCGTCGTGCTGTGGTGCCTGTACGGATACAGCCTGGCGTTCACGGAAGGCAATTCCTACTTCGGCGGATTCAGTCGCGTCTTCATGAGCGACATGTTCGTCGCCAAGGACGGCACCTTCTCGATGGCCGCCACGTTCAGCAAGGGCGTCGTCCTGCCTGAGCTGATCTATCTGGCGTTCCAGGCCACGTTCGCCGCGATCACCTGCTGCCTGATCGTGGGCGCATTCGCCGAGCGGATGAAGTTCTCGGCCGTGCTCGCGTTCATGGTGCTGTGGTTCACCTTCAGCTACTGCCCGATCGCCCACATGGTCTGGTACTGGCCCGGCCCGGACGAGTTCAAGACGGCCGCGACGGCGGCGGCGACAACCGCGCGCGGCGGCATGATCTGGCAGTGGGGCGCACTCGACTTCGCAGGCGGCACGGTGGTGCACATCAATTCCGCTGTCGCTGGCCTGGTCGGCGCCTTCATGGTCGGCAAGCGGGTCGGCTTCGGCCGCGAAGCGTTCACCCCGCACTCGGTGACGCTGACGATGGTCGGTGCCGCGCTGCTGTGGGTCGGCTGGTTCGGCTTCAATGCCGGCTCGGCGCTCGAGGCCAACGGCACGGCCGTCCTCGCCTTCATCAACACCTTCTCGGCCACGGCCGCGGCGGTGCTCGCGTGGTGCCTCGGCGAGGTGCTCTTCAAGGGCGGCAAGGCGTCGATGGTCGGCGCCGCTTCCGGTGCGGTCGCGGGCTTGGTGGCGATCACGCCGGCCTGCGGCAACGTCGGTCTGATGGGAGCGCTCGTCGTCGGCTTCGCCGCCGGCTTCGCCTGCCTGTGGGGCGTCTCAGGGCTGAAGAAGATGCTCGGTGCCGACGACTCGCTCGACGTCTTCGGCGTGCACGGCGTCGGCGGCATCGTCGGCGCGCTGCTCACGGGTGTGTTCAACACGCAGCTGCTCGGCGGCCCCGGCCAGGTCACCGACTGGGTCACGGCGACCGTGGGCTCGGTCGGCATCCTCGACCAGGTCTGGATCCAGTTCAAGGCGATCTGCGTGACCATCGTCTGGTCGGGAGTGGTCGCCTTGATCGCCTACAAGCTCGTCGACATGACGATCGGCCTTCGCGTCAGCGAGGAAGACGAGCGCGAAGGACTCGACATCACGTCGCACGGCGAGACCGCGTACCACAACTGAGCGATCACTCCCGCGCTTCAGGGCCACCCGTGCGGTGGCCCTTTTTCTTCGCCGGGGCAACGGCCGAGCGCCGACGGAAGGCGCTTGCGCGGCCCCCCGGCCGCCCCATATGCCTAGAATCCGGCTCCCGTCTGACGGGCCGGCCTTCGCGAGCGCAGCTCCTATGGTCCCTCACCTCATCACCGCACTCACCGGCCCGATCAACGAGCTCGAGCAGCGCATGCTCGAGTCGCTGCCGGCGATCGAGCGGTGGTTCCGTCTCGAATGGATGGAGCACACGCCGCCGTTCTACACGTCGGTCGACTTGCGCAATGCCGGCTTCAAGCTCGCGCCCGTCGACACCAACCTGTTCCCGGGCGGCTTCAACAATCTGACGACCGAGATGCTGCCCCTCGGGGTGCAGGCGGCGATGGCGGCGATCGAGAAGATCTGCCCGGAAGCGAAGAATCTGCTCCTCATTCCCGAGCGGCACACCCGCAACTCGTTCTACCTGATGAACGTCGCGCGGCTGATGGAGATCTTCCACATGGCCGGCCTCAACGTGCGCCTCGGCACGCTGGACGAAACGATCACCGCGCCGACCGAGGTGCCGCTGCCCGACGGCAGCGCGCTCAGGGTCGAGCCGCTCGTTCGCACCCAGCACCGTCTTGGGCTGAAGGATTTCGACCCCTGCACGATCCTGCTCAACAACGATCTCTCGGCCGGGATTCCGAAGATCCTCGAAGGGCTGCACGAGCAGTACCTGCTGCCGCCGCTGCACGCCGGCTGGGCGATCCGCAGGAAGACCAACCACTTCGCAGCCTACGAGGAAGTCGCCAAGAAGTTCGCCAAGCTGCTCGGCATGGACCCGTGGCTGATCAACCCGATGTACGCGCGCTGCGGCGAGGTCAACTTCTCCGACGGCTCGGGCGACGAGTGCCTGATGAGCAACGCCGAGACGCTGCTCGGCAAGATCCGGCGCAAGTACAAGGAATACGGCATCCAGGAGAAGCCCTTCATCATCGTCAAGGCCGACGCCGGCACCTACGGCATGGGCATCATGACGGTGCGCGACCCGAAGGACCTCGCCGACATCAACCGGCGCACGCGCAACAAGATGAGCGTGATCAAGGACGGCCAGGAGGTGAGCGAAGTCATCCTCCAGGAAGGCGTGCCGACCTACGAGCGCATCAACGACTCGGTCGCCGAGCCTGTCGTCTACATGATCGACCGCTATGTCGTCGGCGGCTTCTATCGGGTCAATCCCGAGCGCGGCAACGACGAGAACCTCAACTCGCCGGGCGCGAGCTTCGTGCCGCTCGCCTTTGCCGGCTCCAACCAGCTGCCCAAGCCCGGTTCCAAGCCCGGCGCCAGTGCTCCCAACCGCTTCTACATGTACGGAGTGATCGCCAGGCTGGCGATGGTCGCGGCGAGCTACGAGCTCGAGGCGACCGATCCCAACGCCGAGATCTACGACTAGGCGGCGCCCTCGGTTCGCCGAGCGCAGGGCACAATCCCTTGGCCTCAACGCCCGGCCGGCCCTCGCGGCGGCGGCTTCCCGCGTGACCCAGCCCCGCTCAGCCTCCAGCACCGCCACGCTCACGCTGGGCGCCATCGGCGTCGTCTACGGCGACATCGGCACCAGCCCGCTGTATGCGCTGAAGCAGGTGTTCGCCAACGGCCACGTGCCGCTGACGCCGCACAACGTCTATGGCGTCCTCTCGCTCGTCTTCTGGACGATCACGGTGATCGTCTCGATCAAATACGTCGTCCTCATCCTGCGTGCCGACAATAACGGCGAGGGCGGCCTGATCGCGATGCTCGCGCTGGCGTCACAGGCGGTCAAGGACAAGCCGTCGCTGCGTCGGCGCCTGCTTTTCGTCGGCATCTTCGGCACCGCGATCTTCTTCGGCGACGGCGTCATCACGCCGGCGATTTCGGTGCTCGGCGCCGTCGAGGGCCTGCAGGTGGCGGCGCCGGGGCTGCACAGCTGGATCGTGCCGATCACGCTGGTCATCCTGACCGGGCTGTTCGCCTTCCAGCGCCACGGGACCGAGCGCGTCGGCAGGCTGTTCGGGCCGGTGATGACGTTCTGGTTCGTCGTCATCGGCTTGCTCGGGCTCATCCACATCGGCGACAACCCGAGCATCCTGAAGGCGCTCTCGCCGCACTACGCGCTGCTGTTCCTGCTCCGCCAGCCGATGGTCGCGTTCATCGCGCTCGGCTCGGTCGTGCTTTGCGTCACCGGCGCCGAAGCGCTCTACGCCGACATGGGCCACTTCGGCAAGCGCCCGATCCGACTCGCCTGGTTCGGCGTCGCCATGCCGGCGCTGCTGCTCAACTACTTCGGCCAGGGCGCGATGCTGCTGGCGACGCCGTCGAAGGTCAACAATCCGTTCTTCGAGCTGGCGCCCACCTGGGCGCTCTACCCGCTGATCGTGCTCGCCGCGTTCGCCGCCGTGATCGCGTCGCAGGCGCTCATCACCGCCGCGTTCTCGGTGACGAAGCAGGCGATGCAGCTCGGCTACCTGCCGCGCCTGCGCATCCAGCACACGTCGGTGCTCGAGACCGGCCAGGTCTACGTGCCGTTCGTCAACTGGGGCCTGTTCTGCGGCGTCGTCATCGCGGTCGCGCTGTTCGGCTCGAGCGACAACCTCGGCGCGGCGTACGGCATCACGGTGACGATCGACATGCTGATCACGACGACGATGACATTCTTCGTCGTCCGCTACGGCTGGAAGTTCCCGTGGCCGGTGGCGATCGGCGCGACCGGATTCTTCTTCGTCGTCGACTTCACCTATCTCTCG
>DASXLD010000103.1:0-8185 GCA_036496385.1 Caldimonas sp. | reverse complement strand
GACGACGGCGAACGCGAGACGGTGCGCCGCGTCGCCCGCCGCTTCCTGCTCGCACCGGCCGAGCGACTGCGGGTGCTTTGCGCGGCGTGGCGCGAGGAGCTCGCGTCGTGAGCGGTTCGCGCATCGCGGCGGTCCACGGCCGCCGCGTCTGGGACAGCCGCGGCCGGCCGACGGTCGAGGCCGAAGTGACGCTCGAAGACGGCGCGTGCGGGCGTGCGATCTGCCCGGCCGGTGCTTCGAAGGGAACGCGCGAAGCGACCGAGCTGCGCGACGGCGGCGACGCGTTCGCCGGTCTCGACGTCGCGCACGCGGTCGCGCATGTCGACGGCGAGATCGCGAGCGCGCTGCGCGGCACGATCGCCGACGACCAGGCGGCGCTCGATCGACGCCTGGTCGAGCTCGACGGCACGGCGGCAAAGTCGCGGCTCGGCGCCAACGCAACGCTCGCGGTGTCGCTGGCGGCCGCGCACGCGGTCGCGGCGTCGCGCGGCGTCGCGCTCCACGCCTCGATCGGCGGCGCCGAGGCGACGCTGCTGCCGATGCCGCAGATCCAGATCTTCGGCGGCGGCGCACATGCGGCGCGTCGCGTCGACGTCCAGGACTTCATGGTCGTCTGCACCGGCGCCCACGACTTCGGCGAGGCGCTGGAGTGGACGGCGGAGGTCTATCGCCACGCCGGCGCCCTGATGCACGCCAAGGGTGCCGCGCTCGGCGTCGCCGACGAAGGCGGCTGGTGGCCCGAGTTCGCCAGCAACGAGGAAGCGCTCGAGACCCTCGTCGCCGCGATCGAGCGCGCCGGCTTCGTGCCAGGCGAGCAGGTTGCGATCGCGCTCGATGTCGCAGCGTCGGAGCTCGGCCGCGGCGGCCTCTATACGTTCGGCGTCGACCGCCGCACGCTCGACTCCGACGCGCTGATCGAGCTCCTGCTGCGCTGGATCGATCGCTACCCGATCGTCTCGATCGAGGACCCGCTCGGCGAGGACGACGTCGAGGGCTTCGCGCGATTCACGCGCGCTGCCGGCAATCGAATCCAGATCGTCGGCGACGACTTCCTCGTCTCCGACGCTGCGCTGGTTCGCGATGCGGTCGCGCGCGGTGCCGCCAACGCCGTGCTGCTGAAGCCGAACCAGCGCGGCACGCTGACCGAGACGCTCGATGCCTGGCGCGCTGCGCAGGCCGCGGGCTACGCCGGCATCGTCTCGGCGCGATCGGGCGAGACCGAGGACACGACGATCGTCCACCTCGCGATCGGCTGGGGCGTCGGCCAGCTCAAGGTCGGTTCGTTCGCGCGCGGCGAGCGGACGGCGAAATGGAACGAGGCGCTCAGGATCGAGGAGCGGCTCGGCGCGCGTGCGCGCTTCGCCGGGGCGGCCGCGTTCGGCCGCAGCCGCTGACGCTCAGAACTCGGAGATCGTCGTGTCGAGCGGCATCAGCGTGGTCGTGCGCCGCGTCACCGACGGCGCCGGCTCGGCCTCGAGATCGTCCTTGCCGAACGTGCCGAAGTAGATCGGCGCCCGCGAAGGCGAGGTGTCGAGCCACTCGTCGAAGTCTTCCTCGGCAAGCAGCACCGGCGTGCGCTTCTCGGTCGGCTCGCCCTTCTCGGTGAGGCGGCGGTCGAAGCGGGCGAGGAGCGGGTGCAGGTCGCAGTTGATGGTCAGCATCGTGAAGCTGATCGTCTCCTTGCCCTTGTCGTCGACCCAGCGGTCCCAGAGGCCGGCGACGCTGAGCGGCGAGCGATCGATCCGGCGCACGCGCCAGCGCTCGCCGCGCTTCGATCCCTCGGCGTAGTACGGCACGTAGATGCACTGCGCCGGGACGATGCACCACTGGCGGTTCGCGTACGCGTGCTTGAACGTCGACCGCGTCGCGGCCGTTTCCGAGCGCGCATTGACCGACGACGCGGGGGCGCGCGCGGTCTTCGCCGACGCCGGGATCAGGCCGAAGCGCGCCAGCACCGCCTCGCGTTGCGCCGCGGCGCCGACGCCGAAGCGGCGCACGATCGGCGCGCGATCGCCGCTGGCGACGTCGGCCTGCCACTCGTCGTCGAGAACGAGACCCCAGTCGCGTTCGAGCTCGGACGCCGTCGGCGCCAGGAAATTGCTGGACATCGGCGCGACTGTAGCGCCGCTCGTTGGGCCGTGGATGCCGCTCGATGAGGATTTCGAGTGAACTGCACCACGCTCGGTCGGCGCCGATTGCCGGGTCGGCGTCGGACGAGGACCTACACGGCGACCGGGGCCTTGATGGCCGGATGGTGCCGGTAGTCGTGGACGACGACGTCCTCGAGCGAGTAGTCGAAGATCGACGGCGGCCGGCGGGCGAGCTCGAGCACGGGGTAGGGGAACGGCTGGCGCGCGAGCAGCTGGTCGACCTGCTCGGCGTGGTTGTCGTAGATGTGGCAATCGCCGCCGGTCCACACGAAGTCGCCGACGTCGAGGTCGCACTGCTGCGCGAGCATGTGCGTCAGCAGCGCGTAGCTCGCGATGTTGAACGGAACGCCGAGGAAGATGTCGGCGCTGCGCTGGTAGAGCTGGCAGCTGAGCCGCGGCCGCGTTCCGCCTTCGGCTGGGGCGACATAGAACTGGAACATGGCATGGCACGGCAGCAGCGCCATCTTCGGCAGCTCGGCGACGTTCCAGGCGCTGACCAGGATCCGCCGCGAGTCGGGATTGCTCTTCAGCTGCTCGACGACGTTGGCGATCTGGTCGACGCGGCCGCCGCTCGGCGTCGGCCAGGACCGCCACTGGACACCGTAGACCGGTCCGAGCTCGCCGTCGGGCGCGGCCCATTCGTCCCAGATCGTGACGCCCCGGTCCTGCAACCAGCGCGCGTTGCCGTCGCCGCGCAAGAACCAGAGCAGCTCGAGGACGATCGAGCGCAGGTGCACCTTCTTCGTCGTCACCAGCGGAAAGCCCTCGTGCAGATCGAAGCGCATCTGGTAGCCGAAGACGCTCTTCGTGCCGGTGCCCGTGCGGTCGGCCTTGGTGACGCCGTGGTCGCGGACGTGGCGAAGAAACTCCTCGTATTGCGAACGCACCGGCCGCTCGGCATCGACGACAGGCGGGAGGGACGCGGTCTGCATCGCCGGATTATGTGGCGCGCGCTGGAGCTCTTCAGCGATCGAACTGCAGCGCAGCGAGGCGCGCGTACAGGCCGCCGGCTTCGACCAGCTCGGCATGGGTCCCGGTCTCGACGATCTCGCCGGCCTCGAGGACGACGATGCGGTCGGCTCGCTGCACCGTCGACAGGCGGTGCGCGATGACGATCGTCGTGCGGCCGCGCATCGCCGACTCGAGGGCCGCCTGCACCATCCGCTCGCCTTCGGCGTCGAGGGCGCTCGTCGCCTCGTCGAGCAGGAGCAGCGGCGCGTTCTTCAGCATCGCGCGGGCGATCGCGATCCGCTGCCGCTGGCCGCCTGAGAGGCGGACACCGCGCTCACCGAGGAAGGTGCGATAGCCGTCGGGGAGGGCGGTGATGAAGTCGTGCGCGAACGCGCCACGCGCCGCCGCGACGACCTCGTCGTCGCTCGCCTCGGGCCGGCCATAGCGGATGTTTTCCATCGCGTCGGTCGAGAAGATGATGCTGTCCTGGTGGACGATGCCGATCCGGCTGCGCAACGCCTCGAGCGCGACCCGGTCGACGCGCTTGCCGTCGACCTCGACCGCACCCGAGCCGACGTCGTAGAAGCGAAGGATCAGCTGCAGGACGGTGCTCTTGCCGGCGCCGCTCGGTCCGACCAGCGCGACCGTCTCGCCCGGCGCGACCGTGAGGTCGAAGTGGGCGAGCGTCGGCTGCTGCGGCCGCGACGGATAGCGGAAGGTGACGTCGGCGAAGTGCACCGAGGCGCCGGCGGCGGGCGATGCCAACGGCTGCGGCGCCGGCGGCGAGACGATCGGCGACTGCATCTCGAGCAGCTCGATCAGCCGCTCGGTCGCGCCGGCGGCGCGCAGGAGGTCGCCGTAGACCTCGGACAGCACGGCGACGCTGCTGACCAGGATGATCACGTAGACGACCGTCTGGCCGAGGTGGCCGGCGGTGATGTCACCGTGGACGACGGCTTGCGTGCCCTGGTAGAGGCCCCAGAGCAAGGCACCGAAGGTCGCGCTGATGATGAAGGCGACCAGGAACGAGCGCATCCGCGTCCGCCGCACGGCGGTGGCGAAGGCGCGCTCGGTCGATTCGGCGAAGCGGGCCGCCTCGCGGCCTTCCTGCTGGTAGCTCTGGACGATGGGGATCGCGTTCAGCACCTCGGCGGCGATCGCACTCGAATCGGCGATCCGGTCCTGGCTGGCGCGCGACAGGCCGCGCACGCGGCGGCCGAAGTACAGCGACGGCAGGACGACGAGGATGAGGATGGCGAGGACCTGGGTCATCACGACCGGGTTGGTGATGATCAGCATCGCCATCGCGCCGATCCCCATCACCGTGTTGCGCAGCCCCATCGACAGGCTCGAGCCGACGACCGTCTGCACCAGCGTCGTGTCGGTCGTGAGGCGCGAGAGGACCTCGCCGGTCTGCGCCGATTCGAAGAATTCCGGGCTCTGGCGCACGACGTGCGCGTAGACCGCATTGCGGACGTCGGCGGTGACGCGCTCGCCGAGCCAGCTCACCATGTAGAAGCGCGCCGCCGAGAAGACGCCGAGCGCGACGCCGACCGCGAACAGGGCGAAGAAATGGTCGCGCAGCGCCATCACCCGTGCGCCGGGATCTGACGAGACGAAGCCCTGGTCGATCAGCGACTTGAGCGCGACCGGAAAGACCAGCGTGCTGACCGCGGCGAGAACGAGGAAGAGGGCGGCGAGCCCAATCTGGACCCGGTACGGCCGCACGAAGGGCAGCAGGCCGCCGAGGGCGCGGACGTTCCTCGCCACCGGCGGTGCCGCTGGCCGTGTGGGCGAGGGAAGCGTCGTCGCGGGCACGCGATCAGTGTAGGGGTCCGGTCGCCGCGGCTTGTCGGCCCGGGCCTCATCCTTGCCGGGTTAGTTTCAGCCCTGGCAAACACAGCCTTGACAAAGAATGCCTAGGCATGTATTATTCTCCTCATGTCACGTCCTCCATCTCCCGCGGACTTCTATCAGGCGAGCGCCTATTGCGCCGACGACAGCGTCGGCTATCTGATGAAGCGCGTCCTGATGGCGATCACTCTCGAAGCCGATCGGCAGCTCGAGCCCGACGGCCTGACCCACATCCAGTGGGGACCGCTGTTCATGCTGCGCAGCGCGCGAGCGTCGACGGTGGCCGAGCTCGCTCGCGAGTTGCAGACCGACGCCGGCGCGATGACGCGTCTGCTCGACCGTCTCGAAGCGAAGGGCCTGTGCCGGCGCGAGCGCTCGACCGCGGATCGCCGTGTCGTTCGCATCGCGCTGACGCCCGAGGGCGAGAAGGCGGCGGCGCGGGTCCCGGTGGTGCTGTCGCAGATCATGAATCAGATCCTGGCCGGGTTCACCCGCGACGAATGGAGCACGCTGAAGGCGATGCTGCAACGGATGCTCGAGAACGTCGAGGCCGAGCGCAGCCGCAGCGAAGCGAGCATGCCGGCGTCGCGGCCCGCTCGTGCGCGCAAGGACGAGCGGGCAACGAGGGAGGCGCGATGAGCTGCCCCCGCCCGCACATCAACTTCCTGCGCTCGCCGTCGGCGCGGCAGACGCTGACGACGCTCGTGATTGCCGTCGGCTCGACGATCGTCCTCACGCTGGTGGGCTGCGCGAGCCCGAGCGGCATCGCGCCGAGCGCGAAGCTGGCCGCGCCGGCGACGCTCGGCGCGGACACGACCGCCGTGGTCGCGCCCGTCGCTGCCGAGTGGTGGCGCGGCTTCGACGATGCCGTCCTCGACGACCTGATCGCGCGCGCGACCGCCGGCAACCCGAGCCTGCGCGTCGCCGCCGCTCGCAGCGCCCGCGCCGCCGCCAACACCGCCGCTGCCGATGCCAACCGCTCGCCGCAGCTCACGGGCTCGGTCGACGTGCTGCGGCAGCGCTTCAGCGAGAACAGCCTCTATCCGCCGCCGCTCGCCGGAACGGTACGCGATACCGCGACCGCGCAGCTCAACGGTTCCTGGGAGCTCGACTTCTTCGGCCGCAACCGGGCCCAGCTCGATGCGGCGATCGGCGCCGAGCGCGCGGCGCTTGCCGACGCCGATGCCGCCCGCGTCCTCCTCGCCGTCAATGTCGCGCGCACGTATGTCCAGCTGGCTCGCCTCGACGAGCAGCGCGACGTCCTCGTCCGCGCGCTCGAGCAGCGCGAGGAGATGTACTCGCTGACGAACCAGCGCGTCTCGGCCGGGCTCGACACCGCGGTCGAGCTGCGCCAGAGCGAAGGCCTGCGCCCGGAAACACGCCAGCAGATCGAGGCCACCGACGAGCAGATCGCGCTCGCCCGCCACGCGCTCGCCGCCTTGCTCGCCGAGCCGCCGCAGAGCTTCGACACCCTGGCGCCGAAGATCTCGGCGCTGCAGCCGATCGCGATCCCTGAGGTGGTTCCGGCCGACCTCGTCGGCCGTCGCGCCGACGTCGTCGCCGCGCGCTGGCGCGTCGAGGCTGCCACCGGCGACGTCGCGGCGCAGCGCGCGCAGTTCTATCCCAATGTCAATCTGACCGCGTTCATCGGCCTGTCGACGCTCGGTCTCGACCGGCTGCTGCGCGCCGGCAGCGAACAGTGGGGTGTCGGCCCGGCGATCCGCCTGCCGATCTTCGACGCCGGGCGGCTTCGCGCCGGCCTGAGCGGCCGCACCGCCGACCTCGACGCCGCCGTCGAGACCTACAACGGCACGCTCGTCGACGCGATCCACGACGTCGCCGACCAGATCAGCTCGACGCGCTCGGTCGCGCGCCAGCAGCGCGAGGAGAGCGCAGCGCTCGCCTCGGCAGAGGCGGCCTACGATCTCGCGACCCAGCGCTACCGCGCCGGCCTCGGCAGCTACCTCACGGTGCTCAACGCCGAGTCCAACGTGATCGTGCAGCGACGGCTGGCGACCGACCTGCGCGCGCGTGCGCTCGACTCGCAGATGCTGCTCGTCCGTGCGCTCGGCGGCGGCTACGTCGCGAGTGACGAGACGCGTGCCCTGGCGAGCGCTGCGTCGTCGCGCTGAGCGCGATCGCTCGCGCTGCACCGAAACCTATTGCATTCGCGCTTCACGGCAAGAATCGCTTCCGGAGATTCCATGAGCCTCGCAGAAGAAGAGCAACGGACCTCGGCGCCGGCACCGCTGCCGGCTGCCAAACCGCCAGCCTCGACGAGCACGGGCGCGCGCCCTGTTCCCGCGCCCGCGGCGCCATCGGCCGCCGCTGGCGGCGCCGTGGCGGCAACCGACGCCGCGCCTGCGCCGACGCTTGAACGCAAGCCTCGATCCAAGCGCAAGGTCGCGCTCGGCCTGCTGGCGATCACGGTCCTGCTCGCAGGCCTCGGCTACGGCCTCTACTACTGGCTCGTCCTCAGCCACTACGAGAGCACCGACAACGCGTACGTCCAGGGCAACGTCGTCCAGGTGACGCCGCAGGTCGCGGGAACGGTGATCGCCATCGAGGCCGACGACACCGACTTCGTCAAGGCCGGGCAGCCGATCGTCAGGCTCGATCCGGCCGACGCGCAGGTCGCGCTCGAGCAGGCCGAGGCGCAGCTCGCGCAAGCGGTGCGCGAGGCGCGCACGATGTACGTCAACAACGGCACGTTGCGCGCCCAGATCGCGGCGCGCGAAGCCGAGATCGCACGGGCGCGGAGCGACGTTCAGCGGGCCCAGGACGACGTCTCCCGGCGTGCGCCGCTGGTCAAGACCGGCGCGGTCGGGCAGGAGGAGTTCAACCACGCCAATGCCCAGCTCGACGCTGCGAAGTCGGCCGTCGTCGCCGCCGAATCGGCGGCGCAGGCGGCACGCGAGCAGCTCGTTTCGAACCAGTCGCTGACCGAGAACGTCCCGGTCGAGCAGCATCCGAACGTGCTGCGCGCCGCGGCGCGCGTACGCGAGGCGTACCTCGCGCTTCGCCGCACCGAGCTCGCCGCGCCGGTCGACGGCTACGTCGCACGGCGCAGCGTCCAGCTCGGCCAACGCGTTCAGGCGGGCGCGCCGCTGCTCTCGGTCGTCGCGCTGAACGACGTCTGGGTCGACGCCAACTTCAAGGAAGGCCAGCTGCGCAACCTCCGCATCGGCCAGCCGGTCGAGCTCGAGGCCGACGTCTACGGCAAGAAGGTC
>DASXLD010000102.1:0-10343 GCA_036496385.1 Caldimonas sp. | reverse complement strand
TTCCGAGCAGTTCGCCCTGGTCGGCGATTCGCTGCGCCGTCTGTTCCCGTTCGGCGAAACGTTCGCCGCCGAGTTGCACGGCGCGGTGCAGCAGACGCAGCAAGCGCAGGCCGCTCCGCCGGCGCCGCTGGCGATGGAGGTCGCGACGAGTCTGCTCTATCTCGAGGCCGCGCTCGAGGACGGCGACTTCGACATGCCGGAGCACGCCGAGCGCATCAAGCGCCTCGGCGAGCGGCTCGCGCTGGTGCGCCAGAAAGCGCCACCCGATCCGCTCGAGCCCTGGATGGAGGAGCTCTACCGTCGCGTCTCCGACCGGCAGACGATGGGCAGCGTCGTCCAGGAGCTGCGCGCCTCGCTGACCGAGGCCGAGAAGGCGATCGACAAGTTCTTCCGCAATCCGGCCGACAGCGCGGTGCTGCGCGACGTACCGGTACAGCTCACGTCGATGCGTGGCGTGCTCTCGGTGCTCGGCATGGACGCCGCCGCGCAAGCGCTGGTGCGCATGCGCGGCGAGGTCGACGGCCTGGCGACGACCGAGGTCGATCCGACGAAGATCGCTTCGGCCGGCGTGTTCGAGCGCATCGCCGGCAACCTCTCCGCGCTCGGCTTCATGATCGACATGCTGAGCGTGCAGCCGCAGACGGCGAAGTCGCTCTTCGTCTACGACGCCGAAGCGGGAACGCTGGCGCCTGTCATGGGGCGCAGCGCGGCACCGAAATCGGCCCCCGGTGCTGCGCCTGTAGAGCCGCGTCTTCTCGAGCAGGCGCAAATGCTCGCGTTCACCTCGGTCCGCGAGGACGTGCCGGTCGAAGAAGTCAGGCGTGACCTCGAGCGGCTCTCGCACGAGGCGCAGGCAGCCGACCAGCCGGCGCTCGCAGCGGCGGTGTTGAAGGCGCAGGACGCGCTCGTCAAGGCGCAGGATCCGATCGACATCGCCAGCGCCCGCGGCGAGCTCTCGGAAGCGCTGGTCGACTTCGTCGCGACGTCGACCGAACCGCAGGGGTTCGCGCCGGTCAGCGCGCCGGTGCCGCTCGCGCCGATGAAGCCGATCACGCTCGTCGAGGACTTCGAGCACGACGACGAGATGCGCGAGATCTTCCTCGAGGAGGCGCGCGAGGTCGTCGAGACCGGGCGGGCCGCGAGCGCCGACCTTCGCTCTGCCGCCGACGACATCGGCCTGCTGACGACGCTGCGCCGCGCCTTCCATACGCTGAAGGGCAGCTCGCGCATGGTCGGGCTGAAGGAGTTCGGCGACGCCGCGTGGGCGTGCGAGCAGGTCTTCAACACCCAGCTCGCCGAGCAACGTGCCGCCGAGCCGCCGTTGCTGGAATTTGCCGAGTGGGTGCTCGGCTACCTCGGTGACTGGGTCGAGGACATCGCCGCGCACCGGTCCGGCCTGCACAACGAACGCGACGTTCTCGTTGCCGCCGCCAAGCTCGCGGGCACCGGCATCGCCGGCGAGCCTGCGCCCGACATCGCGCTGCCGATCGGGTTCCCGCTCGACCTGCCGAGCAGCAGCGACCTCGATCTGCGCCCGATCGGCGAGTCGGCGGCGCCGGCGGCTGCGGCGGCGCTCTCCGCGCCTGCCGATGGCGACGGCCTCTCGTTCGAGCTCGACCTGTCGAAGCTCGACCAGATGGTCGAGCCCGGTGCTGCCGGCCCGGCGGCCATGCCTTCGACTCCCACGCTCGCTGACGCTGCCGCGTCGGCGATGTTCGATCGCTTCGACGACGCCCGCGCCGACGCGATGCAGACGACGCTGACGAACGAGCAGTTCGAAGCGATGCCCTCGGCTTTCGTCGACCTCGATCTCGGCAGCTCCGGCGAGACACCGGAGCTGATCCGCCCACTCGCGCCGAGCAGCGACGCCGCGCGGTCGCGCGACGCGATGGCCGGGTTCTCGCTCGACCTTTCGACCGGCGACACGGCACTGGCGCCGCGCGATGCCGACACGGGGGCCGTCGATCTGGAGATCGGTAGCGACGCCGAGCCCGGCGTGGGGTCATCGGCCGACGAGCACGTCAAGGTCGTCGGTCCGCTTCGGATCGGCATCCCGCTCTTCAACATCTATCTCAACGAGGCTGACGAGCTGTCGCGCCGCCTGATGACCGAAGTCGCCGAGTGGGCGATGGAACTGCACCGGCCGGTCGGCGAAGTGCCGATTGCGCTGGCGCACTCGCTCGCCGGCAGCTCGGCGACGGTCGGCTTCACTGATCTCTCGCACCTGGCGCGCTTGCTCGAGCATGCGCTCGCACGGACCCAGGTCATCGGCCACGGCACCGAAGAAGAGGCGCGTCTGTTCGTCAACGCCGCCGAGGAAATCCGCCGCCTGCTCCACCAGTTCGCGGCCGGCTTCCTGCAGCAGCCAGCGCCGGATCTTCTGGTGCGCCTGGCCGAGCACGAGGTCAGCTCGGCGCTCCGCCTCGAGGCGGCCACTGCCGCGTCGGAGCTCGCCGAAGGCCAGGAAGGCATCACGGCGGAGCCTGCGATCGCGGTCGAGCCGCTGCTCACGCTCGAGGGCATCGACGACGTCGCCGACGCCGCCAACGATGCCCATGCGGAGGCGCTGCCGGCTGCGCACGACCTGATCGCCACCGAAGAAGTCGCGGCCGGCGAACAGGCCGCCCCTGCACCGCCGACCGTTGTGCCGGCCGTGGCGAGCCAAGACACGGCGATCGAGGCGGCGCCGCCGACCTCGGCCGGGCCCGTAGCCGCGCACGATCGCGCCGCCGCGGCCGCCGAGCCGAGCCACGACGAGCCGGGCGAGCCGTCGCCCTCGATGTTCGGCGGTCTCGGCGGCTTCAATCCGCTCGGTGTCGCCGAGTTCAAGCCGCTCTCGGCAGCACCCATCGAGACGAAGCGCGCTACGCCGGTGCGGCCATCGACCTTCGGCGAGGTCGACGACGACATCGACGCGATCGACGCCGTCGATCTCGAGCTGTTCCCGATCTTCGAGGAAGAGGCGCAGGAGCTGCTGCCCAAGCTCGGCGCGCAGCTGCGCGACTGGCTCGTCGCGCCCGCCGAGTCCGGCCATGCTGCAGCGTGCATGCGCACGCTGCACACGCTCAAGGGCGGCGCGCGGCTCGCCGGGGCGATGCGCCTCGGCGAGATGGCGCACCGCCTCGAGACGCGGATCGAGCGCCTCATCGCTGGCGACGCTCAGGCGGGCGCGGCCGATGTCGAGGCGCTGCAGGCGGTCTCCGACGCCATGACGCATGCCTTCGAGGCGCTGCGCAGCCGCGATGCGCAGGCCTATGCCGATGCCGTCGCCGCCGCCACTGCCGCGCCCGTCGCCGCCGCCACTGCCGCGCCCGTCGTCGCCGCGCCGCGAGCGAGCGACACGGCGCGAGCCCCGCTCGCCGAGGTGCCGTTGTTCGTCGCGACGCCGATCGTCCCGGCGGCCGAGGAGCAGGAAGCCGCCAACGACGAGCAGGAGAGAGCTGCCGGCGAAACCGATAAGCCGAGCGGCCAGCGCGTCGAGACGGAGCGCGACCGCAATCGCGGCGCAGGGCGAAGGGGCGGCGCCGCGTCGGTGCCGACGCCTGCAGCGCCGGCCTCGGAGCCGGCGACGATCGACTGGTCGCGCTTTGCCAAAGACAGCGGCCCCGCGGCCGCCGCGAAGCCGGAGCCGCGGGCGACGACATCGCAGTCGGCGGTGCGCGTTCGCGCGCCGTTGCTCGATCGCCTCGTCAACCAGGCCGGCGAGGTCAGCATCACGCGCTCGCGGATCGAATCGGGCGTCGGCCAGATCAAGGGCTCGCTCGGCGACCTGACCGAGAACCTCGAGCGGCTGCGCGGCCAGCTGCGCGATATCGAGCTGCAGGGCGAAGTGCAGATGAGCTCGCGCCTCGAGGCCGCGAAAGCGGCGTCGCAGGCGTTCGATCCGCTCGAGTTCGACCGCTTCACGCGTTTCCAGGAGCTGACGCGGATGATGGCCGAGTCGGTCAACGACGTCGCCACGGTCCAGCGTACGCTGCAGCGCTCGCTCGAGGCGACCGAGGACGAGCTCGTCGCGCAGGCGCGGCTGACCCGCGACCTCCAGGACGACCTGCTGCGCACCCGCATGGTCGAGTTCGAAGGCCTCTCCGATCGCCTCTATCGCGTCGTCCGCCTGGCGGCGAAGGAGACCGGCAAGCAGGTCCGCCTCGACATCATCGGCGGCTCGATCGAGATCGACCGCGGCGTACTCGACCGCATGACGGGCGCGTTCGAGCATCTGCTGCGCAACTGCGTCTCGCACGGCATCGAGCCGCCCGAGACTCGCAAGGCGGCCGGCAAGGAGCCGACCGGAACGATCGTCGTCGCGCTCTCGCACGAAGGCAACGAGGTCGGGGTCGAGTTCCGCGACGACGGCGCCGGTCTCGACCTCGCGCGCATCCGCGCCAAGGGCGAGGCGTCGGGACTGATCGCCCCCGGCAGCGCGCACACCGATGCCGAGCTCGCCAATCTCATCTTCACCGCGGGCTTTTCGACCGCCGACACGGTCACCGAGCTCGCCGGCCGCGGCGTCGGCATGGACGTCGTCCGCGCCGAGGTGATCGCGATGGGCGGCCGCATCGAGACCGCGACCGCCGCCGGCCAAGGCACGTCGTTCAAGCTCGTGCTGCCGCTGACGACGGCGGTGACGCAGGTCGTGATGCTGCGCTGCGGCGAGACGATGGTCGCGGTGCCGTCGACCCTGGTCGAGATCGTCCGCCGGGCGACGCCGGGCGAGGTCGGCGCGTCCTACGCGAGCGGCGGGTTCGAGTTCGGGGGCCAGACGCTGCCGTTCTTCTGGCTCGGCGCGCTGCTCCAGCTCGGCACGCGCCCCGACGCGCAAGGCCGCACGCGCACCGTCGTCGTCGTGCGCAGCGCGCAGCAGCGCATCGCCATTCACGTCGACGAAGTGCTCGGCAACCAGGAAGTCGTGGTCAAGAACCTCGGCCCGCAGCTGTCGCGCCTGCCCGGCCTCGCCGGCATGACGCTGCTCGCATCGGGCGCGGTGGCGCTGATCTACAACCCGGTCGCGCTGGCAACGCTCTACGGCGACGCCGCACGGGCGGTGATGGCACCGCGTGGCGACGCGACCGGGCCGATGCTGCCGACCACGGCGCCGGCGGCGGCCAGCGCCGCCCCGCTCGTCCTCGTCGTCGACGACTCGCTGACGGTGCGCCGCGTCACCCAGCGCCTGCTGGTGCGCGAGGGCTATCGCGTCACGCTCGCGAAGGACGGCCTCGACGCGCTCGAGCGGCTCGCCGAGGAGGTGCCTCAGGTCGTCTTGTCCGACATCGAGATGCCGCGCATGGACGGCTTCGACCTCGTGCGCAACATCCGCTCCGATCCGCGCTGGCGCGCCCTGCCGGTGATCATGATCACCTCGCGGATCGCGCAGAAGCATCGCGACCACGCGACCGAGCTCGGCGTCGACCACTACCTCGGCAAGCCCTACTCGGAAGAAGACCTGCTCGCGCTCATCGCGCGCTATATCGCGCAGGTCCAGGCCGAGGTCTGAGCGCAGCAGGGCGCCGCCCAGGGGCGCGACCTCAGGCGTCGCTGGCAGCTCGCGCAGCGCCGTAACGCTGCAGCGTTTTGGCACGCGCTTCGGCGTGGTCGACGATCGGCCGCGGGTAGTTGCGGCCGAGCTCGACGCCGGCGGCCTCGAGCTCGATCGGCCCGACCAGCCACGGCGCGTGGATCTGCTCGTCGTCGAGCCGTGCGAGCTGCGGCAGGTAGCGGCGGATGAACTTGCCTTCGGGGTCGAAGCGCCGGCTCTGCGTCAGCGGGTTGAAGACGCGAAACCACGGTTGCGCGTCGCAGCCGGTCGACGCCACCCATTGCCAGCCGCCGTTGTTCGACGCCAGCTCGTAGTCGATCAGGTGCAGCGCGAAGTAGGCTTCGCCGCGCCGCCAGTCGATGCCGAGGTCCTTGGTCAGGAAGCTCGCCGCCAGCATGCGCAGGCGTTTGTGCATCCAGCCGGTCTGGTTGATCTGTGCCATCGCCGCGTCGACCAGCGGATAGCCGGTGCGCCCTTCGCACCAGGCACTGAACGCGGCGTCGGCATGGCGACCGTGCTCGAAGCGGACCTTGTCGAACTCGGGCTTGCAGGCCGCAGCGACGACGTGCGGCAGGTGATGCAGCACCTGCTGGTAGAAGTCGCGCCAGATCAGCTCCGAGAGCCAGGTCTCGGCACCGCGCGCGTGCCGGCCGGCGCCGGCCGCATGGGCGCGCGCCGCCGCCGCGACGCGGCGGATCGAGATCGTGCCGAAGCGCAGATGCACGCCGAGGTAGCTCGGGCCTTTCACGGCCGGGTACTCGCGCGCGTTCGCGTAGTCGTCGATGCGCTGCATGAAGTCGGCGAACAGCGCCTCCGCCGCGGTGCTGCCGCCGTGGACCCTGAGCACGTCGAGGTTGGTCTTGACGAAGCCGAGCCGGTCGAGCGTCGGCAGCGCGCTGGCGACGCCGGCGGGCACTGGCGCGAGGCTCGCGGCGTGGCGCTCGACCGGATACGGCTTCAGGAAGAAGTCGTCGAGCTTTGCCAGCCAGGCCGCCCGGTACGGCGCGTACACGCTGTAGGGCTTGCCGCTCCCGGTGAGCACCTCGCTGCGCTCGAAGATCACGTGATCCTTCGAGGTATGCAGCGCGACGCCGAGGTCGGCGAGGGCGCCGCGAACGCGCGCGTCACGCGCGAGCGCGTAAGGGTCGTCGTCGTGGTTGGCGTAGACCGCCTGGACGTGCAACTCGGCGGCGAGGGCGACGATTTCGTCGGCGCCCTGGCCGTGGCGGACGAGGAGGCGAACGCCCGCTGTGCCGTGACTGCGCCCGAGCGCGGCGAGGTCGGCGGCGAGCGCGTCGACGCTCTCGACGATGAATTCGACCCGGCGGTCGGCGCGCGGCAACTGGTCGAGGATGGCGCGGTCGTACATGAACGCGCACCACACCTGCCGTGCAGCCCCGAGCGCGTGGTAGAGCGCAGCGTGGTCGACGACCCGCAGGTCGCGCCGGAACCAGACCAGCGCGCTGTCGAGGGGTTTGTCGTCCGCCATGCCCGGCAAGTGTGCCGAAAGGCCGTACGCGACGCGCGGTCGGGCGCGGCGGCGGCGGCGGGGAATAAAATCGGGCCATGGCCGCGACGCCGATCAACCTCACGAACCAGTTCCTGATCGCCATGCCGGGAATCAGCAGCGGCGCGTTCGCCGGCACGGTCGTCTACCTCTGCGAGCATAGCGAGAAGGGCGCGCTCGGCCTCGTCATCAACAAGCCGATCGACATCACGCTGAAGAGCCTGTTCGAGAAGGTCGAGCTCTCGCTCGATCGCGACGACCTTGCCGAGCTGCCGGTGTATTTCGGCGGCCCGGTGCAGACCGAACGCGGCTTCGTCCTCCACGAGCCGCTGTCCGACGAGAGCGGCGACAGCCCGTACAACTCGTCGCTGCGGATCGCCGGCGGCCTCGAGATGACGACCAGCAAGGACGTGCTGGAGGCGATCTCGAGCGGCGCCGGGCCGAAGAAGGTGCTGGTCACGCTCGGCTACAGCGGCTGGGCGGCAGGCCAGCTCGAGGAAGAGATCGGCAGCAACGGCTGGATCAACGTCGCGGCCGAGCCCGCCATCATCTTCGACACGCCGGTCGGCCAGCGCTACGAAAAGGCACTGTCGCTGCTCGGCATCGATGCCGGCATGCTCAGCACCGACGCAGGACACGCATGAGCCGTCGGGCCGCTGCCAACGCGAATGCCGGAGCGCGCAGCGCGCAGGCTCGGTCAATGAGCCGGGCCGCTCGCGAGGCGCATGCTGCCGGGCAGGGCGCGCGGGCTTGGCAATGAGCCGGGCACTCGCGCCCGCCAGCCCACCCCGCTCGTATCTCGCTTTCGACTTCGGGACGCGCCGCGTCGGCGTCGCGACCGGCAACGCGATCACCGGCACCGCGACGCCGCTGACCACGGTCGACGCGAAAGGCGAGGCTCGCGCCGACGCTATCGCGGCGCTCGTCGGCGCATGGCGACCGGATGCGCTCGTCGTCGGCGTTCCCTATCACCCCGACGGTGCGCCGCACGCGAACACCACGCGCGCGCGCCGCTTCGCCCGCGAGCTGGGGCATCGCTTCGGCCTGCCCGTGCACGAGGTCGACGAGCGCTACACGACGACCGACGCCAGGCGTGCCGGCACCGGCGACGTCGATGCCGTGGCGGCGGCGATCCTGCTCGAGCAACATCTGGCAGGCCTGCCATGAACACCGTCGCGCGGCTCGATGCCGAGGTGCTCTACGCGCAGCTTCTCGAGGGCGTGCGCCGGCTGCTGAAGCCGGGCGGCGGCCTGGTCGGCATCTGGTCGGGCGGCGCCTGGCTCGCCGAGCGGCTGCAGAAGGATCTGAGCCTCGCCGGCGCGCCCGGGGTGATCTCGAGCGCGCTGCACCGCGATGACTTCTCGCAGCGCGGCCTCTCGGCAGGCGCCGACCACACCAAGCTGCCGTTCGATGTCGAGGGTCGCCATATCGTTCTCGTCGACGACGTCCTCTACACCGGGCGGACGATCCGCGCCGCGGTCAACGAGCTGTACGACTTCGGCCGGCCGGCGAGCGTCGCGCTCGCGGTGCTGGTCGACCGCGGCGGCCGTGAGCTGCCGATCGCGGCGGCGTGCGCGCCGGCGACGGTCGAGCTCGCGCCGGGGCAGCGGCTTTCGCTCGCGCGCGACGACGCCGGTCGCTTCAGCTTCAAGATTCGTTGACGTTCGAGCTCTCCATGTTCGGCAACCGCAACCCACAGCTCAACCGCAACGACGAACTCATCCATCTGCTTTCGATCGAGGGGCTGCCGGCGGCGATCCTGCAGCACATCCTCGACACCGCCGGCACTTTTCTGAGCGTCAACGACCGCGACGTCAAGAAGGTGCCGCTCCTGCGCGGCAAGAGCGTCTTCAACCTCTTCTTCGAGAACTCGACGCGCACGCGGACCACCTTCGAGATCGCCGCCAAGCGGCTCTCGGCCGACGTCATCAACCTCGACATCGCGCGCTCGAGCACGGCCAAGGGCGAGAGCCTGCTCGACACGATCGCCAACCTCTCGGCGATGCATGCCGACATGTTCGTCGTGCGCCACTCGGAGAGCGGCGCGCCGTATCTCATCGCGCAGCACTGCGCCCCGCACGTGCACGTGGTCAACGCCGGCGATGGGCGCCACTCGCACCCGACGCAGGGGCTGCTCGACATGTACACGATCCGCCATTACAAGAAAGACTTCACCCAGCTCACGGTGGCGATCGTCGGCGACATCGTCCACTCGCGCGTGGCGCGCTCCGACATCCACGCGCTGACCACGCTCGGCGCACCGGAAATCCGCGCGGTCGGGCCGAAGACGCTCGTCCCCAGCGACCTGAAGGAGATGGGGGTCCGCGTCTGCCACGACATGGCGGAGGGCATCGCCGGCGCCGACGTGATCATCATGCTGCGCCTGCAGAACGAGCGCATGAGCGGCGCGATGCTGCCGAGCGCGGGCGAGTACTTCAAGACCTTCGGCCTCGACCCCGAGAAGCTCGCGCTCGCCAAGCCCGACGCGATCGTCATGCACCCCGGGCCGATCAACCGCGGCGTCGAGATCGACTCGAGCGTCGTCGACGGTCTGCAGAGCGTGATCCTGCCGCAGGTCACCTTCGGCATCGCCGTGCGCATGGCGGTGCTGTCGATCATCGCCGGCAACACCCCGTGAGAGGAGCGGCGTGACGAGCAGGATCCTGATCACCAACGCGCGCCTCGTCGATCCGGCGAGCGGGCGCGACGAGGCGGGTGCGCTGGCGATCGACGGCGAGCGCATTGCGATCGTCGGCAGCGGAAGCGACGGGCGCCTGCGCGACTTCGACGCGACGCGCACGATCGACGCGCGCGGTGCGGTCGTCGTGCCGGGCCTCGTCGACCTCGCGGCGCGGCTCGGCGAGCCCGGGCACGAGCACGCGGGGCTGCTCGAGTCCGAGCTCGCCGCGGCCGTCGCGGGAGGCGTGACGAGCCTGGTCTGCCCGCCGGACACCGACCCGGTGCTCGACGAGCCGGGGCTCGTCGAGATGCTGAAGTTCCGGGCCAAGAATCTCAACCTCGCGCGCCTCTACCCGCTCGGCGCGCTGACGCAAGGACTCGCCGGCGAGGAGCTGACCGAGATGGCCGAGCTCACCGATGCCGGCTGCATCGGCTTCGCGCAGGCCGACGTCGCGATCCGCGACACGCTGGTCCTGCACCGCGCCCTGCAGTACGCCTCGACTTTCGGCTACACGGTCTGGCTGCGGCCGAACGACGCGTGGCTCGGCAACGGCGTCGCCGCCAAGGGCCCGCTCGCGACGCGCCTGGGCCTGTCGGGAGTCCCCGTGCTCGCCGAGACGATCG
>DASXLD010000101.1:0-8182 GCA_036496385.1 Caldimonas sp. | reverse complement strand
GTCGAGCAGCAGCAGGCCGTTGTCGTCGGCGATCTTGAAGACGAGCTGCAGCACGCCGGTCTGCGTCTCGTTGAGGTCGAGCATGCGCGCCAGAAGCAGCGGCCCCATGTCGCTCACCGTCGCGCGCACCGGGTGGCCGGCGGCGGCCTTGGCGTCGGCGAAGACGTCCCACAGCGTCGCCGGGCAGGCGGCAGGCGGCTGCGGCTCGATGCCGCGCTCCTTCAGCAGCGCCGCCATCTTCGGGCTCACCGCACCTGCTTGCGTGATGCCGGTGAGGTCGCCCTTGACGTCGGCGAGGAAGACCGGAACGCCTTGGCGGCTGAAGTTCTCCGCGAGCGTCTGCAGCGTCACCGTCTTGCCGGTGCCGGTGGCGCCGGTGACGAGGCCGTGCCGGTTCGCCATCGCCGGCAGGAGGAAGCATTCGGTGCTGCCGTGGCGGGCGAGCAGGATCGGATCGGCCATGAGGGTCGCGGCGAGAGCGGGAGGAAGGCAGTTTAGGCGCGGCGGGCGCCGCCTAGAATCCCGAGCGCTTCCCAGGACACACGCGCAGAGCGCATCGCCGACATGGCCGGTCATTCCAAGTGGGCCAACATCCAGCACCGCAAGGGTCGACAGGATGAGAAGCGCGGCAAGATCTGGACGCGCCTGATCCGCGAGATCGTCGTCGCTGCGCGCCACGGCGGCGGCGACCTGGCGATGAACCCGCGCCTGCGGCTCGCGGTCGAGAAGGCGAAGGCGGCGAACATGCCGGCCGACACGATCAAGAAGAACGTCGACAAGGCGACCGGCAATCTCGAAGGGACGCACTACGACGAGGTCCGCTACGAAGGCTATGGCATCGGCGGCGCCGCCGTCATCGTCGACTGCATGACCGACAACCGCGTCCGCACCGTCGCCGAGGTGCGCCATGCGTTCAGCAAGTACGGCGGCAACCTCGGCTCCGAAAACTCGGTCTCGTTCCAGTTCCGCCATTGCGGCCAGTTCGTCTTCGCACCCGGCGCGAGTGAGGAAGCGGTGATGGCGGCGGCGCTCGATGCCGGCGCCGACGACGTCGTGAGCGGCGACGACGGCTCGATCGAGGTGCTCTGCGCTCCCGTCGACTTCGAGGCCGTGAAGACGGCGCTCGAAGGCGCACGGCTCGTCGCCGCGATCGCCGAAGTGACGATGCGGCCCGAGAACACCGTCGAGCTGCGCGGCGACGACGCCGAGCGGATGCAGAAGCTGATCGACGTTCTCGAGGACCTCGACGACGTCCAGGCCGTGTATCACAACGCCGAGCTGCCCGATTGAAGGCGCTCGTCATCGGCGGCGGCGGGCGCGAGCATGCGCTGGCGTGGCGGCTGGCGCAGGGCGAGCGCGTCAAGACCGTCTTCGTCGCGCCCGGCAACGCCGGGACGGCGGTCGAGCCGCATCTCAGGAACGTCGCGATCACCGATCTCGACGCCCTCGCCGATTTCGCGGTCGACGAGAAGATCGACCTCACGGTGGTCGGCCCGGAGGCGGAGCTCGCCGCTGGCGCGGTCGACATCTTTCGCGCCAGGGGGTTGCGAGTCTTCGGCCCGACCCGTGCCGCGGCCGAGCTCGAGAGCTCGAAGGCGTTCGCCAAGGCCTTCATGCAGCGGCACGCGATCCCGACCGCGGCGTACGACGTGTTCGACGACGCTGCGGCGGCGCATCGTCACGTCGATCACGCGGCGACGCCGATCGTCGTCAAGGCCGATGGCCTCGCTGCCGGCAAGGGCGTCGTCGTCGCGGCGACGCGCGACGAGGCGCACGCGGCGGTCGAGGCGATGCTCGGCGCCGCCGCGCCGGCGGGCAGCCGCGTCGTCATCGAGGAGTTCCTCGACGGCGAGGAAGCGAGCTTCATCGTCGTCTCTGATGGTCGTCGCGTCGTGCCGCTTGCCAGCAGCCAGGACCACAAGCGGATCGGCGACGACGACCAGGGCGCCAACACCGGCGGCATGGGCGCGTACTCGCCGGCGCCGGTCGTGACGCCGAACGTGCACGCGCGCGTGATGCAAGAGATCGTCCTGCCGACGATCGCCGGCATGGCTGCCGAAGGCCGGCCGTTCACGGGCTTTCTCTATGCCGGGCTGATGATCGACGCGAACGGCAATCCGCGCACGGTCGAATTCAACTGCCGGCTCGGCGATCCGGAAACGCAGCCGATCCTGATGCGTCTGAAAAGCGACCTCTTCGAGCTGCTCCTGCGCGCGGCGACGCCGAACGACGCCCAGCCGCTCGACGGAATCGAGCTGCGGTGGGATCGGCGCGTCGCGCTCGGCGTCGTCATGGCGGCCCGGGGCTATCCGGCGGCGCCGCGCAGCGGCGATCTGGTCACCGGCATCGCCGACGTTGCCCACGACGACGCCGACGGCGCCGCGGTCAAGGTCTTCCACGCCGGCACCGCACTGCGCGACGGCAGCGTCGTCACCGCCGGCGGCCGCGTCTTCTGCGTCACCGCGCTCGGCGACTCGACCCGCCTGGCACAGCAGCGCGCCTATGACACGGTGCACCGGATCTCGTTCGCCGGCGCCCAGTGGCGCAGCGACATCGGCCAGCGCGCGATCAGGCGCTGACTCGCCCGCAATGGACACCCGCGACGTTCGCGACTGGCTGCTCGGCCTGCAGGCACGCATCGTCGCGGCGCTCGAGCACGAAGGCGGCGACGCCTTCATCGCCGATGCCTGGCAGCGCGAGCCGGGCAGCAAGCTCGACGGCGACGGCATCTCGCGGCTCGTCGAAGGCGGCACGCTCCTCGAGCGCGGCGGCGTCGGCTTCTCGCACGTGCGCGGCGCCGCCTTGCCGGCGTCGGCGACGCAGCACCGCGCCGACCTTGCCGGCGCGCCGTTCGAGGCGCTCGGCGTCTCGCTCGTCTTCCATCCGCGCAACCCCTACGTGCCGACCGCGCACATGAACGTGCGCATGCTCGCCGCGCTGCCGCCGGGCCGCGATCCGGTCGTCTGGTTCGGCGGCGGCTTCGATTTGACGCCGTACTACGGCTTCGAGGAAGACGCCACTCATTTCCACCGCACCGCGCGCGATGCCCTGGCGCCGTTCGGCGCCGACAAGTACCCGCGCTTCAAGGCGTGGTGCGACGAGTACTTCTTCCTCAGGCACCGCAACGAGCCGCGCGGCATCGGCGGCATCTTCTTCGACGACTTCGCCGAGGGTGGGTTCGCGACCGGCTTTGCGCTCATGCGCGCGGTCGGCGACGCGTTCCCCGCCGCCTATATGCCGATCGTCCGCCGCCGCCGCGCGCTGCCGTACGGCGAGCGCGAGCGCGACTTTCAGTGCTACCGGCGCGGCCGCTATGTCGAATTCAACCTGGTGTTCGACCGCGGCACGCTGTTCGGCCTGCAATCGGGCGGCCGCGTCGAGAGCATCCTGATGTCGATGCCTCCGGTCGTCACCTGGCGCTACGACTGGCAGCCCGCACCGGGAACGCCCGAGGCGCGCCTCTACAGCGACTTCCTCCGTCCGCGCGACTGGGCCGGCGACGCGCCGCCCGCGGGCGCCGACGTGGCGCCGCGATGAAGCGCGTCGGCCTCTTCGGCGGCAGCTTCGATCCGGTGCACAACGCGCACGTCGCGCTCGCCACGCTCGCTCTCACCGAGCTGCAGCTCGACGAGGTTCGCTGGATTCCGGTCGGCCAGCCATCGCAGAAGACGAGAAAGCTCAGCGCCGCGGCCGATCGCGAGGCGATGGTCCGGCTCGCGATCGCGGGCGAGCCGCGCTTCGTCCTCGATCGCATCGAGCTGCGTCGGCGCGGCCTAAGCTACACGCTCGATACGGTGCGCGAGCTCGCCGCCGCCGAGCCCGGCAACGCGTGGGTGCTGATCCTCGGCCAGGACCAGTACGCGACGCTGCATACCTGGCGCGACTGGCGCGAGCTCGTCACCCGGGTGACGCTGGCGATCGCCAACCGGCCCGATGCCGCGAAGCCGGCCAACCCGCAGATCGCCGACGTGGCGCACCAGATCGTGAGCCTGCCGATGATGGACATCTCGTCGACCGAAGTCCGCCGCCGGGTCGCGGCGGGCGAGTCGATTGCCGATCTCGTTCCGCCCGCGGTCGCAAGCTATATTGAGCGCCGCCGGCTCTACCGCTGATCGCCCTCCCGGGGCACGCTTCAAGGAGATAGATGGACATTCGCAAGCTGCAGCGCGTCATCGTCGATGGTCTGGAAGACGTCAAGGCCCAGAACATCGTGGTCTTCAACACCGAGCATCTGTCTCCGCTCTTCGAACGCGTGATCGTCGCGTCCGGAACGAGCAACCGGCAGACCAGGTCGCTGGCAGCGAGCGTTCGCGATGCGGTGAAATCGGCAGGCGCACCGTCGCCGCGCACCGAAGGCGAGGCAAACGGCGAGTGGATCATTGTCGATTGCGGCGCTGCCGTCGTCCATGTCATGCAGCCGGCGATCCGCGAGTACTACCATCTCGAGGAGCTCTGGGGCGACAAGCCCGTGCGCATCAAGCTCGGCGCCGTTGCGCCGCGGCTGGCGAAGGCGGAGCCGCCCACCAGCCAGGACCATCGCGCGCCGACGCGGCGCGCCAAGGCGGTACCGGTGCGCCGCGTCCTTCGCACGAGCGGCGTCAGGTCGGCGGCGAAGACCGCGGCCAAGGGCGCGCCAGCGAAGGGCGCGGCGGCGAAGAAAGCGGTGGCGAAGAAGCCGGCGAAGTCGGCGCGACCCGCGGGCCGGCGCCCGGCCGCCAGGGCAGCGGGCACACGACGCTGAGCGCGGCTCGAAGGCCGACGTCGTCCGGCGCGGCGCAGTCGGCGGGCCGCGACGCATGAGGGTCATCCTTGTTGCGGTTGGGCTTCGCATGCCGGCATGGGCCGACGAAGCGTTCGCCGACTATGCGAAGCGGATGCCGCCGGAGCTGCGCCTCGAGCTCAAGACAGTCAAGGCCGAGCCGCGCGGCAGCAAGACGGCCGCGCAACTGATGGCGGCCGAAGCGGCGCGCATGGAGGCGGCGATCCCGCGCGGCGCACGCCGCATCTGCCTCGATGAGCGCGGCGGCCGCGTCACGTCCGCCCAGCTCGCCGCGCGCATCGCCGCGTGGCAGGGCGAGGGACGCGACGCCGTGCTCCTCATCGGCGGCCCCGATGGGCTCGACGCAGCGCTCAAATCGCGTTGCGACGAGACGCTGCGCCTCTCTGACCTGACGCTGCCGCACGCGCTCGCTCGCGTCGTCGTCGTCGAGGCGCTCTATCGTGCATGGTCGATCCAGGCCGGCCATCCCTACCATCGCGAATAGATGGTGCGGTCTTCTGCGCTGCGATCGCCGCCCTCCGAGGGGGCGGTGGCCTCGGCGCGGCCCGGCGGGCGCCGCGAGCGCTTCGCGACGAGCTTCGTCTACCTGGCGTCGCAGAGCCCGCGCCGGCGCCAGCTGCTGGCGCAGATCGGCGTCCGCCACGAGCTCCTCGTCGCCGGCGCCGCCGAGGACGTCGAGGCCCTCGAGGCGATACGTCCGGGCGAGTTGCCGACGCGCTACGTCGAGCGGGTCACGCGCGCCAAGCTGCGGGCTGCCGTCGCGCGGCGCGCGGCGCGCGATCTCCCAGCGGCGCCGATCCTCTGTGCCGACACCGCGGTCGCGCTCGGCACGCGCATTCTCGGCAAGCCCGCCGACGCCGACGACGCCGCACGCATGCTGGCCCTTCTCGCCGGCCGCACGCACCGCGTCCTGACGGCAGTCGCGATCGCCGCCGGCGGCCGGACGCGCCTGGCGATCAGCGTCTCGCGGGTGCGCTTCGCCGATCTCGCGGCCGAGCGCATCGCACGCTATGTCGCGAGCTGCGAGCCGTTCGGCAAGGCCGGCGCCTACGCGATCCAGAGCGCAGCGGCGAGCTGGATCGCGCGGATCGACGGCAGCTACACCGGTATCATGGGATTGCCGCTGCACGAGACGGCCCTGCTTCTCGGCTGGGCGGGCGTCGCGGTCGCGCCCTGACCGATTTCCGGCGTGCCGGACGCGATGCAAGACATCCTCATCAACTGGTCGCCGCAGGAAACGCGCGTCGCCGTCATCGAGAACGGCGCGGTGCAGGAGCTCCATCTCGAGCGCGAGCTCGAGCGCGGCCGGGTCGGCAACATCTACACCGGCAAGGTCGCGCGCGTCCTGCCTGGAATGCAGTCGGCGTTCGTCGAGATCGGCCTCGAGCGCGCCGCGTTCCTGCACATCGCCGACGTCTTCGTCAACGGCGGCACGTCGCGCGGCGACCATTCGCCCGGTGCCGTGCCGCCGCCGCCGATCGAGCGCATCGTCTTCGAAGGGCAGACGCTGACGGTGCAGGTGATCAAGGATCCGATCGGCACCAAGGGGGCGAGGCTCTCGACCCAGATCTCGATCGCCGGGCGGCTGCTCGTCTTCCTGCCGCAGGACGATCACATCGGCATCTCGCAGAAGATCGGCTCGCCCGAGCTGCGCGAGCAGCTGCGCGCTCGCGTCACCGAGCTCGTGCAGGCCGACCTCACCGCGCGCATCGCCGCCGGCGAGCCGCTCGGCGACAAGGGCGGCTTCATCCTGCGGACCAACGCCGCGGAGGCGGGCGACACCGAGCTCGGCGACGACATCGCCTACCTGCGGACGACGTGGGCGCGCGTCAAGGAGCGCGCCTTCAAGTCGCCGCCGGGAACGCTCCTGCATCAGGACCTCGGCCTCGCCGAGCGGGTCCTGCGCGATCTCGCCGACGATCGCACGCAGACGATCCGGATCGACTCGCGGATGCAGTTCGAGCGGCTCGCCGCGTTCGGCAGCGAATACACGCCGGGCGCAGTCGGCAAGCTCCAGCACTACGTCGGCGAGCGGCCGATCTTCGACCTCTTCAACGTCGACGACGAGATCGAGAAGGCGCTCCGAAAGCGGGTCGAGCTGAAGTCGGGCGGCTATCTCATCATCGACCAGACCGAGGCGCTGACGACGGTCGACGTCAACACCGGCGGCTTCGTCGGTGCGCGCAACTTCGACGACACCGTCTTCAAGACCAACCTCGAGGCGGCGCAGGCGATCGCGCGGCAGCTGCGTCTCAGGAACCTCGGCGGCATCATCATCATCGACTTCATCGACATGGCGCGCGAGGAGCACCAGGCGGCGGTGCTCGCCGAGCTGAAGAAGCAGCTCGCCCGCGACCGCACCCGCATCACCGTCAGCGGCTTCACCCAGCTCGGCCTGGTCGAGATGACGAGGAAGCGCACCCGCGAGTCGCTTGCCCACCTGCTCTGCGAGCCGTGCCCGACCTGCCAGGGCCGCGGCGAAGTGAAGACCGCGCGCAGCGTCTGCCACGACATCCTGAGAGAGATCCTGCGCGAGGCGCGCCAGTTCAACCCGAAGGAGTTCCGCGTCATCGCCTCCGCGGCGGTGGTCGAGATGCTGCTCGACGAGGAGAGCCAGAACCTCGCCGGCCTCTCCGACTTCATCGGCAAGCCGATCTCGCTGCGCGCCGAGCCGTTCCCGTCGCCCGAGCAGTACGACATCGTCCTGTTGTGAGCAGCGCGGGCAAGGAACTCCGCGCCGACGATCGGTTTGCTCGCATCCTCATCGTCTGCACGCGCCAGATCGGCGACGTGCTGTTGACGACGCCGCTGATCCGCGCCGCCAAGGAGCGCTGGCCGGCGGCGACGATCGATGTCCTCGGCTTCGGCGGCACGCTCGGCATGCTGCGCGGCAACCCCGACGTCGGCACGCTGATCGAGGTCCCCGCCGGTAGCGGCTGGCTGGCGTCGCTGCCGCTCATTCGCCGCCTCTGGCGGCGCTACGACCTGGCGCTGATCGCCCAGTATTCCGACCGCGCCCATCTGTACGGCTTTGCCGCCGCCAAGCGCCGGGCGGGGCAGGTCACCGACGAGGCCAAGTCGTGGTGGAAGCGAGCGCTCCTCGAGCACCGGGTGCGAATGAACGACACTCAGTCGCACTCGGTCGTCGAGAAGCTCCGCCTGCTCGCGCCGTGGCTCGAGCCGCGCGGCGCTGCGTTGGTCGCGCCGCCGCCACGCGAGCTCCCCGCCGAGCTCGCGGCGCGCCTCAGGCCGCCGTACGCCGTGCTGCAGGCGCCGGCCGCGGTCGCGTACAAGCAGTGGCCGATCGACCATTGGCGCGAGCTCGTCGATGCCCTGATCGCGCGTGGCCTGCAGGTCGTGCTGACCGGTGCGCCGTCGGCGCTCGACCGTTCGGTCGTCGAC
>DASXLD010000100.1:0-4329 GCA_036496385.1 Caldimonas sp. | reverse complement strand
AGGCGGAGCGACTTCATCTCAGCCGTGCGGATGGGTCGGGTCGATCCAGCGCACGGTCTCGGGCTTCTCGATGGGCTCGATGTCGAGATTGACGGCGACCGCTTCGCCGTCGCTGCGACAGAGCACGCATTCGAGCGTCTCGTCGACGCTGGCGTTGATCTCCTGATGCGGCACCCACGGCGGGATGTAGATGAAGTCGCCCGGGCCGGCCTCGGCGGTGTACTCGAGCCGCTCGCCCCAGCGCATGCGCGCCCGGCCCTTGACGACGTAGATCACGCTCTCGAGATGGCCGTGGTGATGGGCGCCGGTCTTGGCGTCGGGATGGATGTGGACGGTGCCTGCCCACAGCTTCTGCGCGCCGACGCGCGCGAAGTTGATCGCCGCCTTGCGGTCCATGCCCGGCGTCTGGGCCGTGTTCGGATCGAGCCGGCTGGCGGCGATGACGCGAACGCCGTCGTCGCGCCAGTCGCGCGCTCCAGGGGGTGACGACGATTGCTGCACAAGACCTCCGCGCGAATGCGATTATTCAACTCGTGTACATTAGCGGCACAGTTATACGCAAGACAGTGGTTGTTCGTGATTCTCGTTCTACCCCCGCGGTCCTCGCGGTGGGCCGCCTGAAATCCCCCTGATCGGTTCTTGAGTGTCGCTGCATGCGCCGCATGTGCTGCGCATTTCCTTTTGAAGATAGGACATACGTTTATGACGACCCAAACCGGAACCGTGAAGTGGTTCAACGAGAGCAAGGGCTTCGGCTTCATCGCGCAAGACGCGGGCGGCGCCGATCTCTTTGCCCACTTTCGCGACATCCAGGGCAACGGATTCAAGACGCTCGTGGAAAACCAGCGCGTCGAATTCGAAGTGAAGCAAGGCCAGAAGGGCCTGCAGGCCGCGAACATCCGCGTCCTCGCCTGATCGAGGCCGCTCGGCCCCGGTCGCTTCCGGGGAAAGATCGCCGCGGCTCGCCGCGGCTTTTTTTTGTCTCGACGCGCTCGACGGCGCGCGACGCTGCCGCTTAGCATCGGCACCCCCACGAGAGGAGACGCCGATGACCACGCTTGCCGCTACGACGAACCACCAGATCCGTCTCGCGCGCCGCCCGGTCGGCCTGCCGGTGCGCGCCGACTGGAGCTTCACCGCCGATCCGGTCGCGACGCCAGCCGCGGGCGGAGTCCTCGTCAAGACGCTGATGCTCTCGCTCGATCCCGCCATGCGCGGCTGGATGAACGAGGGCAAAAGCTACATCGCGCCAGTCGGCATCGACGAGGTGATGCGTGCCGGTGGCATCGGCGTCGTCGTCGCGTCCGAGGACCCGAAGCTCGCGCCGGGCGACCACGTCAGCGGCCTGCTCGGAGTGCAGGAATACGCCCTCTTCGACTCGCGCCAGGTGGCGCGCGGCGAGATCGCGAAGATCGACCTGCGCGTCGGCACGCCGACGCAGTGGCTGAACGTGCTCGGCATGCCGGGAATGACCGCCTACTTCGGCTTGCTCGACGTCGGCCAGCCGAAGGCGGGCGAAACCGTCGTCGTTTCGGGCGCGGCCGGCGCGGTCGGCCAGACCGTGGGCCAGCTCGCGAAGGTCAAGGGCTGCCGCGCGGTCGGCATCGCCGGCGGGCCGGCGAAGTGCGACTGGGTCGTCCGCGAGCTGGGCTTCGATGCCTGCATCGACTACAAGTCCGGCCCGGTGAAGGACGGCCTGAAGGCGCATTGCCCGCAAGGCGTCGACGTCTACTTCGACAACGTCGGCGGCGAGATTCTCGATGCCGTGCTGGCGCGTCTCAACCGCCGTGCCCGCATCGTCATCTGCGGCGCGATCAGCCAGTACAACAACACCGAGCCGATCAAAGGGCCGGCCAACTACCTGTCGCTGCTCGTCCACCGGGCGCGCATGGAAGGCATGGTCGTGTTCGACTACGTCGACCGCTTCCCGGCCGCGATCGCCGAGCTCTCGGGCTATCTGCGCGACGGCCGGATGAAGAGCCGCGAGGACGTCGTCGTCGGTTTCGACACCTTCCCGGAGACGCTGCTGAAGCTCTTCCGGGGTGAGAATTTCGGCAAGCTCGTGCTCCAGGTCGCTGACCGCTGAGCGCGACGGCGCCGCTCGCGGGCTAGACTCCGCGCGCCGATGGACTTCCCGGGCTGCCACCACCTGGAGAGCTGCACCAGCCGATGAGCGAGGCTCCCTATGACCCGGGCGCGGCGGCGCTGCCGGCCGAGCTGCTCCAGGCGTTCGTCGCCGGCAGCCGCGATCTGCTTGCGCTGACCGACACCGCCGCGACGATGCTGTGGGCCAACGCCCGGTTCTCGGCGTCGACCGGCTACAACGGCCGCCCGGCGACCAGCCTGCTCGAATTCACGATCCCGGGGGCTGCGGGCTCGGAGGACAGGCTCACGCTCGCGAGCATGCTCAGCTCGACCGGCCCCGACAACGGCATCGTGCAGCTGCGCGGGCCCAACGGCGAGGCGTTCTGGGTCAAAGCACACTGTGTCCGGGCCGGCCCCGGCCGGATCGTCTGGACGCTTGCCGACGTGACGCGGACACGCGCGCTCGCCGCGCTCGCCGCGCGCCGGGAGGAGCTGCTCGACACCGCGCAGGAATTCGGCCGGCTCGGCATCTGGGAGCGCAACATTCCCTCGGGCGAGGGCCGCTGGGACAAGCATGTATTCGACTTCTGGGGGATCGACCCCGGCGACGGAGCACCGAACTACAGCGAGGCCATCCAGCGGATTCATCCCGAGGACCGCGCTGCCATGATCTACCTCGAATCGACCAAGCGCGCCGGCCGCTACGGGCAGCGCTACCGCGTCATCCATCCGGACGGCAAGACGCGCTGGATCCATTCGCAGTGGGAGGTCAGGAACGGCCCGCGCGGCGTTCCCGACCGCGCGATCGGCGTCATGGTCGACGACACCGAGGCGTTCGACTCGGCGCGCGCGCTGAGCGGCGTCAATGCCCAACTCAAGCTCGCCGCCGAGCTCGGCAAGATCGGGAGCTGGCGGCGCGACCTGCGCACCGGCCGCATGTACTGCAGCGACCTCACGTTCGAGCTGCTCGGGATGACGCCGCGCGTGGAAGGGTTCTCGATCGACGCGCTGCAATCGTTGGTCCATCCCGATGATCTGACGGTCGTCAAGGCGTCGGCGCAGCAGGCGCTGGCCTCGCATCAACCGGTCGACCTGGAGGCGCGCTACCGGCACACCGACGGCAGCTGGCGCTACATCCTGTCGCGCCGGGTCGTCGAACGCGGCGCCGCCGGCGAGGCGATCGCGTTCGTCGGCGTCTCGCTCGACATGACCGAGCGCGTCGAGCACCTGCGCCGCGCCGAAGAGCTCGCGCGCCGCCTCGATGCCGCCTCGCGCGCCGCCGGCGTCGGCATCTGGACGACGACCGCCGAGCTCTGCAGCACCGACTGGAACGCGCAGATGTTCGAGCTGTTCGACCGCTGCGAGCCGCCGCACGCGCCGAATTTCGGGCGCTGGCTGGCGGAGTCGGTGCACGCCGACGATCGCGACCGCGTCCACCGTGAGTCGCAGGCCTACTTCGCGAGCGGCGATGGCCTCTACGAGATCGAGTTCAGGTCGCTGCGCCGGGACGGCAGCGTGCGCTGGATCGTGATGCGCGCCGACGTCGACCGCAACACCGCGGGGCCACGCCGCGTCCTCGGCGTCGCCATGGACGTCACCGCGCACCATCTCGCGCTCGACGCGCTGCGCGAAGCCAGCCAGCGCGCCGCGATCATCACGGGGCACGCCGGCATCGGCACGTGGGAAGCCGACGCCGACGGCAGCCAACGCTGGGACGCGCAGATGTTTCGCCTGCGCGGGCTCGAGCCGTGCGACGACGCACCGAGCCGCGCCGAGCGGATCGCGTTGGTTCATCCGGAGGATCGCCAGATCACTGTCGACGCGGCTGTCGATTTCCCGACGACGGCGGCGACGGCCTACGAGTTCCGCGTCCGTCTGCCCGAAGGCAGCTACCGTTGGCTGGCGTCGCGCTCGGCACCGGTGCTCGACGGATTCGGCCACCAGGTGCGGCGCGTCGGCGTCAACTGGGACGTGACGGAGAGCAAGAACGCCGACCTCGCGCGCCAGCAGGCAGCGCTCGCCGAGCGCGAGATCCATGCCAAATCGCAGTTCCTCTCGCGCATGAGCCACGAGCTGAGGACGCCGCTCAATGCGGTGCTCGGCTTCACCCAGCTGCTGCAGATCGAGGCCCGGCAGTCGGGGCACGCCGGCCAGCTCACCAAGCTCGAGCACATCCGCGACGCCGGCGACCACCTGCTCTCGCTGATCAACGACGTCCTCGACCTGTCCGGCCTCGAAGCGGGC
>DASXLD010000099.1:0-23521 GCA_036496385.1 Caldimonas sp. | reverse complement strand
CATATTCGAGCGGGTGGTCTTCCACGTGCACCGCGAGCCGTCTGTCATGCGGATCGAGGCTCGGACCTTTCGGTACCGCCCAGCTCTTAAGCGTGCCGTCGAGCTCGAGGCGAAAGTCGTAGTGCAGGCGCGTCGCAGCGTGCTTCTGGACGACGAATGCGAGCGCGCCTGTCGTCGCCTTGCCGCCGGTCGGCTCGCTGGTGACCTTGAAGTCGCGCTTGCCGAGATAGGGTTGCAACGCGCTCTTCATCGCCTCTCCTTGTCGCCTGTTGCCGAGGGCAACGGCCGTGCCCAACCGCGGCGAACCGCACCGCGCGCGGTCAGTCCTCGGCCCGCGCCTTCCGGCGTGCGTACGTCAGGCGTGCGCTCGCGCGCCGGCCCAGCCGCGACTCGATCGGTGCCAGCAAGGCGACCACCTGCAGCCAGTCGTGGCCATGGAACGCGTCCTTCGCGCGGGCGAGGACGTCGCGGATGCGCTCCGACTCGGCGTGCAGCTCGCGCTGCTGCAGCAGGTCGTCCCAAAGCGAAGGCTCGTCGTTGAAGAAGCGCCTGCCAGAGGCGCGCAGCACGCCGGCGAGGCGATCGAACTCGGCGAGCAGCTGCTCGGGTTCGAACATGGCGTCGTACAGGCCATGCATCCGCTGCGGGAACGGCTCGCTGCCGTCGAGCGCATGCAGCTCCTCGATCGCGAACGCGCCGGTAGCGGTGCTCGCGATCTGCAGGCCGAGTTCGAGGCGCAACGGTGCGACGTCGAGGACCACTTCGCGGCCGCTTTCGGGGTCCACCTCGCCGGCGCGATAGACGACCCGCGCATGGACGCCGCCTGCGTCCATCCCTCTGTCGATCTCGCGCGCCAGCCGGCGAAAGCCGTGCTCGGCGACGAGGAATCGCAGCGCCTTCTCTTCGCAGGCGCAGAACGATTCCTCGAAGCTCACGGTGGGCCCGCTAGGGCGCGACGACGTCGACCTTGACGCGCACGCGCAGGCGGAGCCGCTCGTCGTTTCGGCCCTTGGCGAAGGCCTCGTACGCGAACGCGTCGCTGCCGGCGAAGCCGGCCGCCGGCATGTAGACGGCATCGGGCGCGGAGAACGCGGCGGTGCCGTGACGAGCAGCCTCGGTGATCGCCCCGGATTCGGCCGGGTGCGCGCGCTCGGCAGGCATGCCGTGGTTGGCGATCGTGCACGGCCTGCCGATGTTGAGGACACGCATGTGGACCTCGGCGCCGGCAGGCGAAGTCGCGCCCTGGAAGCGGTCAACGGCGCAAACGGCATCTCCGGCCGACGCGGCGTCGCCGGCAGCGACGACGAGGGCGCACACGACCGACAAGATGCACGTTCGAATCGCCGTCATCGCTTTCTCCCAGGCCTGTGGATGGACGATGGGCGCCGGGCGCGCCGTCGGTCCGGGGCGTATCGTGCCGGAGCGCGAGCCGACCGGGTCGGGTCGCCGCGCCGCCGCCGTCCATTTCGCCACGCGAGGCCCGCAATGAACGATCTTTTCTCCCTCTCCGGCCGGACTGCTCTGGTCACCGGCGGTTCGCGCGGCATCGGCCGCATGATCGCCGCCGGTTTCTTGCGCGCGGGCTGCCGTGCGGTCTACATCTCGTCGCGCAAGGCCGACGCCTGCGACGCGACGGCGCGCGAGCTGTCGTCGCTCGGCAGTTGCCTGTCGCTGCCGGCCGATGTCTCCGACGCCCAGGGCGTCCAGGCGCTGGTCGCCGCCTACACGGCGCGCGAAAGCGCGCTCGACATCCTCGTCAACAACGCCGGCGCGGCATGGGGCGAGTCGTTCGACACCTTCCCGGAGAAGGGCTGGGACAAGGTCGTCGACCTCAACCTGAAGACGCCGTTCTTCCTCACCCAGGCGCTCGCCGGCCACCTGCGCAAGGCCGCGAGCGCCGAACGGCCGGCGAAGGTCATCAACATCGCGTCGATCGACGGCCTCTCGGTCAACCCGCAGGAGACCTACTCGTACGCCGCCAGCAAGGCCGGGCTCCTCCAGCTGACGCGGCGGATGGCGCTGAGGCTCGCGAGCGAGAACATCGTCGTCAGCGCGATCGCGCCGGGTGCCTTCGCGTCGCAGATGAACAAGGATGCACGCGACCATGCCGAGGTGGTCAAGGCGCGAATTCCGATCGGCCGGATCGGCGCCGACGAGGACATGGCCGGCGCCGCGATCTACCTGGCGTCGCGTGCCGGCGACTACGTCGTCGGCGCGACCCTCGTCGTCGACGGCGGCGTGATGCATGTGAGATAGGCGTCGGCTCGAGTCTGCTTGCGGACGAATGCTTGATTTTTGTCTGTAGATATACTAGGCTCCGCGCAATCGGTCTTCGCCTCGGGTTCGCCCGATGCCTCATGAGCGCTCTTCTCAAGCCCGCGCAACCCGCCGTCGATCTCACGTCCCCACGCGCCGCCGGCGCCGCCCTCAGGACGTTCTTTCGCCTCGCCGAGGCCTGGCAGCTCTCGGTGGTCGAGCAGACCACGCTGCTCGGCGTCGCCAAGGCAACGCTGTACCAGTGGAAGCAGGGCAAGGTGGCACCGCTCGACCGCCACGTCCTGGAGCGCCTCTCGCACCTGTTCGGCATCTACTCGTCGCTGCAGATCCTCTTTCCCGCGTCCGGCCGGGCCGACGAGTGGGTGAGGAAGTCGAACAGCGCGCGCCTGTTCGGCGGCCGCTCGGCGCTCGAGCGGATGCTCGGCGGTCAGATTGCCGATCTGTTCGTCGTTCGCGAGTACCTCGACGCCCAGCGCGGCGGCAAGTCATGAGCGTCGCCACTGCAGACACGGCGCCGGCAGCGGCCCCGCCGGCGCGCCGAGCCGCCAAGGTCGACCCGAAGGCGGTCCCCGTGCACCGCGTCTCGTGGCGGCCGTCGTACCGGCTGATCCCGTCGCGCTACCCGACCGTCGGCCTCTACGACGCGATCGCCGACCCGGCCGACCTCGACGTCGTCTTCGCGATCGAAGCGCTCGCCAATCCGCGCATCCGCGACGAGCTGGGCGAGATCACGCTGGTCGCGAAGGAGGAGCGCGTGACGGGACCCGGGGCGACCGCCGTGATGGCCGCCTTCACGCATCTCAACAAGGGCGGCTCGCGCTTCTCCGACGGCTCGTACGGCGTCTACTACGCCGCCCATTCGCTCGAGACCGCGATCGCCGAGGTGAGCCATCACCGCGCCGTCTTCCTGCGCAGCACGAGCGAGCCGGCGATCGACATCGACATGCGTGTCGTCACCGCGAGCGTCGAGGCCGACCTGCACGATCTCGCCGAGAGCGGCGAAGCTGCCAACGCACCCGGTCGCTACGGCGCTGTGCTCGATGCCGACGACTACGGTCCGTCGCAGGTGCTCGGCCGGCAGTTGCGCGCGGTCGAGAGCTGGGGGCTGCGCTACCCGAGCGTGCGTCACGCCGGTGGCGAATGCGTCGGCATCTTTCGCCCGCGAGCGCTTCGCCACGCCAAGTCGGCGGCGCATCTCGCGTTGCACTGGGACGGCGCGCGCATCACGCACTGGTACGAGAAGCGCCCGCCGCACGCGGTCAACGAGTGAGCAGCGTCAGCGCGCGCGCGGCTGGCGCCCGATGACCGGGTAGATCGGGTCGGTGTAGCCCGCCGTCGATGCGTGACCGGGCGCGACCATCGCGTCGACCAGGGCCTCGTCGGCGGCGTCGAACGGCGTCGTCGTCGCGTCGAGGTATTCCTGCCACTGGGCGAGCGTCTTCGGTCCGCCGATCACGCCGTGCACGAGCGCGTTGTTCCAGACCCAGGCGAGCGCGAACTGCAACGGCGTGCGGCCGCTCGCCCCGGCGTGCTCGGCGATGCGCTGCGCCAGCGCCAACGACTCCGGGCGAAACTCGGTCTGCAGGATGCGCTGGTCGTTGCGCGCGGCACGAGACCCTTGCGGCGGCGCCGCGCCCGGCGCGTACTTGCCCGAGAGAACGCCGCGCGCGAGCGGGCTGTAGGCGACGACACCGACGCCGTAGTGCGCGCAGCACGGCAAGAGCTCGGTCTCGATGCCGCGCGTCATCGCGTTGTACGGCGGCTGGCAGACGATCGGCGGCGGAACGCCCGCGGCGCGGCACATCTCGACCATGCGCGCGACGCGCCAGGCGCGGAAGTTCGAGACGCCGAAGTAGAGCACCTTGCCGCTCGCGAGCAAATGCGACATCGCTGCGACGGTCTCTTCGAGCGGCGTCGTCGCGTCCTCGCGATGCAGGTAGAGGATGTCGACCCGGTCGGTGCCGAGGCGCTGCAGGCTGGCGTCGAGCGCGCGCACCATGTGGCGGCGCGACAGGCCGCGATCGTTGACGTCAGGGCCGATCGGGTTGGCGAGCTTGGTCGCGAGCACCCAGCGCGCCCGATCGCCGGCGATCAAGCGGCCGACGATGCGCTCCGATTCGCCTTTCGCGTAGACGTCGGCGGTGTCGATGCCGTTGATGCCGGCGTCGCGGGCGGCGGCGACGATGCGGCCGGCTTCGGCCTCGTCGGTCTGGTCGCCGAACATCATCGTGCCGAGCCAGAGCTTGGCTACCTTGAGGCCGCTCGCGCCGAGCGGAGCAGCGCTGGATTGTGGGTCAGCCATGGGACGCTCCCGGGGTTGCGCTGGCGACGAAGCGGTCGCGCAGCTCGCGCTTCAATACCTTGCCGATCGCGCTGCGCGGCAGCTCCGCGACCAGGTGGACGAAGGCGATGCGCTGGGTCTTGCCCAGCCGCTCGTTGGCCCACGCGCGCAGCGCCTCGGCGTCGATCGATTCACCGTCGCGGCCGACCACCCACGCCGCCGGCGTCTCGCCCCAGCGCTCGGAGGGAACGCCGGCGACCGCGACCTCGGCAACCGCGGGGTGCGTGCGCAGCACCGCCTCGAGATCGCTCGGATAGAGATTGAAGCCGCCGCTGATGATCATGTCCTTGCGGCGATCGACGAGGGTGAGAAAGCCGTCGTCGTCGAAACGGCCGACGTCGCCGGTGCGGATGAAGCGCTTGCCGCCGGGATCGAACCACTCGGCCTCGGCGGTGCGCTCGGGCTGACCGTGGTAGCCGGCCATCATCCCGGTGGAGTGGCCGACGACCTCGCCGGTCGCGCCGCGCGGCAGCTCCAGGCCTTGCTCGTCGATGAGGCGGATGTCGTGTCCCTCGATCGGCTTGCCGACGGTGTGCAGCTTGCGCGGCTGCTCGTGGGCGGCGAGGATGCACGTGCCGCCGCCTTCGGTCATGCCGTAGAACTCGACCAGGCCACCCGGCCAGCGCGCGAGCACGTCGGCCTTCAGCGCCGCCGCGAACGGCGCGCTGGTGCAGAACTTCATCCGGAACGACGACAGGTCGTGGTCGGCGAATCGCGGGCTCGCCATCAGCCGCTGGTACTGCACCGGCACCAGCATCGTGTGCGTCACGCGATGCCGCTCGGCCAGGGCGAGATAGCGGTCGACGTCGAACTTGTCCATCAGGACGACAGTGCCGCCGAACGCGATGGTCGGGAAGAAGACGACCAGCGTCGTGTTGGAATAGAGCGGCGTCGCCAGCAGCGTCACCGTATCGCGGTCGTAGCCGAAGCGGCCGCCGCGCATGACGTGCGTCCAGCGCATGCCGTGCGGCTGGACGATGCCCTTCGGCGTCCCGGTGGTTCCCGACGAATAGATGATGTTGAACGGCATCCCCGGACCGATGTCGACCGGCCGCGGCGTGCTGCCCGCGGCCGCGAGCCAGCGCTCGAACGGCGTTCCCGGTGCCTCGCCGTCGAGCGCGACGAGCGCCGGCGCGCCGGCGGCGGCGACCACACCCGAGATCGCGTCGGCGGCACTCGCGTCGACGAACAGCAGCCGCGCCTGCGCGTCGCCGACCATCGAGCGAAAGCTCGCCGGCGTTACCGACGCCGCGAGCGGAGCGACGACGACGCCGGCGCGCAGCGCACCGAGGAAAAGCGCCGCGTAGGCGATCGAGTTGCGGCCGCAGATCGCGATCGCCTCGCCGGGCGCGACGCCGTCGCGCTGCAGGCTCGTCGCGACGCGGTCCATCAGCACGTCGAGCGCGCCGTAGTCGATCGAGCCGCCGTTGGCGTCGACGATGGCGGGCTGATGCGGCGCTTCGACCGCGTGTTCGCGGAGGAGATCGGCGATCGGGCGGAACGCCGGATCGCCGCCGTCGCCGGCGCTCGTCGTCGAAGGGGAAGGGACGTTCATGGTGAAGCAGGGGGCGCGAGCGGCCGGACCATGCGGTCGAGGAGATGGCCGAGCGCGCCGTCGAGATCGTCGCACCGTCCGGTGTGTACGGCCGAGGTCTGGATGATCGTGCTGCGCGGTGCGACCAGCCAGTGGAAGCGCTCGCGCAGCGTCAGCCTGCCGATCGGGCCGGCCGCCGCGCCGCCGCTGCAGACGGCCGCGATCGCGGCGAGCGAAGTGCGGACCGCGGCCAGGTCGATGCGCGGATCGAGGGCTCGCAGGCGCGTCTCGTCGACCGCGAAGCGCGCCGCGAGGTAGCTCGCGGCGTCGGAGGAAACGATCGCGCCGACGTTGACGAACTCGCCGCGCTCGACGCGCGGGACGACGCGGACGATCGCGTAGTCATACGTGCAGTGATCGGGCACGGGCCGCCTCCTCTGCGAAAGCGCGCGGTGCTTCGAGGCGGCGCGCGAGGTAGCGCGCATACGCGGCGCGTTGTGCCGGTCGGTCGCCGTGGGCGGCGTCGGCGGCGAGCCAGTCGTCGGGGATCAGCGACGTGATCGCGGCGATCCTTTCGCCGGTCAGCGCCGCGCTCATCGCCGCATCGACGTCGGCGATGCGGGTCGCGAACGACAGCAGGACGTGGTCCTTGATCGCGCTGAAGGGGCTCGCTGCGCGCTCGACGAAGTCGGTCGACGCGTGGTGGAAGTAGAACGCCGCGCCGTGGTCGATCAGCCAGAGACGGTCGTGCCAGACGAGCATGTTGGCGTTGCGCGGCGTGCGGTCGAGGTTGCTGACGTAGGCGTCGAACCAGACGATGCGCGACGCGAGCTCGGCGTCGGGCTGCCAGGCGAGTGGATCGAAGGCGACGGCGCCGGGCAGGTAGTCGAGCGCGAGATTGAGCGCCGCGCTGCTGTCCGCAGACCCTGCGCTGGCGCGGATCAGGTCCTGGATCTCGGGGTCGGGCTCGGTGCGCGCCAGATCGGCGTCGATCGTCGCGAACACGATCTCGGGCACCGGCAGGCCGAGCGCTCTTGCGATCTCGCCCGCGAGCAGCTCGGCGATCAACGCGCGCGGGCCCTGGCCGGCGCCGCGGAACTTGAGGACGTACAGGCCGTCGTCATCGCCCTCGACGATCGCCGGCAGGGAACCGCCCTCGCGCAGCGGCGTCACGTAGCGCGTTGCGCGCACGGTTCTCACGGCGCCGGCATCCCGACCGCGAGGCCGCTCGCGAGGAGCTTGTCGAGCCCGGAACCGGCCGCGAGCAGGGGGAGCGGCTTGATCACGCGCGATTCTAGGAGCGCCCCTTGAAACGCCGCCGCCATGCCGCCATCTCCCGACCCGCCGCCTTCGGCCTGCCCGGCCGATGCGGGCGGCTTCGAGTCGAACCCTGAGCCAGCAGAATCCGCACATGGACAAGCAAACCCTTTCCTTCCAGGCCGAGGTCCAGCAGATCCTGCACCTCGTCACCCACTCGCTGTATTCGAACAAGGAGATCTTCCTGCGCGAGCTGATCTCGAACGCGTCGGACGCGTGCGACAAGCTGCGCTTCGAGGCGATCGACAAGCCCGAGCTCTACGAAGGCCAGCCCGACCTCGAGGTCCGCGTCTCGTTCGACAAGGACGCGAAGACGATCACCATCGTCGACAACGGCATCGGCATGTCGTCCGAGGAGGCGGTCGCCAACCTCGGCACGATCGCCAAAAGCGGCACGCGCGAGTTCGTCTCGGCGCTGCAGGGCGACCAGAAGAAGGACGCGCAGCTGATCGGCCAGTTCGGCGTCGGCTTCTATTCCGCGTTCATCGTCGCCGACCGCGTCACCGTCGAGTCGCGTCGCGCCGGCCTCGCGGCCGATCACGGCGTGCGCTGGAGCTCGGCCGGCGCCGGCGACTTCGACGTCGAGCCGATCACGCGCGCCGAGCGCGGCACGAGCGTCATCCTCCACTTGCGCGAGGGCGAGGAGGAGTTCCTCTCGGGCTGGAAGCTGCGCTCGATCGTCGCCAAGTATTCCGATCACATCTCGCTGCCGATCCTGATGCAGAAGGAGGAGTGGGACGAGGAAGCCAAGAAGCAGGTCACGCGCGACGAATGGTCGCCGGTGAACAAGGCGGCAGCGCTCTGGACGCGGCCGAAGGGCGAGATCACGCCGGAGCAATACGAGGAGTTCTACAAGCAGATCAGCTACGACAGCGAGGCGCCGCTCGCCTACACGCACAACCGCGTCGAGGGCCGCAGCGAATACACCCAGCTGCTCTATATCCCGTCGAAGGCGCCGTTCGATCTCTGGAACCGCGACAAGCGCGGCGGCGTCAAGCTCTACGTGAAGCGCGTCTTCATCATGGACGATGCCGAGGCGCTGATGCCGGTCTACCTGCGCTTCGTCAAGGGCGTGATCGACTCGAGCGACCTGCCGCTCAACGTCAGCCGCGAGCTCCTGCAGGAGAGCCGCGACGTCAAGGCGATCCGCGAGGGGTCGTCCAAGCGCGTGCTGTCGATGCTCGAGGGCCTCGCCGAGAGCGAGGACGCCGCGGAAAAGGAGAAGTACGCGGCGTTCTGGAACGACTTCGGCGTCGTCCTCAAGGAAGGCATCGGCGAGGATTTCGCCAATCGCGATCGGCTGACCAAGCTCTATCGCTTTGCCTCGACGGCGGTCGATGGCGGCGCGGCGCAAAGCGTTTCGCTGCCTGAGTACGTGCACCGGATGAAGGAGGGGCAGGACGCGATCTACTACGTCACCGCCGACACGCCGGCGACGGCGAAGAACAGCCCGCAGCTCGAGATCTTCAAGAAGAAGGGCATCGAGGTGTTGCTCCTGACCGACCGCGTCGACGAGTGGCTGCTCTCGCATCTCTACGAATTCGACGGTCACCCGCTGCAAAGCGTCGCCAAGGGCTCGGTCGATCTCGGCAAGCTCGCCGACGAAGAAGAGAAGAAGCACGCGGAGGCGGCGGCGGCCGCATTCAGGCCGACGCTCGAGCGCCTCAAGATCTCGCTCAAGGACCGCGCCAAGGACGTCCGCGTGACGACCCGCCTGGTCGATTCGCCGGCATGCCTGGTGGTCGAGGAGGGCGACATGAGCGGCCACCTCGCGCGCCTGCTCAAGCAGGCCGGGCAGGGCGCGGCGGCGGTGCAGCCGATTCTCGAGGTCAACGCCGAGCACCCGCTCGTCAAGCGGCTCGAGTCGAGCGAGCGCTTCGACGAGCTCGCCTCGGTCCTGTTCGACCAGGCGGTGCTCGCCGAGGGTGGTCAGCTCGAAGATCCGGCGGCGTACGTCAGTCGCGTGAATGCGTTGTTGCTCGCCTGAGGTTCCCAATCATCCCGGACTGCCGAGCGGCGGCTCGGCCATCGCCTCGAGCTGCTCGGCAAGGCGCGCGCACTGGTCGGCCCAATACGCCGGGCTCGCAAACCACGGGAAATTGATCGGGAACGTCGGGTCGCTCCAGCGCCGCGCGATCCAGGCGCTGTGGTGCAGCATGCGCAAGGTGCGCAGCGGCTCGACCAGGCGAAGCTCGCGCCAGTCGAAATCCATGAACGACTCGTAGCCGTCGAGGACGTCGAGCAGCTGGCGCGTCATCGCGGCGCGATCGCCCGAGAGCAGCATCCACAGATCCTGCACCGCCGGCCCGCCGGCGGCATCGTCGAGGTCGACGAAATGCGGGCCGGCGTCGGTCCAGAGCACGTTGCCCGGATGGCAGTCGCCGTGCAGGCGGATCCGGCGCGCCGAGGCGGCCGTGAACGCGTCGCGACAGCCAGCGAGCGCTCGCTCGGCGAGCCCGCTCCAACGCTCGACGACATCGGCGGAGACCAGACGCTGCTCGAGCAGGAAATCGCGGCTTGCTTCGCCGTAGGTCGTGACGTCGAGCGCGATGCGATGCTCGAACGATGCGGTCGCGCCGACTGCGTGCAGCCGCCCGATGTAGCGGCCGAGCCAACGCAGCACCTCGCGATCCTCGAGCTCGGGTGCGCGGCCGGCGAGCCGCTCGGTAACGCCGAAGCGGTACGTCGCGCCGGCGTCGGTGCGGGCACGGGCCAGCGTCGCTCCGGTCGGCTCGACCGTGTGCGCGTGCGGCGATCGCACGTCGATCGCGAGGTCGATCGGAGCGGCGACCGGGATCTCGCCGCCCGCAAGCTCGGTCGCGAACGCGTGCTCCTCGAGGATCTGGGCGTCGCTCCAGCGGCCTGGCCGATAGAACTTCGCAACGACGACGCGGCCGCCTTCGAGGAAGACCTGGTAGACGCGGTTCTCGTACGAGTTCAGCTGGATCAGCCGGCCGTCTCCGCGCAGGCCGACGCCGTCGAGCGCATCGAGCACGCCGCTCGGCGTGAGGTCGGCGTAAGGCGCAGGCGCCGGGCCGTTGGCGGAATCGTCGGGCATGGTCGGCGCCGGCACGGCGGCGCGCGAGCTCAGTGGTGCGTGCGCGACTCTAGAGGCACTGGTGTATCGACAACGACGCCGGCGGGCTCTTCGCTGTCGTCACCGCTGCCGCGCACGGCTGGCGCGTCGTCACGGCCGCTGCCGAGCACCGCGTCGTGGCCGTTGACGCTGCGCACCGGGATGCGCGGGTTGGCGTACGCAAGCGATGCGAACTCGCTGTTGCCGAGCGTGTCCTGGCGGCTGTCGGGAGCGAAGAACGAATCCTGGAAGCCAGACGAGTCCTGCCAGAGCGCGCTGCGCTGGGCGCGCCGGGTCGCCACCGTGCTCGCGAGCGAATCGCGAGCGTCGTCGAGGTCGCGCGGCGGGACGATGCCGGGCTGGGGACCGCGCGCCGTCGCTGCGGTGCTGCTCGGCACCAGGAGCTGCAGCTCCGCCGCCGTCGGCAGATTGTCGACGGGGCAGCGCAAATAGCGGATCCGGCAGGCACCGAGCACCGACTGCTTGATCTGCAGGATCCGGCGCGAGTTGCCGCGGTCGGTGTCGAGATCGATCGCGGCGAGGACGCGGCCGTTGGCGCTGCACACGGCGAAGGTCACGTTGATCGCTCCGAGCAGCTCGTACCAGTAACGGACGTCATCAGGATTGGTCGGCTGCGAGAACCGCACCAGAGGCAGCTTCGACAGAACGACGTGATGCGGCAGCGCTTCACGCAGAAGCTTGTAGACGCGGCGCTCGTCGGTCGAGAACACCGGGCGTGCGGACAGCGACCACTCGGTGGGAAGAGGCTCGGGGCGCCGCGGGCGACGGAGCAGCCACACTCCGACCAGCGCGACCACCGCGAGCAGCGTCAGCGCAAGCACCGCCGCGATCGACCAAAGCGTTCCCATCACGAGCCGTTCACTCCAGAGCGCGGGGGATTCCCGGCGCCGGAGCCGGGTGAAGGCATGCATGTTAGCGGCGACTGCGGCGCCGCGGCATCCCTCTTTCGCATGCGGCCGGCGTGCCCTGCCGGAACCCGACGAGCGGTCAGGGCCCGGTGTCCGGGGGGCTGCCCTCGGTGACCAGGTCGATCCGGGCCGCCGCGGCGGTCGTTTCGTCCCGGGCCGGGGCCGCGCGTGGGATGTGCTCGGGACGATGCGCATGGCGCTTGAGCTGATAGTCGAGTTCCGCGGCTTGCTCGCCGAGCGCTTCGTCGAGGTGCGAGACGAAGGAATCCGGCGGCAGCTTGAGCCGAGCCTCCGATTCCGAGCCCTCGCGCTCGACGATCGCGCCCGCGGCGACGGCCAGGCTGAGCATCGCCGTGTTCTCGCTCAACGCATGGATGAAGATCGTCCCCACGCCGCGATTGCGGGCATGCAGCATGGCGTGCTCGAAGAGGCGGCGCCCGAAGCCGCGGCGACGCGCCTTCGGCAGCACCGAGACGCCGAACTCCGAAGCCGATTCACGGCGACGTGCCGGGTCGGCGTCGCGATGTGCGAGGTGGGCGAGGGCGATCAGCTCGAGTCGCCGGTTGAAGACCCCGAACACCTCGTCCTGCTCGAAGTCGATCATGTCGACGTAGCGATGGATCTGAGGATCATTCGCCGCGTAGCCGAACCGCAAATAGCGCGAACGCTCGTCGAGTGCGCACAAATGGGCCGAGATCCGGTCGCGTTGGCGGCGGCCGAGCGAGCGGATCGGTACCCACGAGCGTCCCGAGCGGGCCGGATCTGCGCCGGTGTGGCGCTCTACGGGCGCGCTGCCGATGGCGCCGGCGTCGCGGTCAGGGGCATGGAAGGGCAACGAGACTCTCATCGTTCGTACTTTAGGGTTAACCCGAGTTTAGGAGGGCCGACTAGAGAGCGCTCCCCACGGCCCCGCAAGCCTGAAAGCGACGTTCCACGACCCGTTGGTATACTGGAAGGCTTTTCGCGATTTGCCTCGGCGAAAAGACGGCCGTTCCTTCGAATGGCTGACCGCCAGCGACCGCGAGCGCCCACCGAACGAAGTGCGGCCGAGCACCGTCGCAGCAGAGGCAGGACAACTACCGACGGAACCCATGAAAACCTTCAGCGCCAAAGCCGCCGAAGTGACGCATGAGTGGTTTGTGATCGACGCGACCGACAAGGTCCTGGGCAGGGTGGCCAGTGAAGTCGCCCTCCGCCTGCGCGGCAAGCACAAAGCCATCTACACGCCTCACGTCGACACCGGCGACTTCATCGTCATCGTCAACGCCGAGAAGATCCGCGTCACCGGCAACAAGGCCGAGGACAAGATGTATTACCGCCATTCGGGCTATCCGGGCGGAATCCGCGGCATCAAGTTCAAGGACCTGCAGGCCCGCCATCCCGGCCGCGCGCTCGAGAAGGCGGTCAAGGGCATGCTGCCCAAGGGGCCGCTTGGCTACGCGATGATCAAGAAGCTGAAGGTGTACGCGGGCGACACGCATCCGCACACCGCGCAGCAGCCCAGGAAACTCGACATTCTTCAGGACGCGCGATGATCGGAAACTGGAACTACGGCACTGGCCGGCGCAAGTCGTCGGTCGCTCGCGTCTTCATGAAGAAGGGCAGCGGCCAGATCCTCGTCAACGGCAAGCCGGTCGAGGAGTACTTCGGCCGCCAGACCTCGATCATGGTCGTCCGCCAGCCGCTGGTATTGACGGCCAAGGTCGCGAGCTTCGACGTCAAGGTCAACGTCCATGGCGGTGGTGAAACTGGCCAGGCCGGGGCAGTCCGCCATGGCATCACCCGCGCATTGATCGACTACGACGTCGCCCTGAAAGGCGACCTGAGCCGCGCTGGCTTCGTCACCCGCGACGCGCGCGAGGTCGAACGCAAGAAGGTCGGCCTGCACGGCGCACGGCGCCGGAAGCAGTTCAGCAAGCGCTGAGCGCAGAGGCCCGTTTCCGGCTGGCAGCCTTCGGGCGAGCCGCTTGGCGCGCGCGGACTTGTCTTTCGCCGGTCGGACCGCACGTACGGTTGTCCTCGCACAAACGCGGGATCAACCGTTCGCCGATAATTCGAGCGTCCGTCTTCCAAGGAGCGTCGCATGAGCGCAGTCGCCGATTCCGCCGTCCCCTCGACCGAGGCTGATTTGCCGCCGCCGCCGCTCGTCTTCACCGACAGCGCGGCAAACAAGGTCAAGGAGCTGGTCGACGAAGAAGGTAATCCAGACCTGAAGCTGCGCGTCTTCGTGCAAGGCGGCGGTTGCTCGGGGTTCCAGTACGGGTTCACGTTCGACGAGATCGTCAATGACGACGACACGTCGATGGAGAAGAACGGCGTCACCTTGCTGATCGACGCGATGAGCCTGCAATACCTCGCCGGCGCGGAGATCGACTACAAGGACGACCTCCAGGGCGCGCAGTTCGTGATCAAGAATCCGAACGCGACGACGACCTGCGGCTGCGGCTCGAGCTTTTCTGCCTGAGCAGCCGGCTGTCGATCCAAACCGAAAGGCCGCCGTCAGGCGGCTTTTTCCTGGCTGGCGAATGCGCGAGCCGATCGCCTAGGCCGGATACAGCGCTCCCAGTACGCGCGGGCCGGCAGCACCGGTGGCGGCCGCGACGTTGCCGGCAAGTCGATGCATGAACGCGCGTGCCAGCCAGGCGAACGCCGCAGCCTCGACTTGATCCGCAGGCAGGCCACGATCATCGCTGGCGACGACGCGGGCGGGAACGGCCGTCCGTGCCAGCCGCGCCATCAGGTCGGCATTGCGCGCACCGCCGCCGCAGACGATCAGCTCCGCCGCCTGGGCGAAATGCCGCCCGAAGGCATCGGCGACGCTGCGCGCGGTCAGCTCGGCGAGAGTCGCCTGCACGTCTTCGGGGCGGAGCCGGCCGCGCGCGCTCGTGGCGGCGAGCCGTTCTTCGAGCCAGGCTGCGTTGAAGAGATCGCGCCCGCTGCTCTTTGGCGGCGGCAGCGCGAAGTACGGCTCGGCGAGACAGGCATCGAGCAGGTAGTCGTCGACCTTCCCGCGACTGCCCCAGGCGCCGTCGGGGTCGAACGCTCGGCCGGTCGATCGCTCGCACCAGAGATCGAGCAGGACGTTGGCGGGACCGCAGTCGAATCCTGCGATCGCGCCATCGGCGCCGAGCGACGTCAGGTTCGCGATGCCACCGAGGTTGAGTACCGCGACTGATGCGTCGGCGCGGCCGAACATGGCGTGATGGAACGCCGGAACGAGCGGAGCGCCGTGGCCGCCGGCGGCGACGTCGCGGCTGCGAAAGTCGGCAACGACATCGATTCCCGTTCGTTCGGCCAGCAGCGCCGGCGCGTTCAGCTGCACCGTGTAGCCGGTTTCGTCGAATTCGCGCGGACGATGGCGCACGGTCTGGCCATGCGAGCCGATCGCGACGATCCGACTCCGTTCGCACGACGCCGACTGCAGAAGCGACCCGACCACCTCTGCGCCCTCGCACGCGAGCGCGTTGGCGGCAAGGGCGCCGCGATGGAGCTCGTTCGCGCCGGCGATGTTCAGAGCGGCGAATTCGGAGCGCAGTGCCGCGGGAAAGGCGCGATGGGCATGCGCGAGCACGCGAGCGGCAGGCGGCGCCCCCGGGACCCCGAACTCGACGACGACACCGTCGATGCCGTCGAGCGAAGTGCCCGACATCAGGCCGATGAATGCCTCGGTCATCGCCGTGTCTTGCCGGCCTCGGCAGTGACGTGCCGGCGCCGAGCGCGGATCAAGGCGAGGTCCGTGGCGCCGTCGCGGCCTACTCGCCGAGCAATGGCGTGCGCGGCAGGCTCTCGGCGATGCCGAGTTGGGCGCGCACGCTTTGCGCGAGCTGGCCGAACCGGGCCTGCGCGGCTGGCGTGATCGTGGCGGCCTCGGAGGTCTGTGCGACCTTCAGCGGATCCTGCTGCAGGCCGTCGATCTTGACCTCGAAGTGCAGATGCGGTCCGGTCGCCCAGCCCGTCTGCCCGACGGCACCGATGATGGCGCCCTGTTCGACATGCTGGCCTTTGGCGACGTCGATGCGGCTGAGGTGCGCATACACCGTCGAGCGCTCGCTGCCGTGCTGGATGTGGATGACGTTGCCGTAGCCGTTCTGCCAGCCGGCGAACTCGACGACGCCGTCGCCGACGGTGCGCACCGGCGTTCCCGTCGGCGCCCCGAAGTCGACGCCGTTGTGCTGCTTCCAGGTGTTGAAGATCGGGTGCACGCGCATCGCGAAGCCCGAGGTCACACGGGAGAACTCAACGGGGCTGGCGAGGAACGAGCGCTGCTTGCTTTGGCCGTCGAGTCCGAAGTACGCGCCTTTGGCGTCGCCATCCTTGAACCACATCGCCGAGAACGTCTGCCCTTTGTTGACGAACTCGGCGGCGAGGACTCGCCCGCTCGCCGGGCCCCAGCTGATCGGCTCGCCGTCCGCGGTCAGCGACTCGTAGACGACCGAGAACGTCGCGCCGCGCTTCAGCTCGTGCCGGAAGTCGATGTCGTTGGCAAAGATCTCGGCGAGCTGGGTCGCGACGGCGTCGGGAATGCCGGCTTCGTCAGTTGCGTTGAACAGCGATGACTGGATCGTTCCGCCTGCCATGAGCACCTGGGACGTCAGCGGCGCCGTCGAAAGGTCGGCGACGAGCCTGTCGGCGATCCGCTGGACGCGCAGGCGCGTGAACTGGCTCGGCAGCTTGTCGGCGGACGGCGCGGCATACCGCGCCACCAGTTCCGCCAGCGTGCCGCGGGAATCGACGCGCACCTGCACGCGCTTGCCGGCGCGGCCTTCGAGGAGTCTTCGTGCGATCGGATCACTGCGCAGGAATGCCGCAGCGCGGGCGTCGGCGACGTTCAGCCGGGCGAGCAGCGAGTCGACGGTGTCGCTCGGGCGTGTGATCTCGCTCCGGAAAAGGTCGAGATCCTGCTCGGCAAGGGCGTCGAGTTGCGCGCGCAGGTCGACGGTGCGGACGTTCTCGACGATCGTTCGCTGCGGCAGGTCAGAGGCATCGGGGACCTGCGGGGCGACGCCGAAAGCTGTCGCGGCGAAGCCCGCGAGTGCCAGCGAGACGGACGCCGTCAGCGTGCGAGGGTAGCGGGAAGCGAAGCTTGCAATGTGCGCCGAGGCGTAATCCCAGGCGACATCCAACGGTGCCGGCGATTTCAATTTTTGCGGAGCTCGCTGCTCGGTTCGGCGGTGCGGCCATGGCGCGCACCTCGGTTGATCGTCACAAGCGGGCACCACTTAGAATCGTGGCGCACGTCCGCTCTCGTGTAGGGCACCATCCCACTGGCTTGTAGGACGCCGGGCGCAGTATACCGGCCGTCGGAGGCCCTATTTCCGTAACAGCCAGTGATGTCCGCCTCTATTCCTCCCCCTCCAGCGTCCGTCCGTTACCCCGTCACAGAGTCTGTTCGTCAGGCCCTCGCACAATCCCTTCGCCGCTGCAGCGAGTTGATCCCGGAGGCCGAGTGGGTGCAGAAGCTCGCCCGCTCGGCGGCGACCGGAATACCGCTTCGGATCAAGCTCGGGCTCGACCCGACTGCCCCTGACATTCATCTCGGCCATACGGTGGTCCTGAACAAGCTTCGCGAGCTGCAGGATCTGGGTCATACCGTCATTTTCCTCATCGGCGACTTCACGTCGATGATCGGCGACCCCTCGGGTCGCAACTCGACCCGGCCGCCGCTCACACGCCAGCAGATTGAAGCGAACGCCAGCACTTACTACGCACAAGCGAGCCTGGTCCTGGACCCGGCTCGAACCGAGATTCGCTACAACTCGGAGTGGAGCGACCCCCTCGGAGCGCGCGGGATGATCGAGCTCGCCGCTCGCTACACCGTGGCGCGGATGATGGAGCGCGACGACTTCGGTCGGCGTTTCAAGGCCGGAACGCCGATCAGCGTCCACGAGTTTCTCTATCCGCTCCTGCAGGGCTACGACTCGGTGGCATTGAAAGCAGACCTCGAGCTGGGCGGAACCGACCAGAAATTCAACCTGCTGGTCGGGCGCGCGCTGCAGGCCGAGTACGGTCAGGAACCTCAATGCATCATGACGATGCCGCTTCTCGAGGGTCTCGACGGCGTCGAGAAGATGTCCAAATCGAAGGGAAACTACGTCGCCCTAGCCGATCCGCCGAACGACATGTTCGCCAAACTGATGTCGATCAGTGACGATTTGATGTGGAAGTACTTCGATCTCGTGAGTTCTCTACCGGCAGACCAAATCGCCCGCTGGCGCACAGAGACTTCCACCGGCCGCAATCCGCGCGACGCCAAGGTGGCGCTGGCCAGCGAGATCACGGCGCGCTTTCACAGCCCCGCTGCCGCCCTCGCCGCCGAGGCCGACTTCGACCTTCGGGCGCGCGGCGGCATCCCCGATCAGATCGATGCCGTGGCGATCGAAGGCGCTCCGCTCGGCCTCGGCGCGGTGTTGAAGCAGGCACGGCTGGCGCCTTCGACCAGTGAAGCGATGCGGCTGATCGACGGCGGCGGCGTCCGTGTCGACGGCGCTGTCGTCTCCGACCGGGGGCTCAAGCTGCACGCCGGCACTTTCGTCGTCCAGGTGGGCAAGCGCAGGTTCGCCCGCGTCACCTTGCGCTGAGGGCGAGCGCCAGTGCAGGTCACGACTCTGCTGCGCCTGTCCGTCGGGACGGCGGTGGTGACGATCGTCCTCAAGACCAGCGCTTGGTGGATCACCGGGTCGGTCGGTCTGCTGTCGGACGCGATGGAGTCGCTCGTCAACCTCGCCTCGGCACTTTTCGCGCTGGCGATGGTGACGATCGCCGCGCGCCCCGCCGACGAGGACCATCCCTTCGGCCACACCAAGGCGGAATACTTCTCGAGCGCATTCGAGGGTCTGATGATTGCTGCCGCCGCGATCGCGATCGTCTGGTCTGCGGTCGGGCGCTTCATGCACCCGCAGCCGCTCGAAGGCGTCGGCATCGGGTTGACGCTCACGGTGGCGAGCTCGCTCCTGAATGGACTGCTCGCGGCCAAGATGCTCGCCGAGTCGCGTCGGCACCGCTCGGTCGCGCTCGAGGCCGACGCCCGCCATCTCTACACCGACGTCTGGACGTCGGCCGGCGTCGTCGTCGGCATCCTCCTGGTCCAGCTCACGGGCTGGCTCTGGCTCGACCCGGTGGTCGCGATCGGTGTCGCCGTCAACATCATCCGCGAGGGCGCTCGCGTCGTCTGGGGCTCGATCGACGGCCTGATGGACAAGGCGCTCGAGCCCGAGGTGCAGGCGCGGATCGACAAGACGTTGGCGCGTTTCGCCGAGAGCTCGGTGCGATTTGACGACATGGTGACGCGCCGGGCCGGCAGCCGTCGCTTCCTCGACATGCACATGCACGTTCCCGCGAGCTGGACGCTCGGCCGCGCCGCCGCGCTGCGCGGCGAAGTCGAGCAGGCGCTGATGACCGAGGTCGCCGGCTTGTGCGCGTCGATCCAGCTCCTGCCCTCGAACGTCGAGCCGCACTTCAACGCCGCGCAAGGATTGCGGTGATCGGTCTCGTGCAGCGCGTCGCAGAGGCGCGTGTCGAGATCGGCGGCACCATCGTCGGCGCGATCGGGCGCGGCGCCTTGCTCTTCGTCTGTGCCGAGCCCGGCGATAGCGATGCTGTTGCCGACCGACTTGTCGCCAAGGTGCTCGCGCTGCGCATCTTCGCCGACGCAGCGGGCAAGATGAACCTCGACCTCGGCGCGGTCGCCGGCGGCTTGCTCGTCGTCAGCCAGTTCACCCTCGCAGCCGACACCTCGCGCGGCAACCGTCCGGGCTTCTCCGGCGCCGCCGACGCCGAGAGCGGCCGTGCGCTCTACGAGCGCGTCGTCGCCAGCGCGCGCAGGCTTCACGCCGGCGCTGTCGCGTGCGGCGAGTTCGGCGCCGACATGCAGGTTGCGCTCGTCAACGACGGACCGGTGACGATCCCGATCACGCTGCGCGGCTGACGCCGCTGTGCGCGCTCGGCTGGCGTAGCGGCGGGTCGACTAGCGGCCCATGCGCCGTTGGTAGTTGGCAAGCCAGCGGTCGTTCAGCGTCGGATTCGTCTCGCGCGAGTCGGGCGCGGACATGCTCACCTGCAGATTGCCACCGGACTGCTGCTGCACGACGATCGTCACCGTTGCGCCGGCCTTGGTGCCGGTGATGCGGCCGTTCGCCCGGTCTGCCGCTGTCACCTGGATGCCGGAGTCTGCGGCGGCCCCGAGCGCTGCGTCCCACGAGCGATCAAAGCTGGCCGGGACCATGACGGTCTGCGCCTCGGGGTAGGGGTAGGCGACGCAACCCGCCATGCCGATGCAGACGAGCGCTGCGGCGATCGATCGAAACAGGAGCGTCATGTTCGGCTCTTCGTGAGACGGATGCTGGGCATGGTACGGCGTTCCGTCGCGTCGAGCCAGCGTCGTCGCGTGCACATGAGCACGCGCTCTCAGCGCGGCGAGCGCCGGTCCTCGATCAGCTTGCCGTCGCTGGGCAGGCTGCCGGGTGCGACGAAAGTGACTTCACCGCGCAGCTTCGTCACGTCGCGCATCGTCTGCGCGATCCGCTCGCCGAGCTCATGGGGCACAGCAGCGGTTTCGATGTGCAGCGTCATGCGGTCGTCCGCCATCGCACCGTCGACGACCAGGCGAGAGCGAACGATCTGTGGATGTCTGCGGACGATCTCGCCGACTTGCGACGGGTGGACGAACATCCCGCGCACCTTGGTCGACTGGTCGGCGCGGCCGAGCCAGCCGCGGATGCGCCGGTTCGTCCGACCGGTGCGGCACGTCCCGACCAACGTCGCCGAGAGGTCGCCAGTCGCATAGCGGATGAGCGGATAGTCGGGATTGAGCGTCGTCACCACCAGCTCGCCGATCTGGCCGTCTTCGACCGGATCGCCGGTGCCGGGAGCGACGATCTCGACGACGACGCCTTCGTCGACGACGAGACCTTCGTGCGCCGCCGTTTCGTACGCGACCAGGCCGAGGTCGGCCGTGCCGTAGCTCTGGAACGCCGCGATGCCGCGCTCGCCGAGCCAATCGCAAAGCGCCGCCGGAACCGCTTCGCCGCCCAACGAGGCCCTGGCGAGCGAAGGCACCGCGATCCCCGATTCGTCCGCTTTTTCGAGCAACACGCGAAGAAAGCTCGGTGTGCCGGTGTATCCGTTCGGCGCGAGCACGGCCATCGCCTGCAGCTGCAACTCGGTCTGGCCGGTGCCGCCGGGAAAGACCGTGCAGCCGATCGCGTGCGCACCGCTTTCCATCATCGATCCGGCAGGAGTGAGGTGATAGCTGAAGCTGTTGTGGACGAGATCGCCGGCGCGAAAGCCGGCGGCGAACAACGCTCGCGCCATCCGCCAGTAGTCGGCGCGCGCGGTCTCGGGCTCGCGGATCGGCCCTGGCGAAACGAAGACGCGCAAGGCACGCTCTTCGGCCGGGCGCGAGGCGCCCCAGCCGACGGTCGCGAAGCCGCCGAATGCATCGGCGGCGCCGGGTGCGTTCTGCACCGCGAGCAGATCGCTCTTGCGCAACACAGGCAAGGCGGCGAGCGCAGCGCGCGACGTCAGCTGCTTCGCGTCGATCCCGCGCAGCCGTGCCGCAACGGCCGGTGCGCGCGCGATCGCGTTGGCGATCTGCGCCGGCAACGCGTGCGCGAGCGCTGCCTCGCGCTCGTCGGGCGAGCGCGTCTCGAGCGCGTCGTAGTGCTCGCGCGGCGGCTGGTCGACGGGGGCCATGGTTCGTGAGGCTAGTCGCCGTCGAAGCGACGTGCGCGCAGCTTTGCTTCGTCGACGAGCTTGCGCTGCTCCGCCGCCGTCGCGAGCGGGAAGCGATCGAAGCCGGAGCCGCCCGGCTTCTTCAGGTCGGCGTGCAGGACGCCGCCTTCGTCGTGGAAATGAATGAAGGCATCGCGGCGGGCGTAGAACACTCCCGGCTGGGTTTCCTTCACGCCCTTGATCTCGCGCAGCTGGCGCAGCAGCGGCAGCAGGGCGCGCAGTGCTTCGGCATCGGCCCTGGCCATGGCAGCGGTTCTCTGATCGGGCGCTAGGCGAGCCAGCGCTTGCGGCGCTTGTAGCTCTTGACGGCACGATAGCTCTTGCGTTCGGTGTTCGTTCCGGCGCCGCCGGTGCCGAGATAGAACTCGCGAACGTCCTCGTTCTCGCGCAACATCGCCGCCGGTCCGTCGAGGACGACTCGCCCGCTCTCGAGGATGTAGCCGTAGTCGGCGTAGCGCAGCGCCATGTTGGTGTTCTGCTCGGCGATCAGGAAGGTGACGCCTTCCTTCTCGTTCAGATCCTTCACGATCTCGAACACCTCGGCGACGATCTGCGGTGCGAGGCCCATCGAAGGCTCGTCGAGCAGCACCATCGTCGGATTGGCCATCAGGGCACGGCCGATCGCGCACATCTGCTGCTCACCGCCCGACGTGAAGGCGGCCTGCGTCGCCCGCCGCTCCTTCAGGCGCGGGAAGTAGCGATACACCTTGTCCAGCGTCGCTGCGACGGCGGCCTTGCCGTCGCGGCGCGTATAGGCGCCGGTCATCAGGTTGTCTTCGATCGTCAGGTGCGCGAAGCAGTGCCGCCCTTCCATGACCTGGACCACGCCGCGGTTCACCATCTCGGACGTGCTGAGCCGCTCGATGCGCTCGCCGCGCAGCTCGATCGCGCCCTTGGTCACCTCGCCGCGTTCGCCGCGCAGCAGGTTGCTGACGGCGCGCAAGGTGGTCGTCTTGCCGGCGCCGTTGCCGCCGAGGAGGGCGACGACCTTGCCCTCGGGAACCTTGAGCGAGACTCCCTTCAGCACCAGGATGACGTGGTTGTAGATCACCTCGATGCCGTTCACGTCGAGAAGCGCCGGCGCCCGCGCAGCAATGAGCGCCGGCGCCGGCGCCGGCCCGGCCGGCCCCGCTGCGGCGCGAGCCGCTTCCTCGCTCACGTCTGGCAGTCGGCAGGCGTGCGTCGCTCGAGCTTTTTCTCGTGCGCGTACTTGTCGGCAGAGGTCTTCACCATCGGCTTGATGATCGACTCGTCGGCCTGGTACCAGTCGGAGGTGAAGTTCCACTTCGAGCCGTCCCAGGTCTGGATCCGGGCCCACGCCGAGCCCATGTGGTCGGCGCACGACGTCGAGACCGGCCGCATGACCTTGGCGAAGCCCAGCCCGTCGAGCTTCTTCTGGTCGAGGGCGAGGTTCTCGAGGCCCCAGCGGACCTGCTCGCCGTTCATGACCTTGCCCTTGCCGTAGCGCTCCTGCGCGCGCTTGACGCCCTCGACGCCCAGCATCGCCGCGATCACGCCGCGCATGTAGAGCACCTGGCCGACCTGCTCGCGCGGGCCGGTCCCCTGGCCTTTCTCGTACACCTTGGCGAGGATCTCCTTGGTGACCGCCGCGTCGGGCTCGGCGCCGTGCTGCATCGCCAGCGCGTGGTAGCCCTTGGCGCCGTCACCGACGTCTTTGACGTCGGGTTCGGCGCCCGCCCACCAGACGCCGTACATCTTGTCGCGCGGGTAGCCGGTCGCGACCGCTTCCTTGAGCGCGGTCGAGTTCATCACGCCCCAGCCCCAGAGAAAGATGTAGTCGGGCCGGCTCTGCCGGATCTGCAGCCAGGTCGACTTCTGCTCGACGCCCGGGTGCGTCACCGGCAGCAGCTGCAGTTCGAAGCCGTACATCTTCGAGAGTTCCTGCAGCATCGGAATCGGCTCCTTGCCGTACGGGCTGTCGTGGTAGACGAGGGCGATCTTCTTGCCCTTGAGCTTGTCGAAGCCGCCGTTGATCTTGGCGAGGTGCTCGACCAGGATGTCAGCCGCGACCCAGTAGGTGCCCAGCAGGGGGAAGTTCCATTTGAAGACGTTGCCGTCGGCGCTGTCGGCACGTCCGTAGCCGGACGTGATGAGCGGGATCTTGTCGCCCGGCGCCTTCTCCGTGAGGGCGAACGTGATCCCGGTGGAGAGCGGCTGGAACACGGTCGCGCCGCCGTTCTTGCCCTTCAGACGCTCGTAGCACTCGACGCCCTTGTCGGTCGCGTAGCCGGTCTCGCATTCCTCGAAGCTGACCTTCACGCCGTTGATGCCGCCCCGGGCATTGACGAGCTTCAGGT
>DASXLD010000098.1:0-14709 GCA_036496385.1 Caldimonas sp. | reverse complement strand
CAACGAGAACTCGTTCGGCCACATCATCACGATCGAGGACCCGGTCGAGTTCGTGCATCCGCACAAGAACTGCATCGTCACCCAGCGCGAGGTCGGGATCGACACCGACGGCTGGGGGATCGCCCTGAAGAACACGCTGCGCCAGGCGCCCGACGTCATCCTGATGGGCGAGATCCGCGACCGCGAGACGATGGAGCATGCGGTCGCGTTCGCCGAGACCGGCCACCTCTGCCTGGCGACGCTGCACGCCAACAGCGCCAACCAGGCGCTCGACCGGATCATCAACTTCTTTCCCGAGGAGCGACGCGCGCAGCTGCTGATGGACCTCTCGCTCAACCTGAAGTCGCTGGTCTCGCAGCGGCTGCTGCCGCGGCAGGAAGGCAAGGGCCGGGTCGCGGCGGTCGAGATCATGCTCAACACGCCGCTCATCTCCGACCTGATCTTCAAGGGCGAGGTCGCCGAGATCAAGGAGATCATGAAGCGTTCGCGCGAGCTCGGCATGCAGACCTTCGACCAGAGCCTGTTCGACCTCTACGAAAGCCAGACTGTCACCTACGAAGACGCGCTGCGCAACGCCGATTCGGTCAACGATCTGCGCCTGCAGATCAAGCTGCACAGCCAGCGCTCGAAGTCGAGCGACCTCAACGCCGGGACGGAGCACATGTCGATCGTCAAGTAGCGGCGAGCCGCACTGGTGTAAAAACGGCCTCTTCCGAGGCCGTTTTTCTTTTCAACCATGGCAACAAGAACCTACGAACCGGTCGCCGCGCGCGACGTCGCCTTCCTCGGCCTCGGTGTCATGGGCGACCCGATGGCCGGCCACCTCGCCGCCGCCGGGCATCGCGTCACGGTCTACAACCGGACCGCGGCGAAAGCGGCGCAGTGGGTGGCCAAGCACGGCGGCAAGAGCGCGCCGACGCCCGCCGAGGCGGCACGCGGCGCCGAGATCGTATTCGCCTGCGTCGGCAACGACGCCGACCTGCGCTCGGTGACGCTCGGCGCGGGCGGCGCCTTCGCCGGCATGCGCTCGGGAGCGACCTTCGTCGACCACACGACCGCCTCGGCCGCGGTGGCGCGCGAGCTCGCCGCGGCGGGCACCGCCAAAGGCCTGCGCTTCATCGATGCCCCGGTCTCGGGCGGCAACCTCGGCGCCATCAACGGCGCCCTCACGGTGATGTGCGGCGGCGACCCGGCCGCGTTCGCGGAGGCGAAGCCGATCGCGATGGCGTTCGCGAAGGCGATGACGCTGCTCGGGCCGAGCGGCTCGGGCCAGCTCGCCAAGATGGTCAACCAGATCGCGATCGCCGGCCTCGTCCAGGGCCTGTCGGAGGCGATCGTCTTCGGCGAGCGCTCGGGGCTCGACATGAAGGCGGTCCTCGAGGTGATCGGCAAGGGCGCGGCGCAGAGCTGGCAGATGGACAACCGCGGGCCGACGATGATCGACAACAAGTTCGACTTCGGCTTCGCCGTCGACTGGATGCGGAAGGACCTCGGCATCGCGCTCGAGGAAGCGCGCCGCAACGGCGCCCGGCTGCCGGTGACGGCCCTCGTCGACCAGTTCTATGCCGACATCCAGGCCGCAGGCGGCAACCGCAACGACACCTCGAGCCTGATCAAGCGGCTGCGCTAGGCGCCGGCCGCACGGCCGCCGCGGCGTGCGCTCGGGTCAGGGCGAGCTCGCCGCGCTGGCCGCGCTGGCTGCGCTAACCGCACCTTGCGGCTTGGTCTTCGCCTGCATGTTCGCGACCTCGGCCGCGCTGAGGATCTCGAACACCTTCACGACCTTGACGACGCCGCTCACGCCGCGCGCGATCTCGGTCGCGTGATCGGCCTCGCGCTCGCTGACGCGACCCATCAGGTAGACGACGCCCCGGTGCGTCACGATCTTGATCGAGTTGGCGAACAGGTCCTTGGCGTCGACGATGCTCGCCTTGACCTTGCTGGTGATGAACGCGTCGTTGGAGCGCTCCTTGAACGTCGTCGCCGGGCCGACGCTCAGCTCGTTGACGACCGAAGCGACGGTATCGATACGGGCGACGACCTGCTCCACGGTCGTCTTGTCGGCATCGGTCGGCACCTGGCCGGTGAGCAGCACCAGGTGGTTGTAGCTCGTCGTGTTGACGCGCACGCGGCCATCGGGGAAGGCCTCGTCGAGGCGGCCCTTCGCCTTCAGCTCGATCACCTCGTCGTCGACCTGCGAGCCTCCGGCGCGGCGGTCGGTAGCGACCATCGCGCCGCCGACGACGGCAGTGCCGACGACGATCGGCACGCAGCCGGCGAGGAGCGCCGCGGCGAGCGCGACGACGGGGAAGGCATGGGCGGGAAAGCGCGGGCGGGAGCCCTGGGTCATGTGTTTTCCTCTTCGCCGAGCAGTTGCAGGTCGACTGCGTCGCACAGGCAATGCAGGACGAGCAGATGGATTTCCTGGATGCGCGCCGTGCGTTCGTGCGGAACGCAGATGTGGACGTCGGTCTCGGTGAGCCGCTCGCGCATCTTGCCGCCGGTATTGCCGGTAAGGGCGATGACGGTCATCTCCTTGGCACGCGCCGCCGCGACCGCGGCAAGCACGTTGGCGGAGTTGCCGCTGGTCGACATCGCGAGCAGGATGTCGCCTGGGGCGCCGAGCGCCTCGACCTGCTTCGCGAACACGACCTCGTAGCCGTAGTCGTTGCCGACCGCTGTCAGGATCGAGGTGTCGACGGTCAGCGCGATCGCTGCCAGGCCCGGCCTTTCACGCTCGTAGCGGCCGACGAACTCGGCAGCGAAGTGCTGGGCATCGGCGGCCGAGCCGCCGTTGCCGCAGGCAAGCACCTTGCCACCGGCGGTGATGCAGCCGACCAGCGCGCTGACGGCGTCCGCGATCGGCTTCGAGAGCACCTCGGCGGCTGCGTTGTGCAGGTCGGCGCTGTCGAAGAACTGCTGCTGGATGCGTTGCTCGAGCATGGTCACGGATGATATGACACGGGTTCGGCGATCTGGTTCACGGTCGTCTTCGCTAGCCCGCATCGAAGGCCGCGCGCAGCCACTCGATCGTGTCGCCTTCGACCGCGACGACGTCGAACCGGCACGGCGGCGTATCGCGCAGCGCTCGCAGGAAATGCGCTGCGGCGAAGACCAGGCGCTGCCGTTTCGCCGCGCCGACGCTCGCGGCCGCGCCGCCGAAACGGTCGTCGCTGCGCACCCGCACCTCGACGAAGACGAGCGTGCCGTCGCGGTCCCGCATCACCAGATCGACCTCGCCGCCGCGGGCCCGCGGCCCGCGCGCGACGCGATAATTGCGCCGCACCAGCACCAGCCCCGCGGCCCGGAGATGGTCGAGGGCGCGCGCTTCGGCGGCGTCGCCGAGCGCCTTGGTCGTGGGCAGGGTCGTCACCGCGGGGCGCGCGCCGGAGGTCGCATCAGTTGGATGGAGCCAAGCTCGTCGAGGCGGCGGCTCTTGCGGCCGCCGGGCAGCAGTATCCCGCCGGTGCGCTCTACGTCGTCGCGACGCCGATCGGCAACCTTGCCGACATCACGCTGCGTGCCTTGCATGTGCTCGCGCTCGTCGACGCGGTGGCGTGCGAGGACACGCGCCACAGCGCGGCGTTGCTGCGTCACTTCGCGATCGCAAAGCCGCTGCTCGCAGTGCATGCGCACAACGAGCGCACCGCCGCCGGCGCCGTCCTCGAGCGGCTGGCGCGCGGCGAGCGCGTCGCCTACGTCAGCGACGCCGGCACCCCTGCAGTGAGCGACCCCGGTGCCGAGCTCGTCGCTGCGGCGCACGCCGCCGGTCATCGCGTCGTGCCGATCCCGGGCGCGAGCAGCGCGCTCGCCGCGTTGGCGGCGACCGGCGACGTCGCTTCGGGCGGCTTCGTGGTGGTCGGCTTCCTGCCGGCGCGCGGCAGCGAGCGCGCACGCGCCGCCGATGCGGTCGCGCGCTCCCCTGCGACGCAGGTGATCTTCGAAGCACCGCATCGGATCGGCGCCCTCGCCCGGTCGTTGGCAGCGGCCTGCCCGGGGCGGCGGCTGACCGTGTGTCGCGAGCTGACGAAGCAGTTCGAAGCGATCGAGACGATGCCGGCCGACGCCTGGCCGGCGTGGCTCGCGGCCGACGCGCATCGCTTGCGCGGCGAGTTCGTCGTCGTCCTGCATGCAGCGCCGGCAACAGAGCGGGAAGACGCGGGCGCGCACGATGCGCTGCTCACGCCATTGCTCGGCGCGTTGCCGCTCAAGCAGGCGGTGGCCCTTGCCGCCGAGATCGCCGGCGCGCCGCGCAACGCGCTCTATGCGCGTGCGCTGGCGCTGCGCGGCGCGCGCGACGACGACTAGCCGCTCAGGGCTTCGTCGCGACCTGCGCGTCGTGCTTCTGCTCGTAGACGTTCTTGCTGGCGCGGTTCTGCGCGCGATGCAGTTGCTTGCGCTCGGCCTTGGTGACGGTGCCGTCCGCCTTGTCCTTGGCTTCGACGGCAGCGACGTGGGCCTGCTGCTTGTCGAGCCGGTTCGTCTCGCGCGCCGTGAGCTGACCGGAAGCGACGCCGGCATCGATGCGCGCCTGCTGGTTCGCCTCGCGCTGGTCGACGCGCGGGGTCGCGGTGCCGCCGGCGAACGCGCCGAACGAGGCCAGCGCGAGTGCGACGCCGGCGGTCAAGGTGGTGAACCTGTGCATGATGTTCTCCTTTGGTGTGCAGTGGAATCGAAGCTGGATTGCGAGTCCCTCGCCACTGGATAACGGCCGTCGCCCTGTGATGCCGACGCGCGCCAGGTAACGTCGCGGTAAAGATGTGTGGAACGAACGCTCTCTACAATCGCTCGCCTGCCGCCGAGGACCGCATGATCTCACGCGAACCCACCATCGAGCGTCTCGCCGTCGCGCGTTCGTTGCTGCTCGATCCATTCGGTCTCGACGAGGCCAGGCTCGCCGCCGCGCTGGCGACGATCGCTATCCACAAGATCGACGACGCCGACCTCTACTTCCAGTACACGCGCAGCGAAGGCTGGAGCCTCGAGGAGGGCATCGTCAAGAGCGGCAGCTTCGGCATCGACCAGGGCGTCGGCGTTCGCGCAGTCGCCGGCGAGAAGACGGCGTTCGCGTACTCCGACGACATCTCCGAGGCGGCGCTGCTCGACGCCGCGCGCACGGTGCGGACGATCGCCGCCGCGGGCCAGAGCCGTCGCGTCAAGATCGGGCGGCGCGCATCGATCGCCCAAAGCCGCTTGCTTTACGCGGCGCTGGATCCGATCGCGACGCTCGACAGCACGCAGAAGGTGGCCTTGCTCGAGAAGGTCGAGCGGCTCGCGCGCAGCAAGGATCCGCGCATCGTCCAGGTGATGGCGGGCCTCGGCAGCGAGTACGACGTCGTGCTCGTCGCGCGCGCCGACGGCACGATTGCCGCCGACGTCCGGCCGCTGGTGCGGCTCTCGCTGACCGTCATCGCCGAGCAGACGATCGGCGGCAAGGTTCGACGCGAGGCTGGCAACGGCGGCGGCGGCGGGCGCTTCGGCCTCGGCTACTTCCAGGACGACGTGATCGAGAGCTACGTCACTGCCGCGGTCGACGCAGCGCTCACCAATCTCGAGTCGCGGCCCGCGAAAGCTGGCTTGATGAGCGTCGTCCTCGGCCCCGGCTGGCCGGGCGTGCTGCTGCACGAGGCGATCGGCCACGGCCTCGAGGGTGACTTCAACCGCAAGGGCGCGAGCGCCTTCACCGGCCGCATCGGCCAGCGAGTCGCCGCGCCCGGAGTCACCGTCCTCGACGACGGCACGCTGCCCGACCGGCGCGGCTCGCTCAACGTCGACGACGAAGGCAACGCGACGCAGCGCAACGTGCTGATCGAAGACGGCGTCCTGCGCGGCTATCTTCAGGATTCGATGAACGCGCGGCTGATGAAGGTGCGGCCGACCGGCAACGGCCGGCGCGAGAGCTACGCCGCGGTGCCGATGCCGCGCATGACCAATACCTACATGCTCGCCGGCAAGCAGACCAGGGACGAGATCCTCGCCGGCCTGAAGAGGGGCCTGTATGCGACCAACTTCGGTGGCGGCCAGGTCGACATCACGAGCGGCAAGTTCGTCTTCTCGGCGAGCGAAGCGTTCTGGGTCGAGAACGGCCGGATCCAGTATCCGGTCAAGGGTGCGACCCTGATCGGCAACGGGCCCGACGCGCTGACGCGCGTCAGCGCGATCGGCAACGACATGAGCCTCGACACCGGCGTCGGCGTCTGCGGCAAGGAAGGGCAGAGCGTGCCGGTCGGCGTCGGCCAGCCGACGCTGCGCATCGACCGGCTCACCGTCGGCGGAACCGCCTAGGCGTTCTTCGTCCCGGTCACGCGAACGTCGAGCGTCGGCAGGCCGGCGATGAAACCTTGCATCACGTCGCCCGGGACGACGGGGCCGACGTTTTCCGGCGTGCCGCTGTAGATCAGGTCGCCGGGGAACAGCTCGAACGCCTGCGACAGCTTCGAGACCTGCTCGGCAACGTCCCACGTCATCATCTGCAGATCGGCGTTCTGCTTGACGACGCCGTTGACCTTGAGCGTGATCGCGCCCTTGGTGAAATGGCCGACGTCGGCGACGCGATGCAGCGGCCCCATCGGCGCTGAATGATCGAAGCTCTTGCCGATTTCCCACGGCTTCTTCTCGTCACCCATCGCCCGCTGGAGATCGCGCCGCGTCATGTCGAGGCCGATCGTGTAGCCGTAGACGAGCGCGAGCGCCTGGTCGACGGCAACGTTCCTGCCGCCTTTGCCGAGCGCGGCGACGAGCTCGATCTCGTAGTGGTAGTTCTTGGTCAGCGGCGGGTACGGGTGGTCGGCGGTCGTGCCGATGGCGACGACCTGGATCGCATCGCTCGGTTTCTGGAAGAAGAACGGCGGCTCGCGGTTCGGGTCCGACCCCATCTCGCGCGCGTGGGCGGCGTAGTTGCGGCCGATGCAGTAGATGCGGCGCACCGGGAACATCTCGTTCGTGCCGACGATCGGCAGCATCGGCTGCGGCACCGCGAAGACGGTGCGCGTGCCGCTCGTCGGCCCCGCGGTACCGGTCGCGCAACCAGCGAGCGTGGCAACGGCAGCGGCGCTGGCTGAGGACAACACTTTTCTGCGATCCATGACAACTGTCTCCTCTGTCGTTGACGTGGCGCCGAGGCGCCGTGCTACATTTGCGCCCATGACCTCACGCGCCTGGTTTTACGCCTATTTTGCGTTCTCACACCGCTCGGCGGATGGAGAGGCAGGCGCGTAACCAGGGCGCATACCGAATCCAAGACCGCCGGGCACCCCCCGGCGGTTTTTTTTCATCTCGACGTTCGAAGGAGTCCCGCCATGGCGAAGAACAGCAAAGCACCGTCCGAGGGTGCGTATGGCAACGGCGAGCGCACCAGCCGGACCGACGACCTGCGGATCGAGAACGTGACGCCGCTGCCGCCGCCGGAGCACCTGATCCGGTTCTTCCCGATCGCCGGGACACCGGTCGAGTCGCTCATCGGCAAGACGAGAGACGCGATCCGCCGCATCATGCGGCGCGAGGACGACCGCCTGCTCGTCATCATGGGCCCGTGCTCGATCCACGATCCCCTTGCCGCGGTCGAGTACGCGCGAAAGCTCAAGGCAGAGCGCGAGCGCTTCGCCGGCACGCTCGAGATCGTGATGCGAGTCTATTTCGAGAAGCCCCGCACGACGGTCGGCTGGAAAGGCCTCATCAACGATCCCTATCTCGACGAGAGCTACCGCATCGACGAGGGCCTGCGCATCGGCCGCCAGCTGCTGCTCGAGATCAACAAGCTCGGCATGCCCGCGGGCAGCGAGTTCCTCGACGTCATCTCGCCGCAATATCTCGGCGACCTGATCGCCTGGGGGGCGATCGGCGCGCGCACGACCGAAAGCCAGGTGCACCGCGAGCTCGCGTCGGGGCTGTCGGCGCCGATCGGCTTCAAGAACGGCACCGACGGCAACATCCGGATCGCGATCGACGCCATCCAGGCGGCGGCGCGACCGCACCACTTCCTCTCGGTGCACAAGAACGGCCAGGTTGCGATCGTCGAGACGCGCGGCAACGTCGACTGCCATCTCATTCTGCGCGGCGGCAAGACGCCGAACTACGACGCCGCATCGATCGCCGCGGCGTGCAAGGAGATCGAGGCGGCCAAGCTGCCGTGTACGCTGATGATCGACTGCAGCCATGCCAACAGCGGCAAGCTCCACGCGCGCCAGGTCGACGTCGCGCGCGACATCGCCGCCCAGCTCGAAGCCGGCAACCGCTGCGTCTTCGGCGTGATGGTCGAGAGCCATCTGCATGCCGGTGCGCAGAAGTTCGCCGCCGGCAAGGACGATCCGGGCAAGCTCGTCTACGGCCAGAGCATCACCGACGCCTGCCTCGGCTGGGACGACTCGGTGAAGACGCTCGAGATTTTGAGCGCCGCGGTGACGGCGCGTCGCGCGAAGGCGACGGCCGCGCTCGCGCCGGCCGCGGTTTGACCCCGGCTGCGCAGCGCGCTCCAATCGCGTCATGCACACCGTGACCGTCTCGCGCCGCCGGCTCGTCGCCTTCGCCGGCGTCGTAGCCACGGTCGGCTTGCCGGCGATCGCGTCGGCGCGCGGCCTGCCACGCATGACCGACGGCCCGTTCTATCCGCCGCTCGCGTATCGCGCAAGGAGCGTCGACTGGGATGCCGACCTCACGACCGTGCGCGGCTTTGCGCCCGATGGCCAGCCGCTGCCGCGCGCGCGCGGCGAGTACCTCGACCTGCGCGGCGCTGTCGTCGACGGCGACGGCCGCGCGATCGACGGCGCCGAAGTCGAGATCTGGCAGTGCGACGCGCTCGGCAGCTACCGCCATCCGCGTGGCGCGGCAGGCCGCGTCGATGCCGGCTTCCAGGGCTTCGGCAGCACCCGGAGCGACGCCCGCGGGCGCTACCGCTTCCTGACGATCCGTCCGGTGCCTTACCCCGGGCGCACGCCGCACATCCACGTCAAGCTGCGTCACCCGGCCTTTGGCGAACTGACCTCGCAGCTGTTCGTTGCCGGCGAGCCCGGCAACGCCGGCGATGTCCTCTACCAGGGCCTCGACGACGCGGAGCGCAAGGAAGTCGAGCTTCGCCTGCAACGACCCGCGGCGGGCGAGCCGGTGGCGTGGATCGCCGAGCGCGACCTCATCGTCTCGCGCTGACGGCGTTGCGACAGACCGCTAGCGGTCGCGCGCCAGCCGTTCGCTCTGCCAATAGACGTCATCGCCGCCGAGACCGTCGAGGTTGGCGCGATTGAGGACGCGGGCGAGCACGAACAGGAGGTCGCTCAAGCGGTTCAAGTACTGGCGCGCTTCGGCACGGACGTCGCCGCTCGCCGCCAGCGCGACGACCGACCGCTCGGCGCGGCGCGCGACCGTGCGGCCGACGTGGGCGATCGCGGCGCTGCGCGTTCCGGCCGGCAGGATGAACTCCTTCAGCCGCGGCAAGCCGGCGTTGTAGTGCGCGAGCGCCGCGTCGAGGCGGGCGACGGCCTCGGCCTTCAGCAGTGCGTAGCCGGGGATCGACAGCTCGCCGCCGAGATTGAAGAGCTCGTGCTGGATGACGACGAGCAGCTCGCGAACGTCGTCGGGCAGAGGTTCGGCGAGCAACACGCCGAGGGTCGAGTTCAGCTCGTCGACGTCGCCGAGCGCGGCGATGCGCTGGTGGCTCTTGGCGACGCGGCTGCCGTCGCCAAGGCCCGTCGTGCCGTCGTCGCCGGTGCGGGTCGCGATCTGCGTCAGGCGGTGCGCCATGGTCGGTCGATCCTAGCAGCGCGCCGGCGCGGACAGGGCGAGGTTCCTACAATGCTGCTTCGGCGACCGACCGGGAGATCAGCCATGAACGCTCCGCTGCCCGCCCACCTGCTGCCGCAGATCGCCCCGCGCGCAGTGCCGGCGGAGATGATCGGCGCGCTGAGGGCGCGGTTCGGCGACCGTTGCTCGACCGCGCTCGCGGTGCGCGAGCAGCACGGTCGCGACGAGTCGCCGATCGACGCACCACCGCCGGAAGCGGTCGTCTTCTGCGAGAACACCGACGACGTCGTCGAGGTCGTCAAGCTCGCCGACCGCCACGCGGTCCCCGTCATCCCGTTCGGCGTCGGCTCGTCGCTCGAGGGGCACCTGCTCGCCGTCCAGGGCGGCGTCAGCATCGACCTGTCGCGCATGAACAAGGTGCTCGCGGTCAACGCCGAGGACCTCACGGTCACCGTCCAGGCCGGCGTGACCCGGATGCAGGTCAACGACGAGATCCGCCACACCGGCCTCTTCTTCCCGATCGATCCCGGCGCCGACGCGTCGATCGGCGGCATGTGCGCGACCCGCGCCAGCGGCACCAACGCCGTCCGCTACGGGACGATGCGCGAGAACGTCCTCGGCCTGACGGTCGTGACGGCGAACGGCGACGTGATCCACACCGGAACGCGTGCGCGCAAGTCGTCGGCCGGCTACGACCTCACCCGCCTCATGGTCGGCAGCGAAGGCACGCTCGGCGTCATGACCGAGATCACGCTGCGCGTCTATCCGGTGCCGGAGGCGATGTCGGCGGCGACGTGCACCTTCCCCTCGATCGATGCCGCCGTGCGGACGGTGATCCAGATCATCCAGATGGGCGTGCCGATCGCGCGCTGCGAGCTGCTCGACCGTCACGCGGTGCGCGCGGTCAACCGCCACGACAAGCTCTCGCTCACCGAGGCGCCGATGCTGCTGATGGAGTTCCACGGCAGCGAAGCGAGCGTCGCCGAGCAAGCCGCGACGGTGCAGGAGATCGCGAGCGAGCACGGCGGCGAAGGCTTCCAGTGGGCGACGACGGCCGAGGAGCGCAAGAAGCTCTGGGCCGCGCGCCACCGCGCCTACTTCGCCGGCTTGCAGATGAAGCCGGGTTGCCGCACCGTGACCACCGACACCTGCGTGCCGATCTCGCGCCTGGCCGAGTCGGTGGTCACCGCCTCCGACGAGGCCGAGGCCGCGGGCCTGCAGCACTACATCGTCGGCCACGTCGGCGACGGCAATTTCCACATCGCCTACCTCGTCGACCCGAACCAGCCCGAGGAGCGCGAGACCGCAGAGCGGCTCAACGAAGCGCTTGTCATGCGCGCGCTGGCGATGGACGGCACGTGCAGCGGCGAGCACGGCGTCGGCCTGCACAAGATGGAGTTCCTGAAGAGCGAAGCCGGCGCCGGCGCGATCGACATGATGCGAACGCTGAAGCGTGCCCTGGACCCCAAGAACATCATGAACCCAGGGAAGATCTTCGCCCTTTAGGCGAAGATCTTCCCGGCTGCGCCGGGACAGGATCGCTCCCTCCCCAACCCCTCCAAGAGGGGGGCGACCCCGCTGGGGTCAATTCAAGAGGGCGAGTGCTCCGGAGGTGCGATCGACCAATGCGACGACACGTCGCCCCATTGATCGACGCTCTCGAGGTTGACGCCGAATCCCCACAGCCGCGCGACGTGCTTCAGCACTTCCTGCGCGCCTTCGTGCAGCGGTCGATTGTTGTGGCGCGTGTGGCGCAGGGTGAGCGAGCGGTCGCCGCGCAGATTGACGCTCCAGACCTGGATGTCGGGCTCGCGCGAGGCCAGGTCGTACTGCTTCGAGAGGGCCTCGCGAACCTCACGGTAGCCCTGGGTGTCGTGGATTGCCGAGACGCGCAGGTGCTCCTGGTGCTCGTCGTCGAGGATCGCGAACAGGCGCATGTCACGGATCACCTTCGGCGACAGGTACTGGCCGATGAAGCTCTCGTCCTTGAAGTTGCGCATCGCGTGGTGCAGCGCCGGCAGCCAGTGCGTGCCGGCGAGGTTCGGGAACCAGTCGCGGTCCTCGTCGGTCGGCTCTTCGCAGATGCGCTTGATGTCGGTGTACATCGCGAAGCCGAGCGCGTACGGATTGAGGCCGCTGTACGCGCGGTGGCCGACCGGCGGCTGGAAGATGACGTTGGTGTGCGACTTCAGCCACTCGATCATCACGCCGTCGGTGAGGTGGCCCTCGTCGTACAGGGTATTGAGCAGCTTGTGGTGCCAGAAGGTCGCCCAGCCTTCGTTCATCACCTGCGTCTGCCGCTGCGGATAGAAGTACTGCGCGACCTTGCGAACGATGCGCACCACTTCGCGTTGCCACGGCTCGAGCAGCGGCGCGTTCTTCTCGATGAAATAGAGGATGTTCTCCTGCGGCTCGCTCGGGAAGCGCTTCTGTTCCTCGCTTTCGCCCGGCCGCTCGGCCCGCCGGGGCAGCGTGCGCCAGATGTCGTTGACCTGCGCCTGGGCGTAGGCGAGGCGGTCTTCGCGGCGGGCCTTCTCCTCGACCAGCGAGATCTTGCTCGGCCGATGGTAGCGATCGACGCCGTAGCTCTGCAGCGCGTGGCAGCTGTCGAGCAGGTCCTCGACCGCCGGCATGCCGTACTTCTCCTCGCACTCGGCGATGTAGTTCCGCGCGTAGACGAGGTAGTCGATGATCGACGACGCGTCGGTCCAGAGGCGAAACAGGTAGTTGCCCTTGAAGAAGCTGTTGTGGCCGTAAGCGGCGTGGGCGATGACGAGCGCCTGCATCGCCGTCGTGTTCTCCTCCATCAGGTAGCTGATGCAGGGATCGGAATTGATGACGATCTCGTAGGCGAGCCCCATCTGGCCGCGCCGGTAGCTGCGCTCGTTGGCGATGAATTCCTTGCCGTAGCTCCAGTGCCGGTAGTTCACCGGCATGCCGACCGACGCGTAGGCATCCATCATCTGCTCGGCGGTGATCACCTCGAGCTGGTTCGGATAGGTGTCGAGCGCGAAGCGGTGCGCGGCGGCGCGGATCTTCTCGTGGTATTCCTCTATCAGCTCGAACGTCCAGTCGCTCGGGTCGGGAAGCGGATGCTCCGCGCGCGGGCCGGCAGGCAGGGGCGCCTGCGGCAGCGACCGCTCGGGGCGCAGGCGCCGGCGCGCCGCCAGCGACGGCGGCGGCGCGGCAACGGGATGCTCCGCTGCCAGCGCGGCGGCGGCCGCCATTTTCTCGACGATGCTCGTCATGCGGCAGCTCCTTCGGCCTTGAAGAGGTCGCGAAACACCGGGTAGATCTGCGAAGCCTGGGTGACCTTCCTCATCGCGAAATGCTTATGGCCCTCCTGAAGGCGGGCGTACTCCTCCCACAGGTTCTGCTCTTCGTCGGCGACCTGAACGTAGGCGAAGTAGCGGCACTTCGGCAGGATGCTGTCGATGAGCAGCTCGCGGCACCGGCCCGAGTCGTGATGCCAGTTGTCACCGTCGCTCGCCTGCGCGGCGTAGATGTTCCAGTCGGTCGGCGAGTAGCGTTCCTTGATGATCTCATCCATCAGGACGAGCGCGCTCGAGACGACCGTGCCGCCGGTCTCGCGAGCGCGGAAGAAGTTCTCCTCGTCGACTTCCTGCGCCTGCGTGTGGTGGCGGATGAAGACGATGTCGATCTTCTCGTAGTGACGGGTCAGGAACAGGTAGAGCAGGATGAAGAAGCGCTTCGACAAATCCTTGCGCGCCTCGTCCATCGACCCCGAGACGTCCATCAGGCAGAACATCACCGCCTTGGCGGTCGGGATCGGCAGCCGGACCCGGTTGCGAAAGCGCAGGTCGATCGGATCGAGGTACGGAATCCGGTCGAGGCGAGCGCGCAGCTTCGCGATCTGTTCCTCGAGCTCCTTCTTGGCGAGCTCCTGTGCTGCGTCGAGCGTTGTCGGCATCTCGGCGAGCCGCGCCTCGAGTACGAGCAGCTCGGCGCGCGAGACCGAGCCGATCGCGACCCGGCGGCTGATCGCGCCGCGCATCGAGCGGATCACCGACAGGTTGCTCGGCGTTCCCGCGTTCGAGTAGCCGGCGCGATGGCTCTTCATCTCCGGCGTCTCGGCGAGCTGCGTGCGCATCAGGCGCGGCAACGCGAGATCGTCGAAGAAGATCTGCATGAACTCTTCCTTGGTGAGGTGGAAGACGAAGTCGTCCTCCCCCTCGCCTGAATCGCCCGCCTGGCCGCTGCCGCTGCCACGCCCCGGGCCGCCCTGCGGCCGCTCGATGTGGTCGCCGCGCACGTACTCCTGGTTGCCGGGATGGACGACCTCTCGCGCGCCGCCCGGCCCGTGGCCGAACGAAGGCTCGCTGATGTCGCGCCGCGGCAGGTGGATGTCCTCGCCCTTCTCGACGTCGCGGATGTCGCGCGCGTCGATGGCCTTCCTCACCGCTTCGCGCAGCTGGCCCTGGTAGCGGCGCAGGAAGCGCTCGCGATTGCCGATCGACTTGTTCTTGCCGGCGAGCCTGCGGTCGATGATCTGCTGGAGCATGCGTCTCTCGGTATCGTCTGGCTCGTCAACTGCTCTTGCGCACGCGCAGGTACCACTCGCAGAGCAGGCGCACCTGCTTGGGCGTGTAGCCCTTCTGCACCATGCGGTTGACGAAGTTCTCGTGCTTCTTCGCCTCGTCGGCGCTCGCCTTGGCGTTGAAGCTGATGACCGGCAAGAGCTCCTCGGTGTTCGAGAACATCTTCTTCTCGATCACCGTGCGCAGCTTCTCGTAGCTCGTCCACGCCGGGTTCTTGCCGTTGTTGTTGGCGCGCGCCCGCAGGCTGAACTTCACAACCTCGTTGCGGAAGTCCTTTGGATTGGCGATTCCGGCAGGCTTCTCGACTTTCGTCAACTCCTGGTTCAGCAGCTCCCGGTTCATGAGCTGGCCGGTGTCGGGATCCTTGAAGTCGATGTCCTCGATCCAGGCATCGGCATACGAGACATAGCGGTCGAAC
>DASXLD010000097.1:0-2900 GCA_036496385.1 Caldimonas sp. | reverse complement strand
TCCGAGAGCAAGTGCGCGCTCTGGAAGTAAACCCGGCGCGCAGCGTCGAACGAGCCGGGCGGAGGCGATGCAGGTCTTCCTGAGTCAGCTCATGCTCGGGCTCGTCAACGGCTCGTTCTACGCGATGCTGAGCCTCGGCCTAGCCGTCATCTTCGGCCTGCTCGGCATCGTCAACTTCGCCCACGGCGCGCTCTACATGCTCGGCGCGTACGTCGCCTTCATCGGCATGGACAGGTTCGGCATCAACTACTGGGTCGCCCTCATCGTCGCCCCGGTCGTGGTCGGCGCGCTCGGCGTCGTCATCGAGCGGCTGTTCCTGCGCCACCTCTACAAGATCGACCCGATCTACGGTCTTCTCCTCACCTTCGGCCTGGCGTTGATCGCCGAGGGCGTGCTGCGCTACTTCTTCGGCGTCTCGGGGCAGAGCTACGACAAGCCCGACCTGCTGAGCGGCTCGACCAACCTCGGCTTCATGATCCTGCCCGACTACCGTGCCTGGGTCATCTTCGCCTCGCTCGTGGTCTGCCTCGGCACCTGGTTCCTGATCGAGCGCACGCGCCTCGGCGCGACGCTGCGCGCCGGCACCGAGAACCCGGCGCTCGTGCAGGCATTCGGCATCAACGTGCCGCGGATGGTGACGCTGACCTACGCTTTCGGTGCCGGCCTGGCGGCGCTGGCCGGCGTCCTCGCGGCGCCGGTCATCCAGGTCACGCCGCTGATGGGCTCGAGCCTGATCATCATCGTCTTCGCCGTCGTCGTCATCGGCGGCATGGGGTCGATCCTCGGCTCGATCATCACCGGCCTCGCGCTCGGCCTGGTCGAAGGGTTGACGAAAGTCTTCTACCCCGAGGCGTCGAGCATCGTCGTCTTCGTCGTCATGGCCATCGTCCTGATGGTGCGTCCCGCGGGCCTGTTCGGGAAGGAAGCCTGATGGCCGAAGGAGCAGGCGAAGCCGGAGCCATCGCCGTCGCACCGATCGGCCACCCGGCAGCGGCCACGGCGCAACTCGCCAGGCTCGGCCTCTACGCTGGCCTGGTCGTGCTGGTCGCGGCGCCGTTCATCGGCCTGTATCCGGTCTTCATCATGACGGCGCTGTGCTACGCGATCTTCGCCTGCGCCTTCAATCTGCTGCTCGGCTACACCGGGCTGCTCTCGTTCGGTCACGCCGCGTACTTCGCGACCGCCGCCTACATGACCGGCTGGCTGGTCCGCTCGGCGGGGCTGCCGCCCGAGCTCGGCATCGTCGCCGGCGTCGCTGCGGCGTCACTGCTCGGCCTCGTGGTCGGCTTCATCGCCATCCGTCGCCAGGGCATCTACTTCGCGATGACGACGCTCGCGCTCGCCGAGATGGTGTACTTCGTCTTCCTGCAGTGGCGCTCGGTCACCGGTGGCGAGGATGGCCTGCAGGGCGTGCCGCGCGGCAAGCTCCTCGGCGTGCTGTCGCTCGCCGGTGCGCCGCACGACAAGCTCTTCGGCGTCCTCCCGGTCCCGGATGACGTCGTCATGTACTTCGTCGTCCTCGCGGTGTTCATCGCCGTGTTCCTGTTCATCCGCCGCATCGTCCATTCGCCGTACGGCCAGGTCCTGAAGGCGATCCGCGAGAACGAGCCGCGCGCCGTCTCGCTCGGCTACGACATCGACCGCTACAAGCTGCTGGCATTCGTCCTCTCGACGGCGCTCGCCGGCCTGGCCGGATCGCTGAAGGCGCTTGTGCTCGGTTTCGCTTCGCTCTCCGACGCGCACTGGTCGGTCTCGGGCGAGGTCGTGCTGATGACGCTGCTCGGTGGCATGGGAACCTTCGCCGGGCCGGTCATCGGCGCGTTCACCATCATCGGCCTGCAGAACCTGCTCGCCGACCGCGTCGGCGAGTGGGTGACGGTCATCATCGGCGCGATCTTCGTCGTCTGCGTCGTCGCCTTCCGGCGCGGCTTCGTCGGCGAGCTGCTGGCGTGGCAAAACCGCCGCAGACGACAATGAGCGCGAGCTTCGGCGGTGCGGTAACGTTGCTGCGGGAGCCCACCGAGGAGTTGTCGACATGACCGCGAAGCGATTGACCAAGGAAGATGTCCGCAACAGCACCGGCATCCTCAACCCGATCGGCCACGTCATCCTCGCTTTCAAGGACGATGCCGTGACCGCCGAAGCGGTCGCGGCCCTGCGCGCCGCCGGCTTTGCCGACGAGGACATCCTCGCCTACCGGGCCGAAGAGGCCACGCCGCGGCTGCGCGAGCGCGTCCAGACCGTGAGCGGGAGCGCCGGCTTCGGCTACGAGATCACGCTGATGCGCCGCTACCTGGCGTTCGCCGAGCAGGGTGCCGGCTGGCTGATCGTCTATGCCCCCGACGAGCGCGCGGTCGCGAGCATCGTCGAAGTCGCCCGGCGCTTGCAGGCCCTCTGCGCGGTGCGCTACCACCGCCTTGCCAACGAAGACCTGATCTGACGGCGGCGGCGCCGGCGCTTGCCCGCCTCAGGCGCTGTCCACGAACAGGCCGCCGCTGCTCTTCGGCGGCGCGACGCCGAGGTGCCGGTACGCGGCCAGCGTCGCGATCCGCCCGCGCGGCGTGCGCTGCAGGAAGCCCTGCTGGATCAGGAAGGGCTCGATCACGTCCTCGATCGTGTCGCGCTCCTCGCCGATCGCGGTGGCGACGTTGTCGAGCCCGACCGGGCCACCGTCGAAGCGGTGGATCACCGCGTCGAGGAGCTTGCGGTCCATGACGTCGAGGCCGTGCAGGTCGACGTCGAGCATCTTCAGCGCCTGATCGGCGAGCTGCTTCGTGATCTTGCCGTCGCCCTTCATGTCGGCGAAGTCGCGGACGCGCCGCAGCAGCCGGTTGGCGACGCGCGGCGTGCCGCGCGAGCGGCGCGCGATCTCGAAGCCGCCTTCGGCGTCGAGCGGCACG
>DASXLD010000096.1:0-14561 GCA_036496385.1 Caldimonas sp. | reverse complement strand
TGAGAGCCGCTCGTAGCCGCCCATCAGCTCGCGCTCGGCGGGCTCGTCGAGCGGCAGGCCGAAGCGACGCGCGGCGTAGCGCAAGCCGGCGCGGGTGCAGTCGCGAAAGCTGCGCGGCTGGCCGCTCATCGACGTCAGCCGCGTGTACTCGATCTGCTTGTCGCGCCAGAGGACGGCGAGGCGCTCGCCGTGGCCGGGAAACATCCGCTCGGCGGCGGCGCCGATGCTGTAGACGTCGAACAGCGTGCCGTACGCGTCGAAGAGGACGGCGCGCGGCGCCCGGACCGGCTTGGCTTCCATGGCGCTAATTTATGCCAAGCGCCGGCTGCCGCTCAGCGGCTTACGTCTTGCCGGGAGCGGCGTCGCCGTCGCCCCCGGGCGAGCGGTCTACTTGGCGGCTTGAGCGTCGGCGACGCACTTCTTGGTGAAACTCGTCTTGGCGGCACCGGCGAGCTTCTTCTCCGCCGCCTTGGCGTCGCAGGAAGCGGTCGCATCGCCCTCGCACTTCTTCATGAAGCTGGCCTTGGCCGCACCCGCGAGCTTCTTGTCCGCGGCCATGGCGGCGCAGCTGCCGCCGGCGGCCATCGGCGCGGCCATCGGCGCGCTTGCGCCCGACGCCATCACCGGGGCTTCCTTGTGCGAGGCGGCAAACGCCGAGGTCGCGAGCGCCAATGCCAGCGCCGCAGCCAGCGTGATCAGTTGCTTCATGAAAGGTCTCCGGAGTTGATGTTCGAAGCCACGCAGGCCGCGCAGCACCCGGGCGGAATTGGACCATACGGCGCAACGACGCGGCTCGCCAGCGCAGACGCCGGCAAAGACCGTGCCGCTCGGGCGCTGCTAGAAGATGCGGCGCGGATGTGCCAGCGCTTCGTGCGCCGAATGCAGCCGGCGCACGAGTACCTTGATGAAGGAATCGTGGAACAGGTGGCGCGTGTTCGGGCTGAGCTGCAGCAGCGTGTCGGGCGTGAACGAGATCGTCGTCGCCGGCTCGGTGACGATGACGTCGGTGCTGTGGCGCTTCAGCTCGGCACTGGGCGCGAGGTAGGCCATCTCGCCGACCGAGGTGCCGGAGCCGAGCTGGGCCACTTTCTTGCCGTCGCGAAAGACCTCGACCTCGCCCTGGGCGATGATGTGGAAGCTGTTGCCCTCTTCGCCCTTCCTGTAGAGCGCATGGCCGAAGTGGAAGCGCTGCCACTTCGCACGGTGCACGACCTCCCACAATTCGACGTCGCCGAAGTTGGCGAAGAACTCGAGCGTGCGCAGCAGCGTGAAGCGCTCGGAATCGAGGACGCCCTGGAACTGGCCGCGCGGCACTTGCTGCGTCGTGACCAGCGCCGAGATCGCCTGTGCGAACTCGTCCCAGTCGTTGTAGCGCTCGCCCGGCTGCTTGGCGAGCGCCTTCTGGATGACGTCGTCGAGGCCTTGGGTGACGCCGGCGCGCGCGCCCGAGAGCGCTGCCGGCTTGACGTTGTAGATCTGATGCATCATCGCCGACTGCGTCTGCGCGTCGAACAGCGGCCGACCGGCGATGAGGTGGTAGAGCACCGCGCCGAGCGAGTAGATGTCGGCGCGGCAGTCGATGGTGCCGCCGTCGAGCTGCTCGGGCGACATGTAGGCGAGCGAACCGACGCGGTGGATCTGCGTGACGTCGGAGCCGAGATTGAGCACGCTGCCGAAGTCGGTGATCTTGACGTCGGTGATGATCCCGTTGGTGAGAACGGTGAGCAGGTTGGCAGGCTTGACGTCGCGATGGATCAGGCCCTGGCGGTAGACGTAGCCGAGCGCCATCGCGCACTTGAAGCCGATCTCGACGATCAGCTCGAGCGAGAGCAGCTGGTCGGCGCGGCAATAGGGTCTGAGCGTGCTGCCGGCGACGTACTCCATCACCAGGTAGGGCGCGACCGGATCGGGTACCGCGTCGAAGATCTGGACGACATTGGGGTGCTGCAGCCTGCCGACGAGCGCCGCCTCGGCGGCGAAGAATCGCTCCGAGTAATGGCCGTCGGCCGGATCGCCGCCGGTCGGTGCCCGCACCCGCTTGATGGCGACGTTGCGGCGCTGGAAGTCGTCGTAGCCCAGGAAGACTTCGCTCGTCGCGCCGTCGCCGAGTCGGCCGAGGATGCGGTACTTGCCGATCTGCGCCGGCAGTGCCGCGGCTCCGGCCGATGCTTCGGCTTGGACGGCGGCGGGCGCTGCGACGGACATCGTGGCGGTGTGTGGCGGCGGCCATTCTTGCATTCGCGCGTCTCGCGCGGCACGCCGCCAGCCGTGCGGACATTGCCTTATTCACGCTTGCGAGTGACTTCCGGTTACGCGCGACGAGCGCCCGAGGCCCCCTCGTAGAATCGAGTCGATGATGACGGCCCGTGAAGAACTGCTCGACGCGCTGCGCGCGGCGATCGCCGAAGTCAGCCCCGGCAATGCCTTGGCCGTGGCGTTCGAGACGCCGCGCCAGGCCGACCATGGCGATCTCGCCGTCACCGCGGCGATGCCGCTCGCCAAGACGCAACGCAGGAATCCGCGTGAGGTCGCGGCCGAGCTGATCGCCGCCTTGCGCGCGAAAAGCGCGGTCGAGCGCTGGGTGGAGTCGATCGAGGTCGCCGGGCCGGGCTTCATCAACCTGCACTTGCGTGCGGCCGCGCGGCAGCGGCTCGTCGCCGAGGTGCTCGCCGACGGCCCCGCGTTCGGCGCCCGCGGCGCGAGCGGCGATTCGGTGATCGTTGAGTTCGTGTCCGCGAATCCGACCGGGCCGCTCCACGTCGGCCATGCGCGCCAGGCAGCGCTCGGCGACGCGATCTGCAACCTGCTCGAGACGCAGGGCCGTCGCGTCGTGCGGGAGTTCTATTACAACGACGCCGGCGTGCAGATCGCGACGCTCACGCTCTCGGTGAAGTCGCGCCTCGCGGGCCTCAAGCCGGGCGACCTCGGCTGGCCCGAGTCTGCGTACAACGGCGACTATGTCGCCGACATCGCCTCCGACTTCGCCGCCGGCAAGACCGTTCGCGCCGACGACCGCAGCTTCACGGCGTCGGGCCGCAGTGACGATGTCGATGGCATCCGCGAGTTCGCAGTCGCGTATCTGCGCCACGAGCAGGACCTCGACCTGCAGGCCTTCGGCGTCCGCTTCGACAACTACTACCTCGAATCGAGCCTGTACGCGAGCGGCCGCGTCGACGCGACGGTCGAGCGGCTCGTCGCCGCCGGCAAGACCTACGAAGACGGCGGCGCGCTTTGGCTGCGGACGACCGATTACGGCGACGACAAGGACCGCGTGATGCGCAAGTCCGATGGCAGCTACACCTACTTCGTGCCCGACGTCGCCTACCATCTCGCCAAGTTCGAACGCGGCTTCACCAAGGCGATCAACATCCAGGGCACCGACCACCACGGCACGATCGCGCGCGTGCGTGCCGGGCTGCAGGCGGCAGGTGCCGGCGTGCCGCCGAGCTATCCGGACTACGTCCTCAACACGATGGTGCGCGTCGAGCGCGGTGGCCAGGAGGTGAAGATCTCCAAGCGCGCCGGCGCCTACGTGACCTTGCGCGACCTGATCGACTGGACGAGTCGCGACGCGGTGCGTTTCTTCATGCTGGGGAGAAAGGCCGACACCGAGTTCACCTTCGACGTCGACCTCGCGCTCAAGCAGAACGACGAGAACCCGGTCTTCTACGTGCAATACGCGCACGCGCGGATCTGCTCGGTGCTGGAGCAATACCGCGCGCAGGGCGGCGATGCGGCCGCAGTCGGCGAAGCCGACCTCGCGCTGCTGGCCGCGCCGAGCGAGACGGCGCTCCTGCGCAAGCTCGCCGAGTACCCGCCGATGCTCGCCGCCGCAGCGGCCAACCTGGCGCCGCACGAGGTCACGTTCTACCTGCGCGAGCTGGCGGCGACCTTTCACAGCTACTACGCTGCCGAACGCTTCCTGGTCGACGACGCGGCGCTGGCGCGGGCGCGCCTCGCCCTGCTCGCGGCGACGCGGCAGATCCTGCGCAATGGTCTCGCCGTGCTCGGCGTTTCCGCGCCCGAACGCATGCAAAGAGAGACAGAGGCGGCATGAAGGAACTCGGCTCGCGATTCGTCCAGCGTGGGGGCTTTCTGATCGGCTTCGTCCTCGGCCTGCTGATCGGCCTCGCAGCGGCGCTCGGGGTCGCGCTCTATGTCACCAAGGCGCCGATCCCGTTCGTCAACAAGGTGCCTGCGCGCTCGCCGACGCAGGACGCCGCCGAGGCCGAGCGCAACCGCAACTGGGACCCGAACAGCGCGCTCGCGGGGCGCAACCCGGCACCGGGAACTTCGGCCTCGGGCGTGGTTGGAGGGAGCGAGCCACTGCTGCCCCCTGGCGCAGCGCCGCCGGCCGTCGAAGCGGCGGGGCCTGCCACTCAGGCGTCGCAGCCGAGGAGCGCTCGCGCGACCCCGGGTGCGGCGAGCGGCGCGATCGCCCTCGCTCCCGCCGGTCGCACGGCACCGGCGTCGGCACTGGCAGGCGGGGCGTTCACGTACTACGTTCAAGCTGGTGCTTACTCGCGAACCGAGGACGCCGAGCAGCAACGCGCCCGCCTCGCGATGCTCGGGATCGAGAGCCGGCTGACCGAGCGCGAGCAGGCCGGCAAGATGGTCTATCGCGTCCGCGTCGGCCCGTTCGAGCGCCGCGAGGACGCCGAGGTCACCAAAGGACGCCTCGGCGATTCCGGGGTCGACTCGGCGCTGGTGGCGGTCCAGAAGTAGCTGGCGAGACTTTCGCAACGACCCTCGCCCGCGCGGTCGTCGCCGGCGGCGGTACCCTACGACTCGATGCCCATCACCCGACGCGATTTTTCCTGCGGCGTTCTAGGCGCCGGGCTGGCGAACATGCTCGCCGGGCCTGCCGCCGCCGAGACGGCACCGCCGGTCGAGGGCGTTCACTACGTCCGCCTCGCCCAGCCGGTTCCGGCCGGCTCGCCGGGAAAGATCGAGGTGATCGAGTTCTTCTGGTACGAGTGCCCGCACTGCAATGCGTTCGAGCCCGCGCTCGATGCCTGGGCGAAGCGGCAGCCGGAAGACGTGGCGTTTCGGCGCGTACCTGTCTGGTTCCGCGAGGAGCCGTTCACGAGCCAACAGCGGCTCTACTACGCGCTCGAGGCGCTCGGCGTCCTGCCGACGCTGCACCGCAAGGTCTTCTACGCGATCCACAGCGAGCACATCCGCCTGCATACAGCGGAGGACCTGTCGGCGTTCGCACTGAAGAACGGCATCGACCCGCTCAAGTTCATCGCCGCCTACAACTCGTTCGGCGTCCAGGCCAAGTCGATGCAGGCACGCCAGACCGCTGCCGCCTACAAGATCGACGCGGTCCCGGCGATGGGCGTCCAGGGCCGCTACTACACCAACGGCACACTCGCCAATGCCGGCGCCGGCGCCGGCTCGAACGACCGCATGCTCGTCGTCGTCGATGCGTTGATCGCCAGGGTGAGGCAAGGCAACCGCGCCTAATCGCTGGCCGCCGACGCGCGGCGGAAAAAACCTCCGCGGAGGCCCGACGCGGGAGGAATTCACGGCGAGAACTTGGCGGCTCGGCCGGAGGCCTGGCATAGAATGGCCTGCAAGATTCATGCCGTTATGCGTCACCCTGCGCTCTCCGTGGCCCTCGACCGACCCGCTCCCTCGTTTTGCCCGCGCTACGGCGTGGCCATCGCCGTCGCCGCCCTTCTGGTCGGCGCACCCTCGTCCCGGGCCGAGAAGGCCGACCGGTTCAAGCCGCTCAATGTCGAGGCCGACCTGCCCGGCAAGATCGACCTTCTCCACCAATACGTCATCTTCAACGGCAACGTCGTCGTCACCAAGGGAACGATGACGATTCGGGCGGCGCGGATCGAGGTCCGGGAGTTGCCGGACGGCTACCACACGGCGGTGGCGTTCGGCTCGCCGAGCCAGCACGCGACCTTCCGCCAGAAGCGCGACGCGCCCGATGAATACATCGAGGGCGACGCCGAGCGGCTCGAGTACGACGGCAAGTCGGATGTCATCCGCTTCGTCAACAACGCCTCGGTGCGACGCCTCCGCGGCGGTGAAACCAGCGACGAGATCTCGGGCAACCTGGTCACCTACGACAGCACTACCGAGGTCTTCAGCGTCACCGGCGGCGCGACGCCGACCGCCGCCAATCCGGGCGGCCGGGTGCGCGCGGTGCTGACGCCGAAGGAAGGCACCGCCGCGGCGGCCGAAGCGGCGCGCGCCGCGAGCGCGGCGGCGACCGCACCGCCCCAGCTGCGCACCGCGCCCTCGCTCGGAGCGCCCAAGTGAGCATCACCGCGACCGCGGGCGAGGGTCGGCACCGGCTCGAGGCGCACGGCCTGCGCAAGTCGTACGGCTCGCGCAAGGTCGTCGACGGCGTTCGCCTCAGCGTCCGCAGCGGCGAGGTCGTCGGCCTGCTCGGCCCGAACGGAGCCGGCAAGACGACGAGCTTCTACATGATCGTCGGCTTGATCCGGCCCGACGGCGGCGAGATCACGATCGAGGGCCGGCGCGTCGATCGCATGCCGATCCACCAGCGCTCGCGGCTGGGACTCTCGTATCTGCCGCAGGAGCCCTCGATCTTTCGCAAGCTCAACGTCGAGGAGAACGTCCGCGCCGTCCTCGAGCTGCAGTTGGGGGGCGACGGCAAGCCGCTCGGCAAGGCCGCGATCGACGAAATGCTCGAGCGGTTGCTGCGCGAGCTCTCGATCGCGAAGCTGCGCGCCTCGCCAGCGCCCGCACTTTCGGGTGGCGAGCGGCGACGGGTCGAGATCGCGCGCGCCCTGGCGACGCAGCCGCGCTTCATCCTGCTCGACGAACCCTTCGCCGGCATCGACCCGATCGCGGTGATCGAGATCCAGCGAATCATCGGCTTCCTGAAGGAGCGCGGCATCGGCGTGCTCATCACCGACCACAACGTGCGCGAGACGCTCGGCATCTGCGACCGCGCCTACATCATCAGCGAAGGCCGCGTCCTCGCCGAAGGAACGCCCGCGGAGATCGTCGCCAACGCCGATGTCCGCAAGGTCTACCTCGGCGAGCACTTCCGGATGTAGGCATGAAGCAGACGCTTCAAGTCCGCCTGTCGCAGCACCTCGCGCTGACGCCGCAGCTGCAGCAGTCGATCCGGCTGCTCCAGCTGTCGACGCTCGAGTTGCACCAGGAAGTCGAGCAGATGCTCGAGCAGAACCCGTTCCTCGAAGTCGAGGAAGAACCAGCGCCTGCGTTCGAGCCCCTGGGCGAGCCGCTGTCGACTGCCGAGCGCGCCGGCGAGCGCGAGGCCGAGCGTGCCGCCGAGCCGGGCGGCGACGGACCCGATGCCGGCGAGCCCACCGCGATCGACGCCAGCGCGGAGTTCGGCGGCGCCGATCGGGACGACTGGGAAAACGGCACCGAGCACGAGGACTTCGACGGCGTCCGCGAAACTCCCGGGTCGACGCGGACGAACAACGACTTCGGCGACGGCGACGACAGCGACCGCGACACCGTCGCCCAGACACTGCAGGACCATCTGCGCAGCCAGCTCGCCGGCATGCGGCTCGCGCCCACCGATGCCGCCGCGGTGCTCGTCCTGATCGACTCGCTCGACGACGATGGCTATCTTGGCGACCCGCTCGAGGACATCGCCGCGCGGCTGGTCGAGAACGGCCTCGTTTCCGACATCGGCTTTGCCGATGACGACGACGCCGACCCGGTCGCGCCGCTCCTGGCTCACCTGCGCTGCGCGCTGCGCTACCTGCAGAGCATGGAGCCGACCGGTATCGGCGCACGCGACCTTGCCGAATGCCTGACGCTGCAGCTGCGCAACCGCGAGCGCTCGGAGGCACAGGCGATCGCGATCATCGTCTGCAAGAACCACCTGGCGCTGCTCGCGAGGCGCGACCTGAAGAAACTGATGGCCGTGACCGGCGCCGACGAGGCGCTGCTGCGCGAGGCACAAGCGTTGATCGTCGTGCTCGAGCCGAAGCCGGCACGGCCGTTCGCGCGCGCCGAGGCGAACATCGTCGTCCCCGACGTCATCGTCCAGCGCTCCGGGCGGAGCTGGAAGGTCCAGCTCAACCCCGACGTGATGCCGAAGCTGCGCATCAACGATCTCTACGCGAGCGCGATCCGCCAGCATCGCGGCTCCGCGGCGCTCAACGGCGCCGGGCCGGCGCTCAACTCGCGCCTGCAGGAAGCGCGCTGGTTCGTGAAGAACATCCTGCAGCGCTTCGACACCATCCAGCGCGTCTCGCAGGCAATCGTCGAACGACAGAAGAGCTTCTTCACGCATGGCGCGATCGCGATGAAGCCGCTCGTCCTGCGCGAGATCGCCGACGAGCTCGGCCTGCACGAGTCGACGATCTCGCGCGTCACCACCGCCAAGTACATGGCGACGCCGTTCGGCACCTACGAGCTCAAGTACTTCTTCGGCTCTTCGCTCGGCACCGACGCTGGCGGCGCCGCCTCGAGCACCGCGGTGCGGGCGCTGATTCGCCAGATCGTCGCCGCCGAGGACCCGGCCAAGCCGCTCTCGGACAGCCAGATCTCGCAGATGCTCGACGAACAGGGCATCCACGTCGCGCGGCGCACCGTCGCCAAGTACCGCGAGGCGCTGAAGATCGCGCCGACGCAGCTGAGGAAGGCGATGTAGCGCGGCGTCCGCGCCGCTCGATCAGGGGAGCGGCGGCACCGAGCGGGCGAAAGTGATCGCCGTCGCCTCGATGTCGATCAGCGGCCCGAGCTCGTAGACGTTGCGGTAGCCGTAGTCGTAGAGCGCGATGTAGGTCGGCAGGTTGAGCGATGCGCTCGGCAGCTTCGACGGAAACGCGGATTCGTCGCCGCGGAAATTGTTGTTGCAGTAGATCAGGATGCGGACGTCCTTGTCCGGCAGGAGTGCCGCGAGCGAGTCGATGGCGATGTCCGGAAAGCTCAGGTGAATCGCGCCCTCGACGTGCAGCTGGTCGAACTTCGCTTTGCTGCGCGCGTCGAGGACGACCGTCCCGGGCTCGCGGCTCATGCGGATGAAGTCGGCCTCGGAGAGCCGACGGCTGTCGCGATGGTCGATCGCTTCGTCCGCCACGCGCAGGAACGCCGCCGGATCGATGGCGGGATTGACAATCGGCTCGGCCGAGGCAGGCGCGGTCTGCGCGGCCGCCCCCATCGCGGCGGCGAGCGCGATCAGCGAGACTGCGAGCTTCTTCATCGAGCCTGCCACGCGACCTCCCTCCAAGCTTTCGTGACGCCACCGTCGCCCGATCAACGCCGGTGGCGATGGCGCTGTTGACCGCCGCGCCTGCCGTCCGTCGCGAGACCGTTCCGCTCCTCCCTCCTCCCTGCCATTCGCCGCCATGCCCTTGCCCTTGTTCCTGCCCTGCGCCGCCGGCGTCGAGGCCCTGCTCGAGGCCGAGATCCGCGTCCTCCTGCCGGATGCGAACGGCCGCGCCGCGCGCGGCGGCGTCGCCGTCGCCGGCGACCCGCACGAGGTGATGGTGCTCAACCTCGAGAGCCGGCTTGCGCAGCGGGTCCTGATCGAGGTCGCCGAAGGACCGTACCGCGACGAGCGCGACCTGTACGAGCTCGCACGCGGCGTCGCCTGGTCGGACTGGATCACGCCGCGCCAGACCCTGCGCGTCGACAGCACCGCGCAGCGCAGCCCGCTCAAGAGCCTCAACTTCGCCGCCCTGCGCGTCAAGGACGCGATCTGCGACCGGATGCGCGAAGAGCACGGCGTGCGGCCGGATGTCGACACCGTCCGGCCCGACCTGAGCGTCGTCCTGCACGCGGGCGCCGAGCGCGCCGCGGTCTATGTCGACAGCTCGGGCGAGTCGCTCTTCAAGCGCGGCTGGCGCGAGGACCAGGGCGACGCGCCGCTCAAGGAGACGCTCGCCGCGGCGATGCTCGCTGCCGCCGGTTGGCACGGCACGCCGGAGCACGGCGGCGGGTTGCACGACCCGTGCTGCGGTTCGGGGACGATCGCGATCGAGGCGGCGCAGATCGCGATGGGACTCGCGCCCGGGAGATTGCGCAGGTTCGCGTTCGAGCGGCTGCTGCCGTTCGCCGACGCCGGGCACCGAGCCGACTGGCAACGCCTGAAGTCGAAGGCGGCGGCGCGCGTCCATCCGGCGCAGGTGCCGATCTTCGCCAGCGACATCTCGTTTCGCATGGTCGATTTCGCCCGCCGCAACGCCGCGCGTGCCGGCGTCGCCGACGCGATCGTCTTTCACGGCGGCGACGCGCTCGAACGGCCCGCGCCATCGTTGCCGCCCGAGTTGGCGGGCACCTTGATGGTCAACCCGCCGTACGGCGAGCGGATCGATGTCGCCGGCAAGGCGGCGCCGAAGACGCGCACCGCGCCGTCGAGCGATCGCGACGCGCCGAGCGACTTCTTCGCCCGGCTGGCCGCGCACTGGAAGCACGCCTACACCGCGCACCGGGCGGGCTGGACGGCATGGATCCTCAGCCCCGATCCCAAGCTGCCGAGCGCGATGCGGCTGAAGGAATCGCGCCGCGTGCCGATGTGGAACGGCCCGATCGAGTGCCGCCTGTTCCGCTTCGATCTCGTCGCCGGCTCGGCGCGAGCGCCTAGGAAGCCGGCCTGATCTCGCGTCTTCGGCGGCTGACGAACCACCACAGCGTCGCCGCGGTGAGCAGCACCGGCACGATCGAGCCGATGTTGATCCAGGTCCAGCCCTGCGTCGTGACCAATGCGCCCGAGCTGAACGACGTGACGGTCGTGGTCGCGAAGATCGTCGTGTCCATCGCCGCTTGTGCGGTCGTCTTCTCCTCGGGACGATAGGCGGTGGTCACGAGCGCGGTGCCGCCGATGAAGAGAAAGTTCCAGCCGACACCGAGCGTCAGCAATGCGACGAGGAAGTGCGCCAGATCGATCCCCGCGAGCGCGATGGCGATGCAGACCGCGTTCAGGACGACGCCGATCGCCATGATCGGTAGCGCGCCGAAGCGCTTGACCAGGCTGCCGGTGAAGAAGCTCGGCACGAACATGCCGAGCACGTGCCACTCGAGAACGAGCGCCGTGTTGGCGAACGGATGCGAGCACATCGCCATCGCGATCGGCGTCGCCGCCATCAGCAGGTTCATCACGCCGTAGCCGAACGCGCAACCGACGACGGCAACGATGAACACCGGCTGGGCGACGATCTCCGAGAGTGGCCGGCCCGGCGTTGCCGCGCTGCGTGCAGGAAGCGGCGGGAAGCGGATTGCCGAGATCGTCGCCAGCGAGCAGAGCGCGACCAGCGCGAGCGCGGCGTAGGCGCCGGCGAACTCGGTCGCCAGCAGATTGCGCGTGACACGCGCGAGATTCGGCCCCGCGACCGCGCCGAGGATGCCGCCGGCGAGGACCCACGAGATCGCGCGCTCCTTGAACTCGGGGGCGACGATCTCGGTTGCGGCGAAGCGGTAGAGCCCGGCGTTGGCGTTGTAGTAGCCGGCGAGCATCGTCGCGGCAACGAGCAGCCAGAACTGATGATGCAGCGCAGACCATGCACAGAGCGCCGTCGACGCGATCGCCACGGCGAGGCCGACCTGGAAGGCACGCCGGCGTCCCCACGCGCGCTGGTGGCGAGCGACCAGGCCGGCGAAGAGCGCGCCGCCGGCCACGTATGCGGTCACCGGCAACGTCGCCAGCCAGGCGCTCGGCGCGAGCGCGAGGCCGACCAGGCCGTTGATGGCGATGAAGGCGACGTTGTTGGTGAGAAAGAAGCCCTGGCAGAGTGTCAGCAGCAGCAAGGCGCGGTTCATCGCCGATCGCCCCTGCCGCCACCGCCACCGCCGCCGAGGCTGCGCAGGCCGAGCCACCCGAGCCAGGCGAGCGGCGCGGTGTCGGCGCGCAGCACGCGAGCGCCGAGGCCGACGCGAACGAAGCCGTGGTCGACCGCGGCGTCTTCTTCGGCCGGCGCAAGCCCGCCTTCGGGACCACTCAAGACGACGATCCGCGACCGCACCCCGGCGCTGCTGGCGTCGCGTGCAGCGAGCGCACGCTCGGGGGCGAGCGCCGAGCGATCGAAGCTGAGAACGATCCGCACGCTGGCGGCCGCGACGTCGGCGGAGCGCAGCCATTGCGCCAGCGCGGCGATCGGCAGCAGCGTTGCGACGCGCGCACGACCGCACTGCTCGCTCGCCGCTGCCGCGACCGCCTGCCAGTGGCGCCGGCGCGCCTCGGCACGCTCGCCCGCCAGGCGCAGCACCGAGCGGGCGCAGACGAGCGGCTGGATCGCGGCGGCGCCGAGCTCACCGGCCTTCTCGACGAGCGCGTCCATGCGGTCGTTGGCGGGGACGCCGAGCGCGAGCGTCACCTCGTCGTCGAGCTCGCGCGCGACCGCGACCGGCGCGCCGACGCGGACGATGACGCGATGGCGGCCGACCTCGACGATCTCGCCCGGCCAATCGGCGTCGTCGCGACCGTTGAAGAGCTCGAGTGCATCGCCCGGCTTGAGACGCAACGCTTGGACATGCCGTATTGCCGGCGCGGACAGGACGACCGTGGCGTCGGTGGCGAGCGAAACAGGAAGAAAGATGCGCGGCATCACGACCGATCATCGCCGAAGGCGCGCAGGCGCAGCAGCCAGCGGCGCGCGACGCGCCTGAAGGCGCGGCCGACGCGCCAGATCCACGAGCGGTGCAGCGTCGCCATCACCAGCGTGCGGGTGGTGCGCCACCAGCCGACGCCGCGCGCGAACCACGCGAACGTCATCAGCTGCGGTTCGACGAGGATGAACAGGCGGCCGACGAACGCGGTGCCGAGGACCTTGGCGGCAACGATCAGGGCGATGCCGAGCGTCGCCCGCCCTTCCTGGATCAGCCAGAGCGCGACCAGCTTGATGGGAAAGAGGAGCAGCGCTGGAACGACGAAGAGCGCGAGCGCAACGGTGCGCGGCGCGTTGCGGATCGCGCCTTCGAGCGCGGCGAGCGGTGGCCAGCGCGCGATCGCGGCGGCGAGCGCGGTCAGCGGCCGCCAGCCCCATTCCTCGATGAAGATGACGACGATCAGGAGAGCGAGCAGGACGGTCCGCACCGGCCGCCACAGCCAGCGGGCGACCCTGCGACGTGCGCCGCGCACGGGCGGCGCCGGCGCCGTCTCCGGATCAACCGCCGTAGAGCGTCTTTCGCGCTTCGGCCGCGGCGCCTTCGCCCTTGCGCTCGCGGATCTGCTCGATGACGCGCGAGGCGACGTCGCGCAACTCTTCGATCGTCGAGGCCTTGTCGACTGCGAGCGTCAGCGTGAAGCCACGCAAGCCGAGATGGCTCGAGATCAGCTTCGTGAGTGCGGCCGTGAATTCGCTGTAGTCGAGCGACCTGTTCTCGAGCGGCAGCGGCACCGTCGGCCGCGTCGTCTCGAATGCCGTCGAGCGGGCCTGGCTGCCGACGGTCACCGCGCCGGCCGCGGGCGCGATCAGGTCGAGCTTGCGCAGTTCCTGGAAGTCGGCGGCGCTGATGCCGGCGAGGTTGGCAAGGAGCATTTCCTCGGCCTTGATGCCGTCGATCAGGAGCAGCAGGTTGCGCCGTGCCCGCTCCTTGACCAGCGCCCGGTTCTGCATTTCGGCGCGCCCCGCGTCGGTCTTGACCCAAATCACCCGTGTGTTCCCGTTCTCGTCATGCCCGCGCCGCCACGCGCGCCCGACCACTGCGAAATGTATCAGCCCGCAGCGACGCGACCATGCCCGCTGCTCCCTCCGTCAGGCCTTGTCGCGCAATTCTCGGCGCAGGATCTTGCCGACCGGCGTCTTCGGCAGATCGGTGCGGAATTCGATGATCTTCGGCCGCTTGTAGCCGGTAAGATTCGCCTCGCAATAGGCGCGCACGGCGGCCTCGGTGACGCTCGGATCCTTCCTGACGATCACGAGCTTGACCGCCTCGCCGGACTTCGCATCGAAAACACCCACCGCCGCGCATTCGAGGACCCCCGGCATCTGTGTGACGACGTCCTCGACCTCGTTGGGATAGACGTTGAAGCCGCTGACCAGGATCATGTCCTTCTTGCGGTCGACGATCTTGAAGTAGCCGCGCTCGTCGACGACGCCGATGTCGCCGCTGCGGAAGAACCCGTCCGCGGTCATCACCTTTGCGGTCTCGTCGGGCCGCTGCCAGTATCCCGCCATCACCTGCGGGCCCTTGATCGCGATCTCGCCCGGCGTTCCCATCGGCACCTCGTTGCCGTCATCGTCGAGCAGCTCCAGCTCGGTGTTGGGCATGGGCAGGCCGATGTTGCCGCTGTAGGCCGTGCTGTCGACCGGGTTGCAGGTCGCCGACGGCGACGTCTCCGAGAGGCCGTAGCCCTCGACGATCGGACAGCCGGTCTTCTCGAGCCAGAGCTTGGCGGTCGCGCTCTGCACCGCCATGCCGCCGCCGACCGAGATGACGAGCCCGCTCCAGTCGACCGTGCCGAAATCGGGGTGGTTGGCCATCGCGTTGAAGAGCGTGTTGACGGCCGGGAAGCTGTGGAACTTCTCGCCCTGCAGCTGCTTGAAGACGGCGGGCAGATCGCGCGGGTTGGCGATCAGGATGTTGGCGCCGCCCATTCGCATCGACAGCATGATGTTCGTGTTGAAGCCGAAGATGTGATAGATCGGCAG
>DASXLD010000095.1:0-19808 GCA_036496385.1 Caldimonas sp. | reverse complement strand
CTTCGTTGAACGCGATGTTCTGCGCCGAGAGGTTCGGCGCCGTCGCGACGGCGACGCACAGGCGCAGGCGCTCCGGAAAGCGCAGCGACCAGGCGAGCGCCTGCATGCCGCCGAGGCTGCCGCCGATGACGGCGGCGAGGCGGTCGATGCCGAGCGCGTCGACGAGGCGCGCTTGCGCATCGACCCAGTCCTCGACCGTGACGACCGGGAAGTCGCTGCCGTAGGCGCGACCGTTGGCGGCCGGGTCGGGGTTCGGGCTGGTCGGGCCCGTCGAGCCGAAGCACGATCCCGGGTTGTTGACGCCGATGACGAAGAAACGGTCGGTGTCGAGCGGCTTGCCGGGGCCGACGAGGTTGTCCCACCAGCCTTCGCTCTTCGCCTCGCCGGCGTAGGTGCCGGCGACATGGTGCGAGGCGTTGAGCGCGTGGCAGACGAGCACGGCGTTGCTGCGCGCCGCGTTCAGCGCCCCGTAGGTCTCGTAGGCGAGCGTGTAGCCGCGCAGCACCGAGCCGCTCGCGAGCGGCAGCGGCGCGGCGAAGTGCATCGATTGCGGCAGGACGTCGCCAACAGATCTCATCGGAGGCAGGCAAGCAAAAACCCGGCGCCGCCAAAGCGGGACACCGGGTTTCCTGCGTCCTGTCTTTAGCCGAATTTGTAGAGCGCCCGCAAGCCGGAACAAATCGGCGCTTCAGGGAAAGTATAGCGAGCGGGTCGGCCAACGTGCCGCTGGTGCGGGCGAGAATCTGCCGTTCAGATCCAGAGGGAGGCTTCCGATGGACTGGTTCGAGGGTTTCCCGGGCGGCCTGCAGCGGGCCGGCATGACCGATCTGTTCGTGCGTACCGGGGGCAAGCCCGACGGCTTGCCGCTGCTGTTGCTGCACGGCTACCCGCAGACGAACGCGATGTGGCGCCGCGTCGCCGTGCGGCTCGGCGCGGACTTTCGGCTCGTCATCGCCGATCTGCGCGGCTACGGCGACTCGCCCAAGCCCGGCGCCGCTGCGACCCCCGAGGCCGACCACGCGCAGTACAGCAAGCGCGCCATGGCCGCAGACATGGTGGCGCTGATGCGCTCGCTCGGCCACGAGCGCTTCGCCGTCGTCGGCCACGACCGCGGCGGCCGCGTCGCGCACCGCATGGCGCTCGACCACGGCGAGTGCGTCGAGCGGCTCGCGTTGCTCGACATCGTGCCGACGCTCGACATGTACGAGCGCACCGACATGCGATTCGCGAGCTGGTACTACCACTGGTTCTTTCTCATCCAGCCGGCGCCGCTTCCGGAGCGAATGATCGGCGGCGATCCGGCGTACTACCTGCGCTGGATGCTCGGCGGCTTCGGCTCGCAGGGGATCGGCTTCGTCGAGCCCGAAGCGCTCGCCGAATACGAGCGCTGCTTCTGCCGCGCTGAAGCAATCCATGCGAGCTGCGAGGACTACCGCGCCTCGGCGACGATCGACCTCGAGCACGATCGCACGTCGCGCGTGGCGGGCGAGAAGATCGCCTGCGATCTGCTCGTGCTCTGGGGCTCGCGCGGCGTCGTCGGCCAGCTCTACGACCCGCTCGCCCTGTGGCGCGCGCAGTGCGCCGCCACCGTCACCGGCCAGGCAATGGGCGCCGGCCACTTCCTCGCCGAGGAGCTGCCCGAGGAAACTGCCGCGCACCTGCGCGGCCATCTCCTGCGCTGAGTCGCAGGACCTACCATCGCGCACCTCGCGCCTGGAGCTTGCATGTTCGCCTGGGTCAATCGCCTCGACCACATCTTCCCGGTCCGCTACTGGGCCTGGGCCCTGTGCCTGGTCGGCCTCGCGGCGAGCACGTTCGCGTGGGCGAAGATGGGAATGGACGCGTGGCTCGCGATCGCCTTCCTCGTCCTCGTCGCGGTCGGCGTCCGCGACCTCGTGCAGAAGCGCCATGCGGTGCTTCGCAACTATCCGGTGACCGGCCACCTGCGCTTCCTGCTCGAGTTCATCCGGCCGGAGATGCGCCAGTACTTCATCGAGAGCGACCGCGAGGCAGCGCCTTTCTCGCGCCAGCAGCGCTCGCTCGTCTACCAGCGTGCCAAGGGCGACTCGGACAAGCGCCCCTTCGGCACCCAGCTCGATGTCGGCGCGCTCGGCTACGAGTGGATCAATCATTCGCTGCAGCCGAGCGTGCTGGCGACGCACGACTTTCGTGTCACGATCGGCGCCCACCGCGCGCAGCCATACAGCGCGAGCCTGTTCAACATTTCGGCGATGAGCTTCGGCTCGCTCTCGGCGAACGCGATCATGGCGCTCAACGCCGGTGCCAGGCGCGGCAACTTCGCGCACGACACCGGCGAGGGATCGATCAGCCGGCACCACCGGGTGAACGGCGGCGACCTGATCTGGGAGATCGGCTCGGGCTACTTCGGCTGCTGCGGCAGCGACGGCAGCTTCAGCGAGGAGCGCTTCGCCGCCAATGCCCGCGACCCGCAGGTGAAGATGGTCGAGCTCAAGCTCTCGCAAGGCGCCAAGCCGGGGCACGGCGGCGTCCTGCCGGGACCGAAAGTGACGCTCGAGATCGCCGAGGCGCGCGGCGTCCAGCCGTGGGTCGACTGCGTCTCGCCGGCGTCGCACGGCGCCTTCAAGACGCCGATCGAGATGATGCACTTCATCGAACGGCTGCGCATGCTCTCGGGCGACAAGCCGACCGGCTTCAAGCTCTGCATCGGCCACCCGTGGGAGTGGTTCGCGATCGCCAAGGCGATGCTCGAGACCGGCATCCTGCCCGACTTCATCGTCGTCGATGGCGCCGAGGGCGGCACCGGCGCGGCGCCGCTCGAGTTCTGCGACCACGTCGGAACGCCGCTGCAGGAAGGGCTCCTGCTCGTGCACAACACGCTGGTCGGGCTCAACTTGCGCGACAAGATCAAGATCGGCTGCGCCGGCAAGGTCGTCAGCGCGTTCGACATCGCGCGCATGCTCGCGCTCGGCGCCGACTGGTGCAATGCAGCGCGCGGCTTCATGTTCGCACTCGGCTGCATCCAGGCGCAGACCTGTCACACCGGCAATTGCCCGACCGGTGTGACGACGCAGGACCCGGGACGACAGCGCGCGCTCGACCCGTCGAGCAAGGCCGACCGCGTCTACCACTTCCACCAGCACACGCTGCTCGCGCTGAAGGAATTGGTGCAGGCCGCCGGCCTTGCGCATCCGGCCGACATCACCGCCTCGCACATCGTCAAGCGCAATTCCGAGCACGGCGTCAAGCTGCTCGCCAACCTGCTGCCGTTCCTGCAGCCGGGCGACCTGCTGCACGGCGAGATGCCGCACCAGGTGTTCCGCACCTACTGGCCGATGGCGAGCGCGACCAGCTTTCTCGCCCAGACGCCATCGTTGCCGACGGCGATGCGCGAGGCGGCCTCGGCGGGCGCACGCCCGGTCGAGCAGGCGGCCTGAGTCAGGCCGGCGGCGGCGCGGTGTCGATGAAGCTGTTGCGCGCGTTGAGCTTGTCGGCGAGCCGCGCGACGCTGGCGTACTCGCTGCGCCAGTCGAGCTGCGGAAAACGGAAGTCGAGGTAGGCGAGGGCGCAGCCGACGGCGACGTCGGCGAGCGTCATGTGGATGCCGGTGCACCAGGGCTTGCCGGCGAGGCCGGTCGCGATCGCCTCGAGCGATGCATGCACCTTCATCATCTGGCGGTCGATCCACGCCTGCGAGCGCTGCTCGGCGCTGCGCCCGGGCCAGTTCGCCTCGAGCCGGGCCAGGATCGCGGCATCGACGATGCCGTCGGCGAGCGCTTCCCAGGTGCGCACCTCGGTGCGCTCGCGATTCGCCTCCGGGATCAGGCGCGCCAGCGGCGAGCGGGCGTCGAGGTACTCGACGATGACGCGCGAATCGAAGACCGCCTCGCCGCCCTCCATGACGAGGCAAGGTACCTTGCCGAGCGGATTCGACGCCAGGATCGCGTCGCTGTGCCAGACATCCTCCTCGACGAACTGGTAGTCGAGCTTTTTTTCGGCCATGACGATGCGCACTTTGCGCACGTACGGGCTGGTGAGCGAGCCGATGAGTTTCATGGGTCGGGTGACCGCTTCCTGGTTCGATGCTTACGTTTGCTTTCATTCTAGGGGCAGCGTCGATAATGGCCCGCCGACGCGACCGATCGTTGTGACGACGCGTCATCTCCGCCTCCGCAAGATGCAAGCCAACACTCTCACCGCGCTGTCGCCGCTCGACGGCCGCTATGCCGGCAAGGTCGATCCGCTGCGGCCGTGGCTGTCGGAATTCGGCTTCATGCGCTGCCGGGTCCGGGTCGAGGTCGAGTGGTTCCTCGCCCTTGCCGATGCCGGCCTCGCCGAGCTGGCGCGGCCGACCGCGGCCGCGCGCACGTTCCTGCGCGGCCTGGTCGAAGGCTTCTCGGCCGCCGACGCCGAGGCGATCAAGGCGATCGAGCGACGCACCAACCACGACGTCAAGGCGGTCGAGTACTGGCTCGGCGAGCGCTTCGCGGCCGAGCCGACGCTGGCAGCGTCGGTCGGCTTCCTCCACTTCGCGTGCACCAGCGAGGACATCAACAACACCAGCCACGCGCTGATGCTCGACGCGGCCAGGCGCGAAGTCCTCCTGCCGGCGCTCGACGGCATCATCGCGACGCTCGCCGAGATGGCGCGCGCGCAAGCCGACGTCGCCATGCTCGCGCGCACGCATGGCCAGGCGGCGAGCCCGACGACGCTCGGCAAGGAGATCGCCAACGTTGCGGTGCGCCTGCACGCGGCGCGCGCCGCCGTCGCGGCGGTGCCGATGCGCGCCAAGATGAACGGCGCGGTCGGCAATTACAACGCGCACGCCGCCGCCTACCCGGAGCTCGACTGGGAAGCGCTGGCCCGCCGCGTCGTCGAGGAGCGTCTCGGCCTCGCGTTCAATCCGTACACGACGCAGATCGAGCCGCACGACGAGATCGCCGCGCTCTTCGACGCCGTCAAGCGCTGCAACACGATCCTGATCGACTGGGCGCGCGACGTCTGGGGATACGTCAGCCTCGGCTACTTCGTGCAGAGCGCCACCGCCGGCGAGGTCGGCTCGAGCACGATGCCGCACAAGGTCAACCCGATCGACTTCGAGAACGCCGAAGGCAACCTCGGCATCGCCAATGCCCTGCTCGCGCACATGAGCGAGAAGCTGCCGATCTCGCGCTTCCAGCGCGACCTGACCGACAGCACGGTGCTGCGCAACATCGGCGTCGCCCTCGGCCACACCGCGCTCGCGATCGACTCGCTCGCGCGCGGCATGGCCAGGCTCGGCGTCGGCCGCGCCGCGATCGACGCCGACCTCGACGACGCGTGGGAAGTGCTCGCCGAGCCGGTGCAGACGGTGATGCGCCGCCACGGCATCGCCAATCCCTACGAGCAGCTGAAGGATCTGACCCGCGGCAAGGCGATCGGCCGCGACGCGCTGCACGCGTTCATCCGCGGCCTGGCATTGCCGGCCGAGGCACGCGATCGCCTGCTGGCGCTGACGCCGCGCAGCTATGTCGGCCGGGCGGCAGCGCTTGCGCGCGCCGCAGCCGACGAGATCGAGCGCGCCGCGGCGGCCCGGAGCGCGGCCGGATGACCTTCGTCGAGCGGCTCGCGCTTGCCGAGCGCGCCAACCGGTCGACGTTGTGCGTCGGCCTCGACCCGGAGCCGGCGCGCTTCCCGGGCGTGATGCGCGACGACGCCTCGCGCATCTTCGAGTTCTGCGCGAAGGTCGTCGATCGCACCAAGGACCTCGTCATCGCGTTCAAGCCGCAGATCGCGTACTTCGCCGCTCACGGCGCCGAAGCGCAGCTCGAGCGGCTGATCGCCTACATCCACGACAGCGCGCCCGACGTTCCGGTGATTCTCGACGCCAAGCGCGGCGACATGGCGAGCACCGCCGAGCAGTACGCGCGCGAGGTCTTCGACCGCTATCGCGCCGACGCGGTGACGCTCTCGCCGCTGCTCGGCTTCGACTCGATCGAGCCGTACCTGCGCCACCAAGGCAAGGGCGCGATCCTGCTCTGCCGGACGTCGAACGCCGGCGGCGGCGACCTTCAGGAGCTGCGCCTCGACTCGGGCGAGAAGGTCTACGAACGCATCGCCGCGCTCGCGGCCGGGCCGTGGAACGCCGGCGGCCAGATCGGGCTCGTCGTCGGCGCGACCTACCCGGCCGAGATCGCGCGCGTGCGCGAGATCGCGCCGACGTTGCCGCTGCTCATCCCCGGCATCGGCGCGCAGGGCGGCGACCCGGCCGCGACCGTTCGCGCCGGCTGGCGCGGCACGCCCGAACGCACGACGGGCGCGATCATCGTCAGCTCGTCGCGCGCGATCCTCTATGCCGGCAACGACGCCGGCTACGCCGACGCGTCGCGTCGCGCCGCCGAGGCCGCCCGCGCGCAACTCGCCGCATCACGCGGCTTCTAGAAAAACGGCCCCAACGGGGCCGGCCCCTCCCTCTCGGAGGGAGGGGAGCGAAGCGGGGAGGGAGCAAATCCTGTCGGCACCGCCGATACAGCTTTAGCAAGCTAAAGCTGTATCGGTAGTTCGCGCAAACGCTTGCCGGTCAGCGCGAACAGCGCATTCGCCAACGCCGGCGCCAGCGGCGGGACGCCGATCTCGCCGACGCCGCCCGGCGGTCGCGCGCTGTCGACGAGATGCGTCTCGACCGTCGGCGCATCGGCGAGTCGCACGACCGGGTAGTTCGGGAAGTTCGTCTGCTGCACGACGCCGCCGACGATGTCGATCCGGCCATAGAGCGCCGCCGACAGCGCGAACACCACCGCGCCCTCCATCTGCTGCGCGACGATGCCGGGGTTGACGACGGTGCCGATGTCGGCGGCACAGACGACGCGATGCACGCGCGGCCGGCCGCGCTCGATCGACACCTCGACCACCTGGGCGACGACGCTGCCGAAGCTCTCGTGAAGAGCGACGCCGCGCGCGCGTCCCGGTGGCAGCGGCCGCGCCAGGCCGAAGCCCGGCCAGCCCGAACGCTCGGCGGCGAGGCGCAGCACGGCGGCGTGCCGCGGCGCCTCCTTGAGCAACGCGAGCCGATAGTCGATCGGGTCGCGGCCTGCGGCATGGGCGAGCTCGTCGAAGAACGATTCGACGAAGAACGCGTTGTGCGAATGGCCGACCGAGCGCCAATAGCCGACCGGCACGCCCATCTGCGTTGCGACGTGCGCGATGCGCTGATTCGGCACACCGTAGAGCTGGTCGAAGAGTCCTTCGCCCGTCGTCTTGTCCGGCGTATCGACCGGCCCCGCGAGCGCAGGCAGATCGCGCTCCATCCAGCGCGGCGTGATCGCGTCGCCGGCGCTCGTGATGCGCAGCGTCGTCGGCAAGCCGTCGTCACCGACACCGGCGCGCACGATCGCGACGCCGGCCGGGCGATAGAAGTCGTGCGTCAGGTCCTCCTCGCGCGACCAGACGAGCTGCACCGGCCGACCGCCCGTCTCGAGCGCGACCCGCACCGCCTGGCCGACGAAGTCGACGTCGAGGCGCCGGCCGAAGCCGCCGCCGAGATAGGGAACGTGCAGCGTCACCGCATCCTCGGCGACACCGGCGACCTGCGCGGCGATCGCGCGCGCCAGCCCGGGCACCTGCGTCGACGCCCAGACCTCGACCGTGCCGCCGGCAACCCGCGCCGTGCAATTGATCGGCTCCATCGCCGCGTGGGCGAGATACGGTGCGCGGTAGACCTGCTCGATGTGGCGCGCTGCGCTCGCGTCGGCGGCGGCGACATCGCCGCGGCGGTGGAATGCGAAGCCGCCGTCGACCGCCGCGGCGGCGCGCGCGCGCGCCTCGAGGGCGGCGAGGATCGCCGCGCTGTCGAGCGCGCCGGCGGGTCGCTGCTGCCACTGCACGGCGATCGCCGCGGCGCCGCGCTGCGCGTGCCACCACGTCCTGCCGACGACCGCGAACGCCTCGGCCGAGCCGCCGTACGGGCCGATGCGAACGACCCGCTCGACGCCGGCAAGCGCGAGCGCCGGCGCGACGTCGACCGCGCCGGGGCTGCCGCCGAGGATCGGGCAATGGCGGATCGCCGCGAAGACGAGCCCCGGCGGCCGCACGTCGATACCGAAGACCGCCGCGCCGTTGCTCTTGGCGACGACGTCGATTCGCGGCGCCGCGGTGCCGATCAGGCGCCACTCGTCGCGCCGCTTGACGCGAACGTCGCCGCTCGGAGTTGCCGCCGCCATGCGCGCAAGCTCGCCGTAGTGCGCGCTGTGGCCCGACGGATGGCTGACGACGCCGTCGTGGACGACGAGCTCGGTCGCCGGCTGCTTCCAGGCGATGGAGGCGGCGCCGAGCAGCCGCGCCCGCGCCGTCGCGGCAGCCAGCCGGAGCACTTCCCAGCTGTCGACGACGCTCGAGGATCCGCCGGTGAGGTTGATGCCGAGCTCGCGCGCGATCTTGGCGACGACCCACTGTCCCGCTTTCGCCGGTCCGCTCTCGTTGCCGGGCTCGGTCTCGCGCGGATGGAAGTAGGGAATGCTCGCGACCATCGTCGCGACGTTGCCGTACAGCCGCTCGACCGGCGCCGTGAACAGGCGAACGCGCGCCAGCGGCACATCGAGCTCCTCGGCAACGAGCATCGCCAGCGCCGTATGCGTTCCCTGCCCCATCTCGCTGCGGTGCATCGCCAGCATCACCGCGCCGTCGGCGGCGATCTTGATCCAGCCGTTGAGGCCGACCTCGCCGCTTTCGACCGGCAGCGCGTCGACCGCGCCGAGCCGCTCGCGCGGCGGCAGCAGCCCCCAGCCGACGACGAGCGCTCCCGCGGCGCCGAGACCGCTGACGAGGAGAGCGCGCCGCCTCACGACATCGCCGCGCCGGCGGCACGGATCGCCGCGCGCAGGCGCGGGTACGTTCCGCAACGGCAGACGTTGTCGACCGCGGCGTCGATCTCGGCGTCGCTCGGCGTTGTGTTCTTCGCCAGCAGCGCGGCGGCGGCCATCAGCACGCCGCTCTGGCAGTAGCCGCATTGCGGCACCTGATGCACGGCCCAAGCGCGCTGCAGCGGATGCGGCGCGTTGGCGACACCGAGCACCTCGATGGTGACGACCCGGCGCCCTTTCAGCGACCCGATCGGAAGCACGCACGAGCGCACGGCAGTGCCGTCGACGTGCACCGTGCAGGCGCCGCACGCGGCGACGCCGCAGCCGAACTTGGTTCCGGTGAGGCCGAGCAGATCCCGCAGCGCCCAGAGCAGCGGCAACGCCGGATCGGCGAGGTCGTCCGCAAGCTGGCGCACGGTGCCGTTGACGAAGATCTCCATGCAGATTCGAAGCCTTGGGGGAAAGCGATTGTGGCGGCTGGGACGCACACGGCGCGATGCTTGCGCGACCCGGCGCCGATCTCGGCCAGAATGCAACCCGGCACCCGCGCCGCCCGTGTCGTTGCCCCGTCCCGCCGGAATCCCGAGATGCCCCGAATCGCCCGCACGATCCGTACCGCCTCGCTGGCTGCCGCTGCCGTGCTCGGCAGCGTCGGCGCCGCGGCGCAGAGCAACGTCATCTACGGCCTGATCGACGCCTCGGGCAGCTATATCAAGGAGGTCGGCGCCGACCATCACAGCTGGCAGCTCGACAACGGCAACCTGCAGCGCAGCTTCATCGGCTTTCGCGGCAGCGAGGATCTCGGCGGCGGCCTGCGCGCGGTGTTTCGCCTCGAGTCCTACCTTCGCATCGACAGCGGCAGCGCCGGCCGCATGGAAGGCGATCCGTTCTGGGCCCGCGAGGCGAGCGTCGGCCTGTCGGGCGCGTTCGGCACGACCGTCCTCGGTCGCACCGCGAGCCCGCTCTACCTGACGACGATCAACTTCAATCCGTTCGGCGAAAGCCCCGGCTTCTCGCCGAGCGCGCGCCAGTACTTCGGCAGCCGCGGCGTCGTCGTCGGCGACTCGCGCTGGAACAACTCGCTTTCCTACAACAACAACCCGAGCGACACGCCGCTCCGAATCAACGTCGCCGGCAATCTCGCCGAGGCGCCCAACACCGAGCACAACCTGGGCGCGAGCGTCGCCTACATCACCGGCCCGTTCGCGTTCGCGCTCGCCGCAGAGAAGATCAAGAACAGCGCCCTGCCGGTGCCCGACGGATTCGAGCGCCAGACCGCGTACCAGATCAGCGCCACCTATGACTTCACGATCGTGCGCGTCTACGGCCAGGTCGGCCGCGTCAAGACCGAGGCCACGGAGGATGTCCAGACGATCCTCTACCAGCTCGGCATCGCCGTGCCGATCGGCAACAGTCTCATCCTCGCTTCGTACGGCAACTCGCACATCAAGACGAGCGTGCGCGCCGTCACCGACGCGACGACGACGATCGGCTACGACTATTTCCTGTCGAAGAACACCGACATCTACGTCGCCGCGCTGTTCGAGAATCTGAGCTTCGTCTCCTCGGGCAAGACGCTCGCCGGCGGCGTCCGGCTGCGCTTCTAGTCGAGCACCACCTCGGCCCGCACCACGCCGGCGCGATCGGCGCGAGCGCCGATCGCCAGCCGCGTCCCCTTCGGCGCACGAACGACCCATTCGCCGACGGCGCGATCGGCGGTGATCTCGCGGCTCGGCAGGAAGGCGTTGAGCGAGTTCTTCGGCGCATGGCCGTCGAGCTGCGGGCCTTCCATGCGGGGCTTGCCGCTGACGAGCGAAACCGAGGCGTCGTTCTCGGGGAGGTGGATCTCGAAGATGACTCCGCGCACGGTCTTGCGTTCCAGCGCGCGCTTGGTCACGTAAGCGGGCAGCCAGCCGCTGTTGGCGACGGCGATGCGGACCCGCCAGGTGTCGGGGCCGAGCGCACGCACCTCGGTCCGCAGCAACTCGAGCCTGGGCAGCGAGAGCGCGATCGTCGTCATCCACTTCGGGAAGCGCGCCGCCTCGCGCTCGCGCAGCGGCGGCGGCGGATTGCGCCAGTAGTTCATCTTGTCCCAGCCGCCGATCTCGACCGGCCCGAGCTGCGGGTGCATGAACGGCCTCCAGTCGACGTGCGCCTGGCCGCCGCAGTGCTCGTCGCTCCACTTGATGAGCTTGAGGTCGTCTTCGACGGGATGCTCGCGATACCAGTCGATGAACTTGTAGTCGGCGATGCCGGCCTCCTTGTTCGGCGCCCAGATCTCGACCACCCAGAACAGCGCCCCGAGGTGCTCGTAGATCCAGTCCTGCGTGCCGCTGATGACGTCCTTCGGGTGGTACTTGAAGTCGTGCCAGATGCTGATCGCCGGGTAGCCCGTGAGCTTCGCGCCGATCTCGCTGAAGCGCTTGATCGACCACAGGTCCTCCGGGATCATGTCGTCGTCGCTCTGCGTTCCCATCGGCCGGAGGATCACGCCGCTGTGCGTGTGGTAGCTGACCGCGGCGCCGATGTTCTTGTGGGCGACGATGAAGTCGACCATCGCCTTCACTTCGGGTTCGCTCGTCGGGTAGTCGCCGGCGCCCGTCTGCTCGTATTCCTGGCGCCAGCCGGACGGGAAGTTGCGATTGAGGTCGAGCCCTTCGACGTCCGAGTTGACCTTGATCGTCAGCCCGTCGTAGTTCTCGATCAGCCCCTCGGGCATGAGGCGGAAGTAGTCGCCGCCGAACTCGCCCGGCTCGCGCGCGACCATCAGCCGCGGATCCTGGGCGCACTTCTTCCACGTCCCGTGCGGATCGGCGATCCGCATGAAGAGGATGCGACCGTCGCCGTCGATGTCCTCGGCGGTCAGCCCTTCGGTGGGGTCTTCCTCGAGCGGGTAGCGGCGCGTCGAGGAGCGGATGTGGCGCGGCCGCTCGGCAAGCGCGAGCTCGGCGCCGTCGGGATTGAGGCGCGGGCAGAGGTAGACCGCGCGGGTGTCGAGAAGCTGGGTGATCTCGGCGTCACTGCCGTACTTGCTGAGCAGCTGGTGGAGGAAGTAGAGGACCGCCGTCGACGCCGTCAGCTCGGCGGCGTGGATGTTGCCGTCGCACCAGAACGCCGGCTTGTCCTCGGCCAGCCCGGTCGCAAGATTGGTCAGCGTCGCGACCCAGATCTCGCGCCCCTCGTAGCTCTTGCCGATCGAGCGGATCGCGGCCAGCGTCGGGTACGCCTGCGCGTATTCGAACAGCAGCTTGGTCAGCTCGTCGTGCTTGTAGAAGGAATCGAAACGCGGCGTCGGGGCGGGAGTGTCGGTGGGCATGCGTGAGGGGGCGAGGAAGGAGCGGGCTGCATTGTGTTGCCAAATGCAAGCGCACCCCTGGGCTCTTACCCGAACGGCGCGCCGTCGACGAACACCCGCATCTCGCCGGGCGCGAATGCGACCCAGCGCTCGTCCCGGGTCAGGGGCTCGGTGACGACGACGGCGACGCGGTCGCTCGGCGACGTCTGCGCGGCGAAGTCGACGGTGACGTCTTCGTCCTGCAGCGACGCCCGCGCGAACGGGTGCTTCCTGACGATGTGGTGCAGCTGCGTCGAGCAGTGCGCCCAGAGCGCCTGGCCGTTGCTGAGCGTCGCGTTGAAGACGCCGTGCGCGGCGATCTGCGGCAGCAGCTCGGCGAGCGTCGCGCTCAGCTCGGCGATTCCCGGAACGCCGGCGTGCGACTTGGCGAGCTCCTGCATCAGCCAGCAGAACGCGCGCTCGCTGTCGGTCGTGCCGACCGGCCGGAACGCGCCGTGCAGCCGCGGCTTGTAGCTCTTGAGGTCGCCGTTGTGGGCGAACACCCAGTAGCGACCCCACAGCTCGCGAACGAACGGGTGCGTGTTCTCGAGGGCGACCGGTCCCTGGGTCGCCTTTCTGATGTGGGCGACGATGTTGCGGCTGCGGATCGGATAGCGCCGCACCATCTCGGCCACCGGCGACTCGTGCGCGCTCGAGGTGTCGACGAAGAGCCGGACGCCCTTGTCCTCGAAGAAGGCGATGCCGAAACCGTCCTTGTGTTCGTGCGCGCGCGTCGCGAAGCCCGTGAAGCTGAACATCACGTCGGTCGGCGTGTTGGCGTTCATGCCGAGGAGCTGGCACATGTCGTCGACGAGGAGGAAAGCGGCCTCCAGTATGGCCGTCCCGCTGCGCCTAGTCGGCGCGGAGGAGAAAGCGCCGCACCGCCGGATCGGTGCTGAGGCCGACGGCGCGCTCGCGCGCCGCGCGCGCCCTGCGCTCCTCGCCTGCGGCTGCGGCGAGGTGCGCGAGCGCGGCCCAATAAGGTTGGTAGCCATCGACGTCCTCGGCAGCGAGCGCTCCGAGGGCAGCGAGGCCGGCCGCCGGACCGTCTGCCGCAGCGACGGCGCAGGCGCGGCTGACGATCGCGCCGATCGTCGGCTGGACAGCGACCAGCGCGTCGTAGAGCCCGACGATCGCCGTCTCCGGAACGTCGGCGCCGAGGCAGCGCTGGCTGTGCGCCGACTGGATCGCCGCCTCGAGCTGGAACGCCCCGGGCGCCGCCAGCGCCGCCGCCTTCTGCAGCGCCGCCTCGGCGACGCCGAGCAGCTCGCGGTTCCAGAGCGCAGTGTCCTGTGCCGCGAGCGGGACGTAATCGCCTTGCGCGTTGCGTCGCGCGCGCACGCGCGACTGGCAGAACGCGAGCAGGGCGACCAGCCCCCATGCCTCTGCCGCGTCGGGGAGAAGACGAACGAGCATCGCGGCGAGCGTCAACGCTTCTTCGGCGAGGCCGATCTTGGCCGGGTCGGTACCGGCGACGTCGTCCCAGCCGGTTCCGTAGGCCGCGTAGATCGCCTCGAGCACGTCGGCCAGGCGCGGTGCCCATTCGTCGGCGCCGGGAACTTCGAAGGCGATGCCGGCGCTGCGGATCTTGGTCTTGGCGCGGACCAGACGCTGCGACAGCGTCGCCGGCGCGACCAGGAACGCCGACGCAATTCGCGCCGCGTCGAGGCCGAGGACCGTCTGCAGCATCAGCGCCGCGCGTGCCGACGGATCGACCGCCGGATGCGCGCAGACGAACATCAGCTTCAGGCGGTCGTCGGGAAATTCAGGCTCGGGCAGCGCCGCGAGCTCGCCGAAGACGGTCGCGAGCGTCGCTTCGGCGCCCGCTTCGACGAGGCCATGGCGCCACCGGTCGTGCAAGCGCCGCCGCGCCGTCGTCAGCAGCCACGCTTCGGGGGCATCCGGGACGCCGTCGGTCGGCCAGTCGCGCAACGCGGCAGCGAAGGCGTCGCCGAGCGCGTCCTCGGCGCCGGCGATGTCGTGCGAGCGCGCCGCGAGATAGGCGACGAGACGGCCGTACGAGTCGCGCGCGACCGCCGCGGCGGCTTCTCCGGCCGTCGGCGCGGCGGCGCGCGCCGCGTCGCTCAAGCGTTGGCCTGGCGCGGCAGCGTCGGCCGCACCTCGACTCCACCGGTCGCCGCGCACGGCGCCCGCGCCGCCCAGGCGAGCGCGCTGTCGAGGTCGGGGACGTCGATGACGAAAAAGCCGCCGAGCTGCTCCTTGCTCTCGGCGAACGGCCCGTCCTGGACGCGCCGCTTGCCCTCGCCGATGCGCAGCGTCGTCGCCGTCGACGGCGGTTGCAGGCCGTCGCCGCTCTTGGCGATGCCGGCGGCGTAGATGGCCTGCACGTAGGCCATCCAGCCGGCGTTGTAGGCGGCCGATCGGGCCGGGTCGGTGCGGGTCGCGAAGTCATCGCTCGATTGGTAGAACATCAGCATGTAGTCCATGGTGGCTCCGAAAGTACGAGCGCCGACGGTGGCGCTCATGACGATGACGCGCGAGCGGCGCCGATTTCGACCGCGGTCATCACGAAACTCGCCCGCTCAGCGCCAATCGAACAGGCGGCGCAGGACACCGCGCACGGTGACCGCATCGGTCGGGATGTGCGTCTCCTCAAGCACGCCGGCCATGCGCTGCAGGCGGCGGGGGCTGCGCCGCGCGCTCCAGACCAGGAGGTCGACCAGCCAGGGGTGCTCGTTGGCGCGATTGGCCTGTTCGTAGACGTCGAAGCGGGGCTTCAGCGCCAGCACGCGCGCCGTGTAGTCGGCACGCACGGCGGCGTCGGCGGCGGCGGCGATGTCGGCAGCGGCGCCGCCGAGGATCGCCTCGGCGGCATGGATGCCGGTCTCCATCGCCTTGCCGATGCCTTCGCCGGTGAACGCGTAGGTGCTGCCCGCCGCCTCGCCGGTGACGAGAACACCCGGCGCCTCGAGGCGCGCGCCTTCGAGCGAGCAACGCAGCGGCGCGCCCTTCAGCTCGTGGCCGGGCTCGCCCAGCCAGCGGCCGCCTTCGACGAGCTCGCGCGCCGGCCGGTACAGCGACTGGAACGCCGCGAAAGCCTGGCGCAGGTTGGCGTTGTGCATCGCATAGCGGCCATCGGCGCCCGGCTTGTGGCTGCCGGCGACGCCGACGCCGATGTTGAAGACATCGTTGCCGCACGGAAAGATCCAGCCGTAGCCGGGCGCGAGGCGCTTGTGCCAGACGACCTCGAGGCTCGTGATGCGAGCCGCCATCGCCGCGTTGACGATGTAGCCGCGCAAGGCGATGCCGCTTGGCGTGCGCCGCTCGCAAAGGCCCGCGGCGATCGTCGCCTGCGGCTGCGCGCCGCTGGCGAGGACGAGCCACGGCGCGCGGACGTCGCGGCTGCGTTCGCCGTCCTGCAGGCGTGCGCCGACGGCGCGGCCTGAGCCATCGCCGCCGTCGCGCAGCGGCGCGACAAAGCGAGCCGGCGCGAACATGCGCGCGCCGGCGGCAACGGCGGCGCGGCAGACGATCTCGTCGAGGCGCTTGCGCGGCAGCACCGAGAGCCGGCCCGGCACGTCGATGCGGCCGCCGCGCGGCGCGATGCAGCCGAGCGAACTCGCCTGCCGCGCTTCGGCGACGACGGCATCGAGCACACCGAGCCGGGCGAGCGCGCGGTGCGCATCGGGGATGAGGCCGTCGCCGCAGACCTTGTCGCGCGGAAACGCGTGGGTGTCGACCAGCACGACGTCGCGACCGCCGCGCGCGAGGACCTGGGCCGCCGCGCTGCCCGCGGGGCCGGCGCCGACGACGATCGCGTCGCAGCGCTCGGGCAGGAGATCGAGGTCGAGGTTCATGCCGCGGGTCGCGCCGGCTGCGCCGGCCGACGTCGCCGCGGCGCCATCCGCCAGGCGGCGATGATCGCGCAAGCGCTGATGACGCCGACCAGGGCGAACGTCTCGTGGTAGGCGGCGATCGGCGTGTCGGCGTGGGTGCGCAGCCGCCAGGCGAGGACGTTGCCGACCAGGCCGATGCCGACCGCGCCACCGAGCTGGCGGAGGAAATTGACGGTGCTCGAGCCATGCGAGATCAGCGCCTGCGGAACGCCGTGCATCGAGCCGAGGTTGAGCGACGGCATGATCAGGCCGAGGCCGACGCGGCCGATCACCGCCCAGGTGGTGATGAGAAGGAGCGAGGTCGCGAGGCCGACGCCGAGCATCAGGAAGAACGACAACGCGAGCAGAACGAGGCCGGCGCTGACCATGCGGTGGACCGCGACCCGGTCGGCGAGCCGGCCGGCGACGGGGATCGTCACCGCAAGAGCAATCCCCGCCGGCAGCAACACCGCACCGGCCTGCGAGGGCGGCAGGTGCAGTGCCTCCTGCATGAAGACCGGGACAAGGTAGGTCGATCCGAACAGTGCCATGCCGTAGATGAACGCGACCGCGCCACCCATCGCAAAGACGCGATGGCCGAACAGGCCGAGCGCCATCAGCGGGCGGGCGCCGCGACGCTGGTGGTAGACGAAGCCGATCGTCGCGACGACGCTGCAGGCGAGCAGCGCGAGCGCGAAATCGAGCGTCTCGCCGTGCAGGTGGACTATGCCGTTCAGAAGCGCGAGGACGGCGATGGCGATCAGGCCGAGGCCGATGACGTCGAGGCGACCACCGGCGCGGCTGATCGGCGCGCCGCCGGGAGCGCCGATCGGCAGGTAGCGCTGCGCCATCGCGATCGCGAGGATGCAGAACGGCGTGACGACGAAGAAGATCGAGCGCCAGCCGAACCATTCGACGAGGATGCCGCCGATGCTCGGCCCGACCGCCGGCGCAAGGACGACGCCGAAGCCGAAGATGCCCATCGCCTTGCCGCGCTCGCCGGCGCCGAACGCGTGCAGCACGACGATCGCCGGAATCGGCTGCAGGACGCCGGCGGCGAGCCCTTCGGCAGCGCGCATCGCGAGAACGAGGTCGAACCAGCGGCTGAGGCCGCCGACGATGCCGCCGGCCATCAAGAGCGCGACCGCGCCGATGTAGGTGTGGCGGTAGCCGTAGCGCGAGAGCAGCCACGGCGTCGTCAGCATCGAGAGCGTCATCGCGCCCATGAAGCCGGCCGAGAGCCACTGCGCCCGATCCTGGCCGAGGCCGAAGACTCGGGCCATGTCGGGCACGGCGACGTTGATGATGGTCGACGCCATGATCGACGCGACCGTGCCGATCATCACCGTCGCCATGACACGCCAGCGATAGCTCGGGCCGTAGCGCTCGGCAAGCGCGGCGCGGGAGTGGATCGGGTCGGACGAGGGCACGGAAACGGCAGCGGGATCCGGGGGCGGCGCGAGCGATTGTCGCCGCCGCGCCGCGATCCTGCGCCAGCTACCAGATCGAGACGCGCTGCTCCGGCGGCAGGTACATCTTGTCGCCCGGCCGGACGCCGAACGTCGAATAGTTCTGCGGCCGTGCCGTGAGGCGGCGCCGGGAAGCTCACTCTAGGTCGGCATGGGCACCGCGCCACGCGTCTTGCGACGCAGTGCCGAAAGCGCGGGACGAACCGCTCGGATCAGAGTTCCTCGTACAGCGGCAGCGTCAGGAACTCGGCGAAGTCTTCCTGCGTGCTCATGCGGGTGAAGATCTCCGCGGCGCGGTCGAACTTGCCGGCGAAGCCGCCCGCCTTGATCTTGGCGAGCTCCTCGGGAACGAGGCGGCGGACGAGATCGGCGGTGACCTTGCGGCCGTCGTCGAGGACGCCCTTCGGTGAGCGGATCCACTGCCAGACCTGCGAGCGGCTGATCTCGGCGGTCGCCGCGTCTTCCATCAGGTTGTGGATCGGCACGCAGCCGTTGCCCGCCAGCCAGGCACCGAGATAGTGGACGCCGACGTTGATGTTCATCCTGAGGCCGTCCTCGGTGATCGGCTGCTCGGGCCGGAAGTCGAGCAGGTCGGCGGCCTTGACGTCGACCTCCGGCTTCTGCTTGGCGAACTGGTTGGGACGGTCGCCGAGGACGGCGACGAATTCCTTCATCGCCGGCTCGACCAGCCCCGGATGCGCGACCCAGCCGCCGTCGTAGCCGTCCTCGGCGTCGCGCCGCTTGTCGGAGATGATCCCGATCATCGCCGCCTCGTTCTTCACCGGATCGTTCTTGATCGGGATCAGTGCGCTCATGCCGCCGATCGCCGGCGCGCCGCGCCGGTGGCAGATCTGCAGCAACAGCAGTGCGTAGGCGCGCATGAACGGCGCCGTCATCGTCACTTTCGCGCGGTCGGCGAGACAGAAGCTCTGGTCGTGCTTGAATTTCTTGATGCAGCTGAAGATGTAGTCCCAGCGCCCGGCGTTGAGGCCCGCCGAGTGGTCGCGCAGCTCCCACAGGATCTCGTCCATCTCGAACGCCGCCAGGATCGTCTCGATCAGCACCGTCGCCTTGATCGTCCCCTGCGGGATGCCGAGGTGGTGCTGCGTCGTCACGAAGATGTCGTTCCAGAGGCGCGCCTCGAGATGGCTCTCGATCTTCGGCAGGTAGAAGTACGGGCCGGCGCCGCGCGCGAGCAGCTCCGTGGCGTTGTGGAGCATGAAGAGCGAGAAGTCGAAGATGCCGCCGTGGACTCTTCTGCCGTCGACCATGACGTGCTTCTCGTCGAGGTGCCAGCCACGCGGGCGCACCTGCAACGTCGCGATTCGGTCGTTGAGCTTGTAGGCCTTCTTGCCGGCGGCCGTCTCCTGCTCGAAGGAGAGCGTGCGCCGGATCGCCTGCATGATGTTGATCTGGCCCTGGATCTGGTTCGTCCACAGTGGCGAATTCGAGTCCTCGAAGTCGGTCATGTACGAGTCGGCGCCCGAGTTGAACGCGTTGATGACCATCTTGGCGTCGACCGGACCGGTGATTTCGACGCGTCGGCACTGCAGCGCTGCCGGCACGGGCGCGATCTTCCAGTCGCGGGCGCGGATGTCGGCGGTCTCGGCGAGGAAGTCCGGCCGCTCGCCGCCATCGAGCCGTTTCGCGCGCTCCTGACGGAGTGCCAGCAGCTGCTGGCGGCGCGGCTCGAAGGCGCGATGGAGAACGGCGACGAGCTCGAGCGCCGGGCGCGTCAGGACGGTCTCGAAGCCCGGCAGGACAGGGGCGTTGATCTGCACGCCGGCAGGAAGGTCGAGCGTCGTCGTCATGGCGAGGATCTCTCGGAAGGGAGGAAATCGAGCACGTCGGTGAGCTGCGTGCCGGTTCGCGTCGGCCGCGCGCCGAGCTCGTCGAGGGGCAGGCCGAAGCGGTTGATCCAGAGCGTCGTGTAGCCGAACCAGGTGGCGCCGATCGCATCCCAGCAATTGCTCGAGACGAACAGCACGTCGACGGCAGCGAGGCCGAGCGCCTGGGTGCCGAGGGCGTAGGTCGCCGGATCGGTCTTGAAGCGGCCCGTGCTCTCGACGCTCAGGACCGGATCGACGAGGCCGGCGAGACCGGCGTTGCCGACGACGGCGTCGAGCATGTCGGGGTCGCCGTTGCTGAGGATGCCGGCGCGAACGCCGCGCCGGTGCAGCTCGACCAGGACGGTGCGGTTCTCGGGAAAGAGTGAGAGCCGCTCGTAGCCGCCCATCAGCTCGCGCTCGGCGGGCTCGTCGAGCGGCAGGCCGAAGCGACGCGCGGCGTAGCGCAAGCCGGCGCGGGTGCAGTCGCGAAAGCTGCGCGGCTGGCCGCTCATCGACGTCAGCCG
>DASXLD010000094.1:0-143839 GCA_036496385.1 Caldimonas sp. | reverse complement strand
GCCTCGCCGCCGTCATCGGCGGCAGCCTCGGCGGCATGCAGGCGCTCGCCTGGTCGCTGCGCTTTCCGGAGCGCCTGCGCCTGTGCGTCGCCGTCGCGACGGCGCCGAACCTCTCGGCGCAGAACATCGCGTTCAACGAAGTCGCTCGGCGGGCGATCGTCACCGATCCCGAGTTCCACGGCGGCCACTACGGCGATCACGGCGTCGTGCCGAAGCGAGGTCTCACGGTGGCGCGGATGATCGGCCACATCACCTACCTCTCCGACGATTCGATGGAGGCCAAGTTCGGCCGCGACCTGCAGCGCGCCGCCTTCGGCTACTCGACGCAGGAGATCGAATTCCAGATCGAGGCCTATCTGCGCTACCAGGGCGACAAGTTCAGCGAGTACTTCGACGCCAACACGTACCTGCTTATCACGCGCGCGCTCGACTACTTCGACCCGGCGCGGGCCCACGGCGGCGACCTGACGGCAACGTTCGCGCCGGCGCGCTGCCGCTTCCAGCTGGTCAGCTTCACAACCGACTGGCGCTTCGCGCCGGCGCGGTCGCGCGAGATCGTGAAGGCGCTGGTCGACAACCGGCGCGACGTCAGCTACGCCGAGATCGACGCGCCGCACGGCCACGACGCGTTCCTGCTCGACGACCCGCGCTACCACGCGGTGATGCGCGCATGCTTCGCCAACCTTGCGCAGGAGCTGGGATGAGCGACCGCAAGGACATCGAGCTCATTGCCGAATTGGTGCCCCGCGGCTCGCGCGTTCTCGACCTCGGCTGCGGCGACGGCGAGCTGCTCGCCCTGCTCCAGCGCGAGCGCGGCTGCAGCGGCTACGGCGTCGAGATCGCAGACGCCAACGTCATCGCCTGCCACGAGCGCGGCGTCAACGTCGTCCAGCTCAACCTCGAGGAGGGCCTCGCGCTGTTCGACGACAAGAGCTTCGACGTCGTCCTCCAGCTCGACACGCTGCAGCACCTGAGGAACACCGAGAAGATGCTGCGCGAGACGGCGCGCGTCGGCCGCATCGGCATCGTCAGCTTTCCGAACTTCGCGCACTGGCCGAACCGGCTGCACGTCGCGCTCGGCAGGATGCCGGTGACGCGCGTCCTGCCGTACGAGTGGTACGACACGCCGAACATCCGCGTCGGCACCTACGCCGATTTCGAGATCCTCGCCCGCAAGGACGGGCTGACGATCCTCGACGCGTTCGGCATCCAAGCGGGACGGATGGTGCGCGCCCTTCCCAATCTGCTCGCGAGCGTCGCCGTCTTCAAGTTCGAGGCTGCCTCGCCGTGATGTCCCGGTCCTCGGCGAGGTCTTGCGAGGAACGCGAGGGCCAACCCGCTCGATCGCAGCTCGCGCCCGACCCGGCCTTGCGCGCCCCGGCCGTGCGCGTGATGATGACCGCGGCCGACCAGACATCGACGGAGCTGCGACGGTGGTGGCAGTGAACGACGCGATGCGAGAAATGCCCGACCTGCCGGTTGCCCGTGACTGCACCGATGGCTCGGGGGGGTCGACTTTGCTGCTCGCAGTGCTGGCAACGGTCGTCGCCTGCGCCTGGTTCCTGACCCTCGATGCACGGCATCTGCTGCCGAGCGACGAAGGTCGCTATGCCGAGATCGCGCGCGAGATGCTGGCCAGCGGCGACTGGGTCACCATCCGCTACGACGGCGTGAAGTATTTCGAGAAGCCGCCGCTGCAGATCTGGATGACCGCGCTCGCCTTCAAGGCGTTCGGCATCGGCGAATGGCAGGCTCGCCTCTGGGTGGCGCTCTGCGGCGCGGCCGGGCTGATCGTCACGGCGACGGCCGCTGCCCGCTGGTACGGGAAGCGCGTCGGCGTGCTGACGGGGCTGGTCCTTCTCGCTACGCCGGCCTGGAACATCGGCGGCCATTTCAACTCGCTCGACATGGGCGTGTCGGCGGCTCTCGCGTTCGTGCTCTCCGGCTTCCTGATCGCCCAGCATCCCGCTGCTTCCAGCGCCACTCGCCGCAACTGGATGCTGGTGGCGTGGGCCGCCATGGGCATTGCGATCCTGACCAAGGGGCTGATCGGTCTCGTGCTGCCCGGCTTGGTCCTCTTCATCTACGCCATCGCGGCGCGCGATTTCAGCGTCTGGCGCCGACTCCACCTCGGCGTCGGGATGATCGTGATGCTGGCGATCGCCACGCCCTGGTTCGTGCTGGTCTCGCAGCGAAATCCGGAGTTCCTCCACTTCTTCTTCGTCCACGAGCACCTGCAACGCTATCTCTCGCCCATCCATCACCGCGAGGGAAGCTGGTGGTATTTCCTGCCGCAGCTCGTGCTGGGGTTCCTGCCGTGGCTCGGACTGTCCTGGTCGATGGTGAAAGGCGTGCGCTCGGAGCCGGCGCGCCAAGGATTTCGACCCGCGCTTCTGCTCGGCGTCTGGGCGGCGACGATCCTCGTCTTCTTCAGTTTTTCGAGCTCCAAGCTGCCTGGCTACATCCTGCCGCTCTACCCGGCGCTGGCGATCCTCGGCGCTTCTGCGCTCGATCGGCTCGACCGCCGCCAGTGGCGGCGCCACGTCGTCGCCGCGCTCTTGCTCATGGTGATCGGCTGCGTCGCGACGCCGTTGGTCGCCCGGCAGGGAACGGCGGTGACGCCGAACGCGCTCTTCCGCGAGTTCGCGCTGTGGATGGCGGCTGCTCTCGCGCTCGGCCTGGCCGGGTTCGCGATCGCCTGGCGCCTCGGTTCCCGAGCGCCCGGGCGAAGCATGGTCGCCTACGCGCTGACGTTCTTCGCGTTCGTGACGGTCGGGCTGCGAGGACACGAGACCTTCGGGCTGAACAGCTCCGGCGCGCCGCTCGCCGCCAAGGTCGCACCGCTCCTCGACGAGACGACGCCGCTGTACGGAGTGCGGCTGGTCGATCACACGCTGCCGTTCTACCTGCGTCATATCCTGACGCCGGTCGAGTCGCCCGACGAGCTCGCGTTCGGCATCGGCCAGGAGCCTGGGAAGTGGCTGCCGACCGTCGACGCGTTCGTCCACGAATGGACGTCGGGCCGGCGCGCTCTGGCGGTGATGTCCCACCCGACCTACGACGAGCTGCGTTCGCGTCAGTTGCCGATGGTCGTCGTCGGCGACGACGTCAGACGCGTCGTCGTCGCCAACTTCGAAAGCCCGCACCGATGAAGCTGCAGACGTTTCTCATCCTCCTGGCCGGCGTGCTGCTCAACGCCGGCGCCCAACTGCTCCTGAAGGCGGGCGTCAAGCCGCTGGGTGCGATCGGTGCCGCCCCCGGAACGCTGCTGCCCGGACTCGCGAGCGCGATCACGCGCGGGCCGGTGCTCGCGGGGCTCGCCTGCTACGTGCTCAGCGTCGCGATCTGGCTGGTCGCGCTCTCGCGCGTCGACGTGTCGATCGCCTACCCGATGCTCTCGCTCGGCTACGTCGTCAACGCGGTCGCCGCGTGGTGGCTGTTCGGCGAGGCCGTCGGCGCCGCCCGCTTCGCTGGCATCGCTCTCATCCTGCTCGGCGTGCTGGTCGTGGCGCGCAGCTGAAGGCAGGCCATGACCGAGAGCGCGTTTCTGCCCTTCACCCGGCCGACGATCGATGCGGAGACGATCGCCGCGGTCGGTGCCGTCCTCGCGTCCGGCTGGATCACTTCGGGACCACGGCTGCGCGAGTTCGAGTCGGAGCTGTCGCAGCTGTTCGGCGGCCGTCACGTGCGCGCGCTGGCGAACGGCACCGCGACCCTCGAGGTCGCGCTGCGCGCCGCGGGCATCGGGCCCGGCGATGAAGTGATCACGTCGCCGCTCACCTGGGTCGCCACCGGCAACGTGATCGTGGCGGTCGGCGCCCGTCCGGTGTTCGTCGAGATCGATCCCCGCACGCGCAACATGGATCTCGCAGCGACCGAGGCGGCGATCACGCCGCGCACCCGCGCCCTGATGCCGGTCTACCTCGCGGGGCTGCCGATGGCGATGGACGAGCTGTACCGGATCGCGCGCGCGCACCAGCTTCGTGTCATCGAGGACGCCGCCCAGGCCATCGACTCGCGCTGGCACGGCCGCCGCATCGGCAGCTTCGGCGATCTCGTCAGCTTCAGCTTCCAGGCGAACAAGAACATCACCTGTGCCGAGGGCGGCTGCCTGGTGGTGAACTCTGCCGAGGAAGCGGAGCAGGTCGAGCGGCTTCGCCTGCAAGGAGTCGTGCGAACGGGTGCCGACGGCATGGATGTCGAATTCCCGGGCGGCAAGTTCAACCTGACCGATATCAACGCCACGATCGGCCTGCATCAGCTCAGGCGCCTCGACGAGATCACCCGCCGCCGCGCCGAGCTGGCAACGCTCTACTTCGACGCCGCCGAGCGCGCCGGCCTCGAGGCGCTCGGCGTCGAGCTGCCGCAGCGCCTCTCGCCGACGGGGGCGACGACCAACTGGCACATGTTCCAGGTCCTGCTTCCGGCCGAACGGCTGAACGGCGGCCGCGCCGCGGTGATGAACGCGATGCGCGAGGCGGGGATCGGCACCGGGGTGCACTATCCCGCCGTGCACCTCTTCTCCTTCTATCGCCAGCAGGGTTGGCGCGACGGCATGCTGCCCCACGCCGAGCGCGCCGGGCGCAGCATCCTCACCCTGCCGCTATTCCCGGCGATGGACGACGGCGACGTCGAGCGCGTCTGCGCCGGCCTCGCCACGGCGTGCCGGAGCGTGCTGTCGTGATGGCGCCGCAGATCTCGGTCGTGATCCCCGTCTACAACGAGGAGGCGGTGCTGCCGGCCCTGATCGGGCGCATCTACCGCGTCCTCGACGCGATGAACGAGCCCTACGAGATCATCTTCGTGAACGACGGCAGCGTCGACCGCTCTGCGCACATCCTCACCGAGCAGTTCCATCAACGTCCCGATGTCACGCGGGTCGTGCTCTTCAACGGCAACTTCGGCCAGCACATGGCGATCCTGGCTGGGTTCGCCCACGTCCGCGGCCAGATCGCGGTCACGCTCGACGCCGATCTGCAGAATCCGCCCGAGGAGATCCCGCGGCTCGTCGCCGCCGTGCGCGCCGGGCACGACTACGTCGGCACGTACCGGCGCGAGCGCCAGGACACCTTCTTCAGGCGCTCGGCCTCGCGCGTGATCAACGCGCTGCGCGAGCGCACCACGCACATCCACATGACAGATCAAGGGTGCATGCTGCGCGCCTATGACCGCTCGCTGATCGAGACGATCAACGCCTGCCGCGAGGTGAACACCTTCATCCCCGCGCTGGCCTACACCTTCGCCGCGACACCGACTGAGATCGAGGTCGCGCACGAGCCTCGCCACGCCGGCGAGTCGAAATACTCGCTGTACAGCCTGATCCGCCTGAACTTCGATCTGGTGACGGGCTTTTCGATCATCCCTCTGCAATGGTTCTCGCTCATCGGCACGGTGCTCTCGCTGCTCTCGGGCGCACTGTTCGTGATCCTGCTGGTGCGTCGATTCGTCCTCGGGGCGGAGGTCGAAGGCGTCTTCACGCTGTTCGCGCTGCAGTTCTTCCTGACCGGCATCATGCTGTTCGGGGTCGGCCTGATGGGCGAGTACGTGGGCCGGATCCAACAGGAGGTGCGGCGGCGGCCGCGCTATCGCATCACCGCGGTCCTCGAGAGCTCGGGCACCCCCGTTCTCGAGGACTCCGCCACGGCGCTGCTCGAGAGCTCGGGCGCGGCGGCACGCGAGAGCTCCGGCGCGGCGAAGGAGGCCCGCGGGTGAGGGCGGTCGTGTTCGCGTACTCGAACGTCGGCGACCGCTGCCTGCGCGTGCTGCGCGCGCGCGAAATCGACGTTCCGCTGGTGGTGACGCACCGTGACGCGCCCGGCGAAACGATGTGGTTTCGCCGCGTTGCCGACACCGCGCGCGACCTCGGGCTGCCTGTCCTCTACAACAACGATCCGGCCGACCCGGCGCTGCGTGTCGCGGTCGAGGCGGCGCGCCCCGAGCTGATCTTCTCGTTCTACTTCCGGTCCATGCTGCCGACCGAAATCCTCGCTGCCGCGCCGCGCGGTGCGTTCAACATGCACGGCTCGCTGCTGCCGCGCTACCGCGGTCGCGCGCCGACGAACTGGGCCGTGCTCCACGACGAGCGCGAGACCGGAGCGACGCTGCACGAGATGCTGGCCCGGCCCGACGCCGGCCGGATCGTCGACCAGCAGGCCGTGCCGATCCTTCCCGACGACACAGCGCGCGAAGTGTTCGACAAGGTGACGGTCGCCGCCGAGCAGGTGCTCTGGCGATCCGTTCCCGCGATCGTCGCCGGCACGATCGCCTATAGCCCGAACGACATCGCGCGCGGGAGCTACTTCGGCGCCCGCCGGCCGGACGACGGCCGGATCGACTGGTCGAGGCCGGCGCGCCAGGTCTATGCCCTCATTCGCGCCGTCGCGCCGCCCTATCCCGGCGCGTTCACAGAGATTGCCGGCACACGCGTGGTGGTGAGCGCCGCGCGGATGGCGCCGTCGTCAGCAGCGCGATCGCGATCGCTCGGGCTGCACGTCGAAGACGGCCGGGTCTTCGCCGTCTGCGGCGACGGCGAAGCGATCGAGGTCCGCGAGCTGCTGGCGCACGGCGTGCCGCTCGAAGCAGAGTGGCTCGGCGCGCTGCTCGCCGCGCAACAACGCGAGGAAGCGTCGCAATGAAGAAGGTCCTGATCCTCGGCGTCAACGGCTTCATCGGCCACCACCTCACGCGCGAGATCCTCGCCAGCACCGACTGGGAGGTCTACGGCATGGACATGGCCAGCAACCGGCTCGGCGCCATGGTCGAGCATCCGAAGATGCATTTCTTCGAGGGCGACATCACGATCAACAAGGAGTGGATCGAATACAACGTCCGCAAGTGCGACGTGATCCTGCCGCTGGTGGCGATCGCGACCCCGGCCACCTACGTGCGCGAGCCGCTGCGCGTGTTCGAGCTCGACTTCGAGGCCAACCTGCCGATCGTGCGCGCCGCGGTCCGCTACAAGAAGCGCCTCGTCTTCCCGTCGACCTCCGAGGTCTACGGCATGTGCGGCGACGCCGAATTCGATCCCGAGACCTCGAGCCTGGTGTACGGCCCGATCAACAAGCCGCGCTGGATCTACGCCTGCTCGAAGCAGTTGCTCGACCGCGTCATCGCCGCCTACGGAATGGAGCAGGGCCTCGACTACACGCTGTTCCGGCCGTTCAACTGGATCGGGCCGGGGCTCGATTCGATCTTCGAGAGCAAGGAAGGATCGTCGCGCGTCGTCACCCAGTTCCTCGGCCAGATCGTCCGCGGCGAGCCGATCCATCTGGTCGATGGCGGCCGCCAGCGGCGCGCCTTTGCCGACGTCAGCGACGGCATCGCCGCGCTGATGCGGATCCTCCGCAACCCGGGTGGCATCGCCAGCCGGCGCATCTACAACATCGGCAATCCCGGCAACCACTGGTCGGTGCGCGAGCTCGCGGAGAAGATGCTCGCAATGGCCGCCGACTATCCGGAGTACGCGAGCGCCGCGAAGGACTGCCGGTTGGTGGAAACGTCGGCCAAGGACTTCTACGGCGACGGCTATCAGGACGTCCAGGACCGGGTGCCGAAGATCGACGCCACCGTCGCCGACCTCGACTGGCGTCCTTCGGTGACGATGGAGACGTCGCTGCGCCGCATCTTCGAGTCGTACCGGACCGCCGTCGCGGAAGCGCGCGCGCTGACCGAGGGCACGTGAGCGCGCGGCCGTGGCGATGATCGCCCTCAAGGTCGATGTCGATACGCTGCGCGGCACCCGGGAGGGCGTTCCCCGCCTGCTCGCATCGTTCGCCGAAGCCCGCGCGCAGGCGACCTTTCTGTTCAGCCTCGGTCCGGACCACACCGGCTGGGCCCTTCGGCGGGTCCTGCGGCCCGGGTTTCTTTCCAAGGTGAAGCGCACGTCGGTGCTGAAGCACTACGGCTGGCGCACCCTGATGTACGGCGTCCTGCTGCCGGCTCCCGACATCGGCCGCGTCGCTGCATCGTCCATGCGCTCGGCGCGCGACGCGGGCCACGAGTGCGGCATCCACGCCTGGGACCACGTCCTCTGGCAGGACAACGTCCGCCGGCGCGACGTGCCATGGACGACGCGCCAGATGGCTCTGGCGCACGCGCGCTTCGTCGAGATCTTCGGCGCGCCGCCGTCGACGCACGGCGCGGCCGGGTGGCAGATGAACGACGCCGCGTTTCGCCAGATCGACGCCTGGGGAATGGCCTACGCATCCGATGGCCGCGGCGCCGGACCCTACGTTCCCGAGCTCGACGGCGTGGCACTTCGACACGTGCAACTGCCGACCACCTTGCCGACTTTCGACGAGCTGATCGGGCGGGACGGGGTCGACGAGCACAACGTCGCCGACGCGCTGCTGGCGCGAACCGCCGGCGCCGAAGATCACGTCGTGACCTTGCATGCCGAGCTCGAGGGCGCGCTGCTCGCACCGGCCTTGCAGCGCCTGCTGCGCGGCTGGCGCGAGCAGGGCCACGAGCTGGTCGCGCTGGCGCGCTACTACGAGCGCGTACGCGGCCGGCCGCTGCCGCGATGCCCGGTCGCGTGGGGCGAGATTCCTGGCCGCAGCGGACAGTTGATCGTCGCGGCGGCTGCCGGCGCGAAGCCGGCGCCGAGCGCGCTGGCGTGCGACGGCGTGCGCTGACGGCGCCGCTCAGGCCGCGAGCGCGCTCGGCGCGACGAGCGCCGCGCCGCTGCGCGCGGCCGGCGCTGCGACCGCGCGCGAATCCGCCGCGCGCTCGATCAAGACCGAGTCGCCGAACTCGTGCGTGCGGTAGCCGCACGCTGCGAGCGCGGCGTCGACGCGTGCCAGCGTCGCCGTCGGCACGAACGCACCGAGCAAGGCGTGGTGGCTCGTCCCCGGCTCGTGTGTTCCGCTGACGATGGCGTCGACGACGCGCAGGCGCGTCGCGGCACAGAGCCGGTTGTCGGCGACGCCGGCGCCGGCGGCGAGGCCGCCCGGGCGCGCGCCGGCGTGCTCGAGCGCGCGCGCGACCGTCGTGCCGAGTGCGACGATACGGCCGCCGCGCCGGCGTGCAGCAGCGATCGCGGCGGCGGTTGCTGCCGGCACGAGGTAGGGCTCATCGAGCGGCAGCCGTGCATCGAGCGCGGCGTCGCCGGTCGACGACAGGCCGGCGGCGAGCGTCAGCGTCGCAAAGCCGACGCCGCGCGCCGCGAGGCGGTCGAGCAGGCGCCAGTCGAGAATGAATCCGGCCGACGGCGGCTCGAACGCGGCCGGCAGCGCTGCGATCCGCGTCCACACGTCCCAGAGCGCGAGCGGTTCGGCGACGTGCGCGTACTGCACCGGCCGGCCGTGGCGCGCGATGCCGGCGCGGATGGCATCGGCGTCGTCGTCGAATTGCAACTCGACGAAGCGGGCGTGGCCGAGCAGGCGGACGATGCGCGCGTGCAGCGGACCGAGCGCGAGCAGGTCACCGGCGGCGAGCGCCGGCGGCGGCGGCCGCAGCTCGGTCGGCGTGCGATGGTCGCCGGCGCCGAAGACGACCGCGGCGAACGTGCGCACGTCGTCGGCGGCGAGCGAGCGGCGACCGGCGAGGCGGACCTCGATCGCCGCGGCGCTGGCGACATGGGTGCCGGTCAGGCTCGCCGGCAAGGTCGCGGCGTCGTTGGCGACGACGAGATCGCCGGCGACGAGCACGTCGGCGAGCGCGCTGCGCGGTCGATGCGAGATCCGGCCGTCGCCATCGACGACGAGCAGCCGCGCGTCGCGCGGCCGCTGCACCGGTTCGGTCGCAGCCTTCATCGCGCGCTCTCCGCGCGTGGAACGGCGCGCTCGCGATCGATCAGTGCGAGCAGCTCGCGCGCGGCGTCGCGCGGGCGCTTGAGCGTTGCCGGATCGGCGTCGGGCAGCGCGGCGGCGTGCATCGGCGTGTCCATGTCGCCCGGATCGACGTCGACCACGGCAACGCCGTGCGGCGCCAGCTCCTCGTGCCAGATCCGGCCCATGTGGGCGAGCGCCGCCTTGCTCGCGCCGTACGCGCCCCAGCCGGCGTAGGGCGTCACCGCGGCGTCGCTCGTCACATGAACCACCACTGCCCGCAGGCCGAGCTCGCTCGACTCGCGTGCCGATGCAGCGAGCAATCCGAGCAGCGCCTTGGTGAGGCGGAACGGGCCGAGGACGTTGGTCGCCAACGCGCGCTCGAAGTCTTCGCACTCGGTGTCGGCGAGCAGCGCGAGCGGGACCGGGCCGAGGCTCGATGCGTTGTGGACGAGGACGTCGAGGCCACCGAGCGCGCCGCCGACTTGGAGCGCGATCGCGTGGGCATCGTCCTTCTGGGCGACGTCGCCGACGATGCCGTGGCTGCCCGGCACGGCGGCGGTGACGGCGCGGACGCGGGCGCCGTCGCGGGCAACGAAGGCGACGGCGTCGCCGCGCGCGGCGAGTGCCTCGACGAGGGCGCGGCCGAGGCCGGAGGTGCCGCCGGTGACGGCGACGCGAAGGGGGGATCGGGAAATGCGGGAGTGCGTCATGATGGCTGCCATTCGGATGCGATGGGGCGAAGGTAGGGCCCATGACCGGGCGACGCCAGCGCAGTGTCCGATGGCTTGGCAGAGAGTCACGATGACGACGACGACCCACGACCGCGACGCCGATGCGGCGTCGAGCGGCGCCGGAACGACCAGCGAAGACCGCTCCGCGGCGGCCCATCTCGCTCGCAATCTCGGCGCCTTGCGCCACGCGCGCGGGCTGACGCAGGACGCGCTCGCACGCGGCGCCACGGTGCCGCGCTCGACGATCGCCAACCTCGAGTCGGGAGCAGGCAATCCGTCGCTGGTCATTCTCGTCAAGGTGGCGCACGCACTCGGCGTTCCGATCGACGAGCTGCTCGCGTCGCCGCGCGCGAAGGTGCGTCGCTGGCCGGCCGCGGACGTCGCTTTTCGCATCAAGGGCCGCGGCGTGACGATCCGCGACCTCGTCCCCGAGCCGGTTCCCGACGAGATGATGGAAGTGCTCGATTTCGCGCCCGGCGCGGCGATGGCAGGAACGCCGCACCTGCCGGGCACGCGCGAGTTCTTCACCTGCCTCGATGGCCGGGTCAACATCACTGTCGCCGGCGAACGGCACGCGCTCGCGAGCGGCGACGTCCTCGCCTTCCCCGGCAACCTGCCGCATTCGTATCAGAACGGCGACGCGCTCGCTCCAGCGCGCGGCGTCTCCGTGGTCGTTCTTGCCAAGGCGGGGGTCTGAGGCGCTGCCGACGCGGCTCGGCTATTCTCGCCAGCTTTGCCGCCCCCGGGCCGCGCAAGCAGTCGCCGCGGCACGGCCACGGTGCCGATCAGGGGGTCGGTGACAACACGGTGCCCGAGATGAACCACGACTTTTCGTCGAGGCTGCGCGCGCTGCGCGCCGCGCGGCACGCGACGCTGGCGCTGGCGCTGGTCCTGCTCGGCTGCGGGCAGAAGACCGACTCCGCTCCTGGTGCTGCTGGCAAGGGCCCGGGCGGCGGTCCGCCGCCAGCCGAAGTCGGCGTCGTCACGGTGCAGCCGCGGCCGGTCGGCATCGTCACCGAGCTGCCCGGGAGACTCGAGGCGTCGCGCGTTGCCCAGGTGCGCGCGCGGGCAGCGGGCATCCTGCTCAAGCGCGAGTTCCGCGAAGGCAGCGACGTGCACGCCGGCCAGGCGCTGTTCAAGATCGACCCGAGCTCGCTGCAGGCTTCGGTCTTGGCCGCGCAGGCGACGCTCGCGCGCGCACAGGCGACGGTGACGCAGGCAACGGCGCAGGTCGATCGCTACCAGCCGCTGCTCGCCGAGAACGCGATCAGCAAGCAGGACTACACCAACGCCGTCGCCGCGCAGAAGACCGCCGAAGCCGACGTCGCTGCGGCGCGAGCGAATCTGCGGACCGGCCAGATCAACCTCGGCTACGCGACCGTGACGGCGCCGATCTCGGGCCGCATCGGCCGCGCCCTCGTCACCGAAGGCGCGCTCGTCGGCCAGGGCGAAGCGACCCCGCTCGCGCTGGTCCAGCAGATCGATCCGATGTACATCAACTTCACGCAATCGACGACCGAGGTGCTGGCGTTGCGGCGGGCGGTCGACAGCGGCAAGTTCCGGCGCGCCGACGGCAAGGACTCGGCCAGCGTCGCGGTCGTTCTCGAGGACGGCAGCGTCTACGCGCAGCCGGGCAAGCTTCTGTTCACCGACCTCACCGTCGATCCGACCTCGGGGCAAGTCACGCTGCGCGCCGAGGTGCCGAACCCGCGCGGCATCCTGTTGCCGGGCATGTACGTGCGCGTCCGCCTCGAGCAGGCCGAGACGCCGACCGGGATCGTCGTGCCGCAGCAAGCGGTGCAGCGCGGCTCGACCGGCGACAGCGTCATGGTCGTCGCCGCCGACGGCACGGTATCGCCGCGCCCGGTCAAGGTCGGCGCGGCGCAAAACGGCGAGTGGGTCATTCTCGACGGCCTCAAGCCCGGCGAGATGGTGATGGCCGACGGTTTCCAGAAGCTGCGCGGCACGGCGCCGGTGAAGCCGGTGCCGTGGCAGGGGCCGGCATCGGCTGCGGCGAGTGCCGGCGGTGGCGCCCGCGCTCCTGCCAGCGCCGCCTCGGCAGCGGCAGCGATCGCAGCGGCGAGCCGCTGAGGACCCGTCATGGCGCAGTTCTTCATCGACCGGCCGATCTTCGCGTGGGTGATCGCGCTCTTTCTCCTCGTCATCGGCGGTGTCGCGATCACGCAGTTGCCGATCGCGCAGTTCCCGACCGTCGCGCCGCCGGCGATCATCGTCACGGCGGTCTATCCGGGCGCATCGGCGCAGACGCTCGAGGAAACCGTGATCAGCGTCATCGAGCAGGAAATGAACGGCTCGCCCGGGCTGATCTACCTCGAATCGACGAGCCAGGCCAACGGCGTCGGCGCGATCACGCTCACGTATGAAACCGGCACCGACCCGAACTTCGCCCAGGTCGACGTCCAGAACCGCCTTTCGCGCGCCGCGCCTCGCCTGCCGGCGGCGGTGACGCAACAGGGCGTTCGCGTCGACAAGGCACGCTCGAACTTCCTGCTCTTCACGATCCTGTCGTCCGACAACCCGGCGTACGACCCGATCGCGCTCGGTGACTATGCGTCGCGCACGGTGCTGCCCGAAATCCAGCGCTTGCCCGGCGTCGGCCAGGCGCAGCTGTTCGGCACCGAGCGGGCGATGCGGATCTGGATCGATCCCGCCAAGCTGGTCGGCTTCAACCTCTCGGTGGGCGACGTCAACAATGCGATCCGCTCGCAGAACGCGCAGGTCTCGTCGGGCACGCTCGGCGACCTGCCGATCGTCGCCGGCCAGGCGATCAGCGCGACCGTCGTCGTCGCCGGCCAGCTGACGACGACCGAGCAGTTCGCCAACATCGTCCTGCGCGCCAACACCGATGGCTCGACCGTCAAGCTGAAGGACGTCGCCCGGATCGAGCTCGGCGGCCAGAGCTACGGCACGCAGGCGCGCCTGAACGGCAAGCCATCGACCGGCATCGGCGTCCAGCTTTCGCCGACCGGCAATGCGCTCGCCACCGCCGATCTGATCCACGCCCGCATGGCCGAGCTGTCGCGCTACTTCCCGCCGGGGGTGAAGTACGACATCCCGTACGACAGTTCGCGTTTCGTCCGGATCTCGATCCGCCAGGTCGTCGAGACGCTCGTCGAGGCGGTGATCCTCGTCTTCATGGTCATGTACCTGTTCCTGCAGAACCTGCGCTACACGCTGATCCCGACGATCGTCGTGCCGGTCTCGCTGCTGGCCGCGTTCACCATGATGTGGGTGTTCGGCTTCTCGATCAACGTGCTGACGATGTTCGCCATGGTCCTCGCCGTCGGCATCCTGGTCGACGACGCGATCGTCGTGATCGAGAACGTCGAGCGCATCATGAGCGAGGAAGGGCTGCCGCCGCGGGAAGCGACGAAGAAGGCGATGGGCCAGATCACGGCGGCGCTGATCGGCATCAGCGTGACCCTGGTCTCGGTGTTCCTGCCGATGGCGTTCTTCGCCGGCTCGATCGGCAACATCTATCGCCAGTTCTCGCTCGTCATGGTGAGCGCAATGCTGTGCTCGGTCTTTCTCGCGCTGTCGCTCACGCCGGCCCTCTGCGCGAGCTTCCTGAAGCCGGTCGAAGCCGGCCACAAGCAGGCCAAGCGCGGCTTCTTCGGCTGGTTCAACCGCGGCTTCAAGGCGACGACGCATGCCTACGAGGGCTGGGTCGCGATCCTGCTGCGTCGCACCGGCCGCATGCTCATGCTCGTCGCTTTCGCGCTGATCATCGCGGTCGTCGTCTTCATATTCAAGCGCCTGCCATCGTCGTTCCTGCCGACCGAGGACCAGGGCTACTTGATCGCCAACGTCCAGCTGCCGCCCGGCGCGACGCAGGGGCGCACGCTCGCCGTGATGCAGCAGGCCGAGGGGTTCTTCCTCCATCAGCCCGAGGTCGACAAGATGGTGAGCGTGCTCGGCTTCTCGTTTTCGGGCAGCGGCCAGAATGCGGCGCTCGCCTTCGTGCCGCTGAAGCCGTGGGACGAACGAAAAGGTGCCGAGCACTCGGCGCAGGCGCTCGCCGGCCGCGCGTTCGCCGCCCTCTCGCGCGTGCGCGACGCCTTCGTCTTCGCGCTCGTGCCGCCCGCGATCCCCGAGCTCGGCACCGCGACCGGCTTCTCGTTCCGCCTCCAGGACCGCGGCGGCAACGGCCATGCGGCGCTGGTCGCGGCGCGCAACCAACTGCTCGGCATGGCGGCGCAGAGCAAGGTCCTCGCCGGCGTCCGCCCGGATGGCCTCGAGGACGCACCGCAGCTGCAGATCGACATCGACCGCGACCGCGCGAGCGCGCTCGGCGTCTCGTTCGACAGCATCAACGCCGTGCTGTCGACGGCGCTCGGCTCGAACTACGTCAACGACTTCCCCAACGCAGGACGGCTCCAGCGCGTCGTCGTCCAGGCCGATGCGCCCGATCGCATGCAGCCCGACGACCTGCTGCAGCTCAACGTCCTCAACAACTTGGGCAAGCCGGTGCCGCTGGCGGCGATGGCGACGACGCGCTGGATCACCGGTCCGATCCAGACCATCCGCTACAACGGCTATCCGACCATGCGCATCTCGGGCGACGCCGCGCCTGGCTACTCGACCGGCGACGCGATGAACGAGATGGAGCGCCTGGCCGGCGAGCTGCCGCCCGGCTTCGCCTACGAATGGACCGGCCAGTCGCGCGAGGAGCGCCTTTCCGGATCGACCGCGATGATCCTGCTCGCGTTCTCGATGCTCGCCGTCTTCCTCTGTCTGTCGGCGCTCTACGAGAGCTGGTCGATCCCGTTCGCGGTCCTGCTCGCGGTGCCGCTCGGCGTCCTCGGCGCAGTGATCGGCGCGACCTTGCGCGGCATGCCGAACGACGTCTTCTTCAAGGTCGGCCTGATCACCGTCATCGGCTTGTCGGCCAAGAACGCGATCCTGATCATCGAGTTCGCCAAGGATCTCGTCGCCGAAGGCAAGGACCTGATCGAGGCGACGCTGCAGGCCGTCCACCTGCGCTTCCGGCCGATCCTGATGACCTCGATCGCGTTCATCCTCGGCGTGCTGCCGCTCGTCGTCGCCACCGGCGCGGGCTCGGCGAGCCAGCGCGCGATCGGCACCGGCGTCATGGGCGGGATGATCACGGCGACGCTGCTCGCGATCGTCTTCGTTCCCGTCTTCTTCGTCGTCGTCCGACGGATCTTCAAGGGCCGCCTGATCGCGACCGCCGGTGCGGCTTCGATCGCGTCGTCGGCGCCGGTCGCCGGGGAGTCCAGCCGTGCCTAGCCACCGCCGTCGCCTCGTCATCGCCGCGGCGGCGCTCGTCCTTGCCGGCTGCACGTCGTTCATCCCGACCTACGAGCGGCCCGCCGCGCCGGTGGCGGCGAACTATCCGCAGCAAGCCGCGTCGGCGCCGGTCGCCGGCAGCGAGGCGGCCGCTGACATCGACTGGCAGCGCTTCTTCGCCGACCCGCGGCTGAAGCGCCTGATCGCGCTCGCTCTGGTCGACAACCGCGACCTGCGCGTCGCCGTCCTCAACATCGAGCAGACGCGGGCGCTCTACCAGGTGCGCCGGGCCGACGAGCTGCCGACCGTCGGCGCCGGCGGGTCGGTCTCGCAGACGCCGGTGGGCAGCAGCGTGATCACGGTCTATGCGGTGGGGCTGGCGGTCACGAGCTACGAGCTCGACCTGTTCGGGCGTGTCCACGACCTCAGTCAGGCCGCCCTCGCGCAGTACTTCGCGACCGCCGAGGCGAGGAAGGCAGTGCAGATCAGCATCGTCTCGTCGGTCGCCAATGCATACCTCAACTTGCTCGCCGACGAGGACCTGCTGCGCGTGACGCGGCAGACGCTCGAGACCCGCGTCGATTCGAACCGTCTCACCAAGCTGCGGTTCGAGAACGGGGTCTCGTCGGAGCTCGACTTTCGCCAGGCGGAGTCGCTCCTCGAAGGCGCTCGCGCGGCGCTCGCGCAGGCCGCGCGCCTGCGCATGCTCGACGAGAATGCCCTCGCGCTGCTCGTCGGCCAGGCCCTTCCGTCCGATCTGCCGCCGCCGCTGCCGCTCGACCAGCAGCAGATCCCGCTCGATCTTCCGGCTGGCCTGCCGTCGGACCTGCTCGTGCGTCGGCCCGACATCCGCGCCTCCGAGCAGCAGCTGCTCGCCGCCAACGCCAACATCGGCGCCGCGCGCGCGGCGTTCTTCCCGCGCATCACGCTGACGGCCAGCTACGGCACCGCGAGCGGCGAGCTCTCGGGCCTCTTCAAGAGCGGATCGTGGGCATTCACGGGCACCGCACAGCTGCTGCAGCCGATCTTCGATGCCGGCCGCAACCAGGCCAACCTCGATGTCGCCCGCGTCGACCGTGACATCGCCGTGGCGCAATACGAGCGCTCGATCCAGAACGCGTTTCGCGAAGTCTCTGACGCGCTCGCCGGTCGCGCGACGCTCGGCGAGCAGTTGCGCGCCCAGGCAGCGCAGACCAACGCCCTGGCGATCGCCTATCGCCTTGCCGATCTGCGCTATCGCTCCGGCGCGGCGAGCTTTCTCGACTCGCTCGATGCGGCGCGCACGTTGTTCGCGGCGCAGACGCTGCTCGTGCAGACGCGAGCGCTTGAGCTGCAGAACCGCGTCACGCTCTACCGCGCGCTCGGCGGCGGCTGGAACGAGAACGCCGAGCTTGCCGCCGGTACGACACCGGCGATCCCGCGGCCGCAGTGAGCACGTCGACCGGGCGGCGCAGCAGCCCCGCCGCAGAACGCAACCGCGGTCCGATCCTGGCGGCGCTGCAGCGGCTCGTGCCGTCGCGAGGCGTCGCGCTCGAGATTGCCAGCGGCACCGGCCAGCACGCGGCGCACTTCGCGGCGGCGCTGGCGGGGTGGCAATGGCAGCCGAGCGATGCCGATCCGGCTGCACTGGCGTCGATCGACTCCTGGTGCGCGGGAATCGACAACGTGCGCCCGGCACTCGCGCTCGACGTCCTGAGCCCGGCGTGGCACGGCGCGCCGGCGCGGGTCGATGCGATCTTCTGCGCCAACATGCTGCACATCTCGCCGTGGCCGACCTGTCGGGCACTGATGCAGGGTGCGGCGCGCCATCTCGCGCCAAGGGGTGTGCTGCTGCTGTACGGTCCGTACCTGGACGACGATGTGCCGACGGCGGCGAGCAATCTCGCGTTCGACGCCGATCTGCGCGCCCGCGACCCGGCCTGGGGCCTGCGCCGGCTCGCCGACGTCACGCGCGAGGCCGAAGCCGCGGGGCTGCGGCTGCGCGAGCGCGAGGCGATGCCGGCGAACAACCTGCTGCTGGTGCTGGCAAGGCGCTCGGAGGCGAACCCTTCTTGAGACTGCGCCGCGCGCCCGCAAGGTCGCCGACATCGCGCCGAGGAAAGCCTCTCGGCTCCTGCTAGATCTTCGCGACCGGCGCGAGCGCGTCGAAGTCGGCACCGCGCTTGGCCTTCCACGCCGCGATCGCCGCAGCCATCTCGCCGGTGTCGAAGATCGCGCTTTGCAGCAACGTCATCTGTTGCAGTGCCGACGCGGTCGAGTGGTCGCGGGCGTGGTTGAGCGCGAGCTTGGTGCCGGCGATCGCGAGCGGCGACTTCGCGGCGATCGCTCGCGCCAGTGCGAGCGCGCGGCCAAGCAGCGCGTTCGCGTCGGCGAGGACTTCGTTGACCAGGCCGATCGCGAGCGCGCGCTCGGCGCCGACGCGCTCGCCGGTGTACGCCATCTCGCGGGCGACGCCCTGCGGCACGATCTTCGGCAACCGCTGCAGGACGCCGAGGTCGGCCGCCATGCCGATCGAGATCTCCTGCACGGTGAAGAATGCGTCGGCGCTGCAGAGGCGGATGTCGCACGCGGTGGCGAGATCGAGCGCGCCGCCGATGCAGCCGCCCTGGATCGCGCAGACGATCGGAAAGCGCGCCTCGTCGAGCGCGCTGAAGCAAGCCATCAATTTGCGGAGCGACTCCTGGAAGCTGAGCCGCTCGCGCGGCGTCGTCGCCGCGAGCGCGAGCTCGCTGCCGGCGAAGACGTCGAGCGACATGCCGGCCGAGAAATGCTTGCCCGTCGACGAGATCACCAGCGCGCGCGTCTGGCCGGCGTCGCTCAGCGCGCGCACCGCGTCGCGCAAGGCCGGGAAGAACGCCGGCGTCATCGTGTTCATCCGCTCGGGGCGATCGAGCTGCAGATGGGCGACGCCGCGTTCGTGCGACAGTGCGAAGAATTCCTGCTGGGAGTCGTTCATGGCGGAGGGCGATGCGATGGGCCGGACGATTCGGACCCGCGACCGGCTCGAGCTGCAGCGCCGCGACTGGCCGTCCGGCGACGCCAGGGGGACGATTGTCATCGTCCACGGCCTCGGCGAGCACATCGGTCGCTACGCCCGCGTCGCCGCGCGCCTGAACGCGAGCGGCTGGAGCGTCGTCGGCTACGACCAGCGCGGCCACGGCGCGAGCCCCGGCGAACGCGGCCGCCTCGCGGCCGCGGACGACCTCCTCGCCGATCTCGCGGTGCTGCTCGACGACGTCCGCCGCGGATCGGCGCCGCCGCTCGTCCTGCTCGGCCACAGCCTGGGCGGACTGGTCGCTGCGCGCTTCGTCGCCGGCGGCCTCGAAACGCCGCGGCCGGCCTGGCAGCGCGACGTCGATGCCCTCGTCCTGTCCTCGCCGGCGCTCGACGTCGGGCTGTCGGCGATCCAGCGGGGCCTACTCGCGACGCTTGGCGCGGCGACACCGAACCTGGCGGTCGGCAACGGCCTCGATCCGAATGGACTTTCGCGCGACGCGAAGGTGGTCGCGGCGTATCGCGCCGATCCACTCGTCCACGACCGGATCGCGCCGCGCCTGGCACGCTTCATCGCCGACGCCGGCCCGGAGGTGCTGGCGCTGGCGCCGCGCTGGCGGCTGCCGACGCTGCTTCTCTACGGCGGCGCCGATCGCCTGGTGGTTCCCGCCGGCAGCGCCGCGTTCGCCGCGGCCGCACCGCGCGACGTCGTCACCGTCCGCGAGTACCCGACGCTGTTCCACGAGGTCTTCAATGAACCCGAGCGCGAGGAAGTGCTATCGCTGCTCGTCGACTGGCTCGATACACTGCCGCTTTCGCCGAACAGGAGCCCGCGATGAACGCCCGCGATCCGCTGCAACCGATCCAGAAAGACGAGGCCGAAGCGCTGGGCCGCTTCGCTGCGCAGGTCTGGGACGACGAGATCGTCCCGCAGATCACGAAGTACATCGAGGTGCCGGCGAAGAGCCCGATGTTCGACGCCGAGTGGCGCGAGCACGGCTACATCGACCACGTCGTCCGCGAGGCGGCGGCGTGGGTCGAGCGCCAGCAGGTGCGCGGGCTGAAGCTCGAGGTCGTCCGCCTCGAGGGCCGCACCCCGGTGATCTTCTTCGACGCCCCGGCGACGCGCCCGGGCGGCAATGACGCCGGCGCCGAGACGATCTGCCTCTATGGCCACCTCGACAAGCAGCCCGAGTTCAGTGGCTGGAAGACCGGCTACGGGCCGTGGACGCCACGGTTCGAGAACGGCCTGCTCTACGGCCGCGGCGGCGCCGACGACGGCTATGCGATCTACGCCGCGATCACGGCGATCAAGTCGCTCGACCTGCAAGGCATCGCACGGCCGCGCTGCGTCGGCCTGATCGAGACCTGCGAGGAGAGCGGCTCGCCCGACCTGCCGGCGTACGTCGACGCGCTGCGCGAGCGGCTCGGCGCGATCGGCCTCGTCGTCTGTCTCGACAGCGGCGCCGGCAACTACGACCAGCTCTGGCTGACGACGAGCTTGCGCGGCAACATCACGGGGACGCTGAAAGTCGAGATCCTGACCGAGGGCGTGCACTCGGGCGACGCGAGCGGGCTGGTGCCCTCGAGCTTTCGCATCCTGCGCCAGGTCCTCGACCGCCTCGAAGACGCGAAGACCGGCCGCCTCCTGCCCGAGAGCTTCCACTGCGCGATCCCGGCCGATCGCATCGAGCAGGCGAAGGCGACCGCGAAGATCCTCGGCGCCGAGGTCTGGAAGCGCTTCCCGTGGGCGTGCGGTGCCGACGGCGGCCCGACGCTGCCGACGACGACCGATCCGGTCGAGGCGCTCGTCAAGCGCACCTGGCAGCCGACGCTCTCGGTCACCGGCGTCGATGGCATTCCGGCGCTGAAGGATGCCGGCAACGTGCTGCGGCCCACCACCGCGTTCAAGCTCAGCCTGCGCACGCCGCCGCTCGTCGACGGCAACCTCGCCGCACAGGCGCTGAAGACGCTGCTCGAGGACAACGCACCGTACAACGCGAAGGTCACGTTCTGCACCGACAGCAGGCCGGGCCACGAAGGCGACGCGTCGGGCGCGTCGGGCTGGAATGCGCCGAGCCTCGCGCCATGGCTCGAGGGCGCATTGCACGCGGCGTCGCAGGCGCAGTTCGGCGCCCGGTGCGGCTTCATCGGCCAGGGCGGAACGATCCCGCTGATGGCGATGCTGCAGCAGAGCTTCCCGAAGGCACAGATGATGGTCTGCGGCGTCCTCGGTCCGAAGAGCAACGCCCACGGACCGAACGAATTCCTTCACGTGCCGTACGGCAAGAAGCTCACCGCGGCGGTGGCACAGGTGATGGCCGCCTGTCCCTGAGACGCCGCGGGGCGGATCGACACAGCGGCCGACACGCGCGGTCCACGGCACCCGGAGCTTGCGAGGCGCGCGGCTGCCGCTTCGCCCCCGCGAACGCGGGGATCGACACCGGTTGCCATCGTCTCAGAATCGCCTCCATCACAACACGACTGCGCGAGCGTTCGCGCAGCTGTCCCAAAGGAGGACATATGCTCTCGATCCAACGCTTGGGCGTCGCCTTGGCCGCTGCCTTCACCACCAGCGCCACGCTGGCGCAGGTCGTCATCATCCCCGACACGGCGCTCACTCCCGCCACCTCGCTCTACACCAACGCGTTCGGCACGCTGATGCTGACGACCGACGGCGGCAACGCGAACGGCGTCGGCGATCCCTCCGGCCGCAACGACGACGGCTTTCGCGGACCGATTTCCTTCGGCTACACCCTGACCAACTTCTTCGGCCAGGACTACACGCAGTTCTTCCTCAACAACAACGGCAACATCACTTTCGGCGCCGGCCTTGCGGACTTCACCCCCAATGGACCGCAGGGCGCCACGCAGCCGGTGATCGCCCCGTTCTTCGCCGACGTCGACACTCGCGGAGCGCTCAGCGGACTGGTCTACTACGACACCTCGATCCCGAATGAAACCATCATCACCTGGGACCATGTCGGCTATTTCGGCCAGCACGACGACAAGCTCGACACCTTCCAGCTCGTCGTTCGCGGCCCCGACTACGTCGTCCCGGCGGGCGAAGGCCAGATCGGCTTCTTCTGGACCGACATGCAGTGGGAAACGGGTGACGCCAGCGACGGCAGCGGCGGCTTCGGCGGCACGCCGGCGGCGGTGGGCTTCGGTGACGGCCTGAACAACGGCTTCGTGCTGCAAGGCTCGATCACGGACGGCATCTCGCGCGTCGTCGACCACGAGATGATCTGGTTCAACATCAACGAAGCGGGCGTGCCGGTCCCGGTCATCCCCGAGCCGGAGACCTACGCGCTGATGCTGGCCGGTCTCGGCCTGCTGAGCGCGGTGGCGCGGCGTCGGCGCAAAGGCTGAAGCGGGTTCCGCGTGGGCATCGAAGGGACGCTGTGGCGCCCCTTCTTCTTGGGCTGGTGCGGCCGGCGAGGCTCAGGCCGGCGTTGCGGCTGCAATCAACGCGCGGCCCACCGCTTCGGCCGACTCGATGCCGTCGACCGCTGCCGACATGATCCCGCCGGCGTAGCCCGCGCCCTCGCCCGCGGGATAGAGCCCGTGCACGTTCACGCCCTGGCGATCGCGGCCGCGCGTCAGCCGCAGCGGCGCCGACGTTCGTGTCTCGACGCCGGTCAGCACTGCGTCGGGCAGCGCGAAGCCCGGGATCTGGCGCTCGAATGCGGGCAGCGCTTCGCGGATCGCCTCGATCGCATAGCCGGGCAGCGCAGCGCGATCTGCAGCGCCGAGGTCGACGCACTCGACACCCGGCTGGTACGACGGCAGCACGTTGCCGAACGCACTCGACGCTTGGCCACTCAGGAAGTCGCCGACGCGCTGCCCCGGCGCGCGGTAGCCGCCACCGCCGAGCTCGAACGCGCGCGATTCCCAGAACCGCTGCCAGGCGATGCCGGCGAGCGGATCGCGTTCGCCGGCTGGCGCGGCGCCAGGCACGTGGTAGTCCGACGGCGCGACCGCGACGACGATGCCGGCGTTGGCGTTGCGCTCGTTGCGCGAGTACTGGCTCATGCCGTTGGTGACGACGCAACCGGGCTCCGAGGTCGCCGCAACGACGGTACCGCCCGGGCACATGCAGAAGCTGTAGACCGAGCGGCCGTTCTTCGCGTGATGGACCAGGCGGTAGTCGGCGGCACCGAGCAAAGGATGACCTGCCGCGGCGCCATAGCGGGCACGATCGATCAGCGACTGCGGATGCTCGATGCGAAAGCCGATCGAGAACGGCTTCGCTTCGACGTGGACACCGCACGCGAGCAACATCGCGAAGGTGTCGCGCGCGCTGTGGCCAAACGCGACGACGACGTGCTCGGCAGCGATCTCTTCGCGCAGCGGCCGGGCAGCGGTTTCGTTGCCGACCGCGCCGGCGGCCGCCCGCTCGACGACGACGCCGCGCAGCGCGCCGTCCTCGATCCGCAGGTCGACGAGGCGGGCGCCGAACCGGACCTCGCCGCCGAGCCGCTCGATCTCATGGCGCATCCGCTCGACGACGCCGACGAGGCGGAACGTGCCGATGTGCGGCTTGGCGATCCAGAGGATCTCCTCGGGCGCGCCGGCGCGGACGAACTCGTCGAGGACCTTGCGGCTGAGATGACGCGGATCGCTGATCTGGCTCCAGAGCTTGCCGTCGGAGAACGTTCCGGCGCCGCCTTCGCCGAACTGCACGTTCGACTCGGGATCGAGGACGCCGCGTCGCCACAGGCCCCAGGTGTCGCGCGTGCGTTCGCGCACCGCGCGGCCGCGCTCGAGGACGATCGGCCGAAAGCCGGCCTGGGCGAGGACGAGCGCGGCGAAGATGCCACACGGCCCGAAGCCGACGACGATCGGCCGCGGTCGGCCGCTCGCTGCGAAATCGGCAGGCGCCTGCGCGACGGGGCGATAGCGGGTGTCCGGTGCTTCGCGCACATGCGGGTCGCCGCGAAGGCGGGCGAGCACCGCTCGCTCATCGGCGACTTCGCAGTCGACGGTGTAGACGGCGACGATGCGGGCTCTCTTGCGCGCATCGTGGCCGCGCCGGAAGACCGTGACCGCGCGCAGCGCGTCGTCGGCGATGGCGAGCCTGGCGACGATCGCATCGCGCAGCGCGCTGTCGGAGTGCTCGAGCGGCAAGCGCAGTTCGGTCAGGCGGATCATGGCGACTGGACGTCGTGGTCGATTGTCGCGACCGCCGTGGCCGGGAGCTCGGTCTTCAGTGGAACGCGTCGATCGTCGTCGCGCCCATCACCGGCTCGAGCAGGCGGGCGATCGGCCGCAATGCCTCGTAGCGCGCCGCGACCTTGTGGGCGTACGCGAAGAAGCGCGGCAGGTCGGCGCTGTACGCGGGCTTGCCGTCGCGATGCTTGAGGCGCGAGAAGATGCCGAGCACCTTGAGGTGGCGTTGCAGCCCGATCCATTCGACGTTGCGCCAGAAGTCGCCGAAGTCGGCTGGCACCGGCAGCGCGGCCTTGCGCGCCGCTTCCCAGTAGCGGATCGCCCAGTCGAGCTCCTGCTCCTCGTCCCACGAGATGAACGCGTCGCGCAGCAACGAGGCGACGTCGTAGGCGATCGGGCCGGCGACGGCATCCTGGAAGTCGAGGATGCCGGGGTTTGGATCGGCAACCATGAGGTTGCGCGGCATCCAGTCGCGGTGGACGGCGACGGCGGGCTGTGCCAGCGCCGCGGCGACGAGGAGGTCCGAGGTCGTGCGCCAGACGCCGAGCTCGGCCGCGCCCCACGTGGTGCCGCACTCGCGGGCGACGCACCACTCGGGAAAAAGCTCGAGCTCGCGCCGAAGCAGCGCGTCGTCGTATGGCGGCAGCGCGGCGGCGGGCACCTTGCGTTGCCAGACGACGAGGGCGGCGATCGCCTCGCGCATCAGGCGATCGGCGCGCGCGAGGTCGCCTGCCGCCTGGGCCTGCTGCAGCGCGCCGAGATAGAGATCGCTGCCGAGATCGTCGAGAAGAAGAAAGCCCCGCTCGACGTCGGCGGCGAGGACGCCGGGCGCATGCAGGCCGGCCGCTGCGATCAGGCCGGCGACGTGAACGAAGGGGCGCACGTCCTCGCGCGGCGGCGGCGCGTCCATGACGATGACGCTGCCGCCGTCGCCGCGGTCGGCGCGAAAGTAGCGGCGAAAGCTCGCGTCGCTCGAGGCCGGCCGCAGGGTCGAGGCGACGATGGCGTGGCGCTGGCCAACCTCGGCCAGCCAGGCGCGGAATGCATCGGCGCGTGCCGGGTCGCTCCAGTCGATCACGGCGGCGGGTGAAGAAGTCGGGTCAAGGGCGTGGCGGGAGGCGCGCTGGAGGCGAAGCGGAGAACGCCTCGTGGATAATCGATTCTACAAATCGGCGCCGCTTGGGCATCGCACTCGCGGCGCTGTGATTGTCGGGTGCGCCTCTCATGCGCGAGCCGGCACCGCGCCTTCCCCTGCACTCCGGGTCGCCCGGCGCGGGTGCGATTCCAGGTTCAGTGGACGAATGGGTCCAGCCGCTCGCCGACATTCAAGACTCGCCATCGCCCGCCAACGACCGCGCAGCTGCGCGGCCTGGCTGGCGCTCCCGCTCGCGGCGTACGCGCTCGCAGCGACGGCGCAGCAGTCGTCGCCTGCCGGCACGGCGTCGGCGCCCGCGGCATCGGCGCCGCCTGCGGAGGCTGCCTCGGCGCCGCCGATCTCGTTGCGGATCGGCGAGACGCTGAGGCAGCCGCCGCGCGGCGACGCCGCCCGGCAGCTGCCGATCATCCTGCGCGCGCGTGACGTGCGTGGACGACCCGACCTCGACGCGAGCGCCGAGGGCGACGTCGAGTTCCGGCGCGGCGACGTGGTGATCCGCGCCGACAAGCTCACCTACGAGCAAGGCGAGGACTTGGCGCGCGCCACAGGCAATGTCGTCATCAGTCGCGAGGGCAACGTCTTCAGCGGCCCGGAACTGCAGCTCAGGGTCGAGCGCTTCGAGGGGTTCTTCCAGATGCCGACCTACCGTTTCGCCCGCACCGGCGCAGGCGGCAAGGCCAGCCTGATCGAATTCATCGACGAGAACCGCGCGGTCGCCACCGATGCGACGTACTCGAGCTGCAGCGTGTACGACGACACCGGCGAGCCGGTCTGGATCCTGAAGGCGCGCGAGCTGCACATCGACAGCGAGGCCAACGAGGGCGTCGCCAAGGACGCCGTGCTTCGTTTCTACGGCGTGCCCATCCTGGCGTCGCCGACGCTCAGCTTCCCGCTCAGCGAGGAGCGCAAGTCCGGCTTCCTGCCGCCGAGCTTCGGCATCGACAGCAGCAGCGGCTTCCAGGCGGCGATCCCCTACTACTGGAACATCGCCCCGAACCGCGACGCCACCTTCACGATGCAGGAGAGCCTGCGCCGCGGGCCCTCGCTCGACACCGAGTTCCGCTACCTCGAGCCCTCGTACTTCGGCTCGGTCGATTTCAAGACCCTGCCGCGCGACCGGCTCGCCGAGCGCTCCCGCTACGCCCTGCGAGGCGACCACGAAGGCGCGCTGCCCTATGGCGCGTTCGCGCAGCTTCACCTGCTGCGCGTCTCCGACGACGACTACTGGAAGGACTTTCCCGGCGAGCTGAAGACGCTGACGCCGCGGCTGCTGCAGACCGATCTGCTCGTGACGCGGCCGTTCGGCGACTGGACGACCTACGCTCGCGCGTTGCGATGGCAGGTGCTGCAGACGGTCGACCCGACGACGCGGATCGACTCGCCCTACGAGCGTGCGCCGCAGATCGGCGCGCGCTACGACCGGCCGTGGCGGGGCGGCTTCGACGTTTCACTGGAAACCGAGCTCAATCGCTTCGCCAACCCCGACGATCGTTTCGTCGGCGACCGCCAGACAGGTGTGCGCGTGCATGTTCTCGGCAGCATCGCGCGGCCGTTCGCGTCGCCCGGCTGGTACGTCACGCCGAAGCTATCGTTCAACGCCGCGAGCTATTCGGTCGACCTGCCGCTCGCCGACGGCGGCCGCAGCGCCACGCGCGTCATTCCGACGCTCAGTGTCGACAGCGCGTGGACGCTCGAGCGCGACGCCAGCTTCTTCGGCCGTGCCGTCCGCCAGACGCTCGAGCCGCGGCTCTTTTACGTCAACACGCCGTACCACCGCCAGGACGACGTGCCGAACTTCGATGCTGCGGCCAAGGACTTCAACTTCGATTCGATCTTCACCGAGAACGAGTTCTCGGGTGTCGACCGAGTCTCCGATTCCAACCAGCTGACCGCGGGCGTCGTCTCGCGTATTCTCGACCCCGACAGCGGCGTGGAAGCGCTGCGGGTCGGCATCGCGCAGCGCTATCGCTTCCGCGACGAGCGCGTCACGCCGGAGGGTGTGCCGCAGACGCAGCGCTTTTCGGACCTGCTTGTGTTCGGCTCGACGAGCCTCGTGCCGCACTGGGTTTTCGACACCTCGGCGCAGTTCAACCCCGACAACCATCGCATCGAGCGCTCGCTCGTCTCGGTCCGCTATACGCCGGGTCCGTACCGCACGGTCAACGTCGCGTACCGGCTGACGCGGGATCTCTCCGAGCAGGTCGAGCTCGGTTTCCAGTGGCCGCTCTACGGCCCGGCGCGCGGCGAACGCAGCGGGTCGCCGGCGCGCAGCGGCTGCGGCGGTACGCTGTACGGCGTCGGCCACATCAACTACAGCACGCGCGACAGCCGCCTCACGGACTCGATCATGGGCCTCGAGTACGACGCTGGCTGCTGGATCGGCCGGATCGTCGTCGAGCGGCTTTCGACCGGCCGCAGCGAGGCGACGACGCGGCTGCTGCTGCAGCTGGAACTCGTCGGCCTTTCGAAGATCGGAACCAGTCCGTTGCGGGTCCTGAAGGACAATGTCCCCGGCTACCAGATGCTGCGCGAGGAGCGCACGACGACCACACCGTTTACCCCGTATGACTGATCTGCATTTCCTTTGTCGCCGCGCGGTCGTCGCGGCGGCGGTCGGCCTGGCCGCGATCACCGCCGCGGCGCAGCGAGGCGACTACATCGTCGCCGTCGTCAACCAGGAGCTCGTCACCGCGAGCGAGCTGCAGCAGCGGCTGGCTCGCGTCCGCGAGGAAGCGACGCGCAACCACGCGCCGCTGCCACCGGCGCCGGCGCTGCGCAAGCAGGTGCTCGACTCGCTCATCGACGAGCGCGTGCTGGTCACGAATGCGCGCGAGAGCGGGGCGCGCGTCGAAGACCCGGAGCTCGACCGGGCGGTCGCCAACGTCGCCCAGCAGAACCAGATGACGACCGCGCAGCTGCGCGAGCGACTGCGCCAGGAAGGGATCAGCTACGCGAAGTTTCGCGACAACCTGCGCGACCAGATCATGGTCGAGCGGGTGCGCGAGCGCGAGGTCGTGAGCCGGATCAAGATCAGCGACGCCGAGATCGACGATCTGATCGAAAAGCGCCGCATCGCTGCCAACGCCGGCAGCGAGATCCAGCTCGCGCAGATCCTCGTCGGCGTGCCCGACGGTGCGGCGGAGGGCATCGTCGCCGAGCGGCGCGCACGGGCCGAAGCAACGTTGAAGCGTGTCCAGGGTGGTGAGGACTTCGGCGCCGTCGCCCGCGAGGTGTCGGAGGACAGCAACCGGGCCCAAGGCGGCGATCTCGGCATGAGGCCGATCGATCGCCTTCCCGATCTCTTCATTCAGGCGGCGCAGCGTCTGAAGCCCGGCGAGATCCTGCCCGAGCTGTTGCGCAGCGGCGCTGGCTTCCACATCCTGAAGCTCGTCGATCGCAAGGGGACGACGGCGTTCACGATCGACCAGTCGCGCGCCCGCCACATCCTGCTGCGGCCATCGCCCGAGCTCACGCCGGAGGCGGCGGCGCGCCGTCTGCTGCAGTTCAAGCGTGACATCCTCGCGGGCACCAAGACGTTCGAGCAACTCGCGCGCGACAACTCCGAGGACGGCAGCGCGGCCCAGGGCGGCGACCTCGGCTGGCAGACACCGGGGTCGTTCGTGCCCGAATTCGAGGAGGCGATCGCGGCACTGCCGGTCGGAGGCATCTCCGATCCGGTGACGACGCGGTTCGGCCTGCACCTGGTTCAGGTCGTCGATCGGCGCAAGATCACGATCGATAGCCGCCAGCTGCGCGAGCAGGCGAGGAACATCCTGCGCGAGCAGAAGTTCGAGGCGGCGTTCAACGAATGGCTGCGCGACCTGCGCGGGCGCTCGTACATCGAGTACCGCGACCCGCCGCAATAGCGGCGCCTGCAGCCGTGGCGCACGCGAGGAAGCGCTTCGGCCAGCACTTTCTCATCGACGAGTCGGTGATCGAGCGGATCGTCGCGGCGATCGACCCGCGGCCAGGACAGGCGCTGGTCGAGATCGGGCCGGGCCGCGGTGCGCTCACTGCACCGCTGCTCGCGCGCAGCGGCGCGCTGACCGCGATCGAGCTCGACCGCGACCTCGCTGCCATGCTGCGCAGGACACCAGGGCTCATGGTCATCGAGTCCGACGTGCTGGAGGTCGACTTCGCCGCGCTTCCCGACGCTGCCTCTGGCCGGAAGCTTCGGATCGTCGGCAACCTGCCCTACAACATCTCGACGCCGATCCTGTTCCACCTGCTCGACGCGAGCGAGCTCGTCGAGGACCAGCACTTCATGCTGCAGAAGGAGGTTGTCGCACGCATGGCTGCGGCTCCCGCCAGCAAGGATTACGGTCGGCTGACCGTGATGCTGCAGTGGCGCTACGCGATCGAGCCGCTATTCGACGTCCCGCCTGAAGCGTTCGACCCGCCGCCGCGCGTCGACTCGGCGGTGCTCCGGATGGCGCCGCTGTCGGCGCCGGCAGCGATCGATCGAGTGCTCCTGCGCGAGCTCGTCACGGTCGCCTTCTCGCAGCGCAGAAAGCTCCTGCGCCATACCCTCGGCCGTTGGCTCGAGCAGCGTCCCGGCGCCCCATCATTCGACGTGCAGCGCCGCGCCGAAGAGGTTCCGGTGGGTGAGTACGTCGCCCTCGCCGCCGCTATGCCGCGGTGAGCCACCTCGCCGTGTCGAAGGCGCTACTCATCATCGGCATGTTCGCGCCGAAGCTGCTGTTGGCCGCCGTCTTGGCGGCCTTGACCGGCTTGTCGCTGCCGTTGCTGCTCTGTGCTCCGGGGGCCACTTCCGTCGCCCGCTCCCATGACCCTGTTTCTTGGGAGCGGGCTACTGAAAAGAATAGAAGCACCTGAAGGGGACTTTTCGCTCGGCCCAGAAATCGGCCGCGTCGCGGAAGACGTCGAGCAGTTGCTCGCGCGCCTCGCGGTCGAAGCGCGGGTTGTCCGGGAGCTGTTCGAGGACGACGACGAAACCGGTTTGCGGGCCCGCCTTGTGGACAAGGTCCGTCATGCAGTCGAACAACGCGTCGAGGTTCTTGCCGAAATGCGCCGGGAAGGTGAAAGACTCGGCGATGCCGTCGAGCACGTCCTGTTTGGATTGCGCTGCAGTCAGATTCGCGTAGAGGAAGTGCTGGTCGGCGTGGCGCGCCGCCTGCATCAGGTCGTCGACACGGTAGGCCCGTATCGACTGGACGATGTTCGGACGGACTGTCTGCAAGAGCATGTCGCGTTCCTCCTGTTCAAGAAAAATGGCTGCAAGGGCTGCGCTCATGGCGTTATGCGGCGAAAGCTCGCGTAGTGATCTGCGGTGTAGTAGCACGCCAAGGGTTCCCGCGGCTCCGTTCCGCCGCAGACGATGCGCCGGCCGCCGCGGTCGTGCGCTCCCGGCGTCGGCACGGTGTACTCGCGGTAGTAGCCGCGCCACTGGGCCGGGAGCAAGCGCTCGCGGTTGGCGAAGACGATGCCATCTTTCGAAAAGGCGAACGGCCCACCTTGGTGGATCGCACGCTCAATTGCCTGCGCTTCTGGCGGAAGCGAGGCGACTGAAACAGTCACGACGGTCGGCACGGGCTCGCCTGCGACGACGGCCCCGATCGACAACAACCCTGCGACGCCGACACCCGCTCCCCACCGGAGCAGTGGCCGCCACAGTTGCAGCCAACCCGACAAAACCACGGGAAATCCCTGAACGAACAATCGCGGGATGTTACCGAATCGGTGCGGAAACCTCAACCCTTTGCCACATATTTGGGCACTTCCTGAAGGGATTAAGTCAGCGCACACACCTTTTGAAAGGTAGTCGGGCTAACGATCTTCCGCCTGTCGATCCATTTGCCTCGCAGCATTCGCATCGGCAACCGTCAGCGCGGTCATGTTAATGATTCGGCGCACCGTCGCTGACGGCGTCAGGATATGGACCGGCTGTGCCGCACCGAGGAGAACGGGTCCGATGGCGATGCCGCCGCCGGCGGCGGTCTTCAGCAGGTTGTAGGCGATATTGGCGGCGTCGATGTTGGGCAGGACGAGCAGGTTGGCCTCACCGGTCAGTGGACTGGCGGGCATCAGCTCGTGGCGATAGGCGCCGTCGAGCGCGGTGTCGCCGTGCATCTCGCCGTCGACCTCGAGCCAGGCAGCGCGAGACCGCAGGAGGGCGAGCGTCTCGCGCATCTTGACCGCCGACGGCTGGTTGCTCGAGCCGTAGTTGCTGTGCGAAAGCAGCGCCGCCTTCGGCTGCAGCCCGAACCGCATCATCTCTTCCGCGGCCATCAGCGTGATCTCGGCGAGCTGCTCGGCCGTCGGATCGTAGTTGACGTGGGTGTCGACGAGCATCACCTGCCGGTTCGGCAGCAGCAGCGCGTTCATGCAGGCGTAAGTCTTCGCGCCCGGCCGAAGGCCGATCACCTGGTCGATGTACTGGAGATGCAGCCCGGTCGATCCCCAGGTCCCGCAGAGCATGCCGTCGACCTCGCCCGTCCTCAGCAGCATCGCGCCGATCAACGTCAGGCGCCGCCGCATCTCGATCTTGGCCAGCTGCGCCGTCACGCCCTTGCGCGCCGTCAACTGGTGGTAGGCCTGCCAATAGCCGCGGTAGCGATGATCGTTCTCGGTATTGACGAGGTCGTAGTCGCGACCGGCCTCGAGGCGGAGCCCGAACTTGGCGATCCGCTGGGCGATGACCTCGGGGCGGCCGATCAAGGTCGGTCGCGCCAGGCTCTCGTCGACGACGACCTGCACCGCACGCAGGACGCGCTCCTCTTCGCCCTCGGCGAAGGCGACGCGCTTTTTCACCGCGGCCTTGGCGAGGTTGAAGATCGGCCGCATCGCTGTTCCCGATGCGTAGACGAACGTCTGCAGCTTGGCGCGATACGCCTCCATGTCGGCGATCGGCCGCGCCGCCACTGCCGACTCCGCGGCGGCGCGCGCGACCGCCGGAGCGATCCGCATCATCAACCTGGGATCGAACGGCTTCGGGATCAGGTACTCGGGGCCGAAGCTGAGCTTGGCGCCAGCGTACGCCGCGGTCACGACCTCGTTCTGCTCGGCCTGCGCCAGCTCGGCGATCGCGTGCACGGCGGCAATCTCCATCTCGACCGTGATCGTCGTCGCGCCCGAGTCGAGCGCGCCACGGAAGATGTACGGGAAGCACAGGACGTTGTTGATCTGGTTCGGATAGTCGCTCCGCCCGGTGGCGACGATCGCGTCGCTGCGCGCCGCGTGCACTTCTTCCGGCAGGATCTCCGGCATCGGATTGGCGAGCGCGAAGATGACCGGGCGCGGCGCCATCGCCTGAACCATCTCCGCCTTCAGGACGCCGGCGGCCGACAGGCCGAGGAAGATGTCGGCGCCCGTGATCACCTCGGCAAGCGTGCGGAGATCCGTGGCCTGCGCGTAGCCGACCTTGTCCTCGTCCATGAGCTCGGTGCGGCCGCGGTAGACGACGCCGGCGAGGTCGGTCACCCAGATGTTTTCGCGCCGGACGCCGAGCTGCACCAGCAGGCCGAGGCAGGCGAGCGCGGCAGCACCTGCACCCGAGGTCACGAGCTTGACGTCCTCGATCTTCTTGCCGCTCACCTTGAGCGCGTTCAGCACACCGGCACCGACGACGATCGCAGTGCCGTGCTGGTCGTCATGGAAGACCGGGATGCGCATCCGCGAGCGCAGCGCCCGCTCGACGTAGAAGCAGTCCGGCGCCTTGATGTCTTCGAGGTTGATGCCGCCGAAGGTCGGCTCGAGCGCGGCGATGAGGTCGATCAGCTTGTCGAGGTTCTTCTCGTTGACCTCGATGTCGAAGACGTCGATGCCGGCGAACTTCTTGAAGAGGACGCCTTTTCCTTCCATCACCGGCTTGGCCGCCAGCGGGCCGATGTCGCCGAGGCCGAGCACCGCGGTGCCGTTCGTGATCACCGCGACCAGGTTGCCGCGCGCGGTGTAGCGAAACGCGTTCGCGGGATCGGCGGCGATCTCCTCGCACGCGGCGGCGACGCCGGGCGAGTAAGCGAGCGCGAGGTCGTGCTGGTTGACGAGTTGCTTGGTCGCCGCGATCGCAACCTTGCCCGGCGTCGGGAACTCGTGGTAGTCGAGCGCCGCGCGGCGCAACTCGGCAGACTTCAGCTCGGAGTTCGACATGGTCTGTAGGGTGCGGTTTGGCGGGGCGGGGGGCCGATGGCGATCATTGCAGAGTTGACCGGCACCAGCGAGCCGGATGTTCCCGCCGTCGCCGTCGCCGCCGCGTCCGGACGGAGTCCGCACCGATAATCCCTCGACCATGGCCGACCTCGGCGAATTCGAGCTCATCGATCGCTTCTTCACGCGGCCGGCCCGCCGCGCAACGCTCGGCGTCGGCGACGATTGCGCGCTGCTGCAACCGACCGCAGGGACGACGCTCGCCGTGTCGACCGACATGCTCGTCGAGGGCCGCCATTTCGTCTCGACCGTCGCTCCTGACCGTCTCGGCCATAAGGCGCTCGCGGTCAGCCTGAGCGACCTCGCGGCGTGCGGCGCGCGGCCGGTCGCGTTCACGCTCGCGCTCGCCCTGCCGCGCGCCGAGGAGGAGTTCCTCGCCGGCTTCGCACGCGGCCTGCTCGCGCTCGCCGATCGCGAAGCGTGCGAGCTGGTCGGCGGCGACACGACGCGCGGCCCGCTCGCCGTCTGCATCACCGTCTTCGGTGAAGTGCCGGCCGGCGCCGCCCTGCTGCGCTCGGGCGCACGGCCCGGCGACGATCTCTATGTGAGCGGGACGCTCGGCGACGCGCGCCTCGCGCTGGAGGTATTTCGGGGCACCGTCTCGCTCGGCGAGGCGGCGTTTCGCCAGGCGCGCCAGGCGATGGAGATGCCGACGCCGCGCAACGGCCTCGGCAGCCGCCTGCGCGGCGTCGCGACCAGCGCGATCGACGTCTCCGACGGCTTCGTCGGCGACCTCCGTCACATCCTCGGCCGCTCGGGCGTCGGCGCCGTCGTCGACGTCGACGCGCTGCCGCGAAGCGCCGTCCTCGCCGCGCAACCGCTCGCGCTGCAGCGCCAGTGCCTGCTCGCCGGCGGCGACGACTACGAGCTCGTTTTCACCGCTCTCGCGACGCGACGCGAGGCCGTCGCCGCTGCAGCCGCCGGGGTCGGCGTTCCAATCACGCGGATCGGACACATCGAGCCCGGCGATGCCCTTCGCCTCGTCGACCGCGACGGCAACGAGGTCGACAGTGCGTTCGCATCGTTCGACCACTTCCTGAGCTGACGCGCCGCCGCCGTGCCGTCCGAGCCCACGCTGCACCGCCCGCTCGCCGGCGTCGGCCGCCGCCCCGGCTGGCGCTTCCTGCTCGGCCATCCCGCGCACATCCTGGCGCTCGGCTTCGGCAGCGGCCTGTCGCCGCTGGCCGCCGGCACGGCCGGAACCCTGTTCGCCTGGATCACGTACGACCTGCTGCTGCTCGGGCGCGACGACGCCGTGCAGGCTCTCGTCCTGCTGCTGGCGCTGCTGGTCGGCTGGTGGGCCTGCACGGTGACTGCGCGCGACCTCGACCAGACCGATCCGTCGGCGATCGTCTGGGACGAGGTGATCGCGTTCTGGCTCGTCCTCTGGCTCGTCACGCCGTCGTCGTTCGTGGCGCAGGCGGTCGCATTCGTGCTCTTTCGCGTCTTCGATGCCGCCAAGCCGGGACCGGTCGCATGGGCCGACCAGCGCTTCAAGGGGCGGCGCAGCGCTCCGATCGGCTGGGCGCAGGGGTTCGGCATCATCTTCGACGATCTCGTCGCTGCGCTCTGCACCTTGATCGTGATCGCCGTCTGGCGCTTCGCGTGAACACGACCGAGCCGACCGAAGCACTCGTCGCCCGTCTTGCCGGCGCGCTCGTTGCGCGTCGCGCGACGATGGCTGCGGCCGAATCGTGCACCGGTGGCCTGATCGCCGCCGCATGCACGTCGCGCGCCGGCTCGAGCGCTTGGTTCGAGCGCGGCGTCGTCACCTATTCGAATGCCGCCAAGCGCGAGCTGCTCGGCGTTCCCGCGGCGCTGATCGACGCCCACGGCGCCGTCAGCGCTGAAGTCGCGCGGGCGATGGCCGAAGGCGCGATCGCCCGCACGCCGGCGAGCTTCGCCGTCGCCGTCACCGGGATCGCCGGCCCCGACGGTGGAACGCCGACCAAGCCGGTCGGGACCGTCTGGATCGCGACCTGCGCTCGGGCGGGCGCGGCCGACGCCGTCCTGTTCCCGGCCGATGGCGATCGCGCCGCGGTGCGGGCACAGTCGGTCGTGCGCGCGCTCGAGCTGCTGCTCGCGTGCGTCGAGGCGGCGCCGGCGCCGCGCTAGGTCGTCAACGCCAGACGCGTGACTGGCTTCGAGCCGACGCGCGCGGTCTGCTCGGCGAGCATCAGGACGAGCCGCTTCAATCCTTCCCAGGGATCGAGCGGCCATTCGGGATGCTTCAGCCCCTTGACGAGACCGTCGCAGACATGCGCTGCCTCAAGCAGATGCGCCATGGACGACTCGCCGATCAGCATCACCGCGCGCTCGAAGACGCGTTCCTTGGCGCCCCAGACGCGTGCCTCGCGCAACGCGAGCGGCAGCGGCTTGCCGGCCACGAGCGCGTCCTTGACGCGCTTCAGCCCGCGGATGTCCTCGGCAAGCGTCCAGTGGACAAGGACCGGCGCCTCGCCGGCACTGCGCAGCCCGTCGAGCATTCGCAGCGCGCGCGCCGCCTGGCCGGCAAGCACCGCTTCGCCGAGACGAAAGACGTCGTAGCGCGCGACGTTGAGAACGGCGTTCTCGATCTGCTCGAACGCGATCTCGCCCGGCGGGTAGAGCAAGGCGAGCTTCTGGATCTCCTGGTGCGCGGCGAGCAGGTTGCCCTCGACGCGGTCGGCGAAGAAAGCGAGCGCGCGCTGGCCTTCGCTGCCGGCGGCGACGTGCTGGCTTTGCCCGGCGAGCCGCTCGGCGATCCAGCGTGGCAGCGCCTGGCGCTCGACCGCATCGACGCGGACCGCGACGCCGGCGCGATCGAGCGCGCCGAACCATGCGCTCGATTGCTGCGAGCGGTCGAGGCGAGGCAGCTGGACGAGCGTGATCACGTCGCGGTTGTCGCTTGCCGAGACGAGCTCGCAGTAGCGCTGCAGCGCCTCGGAGCCGTCCTTGCCCGGCTTGCCCGAGGGGATTCGGATCTCGATCAGCTGTCGATCGGCGAACAGGCTCAGCGCCTGCGACGCTCCGAGCACCATGCTCCAGTCGAAGTACGCGCCGGCGACCGTGTACACCTGGCGCTCGCTGCAGCCGGCGGCGCGGGCAACGGCGCGGATCGCGTCGGCCGCTTCCTGCACGAGCAACGGCTCGTCGCCCCACACGGTATAGACCGGGCGGAGCTCCCGCTCGAGCTGGCCGGCAAGGCGGTCGAAGGCAATCTGCATCGCAGCGCTACAGGAGGCGCACCGACGCGAGCCGGCGCAGTACCTGCGAGACGATGTCGGTTTGCATGGCGCGGTAGAGAAACGCCTCTTCCTGCTCCTTGCCGAGCGCGGCGGTCTCGGTGTACGTGAGCGAGCGCGTCTGCAGGATCTCGCTATCGGGGATGAGCTCCTTGCCGGTCGCGTTGCGCAGCCGAAAGCCGAAGCGCAGGCGCAGCTCGAACTCACGGATCTGGTTGGCCGAGGTCTGCGCCACGACGACCTTCTCGCGCGCCTCGGTGAGCGCCTGCAGGACGACCTGCGCGCCCTGCCCCGCTTCGACGACGTGGGTCGTCGGGCTGGCGTCGATGCTGGTCTTCAGTTCGACGGCGAGCGGCGAGCGCGGCGCGAAGCCCGAGAGCTGGATCGTGCCAAAGCCGAGTGCCGGCGGCCGCTTGAGCTCGAAGCCGCAGCCGGCGAGCGTGATCGCGGCACCGAGGACGATGCGTCGTCGCATCCCTAGACGACGATGTTGACGAGGCGGCCGGGAACGACGACGACCTTCTTCGGCTCGCGACCCTCGGCGAACTTCGCGAACTCCGATGTCGCCAGCGCGGCGGCTTCGATGTCGTCCTTGCCAGCGCCTGCCGGGACGCGGATTGCGCCGCGCAACTTGCCGTTGATCTGCAACACGAGCTCGATCTCGGCCCGGGCAAGCGCGCTGTCGTCGACTCCGGGCCACGGCGCGTCGAGCAGGTCGCCAAGCTCGGCGGCGAAGCCGAGCTCGCTCCAGAGCAACCACGTCATGTGCGGGCAGACTGGATAGAGCACGCGCAGCAGAATGCCGACGCCTTCGCGCAGCGGCGCCGGCGCGACCGACTTGCCGCCGGCATGCGCCTCGAGCGCGTTGAGCAGCTTCATCGCGCCCGAGACGACGGTGTTGTATTGCATCCGGTCGTAGTCGTAGCTGACCTGGCGCAGCACCGAATGGATCTCGTGGCGAAGCGCCGGTGCGACGCCGTGCACAGGGCCTCGTGCCGGCGCCGAGTCGATCGCGTCGGCGTTCTTCGCGGCGAACTTCCAGAGCCGACGAAGAAACCGGTTCGCGCCCTCGACGCCGGCGTTGTTCCACTCGAGCGTCTGCTCGGGCGGCGAAGCGAACATGACGAACAGCCGCGCCGTGTCGGCACCGAAGCGGTCGATCAGCTCCTGCGGGTCGACGCCGTTGCGCTCGGTCTTGCCCATCTTCAGCATGCCGCGGTACGTGACTTGCGTTCCGTCGGCGAGGCGGCCGGAGCGCGGCGCCGACGCTTTCAGGGTTGCTCCCTCCCCATCTGCTCCCTCCGAGAGGGCATCGACTTTTTCATCGACCGGGGTGACCTCGTCGGGCGGGAAGTATTCGACGCCGCCTTGCGACGTCGCGCGCGCCCAGACGTGGTTGAGCACCATGCCCTGGGTCAGCAGCTTGGTGAACGGCTCGTCGATCGCGACCATCTTCATGTCGCGCATCACCTTGGTCCAGAAGCGCGCGTAGAGGAGGTGCAGGATCGCGTGCTCAATGCCGCCGATGTACTGGTCCATCGGCATCCAGTAGTGCGTGCCCGAACCGACCATCGCTAGTTCGAGCTTCGGGTCGCAGTAGCGCATGAAGTACCACGCGCTGTCGACGAAGGTGTCCATCGTGTCGGTCTCGCGGCGCGCGGCGCCGCGGCACTTCGGGCAGGCGACGTCGATGAACGCCCGGTGCCTGCTGAGCGGGTTTCCGCTGCCGTCGGGGATCAGGTCCTCGGGCAGGACGACCGGCAGCTCGCTCTCGGGCACCGGGACGACGCCGCACGCGTCGCAGTGGACGATCGGGATCGGCGTTCCCCAGTAGCGCTGCCGGCTGATCCCCCAGTCGCGCAGGCGCCAGGTCGTCTGCTTGCCGCCGAGGCCGCGATGGCCGAGCGCATTGGCGACGGCGTCGATCGCCGCGTCGTACGCGAGCCCGCTGTAGACGTCGGAGTTGATGGTGAGGCTGCACGACGTGTCGGCGTACCAGTCCTGCCAGCGCTCGTAGGAGAAGTCCTGGCCGTCGACGTGGATCACCTGCTGGATGTCGATCCCGTACCGAAGCGCGAACTCGAAGTCGCGTTGGTCGTGCCCGGGAACCCCCATCACCGCGCCATCACCGTATCCGATCAGCACGTAGTTGCCGATCCAGAGCGGAATCTTTTCGTGGCTGAGCGGGTGCTCGACGACGAGGCCGGTGTCGATGCCTCGCTTGTCCTGCATCGCGACCTCGGCCTCGGTCGTGCCGCCGACCTTGCACGACTCGATGAAGGCGGCGACGGCCGGGTTCGCCGCGGCCGCGCGCAGGGCAAGCGGATGCTCGGGTGCGACGGCGCAGAAGGTCACGCCCATGATCGTGTCGGCGCGCGTCGTGAAGACGTAGAGGCGACCGCCGCCGATCGGCTTGCCGTCCTTGGCGCGAATGTCGTGCAGGAAAGCGAAGCGCACGCCTTCGCTCTTGCCGAGCCAGTGCTCCTGCATCACCTTGACGCGTTCGGGCCAGCCCGGCAGGCCGCTTTGCACGCACTCGAGCAGCTCCTCGGCGTAGCGCGTGATCTTCAGGTAGTAGCCGGGGATCTCGCGCTTCTCGACCAGCGCGCCCGAGCGCCAGCCGCGCCCCTCGATGACCTGCTCGTTGGCGAGCACGGTCTGGTCGACCGGATCCCAGTTGACAGTCTGCGTGCGCCGCTCGGCGATGCCGGCCTCGAGCAGCTTCAGGAAGAACCACTGGTTCCAGCGGTAGTACGACGGGTCGCAGGTCGCGATCTCGCGGCTCCAGTCGATCGCCAGCCCGAGCGCCTGCATCTGCGCTTTCATCGCGCCGATGTTCTCGCGCGTCCAGCGGGCCGGCGGAACGCCGTTCTTCATCGCCGCGTTCTCCGCCGGCAGGCCGAACGCGTCCCAGCCCATCGGCATCAGCACGTTCATGCCGGTCATGCGCAGCTGGCGCGTCAGCATGTCGTTGATCGTGTAGTTGCGCACATGCCCCATGTGGAGCCGGCCGCTCGGGTAGGGCAGCATCGAGCAGGCGTAGTACTTGGGCCGCGCCGGATCCTCGCGGACGCGATAGGCATCGGCGGCAGCCCACGCGTGCTGCGCTACCTGTTCGATGTCGTGGGGTTCGAAATCGGCCTTCATGCGAGAGCAATGCGGCGGGCGGGCATCGATCGATTATAGAAACGCGCCTCGCGCCGCACCTTGCGAGCGCCGCGCATAGATCTCTCCGGGCAGGGGACGGCGGCCCTTCTCGCTATAGTGCCGGGCTTTGCACTCGACCTCGATCCCGACCATGACCCCGTTTCGCTACCTCGCCGTCGCCCTCGCTGCCCCCGCCGTCCTCCTCGTCGTCGCTTGCGCCGCGCCGGATCCGCAAACCGCAGGTGCGACCACGACCAGAGAGCCGCTCGAATACCGCACCGGCTCGAACATCCCCGTGCGCAGCCCGCGGCCGAAGAGCGCTCCGACGCCGGCCGAACAGCCGGGGCACGACGGCGACGCCGCCCGGCCGACCCACTGACGCGGCCGCCGCCGCCTACTTCTCGGGCTCGGTGACGAAGCCGATCCGCGACAGCCCGGCCTTCTGAACGACGCCGATCAGCTCGGCGACGCGGCCGTAGGCAACGGCCTTGTCGGCGCGTAGCTGAACCTCGGTTTGCGGGTTGCGCCTGGCCGCGGCCTCGACACGCTCGGCGAACGCCGCCGCGTCGACTGCTTCCTCGCCGTAGAAGATGCGCCCGTCCTTGTCGAGGGCGACGCTGACGAACTGCGGCGTGTCGCCCGGCTGGGCAGCGTCGGACTTCGGCAGATCGAGCTTGAGGCTCGAGGTCATGAGCGGCGCGGTGATCATGAAGATCACGAGCAGCACGAGCATGACGTCGATCAGCGGCGTCATGTTGATGTCGCTCATCGGCTGCGCGCCGGGATTGCGTTCGAGGCGGCCGAAGGCCATGTTATTCGCGGGCGACGCCGGCGGGCTTCATTTCGAGTCGACGATCATCTCGCGCAGGTCGTGCGCGAAGCCCTCGAGCTCGGCTTCGCTCGCGGCGACGCGCTTGCCGAAGACGTTGTAGGCGAGCACTGCCGGGATCGCCACCGCGAGGCCTGCCGCGGTCATGACCAGCGACTCGCCGACCGGTCCCGAGACGCGCTCGATCGTGATCGTTCCCGCCGCCGAGATGCTGACGAGCGCGTGATAGATGCCCCAGACCGTGCCGAACAGGCCGATGAACGGGGCGGTGCTGCCGATCGACGCCAGCACCACCTGGCCGAACTGGAGCTCGCCGAGAACGCGGTGCAGCGCGTCGCGCAGGCGCCGCGTCAGCTGCGAGTCGACGTGGCCGTGCGCCTCGAGGGTTCCCTCCGGAGGCGCGGCGAGGGCAGCGTCGACGAGCGGGCGCAAGACGCCCTCGCGGTCGAACGCGGCGAGCTGCGAGCGGCCGTCGTCGAGCGACGGCGCCGCCCAGAACGCCGGCACCGCCCGCTGCAGGTCGACCTTGACGCGGCGCAGCAGCCAGCCCTTCCAGAAGATCAGCACCCAAGCGCTCACCGACATCACGAGGAGCAGCGTCGCGACGCTTCTCGTGATCGCGTCGCCCTGCGACCAGAAGTGCGCGAAGTCGCCGCCGATCATGTGGTGGCACTCATCGGCCGAGCGCTCCGAGCCCGAGCACGTCGTCCATGCCGAACAGGCCCGAGCGCTTCTGCAGGACGAAGCGCGCCGCCCGCAGGCTGCCGTCGGCATAGGTGGCGCGGCTCGACGAGCGGTGCGTGAGCTCGATCCGCTCGCCGGTGCCGGCGAACATCGCCGTGTGGTCGCCGACGATGTCGCCGCCGCGCAGCGACGCGAAGCCGATCGTCCCGGGCCGGCGCTCGCCGTCGCGGTCGTAGACGGCGGCGCTGTCGAGCGACTTGCCCTGCGCCGCGGCGACGATCTCGCCCATGCGCAGCGCGGTGCCGCTCGGCGCGTCGACCTTCATCCGATGGTGGGTCTCGACGATCTCGACATCGAAGCCCTCGGCGAGCGCGCGGGCGGCGACGTCGAGCAGCTTCAGGACGACGTTGACGCCGACGCTCATGTTCGGCGCGAGGACGATGGCGATGTGCTCGGCGCAGGCAGCGATCACGTCCTTCTGGGCCGCGTCGAACCCGGTCGTGCCGACCACCGCGGCGATGCCGAGCTCGCGACAAAGCGCGAGATGGGCGAGCGTTCCCGCGGGCCGCGTGAAGTCGATCAGCACCTGGCTCGCCGCCAGCGCGGCGCGTACGTCGGTAGTGACGACGACGCCGCTGTCCTTGCCGAGGAAGGCGCTTGCGTCGCTGCCGATCGCGGGACTGCCGACGACGTCGAAGGCGCCGGCGAGGGCGAGGTCCGGGCTCGTCGCCAGTGCCTCGACGAGCGCACGGCCCATTCGGCCGGATGCGCCCGCGATGGCGACTCGGCGGCGCGGGCCGGCGCTCGTCATGAGCGCCGGCGCGCCGGTCCCGAAAGGATCCTGTCCCCTCGGGCGGTCGAGGCCAATCGTCCCGGGCGTCTCATGAGCGCGGCTCGAGCGGCGGGTAGGTGCGGGCGGGGACCGGCGGCACCGGCTCGGCCGCAAGGGGCTTCGCCGGCACCGGCAGCGCCTTGACCTGTTCCTCGCTGAGGACGAGCGGCGGTGCGTTGCGCGCGGTCTTGAAGGTGTCGATCGACGCGACGAAATCGTGCTCGCTCGGCAGGTCCTCGCCGCCCTCGATGCTCGCCAGCACGTCGTCCTTGAAGCGGACGACGACGCGTCGCAGCTGCGGCGCGGCGCCGGCGCGACGGATCGTGAAGACGTAGTCCCAGCGGTCGGTGTGGAAGGGATCGGTGAGGAGCGGCGAGCCGAGGGCGTCGCGGACCTGAGCGCGCGTCTGGCCGGTCTTGACGAGAGCGATCTGCTCGCTCGTGACGACGTTGCCCTGAACGACCTCGACGCGATAGGGCGTGATGACGCCGAGGAAGCTCTCGGACGTCTGCAGCGACTGGCAGCCGGCAAGGGCCACGCCGACGAGGGCGGCGGCCGCGGCGCGAGGGACGCGAGAAGTGGGCATGAAGGCGGTCGGGGCGTTCGCGCGGCACCCGCCGAGGCGCGCGCCAAGCTCGTATGATGCGGCGATTCTACCGGCGCACCTCTCGGCCCCGCGCCTCGCCTGACCGCCATGACCCACGCCGAAGAATTGAAGAACAGCGGCCTGAAGGCGACGCTGCCGCGCATCAAGGTTCTCGAGGTCTTCCAGAACACGACCCAGCGCCACATGAGCGCCGAGGACGTCTTTCGCGTCCTTCTCGCCGATCACGCCGACATCGGCCTGGCGACCGTCTACCGCGTGCTGATGCAGTTCGAGCAGGCCGGCATCCTGTCGCGCAACCATTTCGAGAGCGGCAAGGCGGTGTTCGAGCTCAACGAGGGCAAGCACCACGACCACCTCGTCTGCCTCGACTGCGGCCGGGTCGAGGAATTCTTCGACGCCGAGATCGAGAAGCGCCAGCGCTCGATCGCGACGACGCGCGGTTTCGAGCTGCAGGATCACGCCCTCGCGCTCTACGCGGCGTGCACGAAGAAGAACTGCGTCTTCAGGAACAAGTGACGCTCGTCGCGAGCTAGTCGACCTTGCCCATCGCCTTGTGGTGGCGGGCGATGAACTCGGCGTAGGTGTCGATGCCGCGCAACTGCAGGATCGTGTTGCGCACCGCCGCCTCGACGAGCACCGCCAGGTTGCGGCCGGCATCGACCGCGATCACGGTCTTTCGCACCGGCACCTCGAGGATGTCTTCGCTGAGCGGCTCGTAAGGCAAGCGCTCGAAGTCGCGGTCCATCGTCTCCTTGCGGACGAGATGGACGATCAGCTTCAGGCGCATCTTCCGGCGCACGGCGGTCTCGCCGAAGATCGCCTTGATATCGAGCAGACCGATGCCGCGCACCTCGAGCAGGTTCATCAGCAGGTCGGGGCAGCGGCCTTCGAGCGCGGTCTGCGAGACGCGATAGAGATCGACCGCGTCGTCGGCGACGAGGCCGTGGCCGCGCGAGATCAGCTCGAGGCCGAGCTCGCTCTTGCCGAGCCCCGATTCGCCGGTGAGCAGGACGCCGATGCCGAGGATGTCCATGAAGACGCCGTGGCGCGTCGTCCGCTCGGCGAAATGCTGGCTGAGGTAGCCGCGGACGACGTCGATGACATGGCCTGCCGATTCCTCGGTGACGAAGAGCGGAATGTCGGCGCGGTCGCAGAGCGCAACCAGCCGATCCGGCGGCACCTGGCTGTCGGCGCAGATCAGCACCGGCGGCTCGAGGGTGAAGATGCGCGAGATGCGACGCTCGTTGACCTCGGGATTGGGCTGATTGAGGTACGCGACCTCGCGCCGACCGACGATCTGGACGCGATTGGGGTGGATGTAGTTGAGGTAGCCGACCAGGTCGGCCGCCGAGCGCGCGTCGCGCACCGCGGCTTCGTCGAAATGGCGCTCGGGGTGGGCATGGCCGGCGATCCACTCCCAGTGCAGGGTGGCACGGAACTCCTCGAACATCGCCTCGGCGCTGATGACGGTCGGTTTCATGACTCGGCCCCGATGGCGGCCCCCGGTTGATTGCTCGCGGTGTCCGCCACGCCGGGCTCGACAGCGGCCCGACGCATGGCCTTCGCGTTCGCCCTCAAGCGACCGACTTCAGCGGCTCCCAGGCGGCGATGAGCCGGTGCACCTCGGCTGCCATGGGCTCGGCCTTCAGGCGTTCGCGAAGCTCGCGATCGGAGAGCATCTCGGCGATCTCGGACAGGATCTCGAGGTGGCGCTGCGTCGCCGCTTCCGGGACGAGCAGGAAGATCAGCAGCGAGACCGGCTCGTCATCGGGGGCGTCGAAGGCGATCGGCTGGCGCACCCGGAGCACCGCGGCGAGCGGGTTCTTGAGCCCCTTGATGCGGCCGTGCGGAATCGCGACGCCGTGGCCGAGGCCGGTCGAGCCGAGCCGCTCGCGCGCAAACAGGTTGTCGGTCACCGTCGCCCGAGCGATCGAGTGCTGGTTCTCGAACAGCAGCCCGGCCTGCTCGAACGTCCGCTTCTTGCTGGTGGCGTCGACGTCGACGACAACGTCGACGACGGACAGGATGGCAGCGAGTCGATTCATGGGCGGGCGGAGGCGGTCGCGCGCGGGCGTGTGACGAAACGATGAATTATGAAGTTCGGGGAGCGGGGTTGCCGGGTTTGAGTGGCTTCGGGCGCCCGACGGCAGCGCGGTGCTGCGCGCCGGCAACACCGCCCGGCCGCGCCCTCAGGGCAGCGTCGCGTCGATCCGCTTCGATGCGGTGTGGTGGTGGTCCTGGACGCGGTCCTTGTGGCGGACGACCTGGCGGTCGAGCTTGTCCATCAGCTGGTCGATCGCTGCGTAAAGATCCTCCGACGTGCACTCGGCGAACAGGTCTTTGCCCTTGACGTGCACGGTCACCTCGGCTCGCTGGCGTCGTTCCTTCTCGGCCGGCTTCTCGATCGAGAGCAGCACCGTGATGTCGACTACCTGGTCGAAGTGGCGCGTGATCCGGTCGAGCTTGGCGAGAACGTATTCGCGCAGCGCCGGCGTCACTTCGAGGTGATGACCGCTGATCGTCAGGTTCATGGGCGAAATCCTTTCGGGAGTGCGGCAGGAAACGGTAGCAGAGGCGTCGAAGCCTTTCTCGCCGGAAGGGTCGTCGGGCATGCCAGGGCCAGTCTATCCCCGTGGCGAACGGCACACGCTCCGCTCGCGCAGTCGGTGATGCCGATGCGATAATTTGTCACCGCATCTCGAGACGACGTTCTTGCTTTTTTCTCACCCACGGTGACCGTTCGCTCCTGGCGAGCCGGGTCATGCTCGCCGGAGCTTCCATGCTGAACGTCTTCACGCTGGCCAGCGGCCGCCTCTTCCAGGAAGAGATCGAAAGCCTCGGTGCTCTTGCCGACCTCAGGCCGGTTTGGGTCGACCTCGAGGCACCGACCGAGGAAGAGAAAGGCTGGGTCGCCGAGCGTTTCGGCCTGACCATTCCGAGCGACGCCGTCGACGAGGACCTCGAGGAATCGGCCCGCTTCTACGAGGAAGACAACGGCGAGCTGCACATCCGCTCCGACTTCCTGATCGACGACGAGACGCCGAGGAACGTCCGCGTCGCATTCATTCTGTTCAGGAACATCCTGTTCTCGGTCCATGCCGAGGCGCTGCCGGTGTTCCGTCTGCTGCGCCTGCGCGCGCGCCGCATCCCGGCGCTGATCGAGGACGCCAAGGACGTCCTCCTCAAGCTCTACGACGCCGACGCCGAGTACTCCGCCGATGCCCTCGAGGGCATCTACGACAGCCTCGAGGCCGTGAGCGCGCGCGTCCTGCGCCAGGACGTCAACGACCAGGCGGCGGGCGAGGCGCTGTCGGCGATCGCGCGCGAGGAGGACCTGAACGGCCGCATCCGCAGGAACGTGATGGATACGCGGCGTGCCGTGAGCTTCATGATGCGAAGCCGCCTGCTCGGCGCCGAGCAGTTCGAGGAGGCGCGCCAGATCCTGCGCGACATCGACTCGCTCGACAGCCACAGCACGTTCCTGTTCGACAAGATCAACTTCCTGATGAATGCGACCGTCGGCTTCATCAACATCAACCAGAACAAGATCATCAAGATCTTCTCGGTCGCCAGCGTCGCGCTGCTGCCGCCGACCCTGATCGCGAGCATCTACGGGATGAACTTCAAGGCGATCCCGGAGCTCGACTGGCGCTTCGGCTATGTCTACGCAATCGCGCTCATGGTCGCCTCGGTCGCGGCGCCGTTCATCTACTTTCGCCGCAAGGGCTGGCTTCGCTAGCGCGGCGGGCGCGCGCCCGCCGGAGTCCGCGTCACGGCCGCCGCAGGGTGAACTGGACGACGGTCGTGTTGCCGGTCGCGAATGCGGCCTCGCAGTAGGCGAGGTAGAAGTCCCAGAGGCGGACGAACCGGGAGTCGAAGCCGAGCGCGCGGACGGCCGCCTCCGCGGCCACGAAGCGCGACCGCCAGCGCCGCAGCGTCTCGGCGTAGTCGGCGCCGAACGCGAGCTCGTCGACGACCTCGAGGCCGGCTGCTGCGGCAGCGGCACGAAAGGCGCTCCGGCTCGGCAGCAGGCCGCCGGGAAAGACGTATTGCTGGATGAAGTCGGTCGAGCGGACGTAGCGCTCGAACAGATCGTCGCGGATCGTGATCGTCTGGATGCACGCCTTGCCGCCCGGTTTCAGCGCCTTGCGCAGGGTCGCGAAGAACGTCGGCCACCAGCGCCGGCCGACCGCCTCGAACATCTCGATCGAGACGACGGCATCGTACGGAGCGTCCTCGATCTCGCGGTAGTCCTGCAGGCGCAGCTCGGCGGTGATGCCGGCGTCGGCCAGGCGACGCCCGGCCCATGCGAGCTGGTCGTGCGACAGCGTCACGCCGGTGATGCGCGCGCCGAACTCCTCGGCCGCCAATTGCGCGAGCGCGCCCCAGCCGCAGCCGAGCTCGAGCACGCGGTCGCCCTGACGGACGGCGCATGCCAGCAAGGCGCGTCGCATCTTGGCGCGCTGCGCGCCGGCGAGGTCGGCGCCGGGACGGCCGGCGAACCAGGCACCGCTGTAGCTCATCGTCGGATCGAGCCAGAGGCGGTAGAAGTCGTTGCCGAGGTCGTAGTGGGCGTGGACGTTGCGGCGCGAGCCGCGTTTCGAGTTGCGGCGCAGCAGATGGCGCACGCGGTGCACCCACGATCCCCAACGGCTGCCGTAGACGATCGCTTCGACGTCGGCGCGGTTGGCCGTCAGCAGCGTGAGCAGCGCAGGCAGGTCCGGCGTCGTCCAGTCGCCGTCGACGTAGCTTTCGGCGAAGCCGACGTCGCCCGAGCGCAGCGCCGCGATGCAGGGCCGCCAGTTGCGCAACGTGATGCCGGCGCGCGGGCCGTCGTTGCCACCGCCGGCACGCAGCGTCTCGCCGCCCGGCAGTCGCACGTCGAGACGGCCGTGGCGCAGTCTTGCGAGCAGCGCGAGGACGACGCGCGCCGACGTCGGCGGGACCGGCGCGAACGACGCGGCCGAGGATCGGCCGAGAGCAGTCATCGGCGTCAGCGAGTCGGCGACGACAGCGGCGGCGCCGGCTTGCGGACGACCGGGACCCGGCGCCGCCAGAGCTTCAACGCCTGCCAATGGATGCGTGCCACGATCGCCACCGTCAACAGCGGGGTCGTGACGAACACGCGGGCGACGGCGCGCGTCGAAAGCGGGGTGAGCGCGCCGGAGATGCTCGTCTTGAGGAGCAGGCCTTGTTCGTCATGGTGGTCGATGCAGGCAAGAGTCCTCGCCAGCCCGATACGCCGCCGGGGGCCGATCGGATGCGCATCGCTGCGCAGGAAGCGGAAGCGGTACTCGCCCGCCACCCGGCAGAACGGCGAGACGTGGAACGCCTTGGCGACGCGGATCGCGCGACCCGATCCCAGCCCGTCGCCCTGCAGGAGGTAGCAGTGGCGCTCGCCGAAGGTGTTGTTCACCTCGGCGACGACTGCTGCCAGCGTGCCGTCGACGCGATGGCAGAACCAGAAGCTGACCGGCTTGAAAGCGAAGCCGAGGACGCGCGGATAGCACTGCAGCCAGACCTCGCCGCCAGCGTCGCCGACGCCTTCCCGGGCAAGCATCTCGTCCAGCCAGGCGAGGCAGTCGGCGCCGCCGTCGCCGTGGTCGGCGTCGTGGAAGCTGACTGCGGCGAAACGGTTGCGAGCAAGCTCGGGAGACGGTCGCTCGCGCAGCGTCCGCAGCGGCAGCATCAGGAAGTAGGTCGGATAGGCAAACACGTTGCCGACCGGCCGGACACGCGCGTGGCGCACCTCGCCGATGCCGAGCATGGGGCCGGGGTGCGGCGCGCTCATCGCGGCGCCGTCGCCGCGGCAGCGGGCGATGCGAGGTCGTCGCCGAGCGCCCTGCACACCGCGAGCGCTGACGCCAGGCCGTCCTCGTGGAAGCCGAGGCCCGTCCAGGCACCGCAATACCAGAGGCCGCGTTGCCCTTGCAGGGCTGACAGGCGCGCCTGCGCCGCGATCGCGCGCCGGTCGAACACCGGATGCGCGTAGTGGAACTCGCCCTGCACCAGCGCCGACGCCGGTTCGTAAAGCGGATTGAGCGAAACGATCACCGGCGTCTCGAACGGTAGCGCCTGCAGCCGGTTGAGGAGGTAGTGCACGCATACCGCCGCGGCGGCGGCCTCGGGGTCGCGCGGCCGCTCGTAGTTCCAGGCGGCCCAGGCGTCCTTGCGTTCGGGCAGGACCCGCGCGTCGCTGTGCAGGACGGCGCGGTTGCGCTGCCAGCGGATCGCGCCGAGGATCTCGCGCTCGTCGTCGCTCGGATCGGCGAGCAAGGCGAGCGACTGGTCGCTGTGGCAGGCGAGGACCACCGCGTCGTAGCGCTCGCTGCCTTGCGCCGTCAAGACATCGACTCCGCCGCTCGCCGGCCGGCCGAGCTGCCGCACGGGCGTCGCGAGGCGGGCATCGGGGATCGCGTCGAGCATCTTGTCGACGTAGGTCGACGCGCCGCCACGCACCGATCGCCATTGCGGCCTGCCGCGGATCTGCAACAGGCCGTGGTCGGCGCAGAAGCGCAGCAGCGGCGCGACCGGGAAACGCAGCATCTGCCCGGTGGGGCACGACCAGATCGAGCCGACCATCGGCAGGAAATACCAGTCGCGAAACGCAGTCGAGAAACGGTGCGCATCGAGGAAGTCGCCGACGCCATCGTCGAGCTCGGCGCGGCCCGGGGTCGGCTGTTCACGGACGAGCCGTGTCGCGATCCGGTTGAAGCGCGCGATCTCCGCGAGCATGTTCCAGAACGTGGGTCGCAGCAGGTTCGAGCGCTGCGCGAAGACGCCGGCGGCGCCAGATCCGCTCCACTCGATTCCCGCCGCCGGGATCTGGGCCGAGAACGACATCTCGGCCGGCGCGGTCTGGATGCCGAGCTCGGCGAAGAGCGCCGTCAGCAACGGGTAGTTGCGTTCGTTGAAGACCAGGAAGCCGGTGTCGACGCCGTGCGTGCGGCGCTCGAGGGTGACGTCGACGGTGTGGGTGTGGCCACCGAAATGGTCGCCGGCCTCGTAGAGAGTGACTTGGGCGGATCGGGCGAGGCCGCGCGCCGCGGCCAGGCCGGCGATTCCCGAACCGACGACTGCGATTCGCTTCATCGCCGGGTGCGGACAGGGGCGCGCCCGCCGGGGAGCGGGCGCCGTGCCATCAAGAAAGGTGTCGCCGAGCGCCCCCGAGGGAACGAGGGAGGGAGGAGGGAGGAGGAGAACCCCCCAGGGATTTCAGCCGGCAGGACCGGCCGGCTCCGCGACGAAAACCGGTTCGTCGTGCCAGCGCCGCGCGTCGCACCAAGGTGCGACGCCCAGTGCCGGGCACGTCGTCTCCCTCTGACGCGCGAAGGCGCCATGAGTTCCCGGCGGCTGCGAAATCCTTTCATTCCCAAGCGATCGAACGCTCCTTTGCGCACCCCGGCTGACCCGCTCTCGGGCCGGCGAACACGGGTCGAACGCCTACACTTCGCCCGGCCGAAAGGCCGCCCCGATGCTCTATCCCGAACTCTTCAAGCAGCTCGAAGCCGTCCGCTGGAACATGGACGACGACATCCCGTGGGGACGCTTCGAGGCCACCAGTCTCACCGAAGAGCAGGCGCAGACGATCAAGATGAACGCCATCACCGAATGGGCGGCGTTGCCTGCGACCGAGATGTTCCTGCGCGACAACCGCGACGACAGCGACTTCTCCGCGTTCGTGAGCGTCTGGTTCTTCGAAGAGCAGAAGCATTCGCTCGTGCTGATGGAATACCTGCGGCGATTTCGGCCCGACCTCGTGCCGACCGAGGCCGAGCTGCACGCGGTCCGCTTCTCGTTCGATCCTGCGCCGGCGCTCGAGACGCTGATGCTTCACTTCTGCGGCGAGATCCGTCTCAATCATTGGTACCGGTGCGCCGCCGAGTGGCACACCGAGCCCGTGATCCAGGCGATCTACGAAACTCTCGCCCGCGACGAGGCGCGCCACGGCGGTGCCTATCTGCGCTACATGAAGCGGGCGATGACCAGGTTCGGCGACGAGGCACGCGCCGCCTTCGCCAAGGTCGGCGTGCTGATGGCGAGCGCGCGTCGCACGGCGCAGGCGCTGCACCCGACCAACCTGCACGTCAACACCCAGCTCTTCCCGCGCGACACGATCCAGAGCCGATTGCCCGATCCCGAGTGGCTGCAGCACTGGCTCGATGCCCAGATCCAGTTCGACACTGCCTGGGAGAACAAGGTCACGGGGCGCATCCTGCACAACCTCGGCGTCCTCCTCGAACGCAGCTTCGCCAGCGTCCAGGAGCTGAACCGCTACCGCAAGGAGCTGCTGGCGGCCATCGCGGCGACGGCGGTCGCAACACCAGCGGCCGGCAGCCAGCCGGCCTGACCGGCGCGTCGCGGGCCGCGCGTCAGGCCTTGGCACGGTCCTGGGCGGCCTTGCGGTCGGCGACGACCCTCTGCACGCTCGCCCGCTCGCCGAGGCGTCGCGAGTACGGCTTCCAGTCGATGCCGCCGGCGACCAGCAGGTCTTCGCCGTAGATCGCCTGGGTCGCCATCGTGATGACGCCGAACGACGCCCAGGCGGCGCAGTCAGCTTGCGTGAACGTCGAGCCGGCGATGTACGGATCGAAGCGGACGAGGCGGGCAAGCGCGGCGATATTGCGCTCGAGGCGCTTCCTGACGCGGGCGGCATCGCGGTCTTCGATCGAGCCGCCGAAGAACGCCTTCGGGTAGAGCTCGCGCGCGACCAGCTCGACGTGCAGGTCGATGAACGCGATCAGCTCGCGGACCTTCGCCGCTGCGTACGGATCTTTCGGCAGGAGTGGCGGCTCGGGCCACGCCGCCTCGATGTATTCGAGAATCGCCTGGCTCTCGCAGAGCGGGCCCTGCTCGGTGCGGATGAAGGGGATCTTGCCGAGCGGCGACGAGCGCAACGCGTCTTCGTTGCGCGCGCCGACGCCGGCGGCGCCGGTCCGCTCCTCCTCGAAAGGGACGCCCTTCTCGAGCAGAGCGAGCTTGACCTTGCTGTAGTAGTTCGAAATCGGCAGTCCGCACAGCACGAGCATCGCGTCGATTCCTCCGCTCGAGGTCGCTCCCCATCCCGACGCACCCGAGCTCGCGCCGAGCCGGGCGATCTTATCCTGCGCGTTCGTCATGTCCGGGCACCAGGACCGCGAACCGCGGACCGCGATCGCGGAGCGACGCGCGACAATCGCCGCGTGCTTCCCGATTTCGTCGCCAAGCTCTGCCCGCGTGCCGAGCTGCCGTCGCGCCTCGCCGAGCTGGCGCGGCCGATCGTGTTCACGAACGGCGTCTTCGACATCCTCCATCGCGGCCACGTCACCTATCTCGCGCGGGCGCGTGCCGAGGGCGCGAGCCTCGTCATCGGCCTCAACAGCGACCGGTCGGCGCGCCTGCTCGGCAAGGCGCCCGAGCGGCCGCTCAACAACGAAGGCGACCGCGCCTGCGTCCTGGCCGCGCTCGCGAGCGTCAGCCTCGTCACCTTGTTCGACGAATCGACCCCACTCGAGCTGCTGAAGATCGTCCGCCCGCAGCTGTACGTCAAGGGCGGCGACTACGATGTCGAAGCGCTCGCCGAGACGGCGCTGGTGCGCAGCTGGGGCGGCGCGGCGCGCGCGTTGCCGTTCGTGGACGGCTATTCGACGACCGCGCTCGTCGCCCGCATCCGCGGCTGAACGGCGGGTCGCGAAACGCTCAATCGCCGTCGCCCGGGTCGGGCGCGGCGGCACGAATGCCGAGCCGGTCGCGCTCGCGCCGCGCCGGGAAGACGATCTCGCGCTCGACCCAATGGCGCAGCCGCAGCGCTTCCGGCGAGCGCTCCTTCGCGAGGTGGGCGAGCAGAGCTTCGTCGCGCAAGTGCGGCTCGGGCGGGCGCCCGATGCGCGCCACGCCCTCGGGATACGTGATCGCGAGGGCGCCGTCGCTGGCAGTGAAGCCGACGATCGCACGCACGTCGGCGAGGTGAACCCACCGGCCATGGTCGTCGTCCTCGATGACGTGCACCGGCCGGCCGCGGTACGCGTAGTGGCGGCCTTCGACGTCGCGCCAGTGGGCACGATTCATCGTGTGGCGCAGCTCGCTCGCGAGGTCGAGCAGCGGCCGCGCGAGCGCGATCCCGAACAGCGGCAGCGTCGCCACCATCGGGGCTGCGCCGAACGATCGCCAGACCAGCCACGACACCAGCGTGCAGGCGGCGAGGCGCACGACGATCGTGGCGACGACGGCGATCACGTCTTGCGGTTGACGAGGAAGATCCCCGCGGCGACGGCGACGAGCGCGATCAGCAGCCGCGCCGTGATCGGCTCGGCGAGCAGCAGCGCGCCGAGGGCGAGGCCGAACACCGGCGTCAGCATCGTGAACGAGGCGAGCCGCGTCGCCGGGTAGTTGCGGACGAGCCAGAACCAGACGAGGTAGCTGGCGAAGCTCACGATGACGATTTGAAACGCAAGCGAGCTCCAGGCGAGCGGCGACAGCCGCGGCAGCGGCGGCGGCGAGGCCGTGAGCGCGGCGGCGACGAGGAGCAGGAGCGCCGAGACGGCGAGCTGGTAGACGAGCGTCTTCTCCGCCGTCGCGTGGCTCAGCTTCGAGGCTCGGATCGCCAGCGTCGTCGCGCCCCAGAGGATGCCGGCGAGGACGCCGAGCGCGTCGCCGAGCCACTGCCTCGGTCCGGCCGCGGGCTGCGAGAAGCCTTCCGAGAACGCCCAGGCGACGCCGGCAAACGCAACGACGAGGCCGACGCTCTGGACGACATTCAGCCGCTCCGAGCTCGCGATCAGCGGCATGCCGAGGGCAACGACGAACGGCGCGATGTAGATGAAGACGACCATCCGCGACGCGGTCGTGAACTGCAGGCCGACGAAGATGCAGAAGAACTCGGCGGCGAACAGGGCGCCGGCGACGAGGCCGCCGGCGAGCGTCCGGTCGTGTTCGAACAGGGGAATCGCGCGCGACCTCGCCCACAGCCAGAGGAGCAGGGTCGCTCCGGTCGAGCGCAGCGCCGCCTGCCAGAGCGCGCCGATCTCGGGCAGTGCCGCCTTGGCAGCGACCTGGTTCAGGCCCCAGAGAAAGCAGCAGCCGATCAGGCTGGCGACGGCGATCGCGTCGAGGTGACTCTTGCGTTCGCGCATCGCGGTCATGCTACGGCCGGTCAACGCCGCGCATGGTGTCGCCCACGCGTGGCAGGGCGCGCCGCGCGAGCGTCGATAGCGCATCGCAAAGAGAGGCCGCGACCAGGCCCGAGACGAGTCCGCTGGCATGGGCGAACGGCGCCGTCGCGATGTCCCAGCCGGGCGGCTGGCGCAACGGCGCGCCCCACGGTGCTTCGCTCATCACCTTCATCGCAAGGACCGCGAGAACGAGCGCACCGATCGTGCGTCGGGTGCCGTTCGCATGCAGCGCGAGCTGCCAGCCGACGCAGGCGACGCCGGCGTGGAGGACGCCCGACAGGCCGCCGTAGTGGAGCAGATCGGGTCGGGCGAGCAGTCCGAATTGCGTCAGCGGCCAGGCGACCAGCCAGGCCATGGCGATCGGCCACGGCACGCGCGCGAACCAGCCGAGCGCGCCGACGAGGGCCGTGCCGGCGAGATTGGCGAGCAGATGGAGTGCGCTGTAGTGGACGAAGGCGGCAGTCAAGGCCCGCCACGGCTCGCGCCAGGCGAGCGCAGGTTGCCAGTCGAGCGCGTCGATCGACGAAGCCGGGGCGGCGGACACGAGAAGTGCGGCGGCCGCGAGCGCGAGAGCGAGCGCGGCCCAGGCGCGCCCGCCGTCAGCCGAAGACGGCACGCGAGAGGGCGATGACGGCGCTGCTCTGCTCCGCGAGCGGCGCCGGATCGACCTGCGTCGGCTGCTCGTCGAGGCGGGCGCGGTGCTGGGCGCTGCGCAGGTCGCGGTAGGCGTTGGCGGCAGCACCGCCGACGACCGGCGGCAGCAGGCCGGAGTCCTCGGCACGATGCAGCAGCGCGATGTTGCCGACATCGTCGAGCAGCTCGGCGTGGTGCGCGCCATGGCCGAGGACGAGCGCCTGCACGGCGAATTCGACATCGATCATGCCGCCGGGGCTGTGTTTGAGGTCGAAGCGCCCGCCCTTGACGGGATGCGCCGCCCGCATCTTCTCGCGCATCGCGCGCACCTCGGCCAGCAGCGCCTCCAGGTCGCGCGGCGCGGCGAGGACGCCGCGCCGCACCGCCTCGAAGCGGGGTGCGAGCCGCTCGAGGCCGGCGCACCACCGCGCCCGCGTCAGCGCCTGGTGTTCCCACGTCCACGCGGTGTTGCTGCCGCGGCCGGTCTGGTAGTTCTCGAACGACGTCATCGACGTCACCAGCAGCCCCGAGTTGCCGTTCGGCCTGAGCGCCGTGTCGATGTCGAACAGCTCGCCGGCAGCGGTGCGCACCGTCAGCCAGGCGATGAGCTTGCGGACGAATGCGCCGTAGACCTCGGCCGCCTTGTCGGGCTCGGTGTCGGGGTCGTCGTAGACGAAGACGACGTCGAGGTCGCTGCCGTAGCCGAGCTCTTTGCCGCCGAGCTTGCCGTAGGCGATGACGGCGAGCTCGGGCTCGGGCCGATGCGCGATCTTCAGGTGCTTCCACGCCCAGCGCAGGGCGCAGCAGAGCGTCGCGTCGGCAAGCGCCGAAAGGTCGTCGGCGACCTGCTCGACGGTGAGGTGGCCCTCGACGTCGCGCACCAGCGTGCGGAAGACCTCGGCATGGTGCGCGCGGCGCAGCGTGTCGAGCAGCAACTCCTCTTCCGCCTGGCTCGATCGCTCCCAGCCTTTGTGGCGCTCCTCGAGCTCGCGCTTGTACGCGTCGGGATCGAAGCGGTCGTGCAGCAGCCGCTCGTCGGCGAGCTCGTCGATCACGCCAGGGTGCAGCATCAGGTAGCGCATCGGCCAGCGCGCCAGGCCGAGCAGGCGCAGCAGCCGGTTCTGCACTTCGGGCCGCTCGGCGAGCAACGCGAGATAGCTCTCGCGACGCAGCAGCGGCTCGAGCCAGTCGACGAACTGCACCGCCGCGCCGAGCGTGCAGCGGCCCTCGTTGACGGCTTGGGCGGCGCTCGCGATCAGATGCGCGAGCCGCACCTTGCTGTCGTCGCGCAGCAGGCGGATCTTGGCATTGCCGCACAGCGGCTCGACCCGCGCGCGCAACTCCTCAGGCAGCTGGGCGAGGAATTCCCCGGCGTCGATCGGCAGTGGCGTCGGCCCGCAATTGCGGCAGCCGCCGGCAGCGTTGGCGGCGGCTCGGCGGCGGTCGTGCAGCAGGCGGTCGAACTCGAGCGCGACCGATTCGCGCGCGACGCCGAGCAGGTCGAGCATCGTGCAGACGCCATCGTCGGCGTCGTGGCCGAGGCCGGCGGCGATCCACTTCAGGTCGCCGTCGTCGGTCGGCAGGACGTGCGTCTGCTGGTCGTCGAGGTACTGGATGCGGTGCTCGACCCGGCGCAGCATCGTGTACGCGTCGGCGAGCCGCTCGGCGGTCGCGCGCTGCATCAGGCCACCGGCGGCGAGCTTGTCGAGCGCCTTCAACGTCGAGCGCGTCCGGATCTCCGGAAACTGGCCACCGCGGACGACGAGCAGCAGCTGGACGATGAACTCGATCTCGCGAATGCCGCCGCGCGAGAGCTTGACGTCGTTGGCGCGCTCGGGCCGCCCGGCGGCGCGCCGCTGCGCCTCGTCTCGGACCTTGACGTGGAGCTGGCGCAACCCCTCGAAGACGCCGTAGTCGAGATAGCGGCGATAGACGAACGCCGTGACGAGCGACCGGAGCGGCAACGCGCGACCGCCGGCGACGCTCGCGCGCGGCGCGACGACGCGGCTCTTCAGCCACGCGAAGCGCTCCCACTCGCGGCCGTGCGCCTGCAGGTACTCCTCGAGCATGGCCAGGCTGACCGCGGTCGGCCCCGAGTTGCCGTTCGGCCTGAGCGCGAGGTCGACGCGAAAGACGAAGCCGTCGTCGGTGACCTCGCCGATCAGCGCGTAGAGGCCGCGTGCGACCTGGGCGAAGTACTCGTGCGCGCTGGTCGGCCGCGCCCCATCGGTCTGGCCGTCGGACTCGTAGACGTAGACGAGGTCGATGTCGGACGAGACGTTGAGCTCGCGCGCGCCGAGCTTGCCCATGCCGACGATCCAGAAGTCGATCCTTCGGCCCTGGGCATCACGCGGCACGCCGAAGCGCGCGTCCTGGTCGGCGAGCGTTCGCGCCAGCGCCAGCTCGAGCGTCGCCTCGGCGAGGTCGGTCATCACCCGGGTGACGTCGGCGAGCGGCGCACCCTCCTCGACGTCGACGACGGCGAGCCGCTCGAGAGTCAGCTGGCGGGCGACGCGCAGCGCCGCGGCGAAGCTCCTGCCCCCGGTCTGAAGGCGCTCGACGAGGGCCGCGATCGTCTCGCGATCGGGAAGACCGGGCGGCAGCAGGGCCAGCTCGTCGCCATAGCGGCGCCGGATCCGCTGCACGAAGCGGCTGTGCGAGGCGAGCGGAACATTTCGTTGCGCATGCAACGCATGCATGTCGGTCGCGAGCGGGGCGCCAGAGGTCCGGGAATCCATCGTCTCGCGCCGGGTCTGTGCTAGATTGAACCGACCCGCGCGCGTCGTCGCTGCAGCGCCGGTCGCTGGATCCCGCGCCGGACGAGGAGGCGACCGCCCTGGCAACGAACGGCCCGCGGTCTGAGCGCTGTCGTCATGTCTTCGAACCCGCTTCCCGGTGCCGCAGGCCCCTCTTCGCGCAGCGCCGGCCGGACGCGCTGGGCGCCCTTGCGCTGGACGTGGCGGGCACTGCTGTGGCTGTTCCTCACGGCCTGGCTGGTGCTGTTCGTGGGCTGGCTCTCACTTCACTGGCTGATTCTGCCGCACATCGAGGACTGGCGCCCGCAGATCGAGGCGCGCGCCAGCGCCGTGCTCGGCACCCCGATCCGGATCGGTGCGATCGCCGCGCACTCGAGCGGTTGGGTGCCGCAGGTCGAGCTGCGCGACGTCCGCGTCCTCGATGCCGAGCAGCGCGTCGCTCTCGTCCTGCCGCGCGTCTTCGCCGCGCTCTCGCCGCGCTCGCTGCTTGCGCTCGAGCCCCGCTTCGCGCAGTTGCTGATCGATGGTGCGAGCCTCGACGTGCGCCGCGACAAGAGCGGTCGCATCCGCATCGCGGGCCTCGACTTCGCCCATTCGCAAGGCGGCGCCGACGACGACACGGCCGCCGACTGGTTCTTCAAGCAGCACGAGTTCGTGATCCGGGCCGGCACGGTGCGCTGGATCGACGAGACGCGCGACGGCGAGCCCCTTGCGCTCGCCGACGTCGATCTCGTCGTTCGCAACGGCTTGCGCGAGCACGACCTGCGGATCGACGCGACGCCGCCGCCGGGTTGGGGCGATCGCTTCAGCCTGCGCGGGCGATTCACGCAGCCGCTGTTCGCGCGCGCCAGCGAATGGCGGCGCTGGAGCGGGGTCGCCTACGTCGAGCTGCCGCGCGCCGATCTGAGCGAGCTGCGCCGACGCGTCACGCTGCCGTTCGATCTCAGCGAAGGCAACGGCGCGCTGCGTGGCTGGTTCGACGTCAAGGAAGGCCAGGCGACCAGCGGCTCGGTCGATCTCGCATTGCGCGCGGTGGCGCTGCGACTCGACAAAAGCGTCGAGCCGCTCGAGTTCGAGCAGGTCGCCGGCCGCATCGACGCCGAGAAGAGCGACGACAGGATGGCGGTCGCCGTGCATCGCTTCGGCTTTCGCACCGGCGACGGCCTGAGCTGGCCGCAGGGCGACCTTCGTGCGATGTGGCGCTGGGACGAGCGCGGCGCGATCAGCGGCGGCGAGTTCGACGCCGACCGACTCGACGTCGGCGTCATCGCCGAGATCGCGAGCCGAGTGCCGATCGGCGCGGCGGTGCGCGAGCTGCTCGCCGACCTCCGACCGCGCGGCGTCATCACGCAGCTGAAGACGCGCTGGGACGGTCCTCTCGACGCGCCGGAGCGATACCGCGTCAAGGGACGGCTGAGCGAGCTCTCGCTCGCGGCCAAGCCTTCGCCCGAGCCCGAAGGGATCGGGCGGCCCGGCCTTGCCAACGCCGATCTGCAGCTCGAAGCGACGGAGACCGGCGGCCAAGCGCACATCGACGTCCGCGCCGGCAAGCTCGACCTGCCGGGCGTCTTCGCCGAGCGCGAGCTGCCGCTCGACGGGCTTGACGCGCGGCTGGCGTGGAAGGTCGAACGCGGGTCGGGCGACGCAGCGCCGAAGGTCAGCGTCAAGGTTGCCGACGCCACCTTCGCCAACGCCGACGCGAAAGGCGAGCTGAGCGCGACCTGGCGCTCGGGCCCGGGCACGGGCTTCGGCCGCGGCGGCCGCTATCCCGGCCAGCTCGAGCTCGATGGCCGTCTGAGCGACGGTGTCGCCGCGCGCACCGCGCGCTACCTGCCGCTCGGCCTGCCCGAGGGCGTGCGCAGCTACGTCGCCGCCGCGGTGCGCGAGGGGACGATCGCGAGCGCGACGTTTCGCATCCGCGGCGACCTCTACGATTTCCCGTTCCACGATCCCAGGGTCGCGCGCGACGCCGACTTTCGCATCGCCGCCAAGCTCGAGGGGCTGACCTTCGCCTATATCCCCGACGAGGCCACGCCGCGGCCGGCCGGGGCGGCGGCGCGCGAGTCGTGGCCGCCGCTGACGCGCGCGTCGGGCGAGCTGGTCGTCGACCGCACCACGCTCGACATCCGCAATGCGAAGGCGCAGCTCGGCAACGTCGAATGGAGCGGCATCCAAGGACGGATCGCGGAGCTCGGCAGCCGGGCGCGCCTCGAGATCGAAGGCAGTGCGGTCGGCCCGCTCACCGACATGCTCCGCTTTGTCGACACGACGCCCATCGGTCGCTGGACCGGCAAGGCACTCGCGGCTGCCAGCGCGACCGGCGCTGCCGAACTCAAGCTCGCGCTCGGCGTGCCGCTGACGCGTCCTTCGGAGACAGTCGCCGCGGGCCGCGTCGTCCTCGCCGGCAACGACATCCGGATATCGCCCGACACGCCGCTGCTCGGTGCGGCCAAGGGACGGATCGACTTCTCGCAGCGCGGCTTCACCGTCAGCGGCGCGAGCGCGCACGCGCTCGGCGGCGAGCTCGCGTTCGAAGGCGGCTCGAGCGGCGGATTGAACGGCGGCGACGCGCAGCGCTTCAGCGGCCGTGGCACGGCGACGGCGGAGGGGTTGCGCCAAGCGAGCGAGCTCGGCACGGTCGCACGCATGGCGACTGTTGCGAACGGACAGGCCTCGTACCGCGCAACGCTCGCGTTCCTCGGCGGCCGGACGCAGGTCAGCGTCGCCAGCAACCTGGTCGGGGTCGCCATCGACCTGCCTGCGCCGCTCGGCAAGACGGCCGCGCAGCCGATGACCCTGCGCGTCCGGATGGGGCCGGAGGAAGTGGCCGCGACGGCGGCCGATGGACCGCCGGGACCGGTGCGCGACACGCTTCAGGCCGACCTGGGCGGTGCATTGCAGACGTATTTCGTGCGCGAGGTGAGCGGCGACGTCGCGCGCGTCGTCCGCGGCGCGATCCGCGTCGGCGAGGCGCGCCCCGTCGCCGCCGAGCGCGTCGCCGATCCGCTGCCGGGCGAACCGATCGAGACGCTGGCATTGCCGGCGAGCGGCGTCGCCGCCAACGTCGTCGTCAAGAGCCTCGACGTCGAGACGTGGCAGGCGGCGCTCGCCCGCATCCAGGGTGGCGACGCCCATGCCGCGACGAGCGGGGCCGCCGCCGCGCCGCTCGTCTTCGATGCCGCCGGCGGCGCCGGCTACGTGCCCGATGCGATCGGCCTGCGTGCAGGCGAGGTCGACCTCGGTTCGCGCCACCTCGTCAATGTCACCGCCGGCCTGTCGCAGCAGGACGATGTCTGGCGCGCCAATGTCAACGCCGACGAGCTCGAGGGCTATATCGAATACCGCCCGGCCCGCCGCGCCACCGGCGCCGGGCGGGTGTTCGCGCGGCTGGCGCGGCTCAGCCTGCCGAAGGGCGACGTCGAGCGCGTCGAGAGCCTGCTCGAGACGCAACCTGCGAGCATTCCCGCGCTCGACATCGCCGTCGACGACTTCGAGATGCGCGGCAAGCGCCTCGGCCGGCTCGAGATCGTGGCGACCAACCGCGCCGTCGCCAACCGCGAAAGCGTGCGCGAATGGCAGCTCGGCAAGCTCAACCTGACGATGCCCGAAGCGCAGCTCAGCGCGACCGGCACCTGGGGCGATTCGCCGAGCCTGCCGGTGGCGTCGACGCGGCGAGCGTCGATGAACTTCACGCTGACGCTCGGCGACAGCGGCGCGCTGCTCGAGCGGCTCGGCATGGGTCAGGTGGTGCGCGGCGGCAAGGGATCGATGACCGGCGACGTCTCGTGGCCCGGGTCGCCGTTCTCGCCCAACTACGCGAAGATGACGGGGCAGGTGAGGGTGGCGATCGACTCGGGCCAGTTCCTGAAGGCCGGGCCGGGCGCAGCGCGTCTGCTCAGCGTGCTCAGCCTGCAGTCGCTGCCGCGTCGGCTGACCTTCGATTTTCGCGACCTGTTCGCCGAGGGCTTCGCGTTCGACAACGTCATCGGCGACGTCCGCATTGCCGACGGCAAGGCGTCGACCAGCAACCTGCGCATGCGTGGCACCGCGGCGGTGGTGTTGATGGAAGGCAGCGCCGATCTCGAGCGCGAGACCGAGGACCTCCGGGTCGTCGTCATCCCCGAGATCAATGCCGGCACGGCGTCGCTCGGGCTGGCGGTGATCAACCCGGCGCTCGGACTCGGCACCTTCCTCGCCCAGTACCTTCTGCGCAAGCCCCTGATGGCGGCGAGCACGCGCGAGTTTCATGTCACCGGACCTTGGGACGATCCCAAGGTCGAACAACTCGAGCACGGTCCGCTCGGTGAAGCGGCTGCCGCCGATCCGGGGCCGACCGTCGAGCCGGCGCCCGCGGTGACGCGCTGATGTCCGGGAGCCCGAGATGAAGATCGCTGCCGTCCAGATGGTCTCGACGCCGAGCGTCGAGACCAACCTTGCGGCTGCGCGCCGCCTTGTCACGGCCGCCGCCGCTGCGGGTGCCGAGCTCGTCGTCCTGCCCGAGTACTTCTGCTTCATGGGCAAGAGCGACCGCGACAAGCTCGCCATCGCTGAACGCGCGGGCGCGGGACCGATCCAACGCGCACTGGCCGACGCAGCGCACGAGTTCGGCGTCTGGCTGATCGGCGGAACGTTGCCGCTCGCGGTCGACGCCGCGCCGGGCGCATCGACCGCAGGCGACCGCGTCATGAACTCCAACCTCGTCTTCTCGCCGCTCGGCGAGCTCGCCGCGCGCTACGACAAGATGCACCTGTTCGCATACGACAACGGCCGCGAGCGCTACGACGAGGCACGCACGCTGCAGGCCGGCCGGACGCCGGTCGCGTTCGATGCCGACGGCTGGAGGGTCGGCCTGAGCGTCTGCTACGACCTGCGCTTTCCCGAGCTCTACCGCGCGCTCGCCAGGCCACCCTGCGATCTCCTCTCGGTGCCCGCCGCCTTCACCTACACCACCGGACTTGCCCACTGGGAAGTGCTGCTGCGCGCTCGCGCGATCGAGAACCAGTGCTACGTCGTCGCCGCCGCGCAAGGCGGTACGCACGAGAACGGCCGGCGCACGTTCGGCCATAGCCTCGTCGTCGACCCCTGGGGAGAAGTCGTCGCCTGCCGCCGCGACGACGGCGAGGGCATCGTCGTCGCCGAGCTGCGCCGCGAGCGCATCGCCGACGTCCGCCGGCAACTTCCCGCGCTCGAGCACCGGCTGGACTTCTGATGGTGCACGCGGGGGCGGCGGCGCTCGCCCTCGCGCTCGCAGCGGCTGCCGACATTGCGCTCGCCGGCGCCGACGCCGCGCCGAGCAGCGCCTGCCACGGCCCGGCACGGCTGGCCGACTTCGGCAGCGACGGCCGCATCGGCGCGAAATGGAACGCGGCGACCCAGACGATCGCTTACGGCAGGCCGCAGAAGGACGGCCACTATCACGCCTTCATCGCCGATGCCGACGGCGGCCGCGAGCGGCGGGTCGCCGTCGCCGCATGGCGCGACGATCGTCACCAGTTTCCCGCGGCGTGGCATCCCGCCGGCGAGCTGCTGGCGATGCTCGTCGAGCAGAACGAGCACGAGCGCAGCTCGGTCGACGCGACTCCCGGCTACGGCGCCTACACCGACTACTGGATCGTTCGCCGCGACAGCAGCGCGGCATGGAAGCTCTACGCGTTGCCCGATGGCTACGACCATGCGATCACGCACGCCGCGTTCTCGCCCGACGGCAGCAAGTTCGTCTGGACCGAGCGCATTCGAGCGCCGCGCTTCTGGGACCTGAACCTGTTCGCCGGCGCCTACGTCTTCAAGGTCGCCGACTTCGTCGTCGAGCCGCAGCCGCATCTCGAGAACATTCGCAGCATCCTGCCCGGCGACGTCGATCAGGGCGGCGAGGTCGAGTCGATCGCCAGCGACAACCGGACCATCGCGTTCTACAGCACGTATGTCTCGAAGAACCTGTTCGCGTCGCGGATCTACACGATGGACATCGAGAGCGGCGCGATCCGCGAGCTCACGACCGAGAGCTTCGCGCAGTCGCCGACCTTCACGCCCGACGGCAGGAGCATCGTCTACATGACGGGCGCCGGCGCCGACATCTTCCCGTTCCAGCTGCAGGGCGCCGACTGGTGGATCATGAACGTCGACGGCAGCGACAAGCGTCGCCTCACGTTCATGAACGTGCGCGACCATCCTCACGCCGTGAACCGCTTCCGCCTCGCCGGCTCGCTCTCGTTCGTCAGCGACGCCGAGTTCTTCGGCGACGTCATGACGCAGTCGCTCGGGCTCGTCGGCAGGATCGTCCGCGTCGATTGCCGCTGAGGCGCGGTCGCGCGCGGCGCTACCGCTCGTCGCGCCGGCGGCGACTTGTGCACATGCCGGTGCCGATCCCCCCGTCGGCGGGCGTTTGCACCGCGATGCCGCTGCTAGAGTGCGCCGCACCGAAGACCAGGGAGGTTTTCATGATGCTGGTGGTCGCGATCGTTGTCGGCGCGCTTGTCGGCGCTGCCGCGAGCGGCGAGGCGGGCGCGCTCGCCGGCGCGCTGTTCGGCTGGCTCATCGTGCGGTCGCTCCGCCAGCAACGGGAGATCGAGGCCTTGCGCAGGCGTGCCGCGACGCCGCTCGCCGCCGTCGCGGCGGAGCCGCTGGGCGTCGCCGACGAAGCCGCGCCAGCGCGCACGGCAGAGGCTGCCAGCGTGGCCGCACCGACAGCCGGCGCGGCGGCGCAGCCGATCGTGGTTGCGGCGGCGTTCGCCGGCGAAGCAGCCTCCTTCGCCGCAGTCGAGCCGGTCGCAAGCGCAGCGTCGGGGCAAGAACCGCTTGCCGCTGGCGCCACGGCGCGCCCGCCGATCGTCGGCGACGACGCCCCGGGTGCACGATCGCGCGACCTGCTCGAGCCGGTGCGGCAGTGGCTCTTCGGCGGCAACACGATCGTCAAGGTCGGCGTCGGCATCCTGTTCATCGGCCTCGCGTTCCTCGCCAAGTACGCGAGCGAGCACGCCCACTTGCCGGTCGAAGTGCGCCTCGCCGCGATCGGAGCGGCGGCGATCGTGCTGCTCGGCTTCGGCTGGCGGCTGCGCGTCACCCGCCCCGACTACGCCCAGGTGCTGCAGGGCGGCGCGGTCGCGGTGCTCTACCTGACGTTGTTCGCCGCGTTTCGCTACTACGGCGTACTCGCTGCGACTCCGGCGTTCGTTCTCATGGTCGCGGTTGCCGCGCTCGCCGCCGCGCTCGCGGTGTTGCAGGACGCGCGCTCGCTCGCCGTCGTCGGCGCGCTCGGCGGCTTCGCGACGCCGCTCATCGTCTCGACCGGATCGAACGACCACGTCGCGCTCTTCACGTATTACCTCGTGCTCGACGCTGGCATCGCGCTCGTCGCCTGGTCGAAGACGTGGCGGTTGCTCAACCTGGTCGGCTTCGTCGCCACCTTCCTGGTCGCAACCGCGTGGGGGGTGCTCCAGTACCGGCCCGAGAACTACGCCACCAGCCAGGCGTTTCTGGTCGCGTTCTTCCTGCTCTTCGTCACCATCCTCGTCCTGCCGGCGCGTCAGCTGGCGCTCCAGGCGCCGATCGGTGCTGCGCCATTGCCCGGCCGCGAGCGATGGGTCAACAGCAGCCTGCTGTTCGGCCTGCCGACGGTCACCTTCGCGCTCGAATACGGCCTCGTCCGCGGCACGCCGTACGGCGCCGCGCTGGCCGCGCTCGGGCTTGCGGCCTTCTATGTCCTTCTCGCGGCGTGGATGCGACGCAAACCCGAGCTCGGCATCACGTTCGAGGCGACGCTCGCGATCGCGACCGTCTTCCTGACGCTCGTCATTCCGTTCGCGCTCGACGAGCGCAGCACCGCGGGCGCGTGGACGCTCGAAGGTGCCGGCCTCGTCTGGATCGGCTTTCGCCAGCGGCGCGGCCTGCCGCGCGCGTTCGGCTACCTCCTTCTCACGATCGCCGGGCTGGCGATGCTTGTCGGCCACCAGCGCTACGGCGCGCCGGCGTCGGTGCTGAATGTCTATCTGTTCAATGGCCTGATGGCCGCCACGGCGTCGCTCGCCGCCGCCGCCTTCGTCGACCGCGGCCGTCGCGCCGGGCGGCTCGGCGCCGGCGAGGAGGCGTGCGAGGCGCTCCTGATCGCGTTCGCGACGCTCTGGCTCGTCGCCACCGCGACGATCGAGATCGACGCTTTCGTGCCGTCGCGATTCCAGGTCGCCGCGGCGCTCGCCGCCGCCAGCGCCGTCGCCATGCTCTACGCCGCGCTGGCGCGGCGGCTCGCGTGGCCGGCAATCGCCTGGCCGGCGCTCGCACACGCGCCGATCGCGTTCGCGCTTGCGCTCCTCACCGCCGCGATGCTCGCGAACCCGGTCGCAGACGGCGGCTGGTGGGCATGGCCGCTCGCCTTCATCGCGCACGCGGTCGTGCTGCGCTTCGCCGCGCCGTTCTGGCCCCGCCTGGTCGGCCACGTCGACCACGCGCTCGGCGTCGTCACCCTCGCGCTCGTCGGCGCGCTGCTCGGCCGCGCCGTCACGGCCCGCTGGGGCGATGCGGCGAGCGCGTGGCCGTGGCTCGGCTGGCTGCTCGTTCCCGCGGCCCTGTTGCTCGTCCTGCCGCGTCCCGCGACGGCGCGGACATGGCCGGTACGCGCATTGCCCGAGGCGTACCGCGGCAGCGCCGCCGCAGTGCTCGCAGCAGCGCTCTGGCTGTGGACGCTGGTCGCCAACGTCGCCTCCGACGGCTCGGCGGCGCCGTTGCCGCACGTCCCGCTTCTCAACCCGCTCGACCTCGGCATCGGTGTCGCGCTCGCCGCGACCTTGCTCTGGTTGAAAAGCTCGGGCCGCATCGCCCGCTGGTCGCTCGCGATGGCGGCGGGCGCCGGCTTCGTGTGGCTGAACGCGATCCTCGTGCGCGGCTTTCACCACTACGGCGGCGTCCCGTACCACGTCGATGCCTGGCTCGGCTCGCTCGCCGTGCAGACCGGAATCACCTTGCTCTGGACCGCGATCGCGCTCGTCGCGATGTGGCTCGGCGCAGCGCGCAGCGCACGGCTGCCGTGGATCGCCGGCGCGGGGCTGCTCGCCGCGGTCGTCGTCAAGCTGCTCGTCGTCGATCTCTCCGGCAGCGGCAGCGTGACCCGGATCGTCTCGTTCATCGGCGTCGGCGTGCTGATGCTCGTCATCGGCTACGTCGCGCCGTTGCCGGCCAAGGAGGCCCGACATGCAATCGTCTGACCATCCTCGGAGACGGTGCATCGTGCGCGCTTCGCGACCCGTTCTCGCCGCGCTGGCGCTGCTGTTCGCAGCCGCCGCTGGTCTCGCTGCGGATCCGGCGCCCTACCGCTACCGGGCGCCGATCGTCGTCGATGCACCGGCGCCGTTCGTCCGCCTCGCGCTGCCGCCGGCGGCATACGGCCGCGTCGAGCAGGACGACCTGCGCGACCTGCGCGTCGTCGATGCGCGCGGCGAGCGGGTGCCGTTCGCGCTGTTGCCGGCGCGCTCGACCGTGCACACGAGCGAGCAGCTGCGCGAAGCGATTCTGTATCCGCTGCCGGCGCGCCCGAGCGCTGCCGGCGTCTGGCCGTCGCCGGTCGACGTCGTCGTCGAAGGCGAGCGCATCAGCGTCCATCGCCATGGCGCCGAGAAGACGGTGGCGACGGCGCCGCGCGAATCGGGCGGCTGGCTGATCGACAGCGGCGAGACGCGCGCGGGTGACCCGTTGCCGCGCAGTCTGCGGCTGCGCTGGGCGGCGCCGGCCGAGTTCTCCGCCGCCTACCGCATCGAGAGCAGCGACGACCTGCGCCAGTGGCGCAGCGGCGGCAGCGGCCAGGTGATGGCGCTGCAGTCACCCGCGGGCACGCTGACGCAGCCGGTCATCGTTCTCGGCGATGGATGCGGCCGCTTCGTGCGCCTCGTCTGGGCCGATGCCGCGACGGCGCCGGCCTTGACGGGCGCGACGGTGCTCGTCGCCGAGCGCCATCGACTCGCGGTCGACTCGGCGCCCGAGCTGGTGTTCGCGCCGCTCAGCGATCCTCCGAACGGGGCCGCTTCCGACCCGGCGGCGCGGCGGGTGCTCCAGTTCGACCTCGGTGGTGCGCTGCCGGTGGTCGATGTCGACCTCCGCTTCGCCGCCGGCACGCACGTCGCGCCGGTGCGGCTGCAGGGCCGCACGCGCGCCGACCAGCCATGGCGCGAGCTCGGTGGCGCCGTCTTCTATCGCCTCGAGCGCGATCACGACGTCGGCACCTCACCGGCGATCGCGTTGCCGACGACGGTGCGCTATCTGCGCGTCGTCGCCGACGAGCGCGCCGCTGCGCTCGACCCCGCGGGCGTCAGTCTCGTCGTCCACGCCGCGCTGGCCTCGCTCGTCGTCGCGACGCAAGGGGAGCCGCCGTTTCGCCTTCTCGCCGGCTCGCCCGATGCGCCGGCGGCTGCGTTGCCGGTTGCTCTGGTCGTCCCGCAACTCGACAGCGAGCGCGCTCGCTTCGGCAGCGCGAGCCTCGGCGAATTCGAGGTCGACACGATGGCGGCGCAGGCGGCAGAGCGCGCCGCGCGACAAGCGCGGCTGCGGCCGTGGTTCCTCTGGTCGGTGCTCCTCGTCGGCGTCATCGGTCTCGGCGCGCTCGTCTGGCGGCTCGCCCGCACCGGGCCGCAACCCCCCGGCTGAGCGCGTCGCCTCAGGCGCCGAGGAATTCGCCGACCGGCCTCAGCTCGTCGACGCGGTCGCAGACCGCCTTGACGGCCATCAGGATCGGCGTGCCGAGGATCAGGCCGACGGCGCCCCAGAGCCAGCCGAACGCGAGCACACCGACGAAGACCGCGAACGGGCTCATGCGGCTGGCGCGGCCGGTCCACCACGGCGTCAGCAGGTTGCCGACGAGGCCGTGGATCGCGAACGACGACAGGCCGATGAAGAGCGCCTGGTGGAGGCTGTCGAACTGGATGAAGCCGACGACAGCCGAGCCGAGACCGACGAAGACGGCGCCGAGGTAGGGCACGAGGTTCGTGATTCCCGCTGCGACGCCCCAGACGGCAGCGTTGTGCAGCCCGAGCGCGTAGAACGCAAGCCCGGTCGCGCTGCCGACGACGACGCTCGTCGCCACCTGCACGAGCAGGTAGCGCTGGATCTGCACGCTGATCTCGTCGAGCGCCTGGACGGTGATCTTCTTCTGGCTGAGCCGCGGCCCGGCGAGCTTGACCATCTTGCGCCGGAAAGTGTCGCCCGACGCGAGCAGGAACAGGGTGATGAAGAAGACGATCGCGACCTGGCCGAGGAAGACGAACAGGCCGAGGGTTCCGCTCCAGAGATAGTCGGTCACGTTGAAGCCGGGCTTCTCGACGACGACATGCGTGATCGTGCGCGGCGGCGTCGTCTCGATCGGGACCAGCGCCGACGCCGCTCGCGCGCCCGTTCCGCGGGCCCCGCTCGCGGCCGACGCCGAGCCAGGTCCGGCAGCGGCCTGCGCCGCCTGCGCGAGAACGTTGGCGGCCTGCTGCACCCGCTCGATCGGCGAGCTTTCCGATTTGCGGTGCTGGCCATCGATCCCCTGGCGCACCTTCTGGGCGACGTTCGGCAGCGTCTCGATCAACGCCGATGCCTGGTCGCCGAGCGCCCAGATGCCCCAGCCGATCACCACCATGATCGCGCCGAGGACGACGGAAGCACCGATGACGCGCGGCAGGTACCAGCGCTGCAGCCGATCGACCGCGGGCGTCAGCGCGTAGCTGAACATGACGCCGAGCAGGATCGGGACGAGGACCGCCTTCGCCCATTGCAGCGCGAAGATGCAGGCCAGCGCCGTGAGGACGATGAGCGATAGGCTGCGCACGTCGACCGGCATGTGCAGGTGGATGCGCGGCGTCTCGGCGGCTCGCGATCCGTCGTGATCGGCGATCGCGAGGTCGTGCTTCGCTCGCTCCTTCGAGGGTTCTGTCGATGCCGCCTCGGTCATGGTGGGTCCGTGCAGGTCGACGCGATGCTAAGCCGCTCTTCAGGCGATCCTGGCGCCGTCGGTCGCAAGAGCGATGTAGTGGCGCGCAAGATCGGGCGGCAGCGGTGAATCGAGCAACGTGCAGCTCATGCGCAGGGCGTCGGCCGCGAGGTCGGCAAGTCGGCCGTGGCGGCTCTTCGCGAGCGCCGTCGTCACCCAGGTGCGGACGACCACCGGCCGCTGCATCCACGACAAGGTCTGCAACCTGGCGAGCGCCTCCACCATCGCCTTCGCGTTCGGCGGTTGCCACGGCGGAATCTCGGCGAAGCCGGGAAAGCCCGCCATCACCGCTTCGTACCACCCTTGCCCCTGCGGCGAATCAGGCTCTTCGCCGGGCACCATCCGCGACAGGAACGCGGTGTATCCGGCGACGTTCAACACGTCGGACTCGAGCCACTCGGCGTCTTCGGCGTGCGGCTCGGGCCGTGCCGCGAGCGGCGCGACCTCGCCGAGCCCGCGCCGCATCGCCAGCCAGTGCAGGCGGTCGATCGGTCGCGCGACGCCGCGCGCGCCCATGACGCGTCGTGTCGCGAGCAGCAACTCCTGGCGGTCGGCGAGCGGCTGCGTCGCCATGCGCGTCAGCAGCAGCTCGAACCACGGCAGGCGTGCCGCTCCCGACAAGCTCTCGGCGTGCTGGCGCAGCGCTTCGGCATCCGGCGCCTTGCCGGCTTCGGTCCGCCAAGACCGCAGCGCGCGCTTGCTGCCGGGCGGCAGCAGCAACGCGAGCAGAACGGCGTGCAGCTCGCCGGCGCCGTGCACGTGCCGGAGCCGGTCGGCGGCGTCGCGCTCGGAAGCGGGCGCGGAGGCGGCAGCGTGAGCGTCGTCCATGTTCGATCAGAACGCGGCCGCGCTGCGGAAGCTGAACAGCCGCGCAATGAGGACGGTCGGGAACTGGCGCACGCTCTCGTTGTAGGCGGCGACGGCGGCGTTGAAGTCGGCGCGCGCGAACGAGAGCGCGGTGTCGCTCGTCGCGAGCTGCGTGTTGAGCTCGGGCAGGTCGGCACCGGGCAGTGCCTGCACCGGCAAGCGGGCGCGGGCGTCGGTGAGGATGTCCTCGGCGACGCGCAGGCTCGTCACCGCGCTCGCGACGCCCGGCCGCGTGCGCGCGTGCTCGCGCGCGGTCTCGGCCTGGCGGCAGGCTGCGCGCAGCGACTCGAGACGCGGGCCGGCAGCGGCGAGCGCGGTCGAGAGCAGCTCGAGCTGGCGCTCGAGGAGCGTCTGGCGTTGGCGGAAGCGTTCGTCGACGGCGGTGAAGCGCGCGACCAGATCGCTGCGAAGACGCACCAGGCGGTTGTAGGCGCCGACGATCCAGAACACGATGACGGCGGCGATGGCGGTCATGGTGCCCTGGGTCGTCGTCATCGCGTCAGCGCGGCGTGCGCCGTTCAACCCGCGAGCCAGCTCTGGTAGCCCTTGCCGCGCAGATCGCACGACGGACACATGCCGCAGCCGTAGCCCCACTCGTGGCGGTGCTCGCGATCGCCGAGGTAGCACGAATGGGTGTGCTCGACGACGAGATCGATCAACGCCTCGCCACCGAGCTTCTCGGTCATCGCCCAGGTCTCCGACTTGTCGAGCCACATCAGCGGCGTGTCGATCGTCATCGCCGTGTCCATGCCGAGGCTGAGCGCGACCTGGAGCGACTTCAAGGCGTTGTCGCGGCAATCCGGATAGGCCGAGAAATCGGTCTCGCACATGCCGCCGACGAGCACCGAAAGACCGCGCCGGTCGGCGACGGTCGCCGCGAAGGTGAAGAAGAGGAGGTTGCGGCCGGGAACGAAGCTGTTCGTCAGGCCGCCGGCGTTCATCTCGCTCTCGCGCTCCGCGGTCGGTGCGGTGCCGCCGATCTGGTCGAGCAGCGAGAGATCGAGCACATGGTCTTCGCCGAGCCGCGCCGCCCAGGGAGCGAACTGGCGGCGCAGTTGCGCGCGCACGTTGAGCCGGCTCTCGCGCTCGTGCGGATGGCGTGCGCCGCTGTCGAAGCCGATCGTCTCGACGCGTGCATAGCGGTCGAGCGCGTAGGCGAGGCAGACCGTCGAGTCCTGGCCGCCGGAGAACAGGACGAGAGCGCTGCGCGGGTCAGGACGGGTCGGCATCGCCACGCACTTCGCCTTGGCCGAGAACAATCCACTTCAGCGAGGTCAGCCCTTCGAGGCCGACCGGGCCGCGCGCGTGCAGCTTGTCGGTCGAGATCCCGATCTCGGCGCCGAGGCCGTATTCGAAGCCGTCGGCGAAGCGCGTCGACGCGTTGACCATCACGCTTGCCGAATCGACTTCGCGCAGGAAGCGCATCGCGCTGTCATGCGAATCGGTGACGATCGCGTCGGTGTGGTGCGAGCCGTAGCGCTCGATATGGGCGAGCGCGGCGTCGAGCGAATCGACGACCCGGATGCTGATGATCTTCGCCAGGTATTCCTCGGACCAGTCGGACTCGAGCGCCGGCACGACTCGCGCGCCGGCGACCGGGGCGAGCGCAGCGAGCGCGGCGTCGTCGGCGCGCATCTCGACGCCTTTCGCGGCGAACACCGCACCGATGATCGGCAGGAACCGCGCCGCGACGGCGGCGTGGACGAGCAGCGACTCGGCCGCGTTGCAAGGGCTCACCTTCTGCGTTTTCGCGTTGTCGACGATGCGCACGGCCATCGGCAGGTCGGCGTCGGCATCGACGTAGACGTGGCAGTTGCCGTCGAGATGCTTCAGCACCGGCACCTTGGCCTCGCGCGCGATCCGCTCGATCAGGCCCTTGCCGCCGCGCGGGATGACGAGGTCGACCGACTCCGGCGCCGCGATCAGGTGGCCGACCGCGGCGCGGTCGGCCGTCGCGACGAGCTGCACCGCGTCGGGCGGCAGGCCGGCCTCGGCGAGGGAATCCTGGACCAGCCTGGCGAGCGCGAGGTTCGACGACAGCGCCTCCGAGCCGCCGCGCAGCAGGCACGCGTTGCCGCTCTTGATCGCGAGCGATGCGGCCTCGATCGTCACGTTCGGGCGGCTCTCGAACACCATCGCGAAGACGCCGATCGGCACCCGCATGCGGCCGACACGGATGCCGCTCGGCTGCTGGCGCAGCTCGACGATGTCGCCGATCGGATCGGGCATCGCGGCGATCTGCTCGCAGCCGAGCGCCACCGTCTCGATCGCCGCGTGGTCGAGCGTCAGCCGCTCGACGAAAGAGGCCGCGAGGCCGCCGTCGCGCGCGGCGGCGATGTCGCCGGCGTTGACGGCAATGAGAGTTGCGCTCTCCTCGCGCAAGCGGCGCGCCAGCGCGCGCAGGGCGGCGTTGCGCGCCGCGACCGTCGAGGCCGCGAGCGCGCGGCTCGATGCACGGGCGAGCGTTCCCATGTGGGCGACGGTTGCCTGCAGGTCGGCCGAGGTCATGGCGACATTGTTTCAGAGTCGCCCGGCCCGGTGCGCGGCCGCCTCTTCCCGCAGATCTGGCGCCGGCGCGACCGATTTGGCATCCGCGCGGCGCCCGTGCGCGCGCCGCGAGCCCGGCATCAGACGCCGGACGGGTAGGTCTCCGGCGGCTCGGTGCCGGCAGCGGCGCTCGCCCGCTCGAGCGGCACCAGCGCCTGGGTGGCGTCGAGATGGACGAGCGCATCGAACTGGCGCGGCAGCCGAGCGTGGAAGTAGTGGCTGTGACGCTCTGTCTCGGGCCGGTAGATGACGCCGATCGCGCGCTGCAGGCGTGGTGCCTCGAGCGCCTCGGCAAGCTCGTCGTTGCCGCGCAGGATCAGTCGAAAGCGCCCTCCGACCTCGTGGCAGAGCGCCTCGTAGCTGCCTTCGAGTCCGGACCGGACCTGCTTGGTTTCGGCGGGGCCGTCCCAGTCGCTCGCTGCGGTGACCGTGCCATGGTCGGTGCTGAAGCCGAGCAGCACCGCCGCCGCGCCGTGGCGTTCGCGCACGAGCTGGCCGAGATTGAGCTCGCCGGCCTCGCTCATCTCGGTCGCGCGCGCGTCGCCGAGGTGCGAGTTGTGCGCCCACACCGCCAACCGGGCCGGCCGGCCGCGCCGCCGGGCGATGTGGGCGTCGAGCGCGGCGAGCGTCTCGGCCATGTGGCGGTCGCGCACGTTCCACGACGAGACGCGGGTGCTGAACATCGAGCGGTAGTACGCCTCCGCGTTCTTCACCAGGCGGGCATTCTGCTCGGCGTGGAAGAGGGCATCGGCGTCGCTGTCGGCGAGGTCGCGCGAGAGCTCGCCCGAGCGCGCGACGAGATCGCGCAGCTGCGCGAGCACTGCCTGCTCGCAGCTCGCGTCGAGGCCGAATCGCGTCGCGTAACCGTAAGCCTGGCTGTCCTCGGCGAAGCGCTCGAAGCATGCATAGCGATCGCGCGCCCGACGCGCCGCCGCCGGGTCGATGCGGTCGAGGACCGCGAGCACCGCCTGGATCGACTTGAACAGGCTGTACAGGTCGAGGCCGTAGAAGCCGACCCGCACTTCGGCCGGCAACGTCGCGTTGTGCCGGCGCAGCCACTCGACGAACTCGAGGACGGCGTGGTTGCGCCACATCCAGGCCGGGAAGCGCTCGAAGTCGGCCAGTGCGGCGTCGCCGCTGATGTCGTCGCCGAGGCCGCGGACGTAGCGATTGACGCGATAGGCGTCCGGCCAGTCGGCCTCGACCGCGATCGCGTCGAGCCGCTGCTCGACGATCAGCTGGCGCGTCAGCGCGGCGCGCTCGCGATAGAACTCGTCGCTGCCGTGCGACGCTTCGCCGAGCAGCACGATGCGCGCACCGGCGAGGAGATCGACGAGGCCGCGGTCGTCGGCAGCCGACGCGGCGAGCGGTACCGCATGGCGCTGCAGCGCGGCAATCGCCGAGGGTGATGAGCGCAGGGTCGAGAACGACATGGCAAGTGCCACCGCGCCGGGCGTGGCATCTGCCGAGGGGGCAAGCGGCGTTCCTGTGGCCGCGTCGCCGCCTCGCCGGGCCGGCTCCCTCAGCCGATCTCCGCCTGTCGGATGCAGGCGGCGGCATGCGCCGCGCCCAGCGGCTCGAGCGCCGGCACGACCTCGGCGCAGCGCGCGATCGCATACGGGCAGCGGGTCCGGAACACGCATCCCGACGGCGGCGCGAGCGGCGACGGCAGCTCGCCCGAGAGAGCGCTCTTCGCGGCGCGCGCCAGCGCCTGCTCGCCGCGCACCGCATCGACGCGCGGCGTGCTCGCGAGCAGCGCGCGCGTGTAGGGGTGGCGCGGCGCGACGAACAGCGCCGATTTCGGCGCGCGCTCCATCACCCGGCCGAGATACATCACGATGACCTCGTCCGCGATCAGCTCGACGACGGCGAGGTTGTGCGAGATGAAGACGTAGGCGACGCCGGTCGATTCCTGCAGGTCCATCAGCAGGTTGAGCACCTGCGCCTGGATCGAGACGTCGAGCGCGGAGACCGGCTCGTCGGCGATCACCAGGCGCGGCGCGAGCATCAGCGCGCGCGCGATCGCGATGCGCTGGCGCTGGCCGCCGGAGAACATGTGCGGGTAGCGGCGGTAGTGCTCCGGCGCGAGGCCGACACGCGCGAGCATCGCCTTGCCGCGCTCGGCACGCTCGGCGCGGCCGAGGTCGGTATTGATCGCGAGCGGCTCCTCGAGCGCCTGGCCGATCTTCTTGCGCGGGTTGAGGCTCGCGAACGGGTTCTGGAACACCATCTGCACGCTGCGCCGGAGCGCGCGCCGCGTCGCCGCGTCGGCGCCGGTCGCCTCGACGCCGCCGATGACGATGCGGCCGGCGCTCGGCACCTCGAGCATCGCGATCTGGCGCGCGAGCGTGCTCTTGCCGCAACCGGACTCGCCGACGACGGCGAGCGTGCGCCCGGGCGCGAGCGCGAGCGAGACGTCTTCGAGCGCGCGCACCGTTGCGCCTGGCGCGAACAGCCGGCCCGGAACGACGTAGTGCTTGCTGAGCGCGTGCGCCTCGAGCACCGAGGGCGACGCGCCGCCGGCGTCGCCGGCTTCACTCGTCGGGGAGACGGCGCTCATGGTCGCGGCTCGGCAGCGAGCGGGTAGTAGCAGCGCGCGAGGCTCGCCTCGACCGCGAACAAGGGCGGCCGCTCGCCGCGGCAGCGGTCGCGGACATAGGGGCAGCGCGGCGCGAAGAGGCAGCCCGACGGCCGGTCGAACGCCCCCGGGACGACGCCCGGCAGCGACGCGAGCCGCCGGCGCCCGGCGTTTCGCTCCGGCAGCGATGCCAGCAGCGCTTCGGTGTAGGGATGGCGGGGCGCGGCGAAGAGGTCGGCCGCCGCTGCGCTCTCGACGATCTGGCCGGCATACATCACGAGCACGCGCTGCGCCACCTCGGCGACGACGCCGAGATCGTGCGTGATGAGAACGAGCGCCATGCCACGCTCGCGCTGCAGGCGCAGCAGCAAGGCGAGCATCTGCGCCTGCACGGTGACGTCGAGCGCGGTGGTCGGCTCGTCGGCGATCAGCAGGCGCGGGTTGCACGCGATCGCCATCGCGAGCATGACGCGCTGGCTCATGCCGCCCGAGAGCTGGTGCGGGAAGGCGTCGAGACGAAGCTCGGCATCGGCGATCTCGACGTCCTTCAGCAGCTGCAGCGCGCGCGCTCGCCGCGCCCGTCGCGACCCGCCTTCGTGCAAGCCGATCGCCTCCATCAACTGGAACACGACCGTGAACGACGGATTGAGGCTCGTCATCGGGTCCTGGAAGATCATCGCGATCTCGCCGCCGAGGAGCGACCGGCGCTCGCGCGCCGCCATCCGCTGCAGGTCGCGGCCGGCGAACGCGAGGCGCTCGGCAGCGACGCGCCCGGGCGCATCGACGAGGCCGAGCACGGCGAGCGCGGTCACGCTCTTGCCCGAGCCCGACTCGCCGACGATGCCGACGACCTCGCCCGCGTCGACCGCGAAACCGACTCCGTCGACGGCCAGGAACGATGCGTCGCCGCTCGGAAATTCAACCGACAGTCCCTCGACCTCCAGCAGCCTTGTCATCGCAGCCAGTCAGGATCTCGAAGCGGCCCCAACGGGACCGGCCCTTCCCTCTCGGAGGGAAGGGAGCGAAGCTGGGAAGGGAGCGATCCCAGAAGGCGAAGCCGAAGTTGAAGAGATGGCCATGGCTATCTCTTCAGCTTCGGATCGAGCGCGTCGCGCAGGCCGTCGCCGGTGAGGTTGAACGCGAGCACCGTGACCAGGATCGCCAGCCCCGGCAGCGTCACCACCCACCACGCGCTCTGGATGAACTCGAGCGCGCTCGCCAGCATCGAGCCCCATTCGGGCGTCGGCGGTTGCGCGCCGAGGCCGAGGAAGCCGAGCGCCGCGGCGTCGAGGATCGCCGACGAGAAGCCGAGCGTCGCCTGGACGATGATCGGCGCGGCGCAGTTCGGCAGCACGGTGTCGAACATCAACCGCAGCGGGCCGGCGCCGGCCAGCCGCGACGCCTGCACGTAGTCCTTGGCAAGCTCGCCGAGCACGGCGCCGCGCGTCAGGCGCACGAAGTGCGGCAGCATGACGATCGCGATCGCGTACATCGCGTTGGCGAGCCCCGGGCCGAGCACGGCGACGACCGCGACCGCGAGCAGCAGGCTCGGCAGCGCGAGCATGACGTCCATCAGCCGCATCACGATGTATTCGGGCAGCCGGCCGCGAGAAAAGCCCGCGACCAGGCCGAGCAGCACGCCGACCGAGAGCGAGAGGCCGACCGAGACCACGCCGATCACGAGCGAGAGGCGCGTGCCATGGATCAGGCGCGAGAGGATGTCGCGGCCGACTTCGTCGGTGCCGAGCAGGAAGACGTGTCCGCCGACCGGCGCCAGCGACGGCGCGTGCAGCGTCGCGTCGCGGTATTGCTCGCTCGGCGAATAGGGCGCGATCAGGTCGGCGAAGACGGCCGAGAAGAGGAGCAGCGCGAGCACCACCAGCCCGATCACCGCGCCGCGGTTGCGCTTGAAGTCGCGCCACAGCTCGGCTGCCGGGGCGGGCGGCTCCGGCCGCAGGGCGACGGCGGTCGGCGGCGCGCTCATGCGTGGCGGATGCGCGGGTTGATCACGCCGTAGAGCACGTCGACGAAGAGGTTGACGGCGATGATGACCGTCGCCGTGCACAGCACGCCGCCCTGCACCGCGGCGTAGTCGCGCCGGTGGATCGCCTCGACAAGCCACTTGCCGACGCCCGGCCAGGCGAAGATCGTCTCGGTCAGGATCGCGCCGGCGAAGAGGGTGCCGATCTGCAGGCCGATCGTCGTCACGACCGGAATCAGCGCGTTGCGCAGCGCGTGCACGGCGACGACGCGGATCCGCCCCGCACCTTTTGCGCGCGCGGTGCGCACGTAGTCCTCGCGCAGCACCTCGAGCATCGACGAGCGCGTCATGCGGGCGATGACGGCGAGCGGGATCGTGCCGAGCGCGATCGCCGGCAGGATCAGGTGCGAGAGCGCGCTGCGAAAGGCACCCTTGTCGCCGGCGACCAGCGAATCGACCAGCATGAAGCCGGTGACGGGCGCGATGTCGTACTGGATCGCGAGCCGCCCGGAGACCGGCGTCCAGCCGAGCGCGACCGAGAAGGTGAGGATGAGCAGCAGCCCCCACCAGAAGATCGGCATCGAATAGCCGGTGAGCGAAGCGCCCATCACCGAGTAGTCCCACACCGTGTTGCGCTTGACCGCGGCGACGATGCCCGCCGGAATGCCGATCGCGAGCGCGAACAGGATCGCCACGATCGAGAGCTCGACGGTGGCCGGGAAACGCGCCGCGAACTCCGAGAACACCGGCTCGTGGGTGACGACCGAGATGCCGAGGTCGCCGTGCAGTGCCTTCCAGACGTACTCGCCGTACTGCACCGGCAGCGGCCGGTCGAGGCCGAACTCGTGGATCAGCCGGTGGTAGCGCTCCTCGGTCATGCCGCGCTCGCCCGACAGCGCCTCGACCGGGTCGCCCGGGATCATGCGGATGAGCGCGAAGACGAGCAGCGTGATGCCGAGGAAGGTCGGCACGACGAGAGCGAGACGCTTGACGAGGAAGGCGAGCATCGCGCAGCTTCAGCGCTCGACGGCGACGCGGGAGCGTCGTTTGCCGGCTCGGCGCGCGCAACGTGCGGTGCCGATCGCAGAGCCGTCACGGATAGCGAGGAGCAACGTCATGAACTGGAAGCTCTCGCGGCTTGCTGCCGCCCTGTCGATTCTTGCAGCCTCGTCAGCCTGGGCCGGCGACCCGTTTTTCTTCAGCACCGGTGATCCCGACGGCCGGATCGCCACGGCTTCGCGCCCCGACGTCCCGAGCGGAGCCGAGGTCGAATCGGCCGACGACTTCGTGCTCGGCCAGGCCACGACGATCACCTCGGCGACTTTCACCGGCCTCATCGCCGCGACGACCGGATTGCCGACGATCGGCGCGGTCGTCGTCGAAATCTACCGCGTCTTCCCGCTCGACTCCGACACCGGGCCCACGTCCGGCCCGCCGACGTTCTCGACAGCGCAGGTGCCGACACGCGTGAACTCGCCGTCCGACGCCGCCTTCACGACGCGCGACAGCAGCGCCGTCGGCGAGCTGAGCTTCGCGACGGCGCTGCTCTCATCATCGTTCATGACCGCGAACTCGGTGCTGGCCGGCGGAGTTCATCCTCTTCCGGGCGTGTTCACCGGTGGCAACGGGCCGGTCGCGGGCCAGGAGATGCAGTTCACGGTCACCTTCAGCAGCCCGTTGGTACTGCCGGCCGACCACTATTTCTTCGTGCCGCAGGTCCAGGTGACGGGCGGCGATTTCTACTGGCTGTCGGCGCCGCGCCCGATCACGTCGCCCGGGACGCCGTTTCCGCCCGGACAGACCGACCTGCAAAGCTGGATTCGCGACGACGCCCTGGCTCCCGACTGGCTGCGCGTCGGCACCGACATCACGCACCAGGGACCGTTCAACGCGGCCTTCTCGCTGACCGGCACCGTCGCGGCGGTGCCGGAGCCGAGCGCCATCGTGCTGATGCTGGCGGGCCTTGCGGCTCTGGGTGCCCGTGCGCGCAGCAAGCGCCGCACCGGCTGAGGGCGTGGCGGAGCGCGCATCGGGCATCCGCCGCGACGCGATCACGGGCCCGTCATGTCGACCTTGTCGAAGAAGTGGTGGGCGGTCGCGTCCATCTTGTAGCCCGTCACTTCCTTCCTGATCGGATCGAACCGCACCGAGTGTGCGATCGGGATCCAGGGCGCTTCCTCGTGCACGATCTTCTGTGCCTCGGCGTAGAAGCCGGCGCGGTCGGCCTGCCGCGTCGCGAGCTTGGCCATCTGGATCAGGCTCTCGAACTCCTTGTTGCACCAGCGCGAGACGTTGCCGCCGCCTTTCACCGCGGCGCAGCCGAGCAGCGGAACGAAGAAGTTGTCGGGGTCGCCGTTGTCGCCCGACCAGCCGAACATCATCGCGTGCTGCTCGCCGGTCTTGCTGCGCTTCCTGTACTCGCCCCACTCGTAGGTGATGAGCTTGGTGCGCACGCCGACCTTCTCCCAGTCCTGCTGGATCAGCTCGGCCATCCGCTTGCCGTCGGGGTTGTACGGGCGAGTCACCGGCAAATACCAGAGCTCGACGTCGACGCCGTTCGGATAGCCGGCCTGCGCGAGCAGGGCCTTCGCCTTCGCCGGGTCGTAGGGATAGTCCTGGATGCGGTCGTTGTACGACCACAGCGTCGGCGGGATCGGGTTCTTCGCCGGCTGGCCGGCGCCCTGGAAGACGTTGTCGAGGATCGCCTTCTTGTTCACCGCCATGTTGAGCGCCTGGCGCACGAGCTTGGCGTCGAACGGCTTCTTCTCGACGTTGAACGCGATGTAGCCGACGTTGAGACCCTGCTGCTGGACGAGGTTGATGTTCGGGTCGTTCTTCATCAGCGCGACGTCGGCCGGCTTCGGAAACGCCATCGCATGGCACTCGCCGGTCTTCAGCTTCGCGAAGCGCACCGACGCGTCGGTCGTGATCGCGTAGACGAGGTTGTCGATCTTCGGCCGGCCGCCCCAGTGCTGGTCGAACGCCTTGTAGCGGATCACGGCGTCCTTCTGGTACGAGACGAACTGGAACGGGCCGGTGCCGATCGGCTCGCGGTCGATCACGTCGGGCGTCTTCGCCGCCATCATCCTGTCGGCGTACTCGGCCGAGAGGATCGACGCGAAGTCCATCGCCATGTCGGCCATGAACGGCGCCTCGGGCTTCTTCAGCACGAAGCGGACGGTCATCGGGTCGACCTTCTCGACGCGGTCGACGATGTCCTTCATCCCCATGTCGTCGAAGTACGCGTAGGTCTGGCCTGGCGTCACCTTCGCGAACGGATGGTTCGGGTCGGCCATCCGGTTGTACGAGAACAGCACGTCGTCGGCGTTGAAGTCGCGCGTCGGCGTGAACTTCGCGTTGCTGTGGAACTTGACGCCGTGGCGCAGCTTGAACGTGTAGCTGAGGCCATCGGCCGCCGCCGTCCAGCTCTCGGCCAGGCCGGGGACGATGTTGGTCGTGCCGATCTCGAACTCGACCAGGCGGTCGTAGATCGGCACCGACGAAGCGTCTGCGGTCGTCCCGGTGGTGAAGAACTGCGGGTTGAAGCCTTCCGGGCTGCCTTCGGAGCAGTAGACGAGCGTCTTGGCGGCGAAGGCCGCGCCGCTCGTGCCGGCGGCGAGCGCGAGGACGGCGAGCGCAGCGGCGCGCCGGACAGTGCAAAGGGGCATGGCGTTCCGATCAGGAGAAGAACAGGGCGCGCCGGCCACGGGGTCGAACGCGACGGGATCGAGATGATAGGTCGGCCGTGGCCGCGGCCGCCCCTCAGGCGCCGAGCCCGGAGTAGCTGTCCTGCACCGTCTTCGCGAGCTGCGACCAGCGCGGGACGACGCTCGCTCCGCGTTGCCCGGCCGGCGCGAGCGCGCGCAACGCGGCGAGCCGGTCGGCGTCGCGCAGCGCGATGCCGAGCGGCGACCGTGCGTCCTCGAGGCCGACGCTGCCGATCTCCTCGGCGAGCTCGTCCATCAGCGGACCGAGCTTCCACGGGCCGACGAGCGCGCCGAACAGCGCGTCGCGGCGGCGGATCACCTGCGGCACGACCTCGGGGTGCGACACCTCGACGGCGCCGATCGCGAGGTCCTCGAGGTTGTCGATCGCGCGCAGCACCGCGGTCCAGCCCGAGTTGTGGAGCAGACCGGCGAGGTAGCCGTCGAACGGATCGAGCCCGGCCTGGCCGGCGCACGCGGCGCACAGGCGCGCCTTGCGGTCGGCGTCCTTCCAGATCTGGGTTGCGGCGCGAGCCGACAGCGAGCTGCCCTTGGCATCGAAGATCGGCCGCAGCACGACGTTGGCGATCGCGCGGCGCAGCCCTTGCGTGCCGACCACCTGGACCGCGCGGGCGAGGTCGATCTCTTCGCCGTCGTCGCCGCGTTGCAGGACGCTGGTTGCGCTGCGCACGACTTCGGCGGTGAGGACGACGTCGCGCGAAATCCGGCTGGCAACGTCGGCCGACGAGTAACCCTCGTCGCGCAACGTTTTCATCAGCTGCGGCACGACGTGCGGCGCGCGCGGCAGGAGGCCGGCGCGCAAGACCTCGGAGGCGATGATCTCGTCGACGCGGCCGAGCATCTCGCCGATCAGTGCTCCGGGCGGCGGTCGCGCGCCGGCATTCGCCGGTGTGCCGATCAGCCAGCAGAAGAAGCGGAGGTTACGCGTCGCGAGCGGCTCCTCCTCGACCTTGTCCTCGATGACAGCGTGATCGGCGCCGATCGGCATTCCCGCATCGGCGTTGGCCGGCAGCGCCGCGCCGACCCGTGGCGCGGCCGCCGGCTGCGCCGGGCCGACCGCGGCAGCGGCGGCCGGAGCGGCAGCATGACGCGGCTCCGGCGGCAGCGGTGCGGGCGCCGTGGCCCGGGCATCGACCCGTCGCCAGCGCGACAGCGGATTCCACCAGCGGTCCAGAGACATTCCGACGGGCCCGGTCGCCGCAACAACCGGAGTATCGCCAAAGCCGGTGCGCAAAAGGACCGGATCGGGCGCCGAATGCTCAACCGGTCACGTGCAAAATTGCCAGCCAGAGCGGCGCCGTGACGACGAAGGCGAGCGTCGAGACGACGATCGCCGTGCTCGTCTCGCCCGGCAGCGTCCGGTAGCGCTGGGCGAAGATCAGCGCGTTGCTGCCGACCGGCAGCGCTGCCAGCATCACCACGATCGCGAGCGGCACGCCCGTCAGCCCGAGCACGAGGCGGGCGAACGCCAGCACCGCGAGCGGATGGACGACGAGCTTCAGCGTTGCCAGCAGCATCGACGTTCGCAGCGCGCCGCGCACGCCGTAGTGGGCGAGCGAGACACCGATCAGGACGAGGCACACCGGCACGACTGCCTGACCGAGCGTGGCCAGAACCTCGTCGATCAGGCCAGGCAGCGCCAGCCCCGACAGGTTCCACGCCAGCCCGGCAAGCACCGGCAGGACGACCGGATGGATCACCGTGTTGCGAACGGTCGTCGCCAGCGTCGCGAGCAGCCGCGCACCGCCGTCGCCGCGCGGCTGCTCGCGCGCGAGGTCGAGCTCGACCAGCGCGGTGAGCACCGTCAGCAGCGTCAGCGAGTGGAGGCCGACGACCGTCAGGTGCAGCGCGAGGCCGGCCTCGCCGAACAGCGCAGCAGCGAGCGGGATGCCGATCTGAACCGCGTTGCCGAACGACGAGGTGATCGCGCGAACGCTCGGTTCGGCCGCCGCGCTGCGATCGCGCCGACCGAGGCGCAGCGCGACGTAGACGACTGCGACGAGGGCGAGCGTCGGCACGAAGAAGGCGAGGACGACGGCAACGTCGAGGCGGTGGAAATCGATCCGCGCCGTGGTCCGAAAGAGCAGCGCCGGGACGAAGACGTAGAACGCCGCGCCCGAGAGCACGCGCGACGCTTCCTCGGCGACGAGGCGGCCGCTGCGTGCCGCGCCCCAGCCGATCGCGACGACGGCGAAGATCGCAAGCAGTTTGACGAAGACGACCGGCGGCATCGGGGCGCAGTATCGGCGACGCCCTTGCTCACGCGCGGGCGAAGGGGCCGAGCGCTGCGCGCTTCGTCAGCTGACTGCGACCTAGAGTCGCGGTTCGCCGTCGCGGTTGACGAGGATCGTCCGCCCCGGTGGCGAGCTCAGCTGCACGTGGTGGTCGACGCCGTGGTAGTGGTACGTGACCTCCCAGTATTGCGGCGTCCCGCTGGCGACGTTCTCGCAGCGACGGATGTCGCGGGTGCTCGTGACCGGCTCGTTGCGGCCGACGTTGGCGCCGATCGCGACGCCGCCGGCGGCGCCGCCGACCGTCGCCAGCGCCTTGCCGCTGCCGCCGCCGATCTGGTGGCCGAGGATGCCGCCGATGACGCCGCCGATGATCGCGCCTGGCACGTTGGGGTTCACGCGGGCGGGCTCGGTGACCGCCTGTCGCTCGACCCAGCAGCGCTGCTCGGGCGACCCCATCACCGCCCGCACCGAGGTCACCGGCACCTCGCGCAGGCGCTCGTCGGGACGGCGTCGATATTCATAGGCCGGCGCGGCAGCCGGGACCGGCGCTTCGACGCCATAGGCCTGCGCGTGGGGGTCGTCGACCGGGCGGACCGACGAGATGCGGTTGTCCAATCCCATCGCCCGCAGCGAGTCGTAGTTGCCGTGGCGCAGGACGACGCAGCGGCCCTCGAAGTTGGCGTGTTCGCAGACCAGCCAGCGGCCGCGGTCGACGATCACCGACGACGCGCGATCGTTGAAGCCGTAGCGCTCGAAGTTCGTGACCGGCCGGTCGGCCTGGAACATGTGGCCGCGAAAGCCATCGCCTTCGTAGAAAGTGATCTGGGCCGAGGCATGCGCCGCGACAAAGAGGGTGGCGACGCCGACAAGTCGACGAGTGGTGGTGCTCATGGCGCGTGGTTTGCTCTGCAGCAATCGGTTGCGGTGGTCCCGATTCAACGCGTTGGCATGCTGCTGCGTTGTCCGATGACACCCGAGGGCCGTGCAGGACAACGCCGGAAACTGTCAAGAAAGTCATCGCCAGGTCATGGAAGCTCAAGAATTGCAGCGATTGGTGTCGACACCGCGCCGGCTGACGCTCGTCGCCGCCATGCTGGTCGTCTTCGGCGGCCTCTCGGCGGGCTGGGCGACCCTCGGCACGCAGCAGCGCAGGTGGATCTTCCAGGCCCTGCCGGTGCCGCCGGCGTCTGCCGACGAGCTCGCGCGGAGCGCGCGCTCCCAAGCCATGGAAAGCGTCTGGATCGAGCACGTCTCGGCATCGGCGGGGCGGCCGATCCGCCTGCACGGCCTGTTCGCGCCGAACGCCAGCGCCGATGCGCCGCTGCTGCTCTTCCTGCACGGCGCGCGGCAGAACCTCGGCCGCAGCGTCTTTCGCATCGAGCAGATGCGCGACCTCGGCTTCTCGGTGCTCGCGATCGACTATCGCGGCTTCGGCGCCAGCAGCGACGAGCCGCCGTCCGAGGCCGGCGTCCTCGAGGACGCCGCCGCGGCGTGGCATTGGCTCGGCGCGCATCGGCGCGAGCGGCCATGCTACGTGTTCGGCCACTCGCTCGGCGGCGCCGTCGCGCTGCAGCTCGCCGCGGCTCTTGCCGATGCGCCGATGGCAGAAGCGCCGAAGGGCGTGATCGTCGAGGGAACGTTCACCTCGATTCGCGACATGTTCGGTACTTTCAAATGGGGCTGGCTGCCGATCTCGATGCTGATCACCGAGCGCTTCGATTCGCTCGCGACGGTGCCGCGGATCAAGGCGCCGCTGCTCGTCGTCCACGGCAGCAGCGACACGGTCGTGCCGGCGCGCTTCGGCGAGCTGCTGTACGAGCGCGCGAGCGCGGCCAAGCGCTTGGTCCTCGTCGACGGCGGTACCCACTCGACGACGAGCTGGCGCGGCGTCGAGCAGTACCGTATCGCCCTGCGCGAGTTCTTCGGTGTCGGCTGACGGTCCCGGCCTCCCGAGGTCTGCGGCGAGTTCTGGCCAGGCTTCGCTGCCGGCTCAGCGCCGATGCGGGTCGAAGTGTTTGCGCAGACCCTGCCAGCAGCGGAAGTAGTCGTCCTGCAACTCCGCCGCTTCGAGCGCGTGGCGCGTCGGTCGCCACACCGCGCGCGACTCGAACATGAACGCCATCGTGTCCTTGATCACGTCGGGCTTCGAGAGATCGGCGTGGCTCGCCTTCTCGAAGGTCTGGGCGTCGGGACCGTGGCCGGTCATGCTGTTGTGCAGGCTCGCGCCGCCGGGAACGAAGCCTTCGGCCTTGGCGTCGTAGGCGCCGTGCACAAGGCCCATGAACTCGCTCGCGACGTTGCGGTGAAACCAGGGCGGCCGGAACGTGTCCTGCATGACCAGCGTGCGCGGCGCGAAGGCGACGAAGTCGATGTTGCTCACGCCGGGCGTGTCGGATGCGCTGTGCAGGACGAGGAAGATCGACGGATCCGGGTGGTCGTGGCTGATCGAGCCGATCGCGTTGAAGCGCCTGAGGTCGTACTTGTACGGCGCGTAGTTGCCGTGCCAGCCGACGACATCGAACGGCGAGTGGTCCATCGCCGCCGACCAGAGGTGGCCCTGGAACTTGGCGACGAGCCAATGCGGCTCCTCAATGTCCTCGTAGCGTGCGACCGGCGTCAGGAAGTCGCGCGGGTTGGCGAGGCCGTTCGAGCCGATCGGGCCGAGGTCGGGCAGGCGGAAATGGGCGCCGAAGTTCTCGCAGACATAGCCGCGCGCTTCGCCCGCTGCGCCTTCGACGACGCGGCCGCTCGGGTCGAGCAGCTCGACCCGAAAACGCACGCCGCGCGGGATGACGACGATCTCCTGCGGCTCGGCATCGATCGTTCCGAGCTCGGTGACGAAGCGTTGCCGCCCCTGCTGCGGGACGATGAGCAGCTCGCCGTCGGCGTCGTAGAACGCGCGCCGCTGCATCGAGCGGTTCGCCACATAGAGATGAGCCGCCGCGCCGGTCTGCGCCTCAGGGCCGCCGCTGCCCGCCATCGTGACGAGGCCGTCGATGAAGTCGGTCGGCTCGGCCGGCATCGGCAGCGGGTTCCAGCGCAGCTGGTTGGGCGTCGCCTCGACGTCGTCGAATGCACTGACGATGCGGCCGTCGTCGATGCGCGCGAACGGCTCGTGCATCGCCGACGGGCGGATCCGGTAGAGCCATGTTCTCCGGTTGTCGGCGCGCGGCGCGGTGAACGCGGTGCCGCTCAGCTGCTCGGCGTAGAGGCCGTAGGGGCAGCGCTGCGGCGAGTTGCGGCCGACCGGCAGCGCACCGGCGAGCGCTTCGGTCGCGAAGGTGTTGCCAAAGCCCGACTGGTAGCCGTCCGATGCGGCGGCGGCGCCGCTCATGTCGTCTCCAGAACGCCGCGCCGCACCTGGTCGCGCTCGATCGATTCGAACAGCGCCTTGAAGTTTCCTTCGCCGAAGCCTTCGTCGCCTTTCCTCTGGATGAACTCGAAAAAGACCGGGCCGAGCAAGGTCTCCGAGAAGATCTGCAGCAGCAGCCTCGGCTTGCCCCCTTCGGTGCTGCCGTCGACGAGGATGCCGCGCGTCTTGAGCGCAGCGATGTCCTGGCCGTGGCCGGGCAGGCGCTGCTCGAGCATCTCGTAGTAGATGTCGTTCGGTGCGGCGAGCAGGGGCACGCCGGCGAGACTCAGCTTGTCGATCGTCGCGAACAGGTCGTCGGTGAGGAGCGCGACGTGCTGAATGCCCTCGCCGTTGAACTTCATCAGGAATTCCTCGATCTGCCCCGACCCCTTCTTCGACTCCTCGTTGAGCGGAATGCGGATCCTGCCGTCGGGCGCGGTCATCGCCTTCGACGTCAGCCCGGTGTACTCGCCCTGGATGTCGAAGTAGCGGATCTCGCGGAAGTTGAAGAGGCGCTCGTAGAACCCCGCCCAGAACGCCATCCGGCCGCGGTAGACGTTGTGCGTCAGGTGGTCGAGCGTGTGCAGGCCGAAGCCGGCCGGCCGGCGCTCGACCCCGGGCAGGAACTCGAAATCGATGTCGTAGATCGACCGGCCCTCCTCGAAGCGGTCGATCAGGTAGAGCGGCGCGCCGCCGATGCCCTTGATCGCCGGCAGCCGCAGCTCCATCGGCCCGGTCGGCATCTCGAGCGGCTGCGCGCCGAGCTCGAGCGCGCGCGAGTACGCCTGGTGCGAGTCGCGGACGCGAAACGCCAGGCCGCACGCCGACGGCCCGTGCTCGGCGGCGAAGTAGCCGGCGTAGCTCTTCGCCTCGCGGTTGACGATGAAGTTGACGTCGCCCTGGCGGAACAAGGAGACGTCCTTCGAGCGATGGCGAGCGACCTCGCTGAAGCCGAGCTTCTCGAACACCGGCTCGAGCGTTCCCGGGTTCGGCGACGCGAACTCGACGAACTCGAACCCCGTCAGGCCCATCGGGTTGTCGAACAGATCAGCCATTACCGTGCTCCGTCCGGCGGCAGCGACGCCGCCTCGTCAGTCGATCCGCACCAGCTTGGCGCGGAAGTGTGCGCCGCGCTCGACGTAGCCGGCGGCGGCGCGCTCGATGCCGGCGACTTCCTGGTCGCTCAGCGGCCGCGCCAGCTTGGCCGGTGCACCGATGATGAGCGATCGGTCGGGGAACGACTTGCCTTCGGTCACGATCGCACCGGCGCCGACCAGGCAACTCGCGCCGATCACCGCGCCGTTCATCACCACCGCCTGGATGCCGATCAGCGACCCGTCGCCGACCGTGCAGCCGTGCAGCATCGCCTGGTGGCCGACCGTGACGCGCGCGCCGATCGTCAGCGGGAAGCCCGGGTCGGCGTGCAGCACCGCGCCTTCCTGGACGTTGCTGTCGGCGCCGAGCACGATCGTCTCGTTGTCGCCGCGCGCGCTCGCGCCGGTCCAGAAGCTCGCGCGCTCGCCGACGACGACGCTGCCGATCAGTGTCGCCGCGTCGGCGACATAGGCGGAGGCGGCGACTTGCGGCGTCCTGTCGTCGATCCGGTAGAGGGGCATGCGGTGTCTTTCTCAAAGCGCTCAGTCGAGCGAGATGTTCGCCTTCCTGACGAGGCGAGCGTACCGCTCCTGCTCGCTCTTCAGCACTTGCGCCGCCGCTTCCGGCGTCGTCGGGTTGATGACGTTCTCCTGCTTGGCCATCGCTGCGCGGACGTCGGATTCGGCGAACGCCGCGACCACCGCGCCGTGCAGGCGCTTCACTTCGGCGGCGGGCAGCTTCGGTGGGCCGATCACGGCGAACCAGCCGGCGACGTCGACGTCGAAGCCCTGCTCGGCGAGCGTCGGCACGTCCGCCAGCGAAGGCACGCGCGTCTTGCCCATGACGCCGATCGCGCGCAGCGTGCCGTTCTTCAAGTGCCCTTGTACGGCAGGGACGGCGACGACGCCGAAGTCGACCTGGCCGCCGATCAGGTCGGCGAGCATCGGCCCGACGCCCTTGTACGGGATGTGCTTGGCGTCGACGCCGGCGGCCTCGTCGAACATCTCGCCGGCGAGATGGATGATCGTGCCGTTGCCCGACGACGCGAGGTTGTAGGCGCCGGGCCTGGCCTTCAGCAGCGCGACCAGCTCGTTCGCGTTCTTCGCCGGCAGCTTGGTCGGATTGACGACGAGCACGAACGGCGTTGCGCCGACGACGCTGATCGCCGTGATGTCGGCCAGGCTGTCGTACGGCATCTTCTTGTAGACGCTCGGATTGACGGCGTGGTTGTTGGAGACGAATGCGATCGTGTTGCCGTCGGGCGCCGCCTTGACGAGCGCGGAGGTGCCGGTGATGCCGCCCGCACCGGGCAGATTCTCGATCACGACCGCCTGGCCGCCGAGCTCCTTGCTCAGCGCCGGCGCCACGGCACGAACGATCGTGTCGACCCCGGAGCCGGCGCTGACCGGCAGGATCACGCGCAGGGGCGGCCGGTCGGCAGCGTGCGCCGGCGCCAGCGCGCTGCACGCCGCAGCCGCGGCGACCACGAGCAGCGCGCGTCGGCGTGCGGCGGCGAGGACGATCATCGAGGGTCTCCTGGACGTGGTGCGAAGCTCAGATCGGGTGGGCGCGACTCGGCAGCGCGGCGAGGATCTCGTCGTCGTGCTCGCCGGCGCGCGGCAGCGGCCGGCGCACGCCGAGCCGGCGGCCGTCGAGCGTGATCGGCAAGAGGACGACGTCGGTCGTTCCGCCATCCTCGGTCTGCATCGGCACCAGGCCGCCGCTCTCCTTCAGGTGGCGGTCGTGGACGAGCTGCTCGGGCTTGACGATCGGCGCGTACGGCAGGCCGTTCGCCTCGAGCTTCGGGACGAGCTCGGCGACGTCGTGGTGGCGCAGGATCTCGCCGAGCGTCTTCAGCAGCTCGGGACGCATGGCGACGCGCTTCTCGTTGGTCGCCAGGGCGGGGTCGGCGGCGAGCCCGGGCGCCTCGAGAACGCGGCACAGGATCTGGAACTGGCGGTCGCTGACGGCGCCGATGAAGAGCTGCTCGTCGTCCTTCAGCGTGAAGACGTCGTAGACGCTCCACGACGACACGCGCGCCGGCATCGGCGGCACCGGCTCGCCGGTCATCAGGTGCTGCTGCATGTTCTGCGCCGACAGGAACACGCAGTTCTCGAACAGCGCGCTCTGCACTCCCTGGCCGCGCCCGGTGCGATCGCGCTCGCGCAGCGCGGCGAGGACGCCGATCGCGCCGAACATGCCGCCCATGATGTCGTTGACCGACGTCCCGGCGCGCAGCGGCCGGCCCGGCGGCCCGGTCATGTACGACAGGCCGCCCATCATCTGCACGACCTCGTCGAGGGCGACGCGGCGCTCGTAGGGCCCGGGCAGGAAGCCCTTGTGCGACACGTAGACCAGGTGGGGATAGTCCGCCGCGAGCGACGCGTGGTCGAGGCCGAACGATGCCATCAGCCCCGGGCGGAAGTTCTCGAGGACGACGTCGCTGGTCGCGATCAGCTCGCGCGCCGCGGCGCGGCCCGCTTCCGACTGGATGTCGACGACGACGCTCTTCTTGTTGCGGTTGAACGAGCGGAAGAAGCCGATGCCGAGGCCGGGGAGGTTCCTCGTCTTGTCACCGCCGGGCGGCTCGACCTTGATCACCTCGGCACCGAGGTCGGCGAGGATCATTCCGCACGTCGGCCCCATCACCATGTGGGTGAACTCGACGACGCGGATGCCGTCGAGAGGCAGGCCGGTGTGCTCGCTCGTCGTCATGCCGGCTCCAGGCCGTGCGGCACGACCACGGGCGCGGGGCGGAACGTCTTCGGCATGGCGGCTGGCCTTTGGGTCGCCGATCGCTGATGCCGGCGTCGGGCGCCACTCTAGACGTTCCGCCGCTTCCGGACCGTGGTCTCCCGGAATCTCCGCGTTTCCGGACCGGAACGTCAAAGCGCATCATCGCGGCCGTGCGCGATCTCGACGTCAAGACGCTGCGCCTGTTCGTCGCCGTGTGCGAGTGCCGGACGATGGCACGGGTTGCCGAGCAGGAGCACATCGAGCCGTCGGCGATCAGCAAGCGGATCGCCCAGCTCGAGGACGACCTCGGCGTCGAGCTGCTGATGCGCGGCCGCCGCGGCGTCCAGCCGACGCCCGCCGGCCTCGCCCTGCTCGATCACGCGCGCACGGTGCTCTTCACGATGAACCGGATCGCCGGCGATGCGGCAGCGTTCAGTGGCGGCATCCAGGGCCACGTGCGCCTGATCGCGACCGCCTCCGCGATCGCCGACGCGCTGCTCGACGACATCGCCGCGTTCATGCGCGAGCCGGCCAACCGCAACATCAAGGTCGACATCGAAGAGCGCTTCTCGCGTGACCTCGTCCGCCAGCTGAAGGAGGGCAGCGCGTCGCTCGGCGTCTGCTGGGACAGCGTCGACTTCGACGGGCTGCGCCAGCGGCCGTACCGGCGCGACCGGCTCGCGCTCGCGGTCCACGCCGGGCACCCGCTCGCCGAGCGGACGACGCTGCGCTTCGAGGAGACGCTCGACGCCGAGCATGTCGGCCTGCCGCCGCAGACGGCGGTGCACGCGATGCTGCAGCGCGCCGCCGCGAAGGCTGGTCGCTCGATCGCGTACCGCGTCATCGTCTCCAACTTCGATGCAGCGCTGCGGGTCGTCGCCGCCAACCTCGGCGTCAGCGTCGTCCCGCTCGAGTTCGGCAGGCGCAGCGCCGCCGGTCTCGACATCCGCATGGTGCCGATCAGCGATCCCTGGGCCGAGCGCAACTTCGCGATCTGCTTTCGCCAGTACGAGACGCTGCCGGCGGCGAGCCAGCGGCTCGTCGCCCATCTGCAGGAGCGCGCGCAGCAGGCAGGGGCAAGGTGAGCGGCCAGGCGCGCACGGTCGCTGCACTCGGCGCGGCGCAGACGCTCGCGTGGGCGTCGTCGTACTACCTGCCGGCGGTGCTCGCGGCGCCGATGGCGCGTGACCTCGGTGTCGCCACGCCGATGGTGTTCGCGGCGTTCTCGGCTGCGCTCCTCGTTTCCGCGGCGCTCGGTCCGCACGCCGGCGCGGCGATCGACCGCTGGGGCGGCCGGCCGGTCCTGATCGCGACCAATCTCGTCTTTACGCTCGGCCTCGCCGCGCTCGCGCTGGCCGAGGGCACGCGGAGTCTGTTCGCGGCGTGGGCGATCCTCGGCGTCGGCATGGGCAGCGGGCTCTACGAAGCGGCGTTCGCTGCGCTCGTGCGCTTGCACGGCAGCGGCTCGCGCAACGCGATCACCGGCATCACGCTGATCGCCGGCTTCGCGAGCACGGTCGGCTGGCCGCTCTCGGCGTTGCTCGAGAGCGAGGTCGGCTGGCGTGGCGCGTGCTGGGCGTGGGCGGGACTCCACCTGGTGCTCGGCATGCCGCTCAACGCGCTGCTGCCGCGAGCACCGACGGCGAGCCCGGTGTTGACTGCCGGCGCATCCGCCGCCGCGGGCGATGGCGAGCCTGGCCGCGCCGCCGTTCTGCTCGCCGTCGTTTTCGCCGCGACCTGGTTCGTCAGCACCGCGATGGCAGCGCACCTGCCGCGATTGCTGCAGGCGAGCGGCGCGACGCTCGCCGTCGCGGTCGCGGTCGGTGCGCTCGTCGGTCCGGCGCAGGTCGCCGGGCGGCTGCTCGAGTTCGGCATCCTGAGTCGCATTCATCCGTTGCTGTCGGCGCGGCTTGCGGCGACGCTGCATCCGCTCGGCGCTGCGCTGCTGGTGATCGTCGGTGGTCCCGCCGCCGCGGCGTTCGCGATCCTGCACGGCGCCGGCAATGGCATCCTGACGATCGCCAAGGGGACGCTGCCGCTGGTCCTGTTCGGCGCCCTCGGCTACGGCGAACGACAGGGCTGGCTGATGGTGCCGGCACGGATCGCGCAGGCGCTCGCGCCCTGGCTGTTCGGGCTCGCTCTCGATCGCTGGGGTTCCGGGGCGCTGTGGCTGTCGGCGGCAGTCGGCTCGGTCGCTCTCGGCGGGCTGCTGGCCATGCAGGCGTCGTCGGGCATTGGCGCGGAAGCGTCCGAACGCACGTGACCGTTGCGCTCGGATGCCTCGTTCAGGCGACGTGCGCGCCTCCGGGCGCGACGCTTTGCGTCGGCCCGACGCCGATGCGCTCGAACGCGCGCGCGAGCTGGAGCACGCCGAGGTCGCCCTGCGGCTTGCCGATCAGCTGCACGCCCATCGGCAAGCCGTTGCGGCCGAACCCGGCCGGGATCGCAATGCACGGCAATCCGGCCAGGGTCGCATAGATCACGACTTCCATCCAACGGTGATAGGTGTCCATCGTCCTGCCGTTGATCTGCTGCGGCCAGCGCCATTCGGCCGGAAAGGGCCAGACCTGGGCGCTCGGCAGCGCGAGCGCGTCGTAGCGCTCGAACAGCTTGACCATGTGGCTGTGGAACGCGGTCCGCTCGGCGCACGCGTGCACCGTCTGCATGCCCGTGAGGCCCTGGCCCTGGTCGTACTCCCAGAGCGCCTCGGGCTTGATGCGGGCGCGGTTGGCCGGCTGTTCGAGATGCGGTGCGATGCGCGCGGCGACGCTCCAGCGCCGCCAGACGAGCCACGTCTGCCAGACGCGCTCGGGCGCGAAGCCGAGCGCGATCGGCGCGACGTCGCCGCCGGCGTCCTCGATCTTCGTGAGCGCTTGCGCGCAGAGGTCGACGATGCCGGGCTCCATCGCCAGGTAGCCGTCGAGATCGCCGAGCCAGCCGATGCGGACGCCTTGCGGATCGAAGTCGTCCACCTTCATGGCGAACGACTCCTTGGCCGCGATCGAGAGCGGCACTCGCGCGTCCCAGCCGGCCTGGACGTCGAGCAGCGCGGCGACGTCGCGAACGGTGCGCCCCATCGGGCCTTCGGTGCTGAGGAGCGCGACCCAGACATCGGCCGCCGGCCAGCGCGGAACGCGGCCCTGGCTCGGCCGGAATCCGTAGACGTCGTTCCAGCCGGCGGGGTTGCGCAGGCTGCCCATGAAGTCGCTGCCGTCGGCGACCGGCAGCATGTGGGTCGCCAGCGCGACCGCGGCGCCGCCGCTCGAACCGCCGGCCGACTTCGCGCGGTCGAACGCGTTGCGGGTGACGCCGAAGACCTCGTTGAAAGTGTGCGAGCCGAGGCCGAACTCGGGCGTGTTGGTCTTGCCGATGACGATGCAGCCGGCTGCCTTCATCCGCTCGACCATCAGCGCGTCATGGTCGGGGACCCGGTCGGCGAGGAGCGGCGAGCCGAGCGTGCTCGCGATGCCCTTCGTCTCGGCGGCGTCCTTGATCGCCTGCGGCATGCCGTGCATCCAGCCCATGCTCTCGCCGCGGGCGAGCATCGCGTCGCGCGCGCCGGCCTGGCGCAGGAGGCCGTCTTCGTCCTGCAGGTTGACGATCGCGTTCACGCCCGGATTGACGGCGGCGATGCGGTCGAGCGTCGCGCGCATGACCTCGCGGCACGAAACCTCCTTGGCGTGGATCGCGCGCGAGAGCGCGTCGGCATCGAGATCGGTCAGGTTCACGGCATCTCCTCCAGCACGGGCCGGCGACCGTTCTCGATCAGCGCGAGCCGAACATCATCTGCCGCGCGATCGCGGACTTCACCGGACCGAGCCGTTGCAGCCCGGCGATGCCGAGCCCGCGCGCCGTGCCGAGGCCCGGCAGCGACCAGGTGAAGCTGCGCGCCAGGAAGTCGGTCGCCGCGATCATCGCCCAGCGGTCCGGCGCGCGTTGCCACTCGAGCCGGCGCAGTGCCGCGTCGACGTCGCGGCTCTTCGCCAGCGAGCGGACGAGCTCGAACGCATCGCGCAACCCCAGGTTGAGGCCCTGGCCGGCGACCGGATGCAGCGTCTGCGCCGCGTTGCCGATCCGCACGGTGCGGCCGTCGGCGAGCGTGCGCTCGGCAGTCAGGCCGAGAGGAAACGGTTTCAGCGGCGTCACCCTCGCCAGGCGCGGCGTGCGCGGATGAAAGATCGTGTTGAGGACGGCGACGCGCTGGGTGTCGTCGAGGCCCTGCACCGGATCGTCACGGCTGTCCGTGCACCAGACCAGGCCGGCGCGGCCGTCGCGCCGCGGCAGCAGCGCGGCCGGCCCGTGGCGAGTGAAGCGCTCGTAGGCGACGCCGGAGTCGTTCGCGGCGACGCCGTCCGCGGCCGGCACGAATTCGGCGACGCCGACCCAGGCGGTCTGCGCGTAGTCGTGGCGGAACGCCGGCCGGCGCTTGCCGGCGACGAGCTCGGTCCTGCTCGCGGTCGAGAAGACGCCGCCTTCGGCAACGACCGCGAGATCGAAACGCTCGGCGACGCCGGCATCGACCTCGACGCCGCTCGGCGTCGCGAGGTTCTTCAGCGCCGTCACGGCAGTGCCGAAGCGGCTCGCGAGCCGCTGCGGCGACCGCGCCACAGCCTCGAGCCACGACGCCTGCAGCGGCGCGACGATCTCGCCATAGCGCAGCACGGCGCCGAGCATCGGCACGGCCTCGTCGATGGCGCGGATCGTCAGCTCGGGCTCGGCGAGGCGCGGCGCGATCGCCGCGAGGAGCGACGGCGAGCTCTGCGAGACATGCACCTCGCGGATCGGCTGCGCCAGCTCGGGCCGCCAGGCGCCGAGGCGCTGCAGCAGCTGCACGCTGCCGAGCGAGAGGGCGAGCGTGCGCGGATCGGCGGCGACATCCTTGGCGAGCGGCCGCGCGTCGAACAGCGTGATTTCGGCGCCGGTGAGCGTCGCCGCGGCATGCAGCGCGAGCGTCAGGCCCACCGGCCCGGCGCCGATCACGGCGAGCTTCAGAGCAGTCGATTCGTTCATGCCGGCACACCCGTCATGGGGATAGATTTCCAGGGGGCCGCCGTATTATTCGCCGCACCCGAATGTTCGGGAGACTGTGGAGACCGTCGCCATGGCGCTGATGGATTTCATCAAGAAACAGTTCATCGACATCATCGAGTGGACCGAGGACAGCGACGGCACGCTCGCCTGGCGCTTCCCGATGGAGGACCGCGAGATCCAGAACGGCGGCTCACTGACCGTGCGCGAGTCGCAGGTCGCGATGTTCGTCAACGAGGGCAAGGTCGCAGACGTCTTCGGCCCCGGCCGCTACACGCTGACGACCGCGACGCTGCCGATCCTGACCTACCTGCAGAACTGGGACAAGCTCTTCAAGAGCCCGTTCAAGAGCGACGTCTACTTCTTCAGCACGCGCCAGCAGATCGACCAGCGCTGGGGCACCAGCCAGCCGGTGACGATCCGCGACAAGGACTTCGGCGCCGTGCGGCTGCGCGCGTTCGGCAACTACAGCTACCGCATCACCGACCCGCGCCTGTTCTACAACGAGATCTCGGGTACGCGCGAGCGCTACATGACCGAGGAGCTCGACGGCCAGCTGCGCGGCTTGATGCTGCAGTACATCTCGGACGCAGTCGGCGCGAGCGGGGTTCCGTTCCTCGATCTCGCCGCCAACCAGGTCGAGTTCGCGAAGGCGCTGCAGGATGCGACGACGCCGGCGTTCGCCAAGCTGGGCTTGAAGCTCGAGCTGGTGACGATGCAGAACGTCTCGCTGCCCGACGATCTGCAGAAGATTCTCGACCAGAAGATCGGCATGGGCATGGTCGGCAACGACATGGGCAAGTTCATGCAGTACCAGACCGCGCAGGCGATCCCGACGCTCGCCGCCGGCGCCGGCTCGGGCGAGGGCGGCGGCCTCGTCGGCACCGGCGTCGGCCTCGGCGCCGGCGTCGCACTCGGCCAGGTGATGGCCAGCCAGCTCGGCCAGGGCCTCGCCGCCGCTGCACCCGGCGCGCCGGCGGCAGCCGCGGCCGGCGGCGCCCCGGCGACATCGGGCGTCAAGCCGGAAGACGTGATGACCACGCTCGAGCGCCTCGGCGAGATGAAGACCAAGGGCATCCTGACGCAGGAAGAGTTCGACGCCAAGAAGGCCGAGCTGCTGAAAAAGCTCACCTGAGGCGACCAAGGAGTCGATGAAAGAGGAGCCCCGACGGCTCCTCTTTCGCATCCACGCATTCGATTGGCCACCTCCGACTCCTCGCCCCAGCGCGCCTACCGCGCCGCGTGCCCGAACTGCGGCGCGCCGGTCGAGTTCCGCTCGGCGGCGTCGCCTTTCGCGGTCTGCAGCTTCTGCCGTTCGACGGTCGTTCGCGCCGGCGACGCGCTGAAGAAGATCGGCGAGAGCGCCGAGCTGTTCGACGACCACACGCCGCTCCAGCTCGGCGTCGCCGGGCGCTATCAGGGCGCGCCGTTCACGCTCGTCGGCCGCCTTCAGTATCGCTATGCGGACGGCACCTGGAACGAATGGCACGCGCTGTTCGAGAGTGGCGCCGAGCAGCAGAAGTCGGCCTGGCTCTCCGAGGACAACGGTCGCTACGTCGTCGCCTTTGATGCGCCGCTGACGACGCCGGTGCCCTCTCCGGAGCAACTGCGGCCGGGAGCGCCGCTCACGGTCGACGGCCAGAGCTGGACGGTCGCCTCGGTCGTCGCGGCGAAGCTCATCGCCGCCGAAGGCGAGCTGCCGAAGCGGCCGAACCTCGAGCACGGCTTCGTCGTCGCCGACGTGCGATCGAGCCGCGGCGAGGTCGGCACGCTCGACTACACCGACCCGGCGCGGCCGGCGTGGTCGGTCGGCACCTCGGTCGTCCTGTCGGAGCTCGCGCTGACGGGCCTGCGCGAGGAGAGCGAAAAGACGCTCGCCGGCCGCACGTTGCAGTGCCCGGGCTGCGGCGCGGCGCTGCAGGTCAAGCTGGCGACGACGCAGTCGATCGTCTGCGGCCAGTGCAAGTCGGTGATCGACCTGACGTCGGCCGCGCAGGGCAACGTCGGCGGCGACCTCGCGCACTACGCGCAGGCCAGCGGCAGCGAGCCGCAGATCCCGCTCGGCAGCGTCGGCCGGCTCGCGCTCGGCGGCGCCGAGCCGTTGCCGTGGCAGGTCGTCGGCTACGTCGAGCGCTGCGAGATCCCGCAAAGCGCCGGCGACGAGCAGGTGTTCTGGCGCGAATACCTGCTCTACCACCGCACCCAGGGCTTCGCGTTCCTTGTCGACGCCGACGATGGCTGGAGCTGGAGCGCGCCGATCACCGGCGCGCCGCAGAGCTTCGGCGACAGCGTCAAGCACGAAGGCGTCCTCTACCGCAAGCTCTACGACTACGTCGGCAAGGTCACCTACGTCCTCGGCGAGTTCTACTGGCGCCTCGCGCGCGAAGAGCGCACCGCGAACAGCGACTACGTCGGCACCGGCGCAGCGTCGCGCAAGCGCCTGAACCGCGAGCAGACCGAAGGCGAGGGCTCGCGCGAAGTCGTCTGGTCGGCCGGCGAGACGCTCGCCGCCGATGCGGTGCTGAGCGCGTTTCGCTTGCCGCCGGACAAGCGCGCCGCCCTGCAGCGCGACGCCCTGCCGACGACGTTCAGCGGCGGCGGCAGGTTCGCCAAGATCATCCTCTGGATCTTCATCATCTTCGTCGTGCTGATCCTGTTCCGCTGCGGCGGCGGCGGCGGCGGCATCGCCGACTGCACCGACACGCGCAACACCTTCGGCGCGGCGTCGCAGGAGTACCAGAATTGCCTGAACAGCCGAAGGAGCGGCAGCGGCTATCGCAGCGGCGGCGGCTCGTTCGGGGGCTTCTCGACCGGGGGCGGGCACAAGTGATGCAAAGTCGCTCCCACTCCCCCTTTCGCGATTCGCTCGTCAATGACAGGAGAACCTCATGAACGGAATCGAGTGGCTCAAGCCGGCGATCATCGTCGGATCGGTGCTGTACGCGGTGATCGGCATCGCCGTCCTCGGCATCTTCTTCGTCATCCTTGACAAGCTGACGCCCTACCATCTCTGGACCGAGATCGTCGACAAGAAGAACGTCGCGCTCGCGATCGTCCTCGGCTCGATGTGCATCGCCGTCGGCCTGATCATCGCTGCGGCGGTGCATGGGTGAGTGAGTCGGTAGCGGAGCACGCTGCCGTCGATGCCGCGGCGGCCGGCTCGCCGCCGACAGTCGGTCCGGCCGAGGTCGCGCTCCTCGCCTCGGTCTTCATCGTCGCCGCCTGCGGGCTGATCTACGAACTCGTCGCCGGCACGCTCGCGAGCTACCTGCTCGGCGACTCGATCCTCCAGTTCTCGACCGTCATCGGAACCTATCTGTTCGCGATGGGGGTCGGCTCGTGGCTGTCGCGCTACCTCGAGCGACAGCTGGTCGCGCACTTCCTGCGCATCGAACTGCTCGTCGGCCTGATCGGCGGTCTCACGCCGGCGGCGCTGTTCGCGCTGCAGTCGCTCGCGACGCCGTCGTTCCGCTTCGCGCTGTACGTTCTCGTGCTCGCGGTCGGCATCCTCGTCGGCCTCGAGATTCCGCTCGTCATGCGGATCCTGAAGCGCAGCACCCGGGGCGCGCACGGCGGCCTGAAGACGCTCGTCTCGCAGGTTCTCACCTTCGACTACCTCGGCGCGCTTGCGGTCTCGATCGCGTTCCCGCTCGTCCTCGTGCCGCAGCTCGGCCTCATCCGCACCGGCGCGCTGTTCGGCCTGATGAACGCCGGCGTCGCGGTGTGGGCGCTGTGCCTCTTTCGCGCCGAGCTGCGCGGCCTCGCCGCGCACGCAGTGGCGGCGCTGCTCACGATCGCCGCTCTCGGCGCCGCCTTCGCTGCCGCCGACCAGGTGACGACCTGGGCCGAAGACCGCTTCTACGGCGACCACGTGCTCTACAGCGAGACGAGCGCGTACCAGCGGGTCGTCGTCACCGGCAGCCGCGCCGGCATCCGCCTCTTCCTCAACGGCAATCTGCAGTTTCATTCGCGCGACGAATACCGCTACCACGAGGCGCTCGTCCATCCCGCGCTCGCGGCACAGGGTGCCCCGCGCCAGGTCCTCGTTCTCGGCGGCGGCGACGGCATGGCGGTGCGCGAGGTCCTGAAGTACCCGAGCGTCGAGCGCATCACGCTGGTCGAACTCGACCCGCACATGACGGCGTTGTTCTCGACCGCGCCGCTGCTGCGCGGGCTGAACGGCGATTCGCTGCGCTCGCCGAAGGTCCATGTCATCAACGCCGACGCCTTCACCTGGCTCGACGAGCACGACGGCGAGACGTTCGACGCGATCGTGGTCGACTTCCCCGATCCGACCAATTTCTCGATCGGCAAGCTCTACACGCGCTCGTTCTACGAGCTGCTCGAGCGCCATCTCGCGGCCGGCGGCTACGCGGTCGTGCAGACGACCTCGCCGCTGATCGCGAGGAAGAGCTTCTGGACCGTCGCGACGACGATCGAGGCGGCCGGCCTCGTGGCGACGCCGTACCACGCCCACGTGCCGAGCTTCGGCGAGTGGGGCTTCATCGTCGCCAGCCATCGGCCGTTTCGCCTCGCGACGGCGCTGCCGCCGGGGCTGCGATTTCTCACCGTCGCCGGGCTGCCGGCGCTGTTCGATTTCCCGCCCGACATGGCGCGGGTTCCGGCCGAGGTGAACCGGCTGTCGAACCAGGTGCTCGTCCAGACCTTCGAGGACGAATGGGGCAAGGTGCAGCGCTGAACGGCGCGCAGCGCGGACCACGCCGGCGTGATGTCCTCACCGCCGCGCTCGCCGCCGCCCTCCCGCTTCCCGCCTGCAGCCGCGACGACGCGGCGCGCTGGCAGGGCGGCTGGGTCGGCGCCGACGACGCGCGCGGTCATCTGCTGCGAAGCGGTTGGCCAGCGACGAAGTCGGGCGCGCCGCCGCCGGTCGCGCGCACGCGCCGCGTCGGCGCGATCGTCGTCGGCGGCGGCATCGCCGGCCTCGCCGCGGCGCGCGCGCTCGTCGCTGGCGGCGTCGACGACTGCCACGTCCTCGAGCTCGAGGACGGCGCCGGCGGCAACAGCCGCGGCCATGCGATGGCCGGCATGCGTTGCCCGCTCGGCGCCCATTACCTGCCGGTGCCCGGCGCCCGCGCGGTCGAGGTCGCGGCCTTGCTTGACGAGATCGGCGTGCGTCGGGTCGAGAACGGGCGCGCGGTCTACGACGAACGGACGCTTTGCCACAGCCCGCAGGAGCGGCTCTTTCTGTTCGGCGGCTGGCGCGACGGCTTGCTGCCGCCGATCGAGGCGCTGCCCGCGGCCGAGCGCGCGCCGACGCTGGCGCAATACCGCAGCTTCGCCGCTGCGGTTGCGGCGGTCGGCGAGGCCGACGCGTTCACGATCCCGACCGCGCGCTCACGCTGGAGCGACGCGCTCGGCGCGCTCGACCGGGTGCCGTTCGCGAGCTGGCTCGATCGTCTGGGCCTGAACGCACCGGCGCTGCGCTGGTATCTCGACTATTGCTGCCGCGACGACTACGGTGCCGGCAGTGCGCACGTCTCGGCGTGGGCCGGGCTGCACTACTTCGCCAGCCGGCACGGCTTTCGCTCGCCCGACGACGCGCGCGGCGCCGATGCCGGCGATGCCGGCCTCCTCACCTGGCCCGAAGGCAACGCGTGGCTCGCCGAGCGCCTCGCCGCGCCGCTCGGCGAACGGTTGCACGCCGGTCGCGTCGTGCTGGTCGTCGACGAAGGGCGCGATCAGGTTGCCGTCGACGCCTGGAACGCCGCGGCGGCCGAGCGCGAGCGCTGGATCGCGCCGCGGGTCGTCGTCGCGACGCCGGTCTTCGTCGCCGCACGCCTGCTCGCATCGCCGCCGGCGGGGCTGCGCGAGGCGGCCGCGATCGTCCGCTACGCGCCGTGGCTGGTCGCCAACCTGCAGCTCGACGCTGCGCTCGACGATCGTCCCGGCGCGCCGCCGTCATGGGACAACGTCGTCTACGGCGGCGAAGGTCTCGGCTACGTCGACGCGATGCACCAGAGCCTGCGGCCGTTCGCGGGCGCGACGGTGCTGACCGCGTATCTCGCGCTCGGCCATGGCGACGCCGCAGCGCTCGCGGCACAGCGCCGTCGGCTGCTCGGCGCCGACTGGCGCCACTGGACGGCGCGGATCGTCACCGAGCTTGACGCCGCGCATCCCGATCTCGCGGCGAAGCTCGTGCGCGCCGATCTGATGCGCTACGGCCACGCGATGAGCATCCCCGTGCCCGGCGTGCGCAGCAGCGCGGCGCTCGGCGCGCTCGCGGCGCCGCAGCGGCGCGTCCAGTTCGCGCATGCCGACCTCTCGGGCTATTCGGTGTTCGAGGAGGCGTTCTTCCACGGCACGCGGGCCGGCCGCAGCGCCGCCTTGCAGTGAGCGAGCGGCGTCGCCGAGCGAGCCCGAAGTCCTGAGAGGCCGGGTCGGCGGAACGCCGATTGCCACAGGGGCATCGATGAGGCCTGCCGATTCGATTGCAGCGGACGCCGGCGACGACGCAGCCGATCGCGGCGACGGGTCGGGCGTTTCGCGACGGCATTTCCTCCAGGCCGCGGGCGCCGCCGCCGGTCTCGCGCCGCTCGCCGCGCCGGCGCAGTCGCGCGACGAAAGCACCCCGCCCGCGCCGACCGATCCGCGGCGGCTGCGTGGCCGCACCGAGCGCACCGTGCGCCTGCGCATCAACGGCATCGCACGCGAACTCGTCGTCGAGCCGCGCGTGACGCTGCTCGATGCGCTGCGCGAGAAGCTGGCGCTCACCGGCACCAAAAAAGGTTGCGACCGCGGCCAGTGCGGCGCCTGCACCGTTCTCGTCGACGGCCGCCGCATCAACTCGTGTCTGACCCTGGCGGTGATGCACGAAGGTCGCGAGATCACGACGATCGAAGGGCTCGGCACTCCCGATGCGCTCCATCCGGTGCAGGCGGCGTTCGTTGCCCACGACGCCTTCCAGTGCGGCTACTGCACGCCGGGTCAGGTGTGCTCGGCGGTGGCGCTCGTCGGCGAGCTGAAGGCGCAGGCGCTCAGCGCCGCGACCTTCGAAGCGGCGCCACGGGGAGCGCCGCCGCGCACGATCCCGATCAGCGACGCCGAGATCCGCGAACGCATGAGCGGCAACCTCTGCCGCTGCGGCGCCTACAGCAACATCGTCGCTGCCGTGCGCGAAGTCGTGGAGAGCAAGGCGTGAACGACGTCGACTATCGCCGTCCCGCGACCGTCGCCGAGGCGATCCGCCTGGCTGCCGAGCCGGGGGCAGCGTACGTCGCCGGCGGCACCAACCTGATCGACCTGATGAAGGGCCACGTCGCGATGCCGACCCTGCTGGTCGACGTCAACCGGCTGCCGCTGAATGCGATCGAGGCGCGCCCCGAAGGCGGCATCCGCATCGGCGCGCTGGTTCGCAACAGCGATCTCGCCGATCACCCGCTCGTGCGCGAGGGCTATCCGCTGCTCTCGCAGGCGATGGTCGCCGGCGCGTCGCCGCAGCTGCGCAACATGGCAACCGTCGGCGGCAACCTGCTGCAGCGGACGCGCTGCTACTACTTCTACGACCCCGCGTTCGCCGCCTGCAACAAGCGCTCGCCCGGATCGGGCTGCGCCGCGCTCGGCGGCCACCAGCGCATCCACGCGATCCTCGGTGCCAGCGACGCGTGCGTCGCGACGCATCCTTCGGACATGGCAGTCGCGCTTGCGGCGTTGCGGGCCGAGGTGGTGTTGCAGGGCCTGGACGGCGAGCGACGCATCGCGATGACGCGCTTCCATCGCCTGCCCGGCGATACGCCCGAACGCGACACCGAGCTCGCGCCCGGCGAGCTGATCGTCGCGGTCGAGTTGCCGCCGTCGCCGTTTGCGGCGCGCTCGCACTACCTCAAGGTGCGCGACCGCGCGAGCTATGCGTTCGCGCTGGTCTCGGTGGCCGCCGCGCTCGACGTCCGCGACGGCAGCGTGCGCGACGCCGCGCTCGCGCTCGGCGGCGTCGCCCACCGGCCGTGGCGCGTCGCCGCTGCCGAGGAAGCGCTCGTCGGCCGCAGCCTCGACGAGGCATCGATCGCCGCCGCCACCGAGCGGCTTCTGGCCGGCGCCCGGCCGCTGAAGGAGAACGCGTTCAAGGTCGAGCTGGCACGACGGGCGATCGCGCGCGCGCTGAAGACGGCGGAGGGCAACGCGTGATCACCGGCCAGGGCATCGACCGCGTCGACGGCCGCCTCAAGGTCTGCGGCCGGGCACCGTATGCGGCTGAGTTCCCGCTGCCCGGGCTCGCGCACGCCGTGCTCGTTGCGAGCACGGTGGCGAGCGGCCGTATCGTCCGCATGGACATCGCCGCCGCGTCGGCGGTCCCGGGCGTTATCGCGGTGCTCTCGCCGATGAATGCACCGCGGCTTCCGCAAGGCGGCAAGGCGGCCGTCAATCCGCCCGCCGGCCGCGTGCTGTCGCTGCTCCAGGACGACGTCGTCGCCTACAACCAGCAACCGATCGCCGTCGTCATCGCCGACACGCTCGAGAGCGCTGCGCAGGCGGCGCGACTGGTGCGCGCCGTCTACGCGCCCAGCGAGCCGAGGCTCGACTTCGATGTCGCCAAGGCGAGCGCGATTGCGCCGCAGCGTGCGAACCGCGAGCCGACCGACCATGCGCGCGGCGACGTCGCCGCGGCGATGGCGGCAGCTGCGGCGACCGTCGACGTGGTCTACACGACGCCGGTCGAGCACCACAACCCGATGGAGCCGCACGCGACGATCGCCGCCTGGGACGGCGACCGCCTGACCCTGCACGACGCGACGCAGAACGTCGGCGGCGTGCGCGCGACGCTGGCAAAGATCTTCGCCATCGCGCCCGAGAACGTCACCGTCATCGATCCCTACGTCGGCGGCGGCTTCGGCTGCAAGGGCTCGGCGTGGTCGCACGTCGCGCTCGCCGCGCTCGCCGCGAAAGCGGTCGGCCGCCCGGTCAAGCTCGTCCTCGAGCGGCCGCAGATGTTCGGCCCGGTCGGCAACCGTCCGCGCACCGAGCAGTCGCTCGGCCTCGCCGCCGATCGCGCCGGCAAGCTGACCGCGGTGCGCCACGCGACGATCTCCGAGACCTCGATGCTCGAGGACTGGGCCGAGACCTCATCGCTGCCGGCGCGTCACCTGTATTCGTGCGCGAACGTGCAGTCGACCCATCGCCTCGCCCGGCTCAGCATCGCGACGCCGACCTTCACGCGCGCACCCGGCGAGGCCAGCGGCAACTTCGCGCTCGAATGCGCCGTCGACGAGCTCGCCGCCCGGCTCGGCGTCGATCCGCTCGAGCTGCGCCTGCGCAACTACGCCGAGCTCGACGAGAGCAAGCGCCGGCCCTACTCGAGCAAGTCGCTGCGCGAGTGCTATCGGGTCGGCGCCGAGCGCTTCGGCTGGTCGCGAAGAGCAGCGAAGCCGGCGTCGCAGCGCGACGGCCGCTGGCAGGTCGGCCACGGCCTGGCGACCGCGACCTACCCGGCCAACCGCAGCGCCGCCGAGGCGATCGTGCGCCTGCTGGCCGACGGCAACGTCGTCGTCGGCTCGGCGACGCACGATCTCGGCACCGGGACCTACACCGTGATGTCGCAAGTCGCCGCCGACGCACTCGGCATGCCGCTTGAGCACATCCGCTTCGAGCTCGGCGACTCGCGCCTGCCGAAGTCGCCCGGCGCCGGCGGGTCGCAATCGGCGGCGAGCGTCGCGCCCGCGGTCCATGCGGCGTGCACCGCCATGCGGCAGAAGGTGATCGAGCTCGCGGTCGCAGACCCCCGGTCGTTCGCGTATCGCGTCGATCCTGCGCAGCTCACGGTCGTCGACGGCTGGCTGCGCAGCGCGTCACCCTTGCCGACCGGTCGTACCGTCGCCGCAGCGAGCGCGACCGGCGAGCCCATCACCGCTCTGCTCGCCCGCAACGGGGGCACGCCGCTCGAGACGCGCGCCGAGGCGGCGCCCGGCGGCGAGCGCGAGAAGTACTCGATGCACGGTTTCGGCGCCGTCTTCGCCGAGGTCCGCGTCGACGGCTCGCTCGGCATCGTCCGCGTCGCGCGCGTCACTGCGGTCTACGGCGTCGGCACGGTGCTCAACGAGAAGCTGGCGAGGAGCCAGATGCTCGGCGGCATCGTCTGGGGAGTCGGCATGGCGCTTCTCGAGGAATCGATGCGCGACGGCCGCGACGGCCGGATCGTCAACGCCAACCTCGCCGAGTATCACGTGCCGGTCAACGCCGACATCGGCGCGATCGACGTCGCGTTCGTGGCCGAGCGCGATCCTTACGTCAATCCGCTCGGCATCAAGGGCATCGGCGAGATCGGCATCACCGGCGTGCCGGCGGCGATCGCCAACGCCGTCTACAACGCGACCGGCAAACGCGTGCGCGACTTGCCGATCACGCTCGACAAGCTGCTCTGAAGGTCCCCCGGGGCGAGGCAGGTGCGTTGCGCAACGCCGGCCGCGGATCGGCCGGCCGAGCGCGCCGCGTGCCAAGCGCGGCGGCGCGGCATACGATGCGGCGCCCGCAACCTCGCCGAGTCGCGCTCGGCCCGCCATGACTCGACCGGACCCGGCCTCGGCGCGCGCCGAATTCGATCGCAACGCATTCCTGATCCTGCTGGTCGTTCTGACGGTCGCGTTCGCGTGGGTCGTGTGGCCGTTCTATGGCGGCGTCTTCTGGGGTGCCGTGCTGGCGCTGCTGTTCGAGCCGCTCTACCTCGCGTTCGTCGCGCGCCTGTCGGGCCGCCGCAACCTCGCCGCGTTGGCGACCGTGGCGATCATTTTCGTCATCGTCATCCTGCCGGTCGCGCTCGTCACCGTCGCGCTGGTGCAAGAGGTGACCGGCGTGTACCACCGGATCAAGAGCGGCCAGCTCGACATCGGCTCCTATTTCCAGCAGATCGTCGAGGCGCTGCCCTCGTGGGCGGGCAGCCTGCTCGAGGGCCTCGGCATCGATGATCTCCCGGCGCTGCAGGCGAAGGTCACGGCGGCGATCACCGAGCGCAGCCAGGCGCTCGCCGGACGGGCGTTCAACATCGGCCAGGACGCGCTCGACATCGTCGTCGCCTTCTTCATCGCCATGTATCTGCTGTTCTTCCTCCTCCGCGACGGCGCCGAAGTCGCCGGCGGGATCCGCAGCGCGATCCCGCTCGCGCCCGAGGTCAAGGCGCGCCTGATCGAACGCTTCACGACCGTGATCCGCGCGACCGTCAAGGGCAACATCCTCGTCGCCGCGGCGCAGGGCGCGCTCGGCGGCCTCGCGTTCTGGGTTCTCGGCGTCCACGCGCCGATCCTGTGGGCGGTCGTCATGGGCTTCCTGTCGTTGCTGCCGGCAGTGGGCGCTGCCCTGATCTGGGCGCCGGTCGCGGCCTACCTGATCGCGGTCGGTCACGTCTGGCCGGGCATCGGCCTGATCGCCTTCGGCGTGTTCGTGATCGGTCTCGTCGACAACGTGCTGCGCCCGATCCTGGTCGGCAAGGACACCCAGCTGCCCGACTACGTCGTCCTCATCTCGACCGTCGGCGGCCTGACGGTCATGGGCCTGAACGGGTTCGTCATCGGACCATTGATCGCGGCGATGTTCGTCTCGGCGTGGCAGATCCTGGCCTCGGAGCGTGGCCATGCCGCTGCCGATCGCGCCTGATCGGTACACCTTTCAGCGCGTCGGCGCGTTCCTACCACAGGGCCGGCCGTCGTCCGGCATGCTCCCGCGCGCGCCGACTCTGCCGCACCGGTCGCACGGCCCATAGTCTCGGAGGAGCGATGGAAGACGCTGCCGAACGGATTCGCGAGCTCGAAGCCCGCCTGGTTGCCCATGGCCTGGTGCTGAAGACGATTGCTCGCCTGCTGTCGGAGTCGGCGATCGCCGAGCTGAAGGCCGCCGCGCAAGGCATCGACGACGAAGGCATGCAGGAGGCCAATCCCAACCTGCACCTGCGCCTCGTTGCCCAGGAGATCTGGAGCATCCTCGAGATGGCCGGCTGAGACCGCGCGTCCGCGCGTCCTGCGCCGGCTGGGAAGCGACAGGCGGCGCGCGTCCGTCGCAGAATCGGCGTATGCAGCGTTCGCGCCTCCGCACTCGCCTTGCCAGCCGCTCGCTGTGGCTGCGCGTCGCGCTCGGCGTTGCGGTCTTTGTTCTCCTGTGGAGCGCCGCCTGGTGGTACGTGCCGCCGATCGTCGCCGCGCAGGCGCGCGAGCAGGCCCAGCAAGCGCTGGGTCGCCCGCTGACGCTCGGCCGCGTCACCTTCCAGCCGTGGGCGCTCGAGCTGACGGTCGACGACGTCGCCCTCGCCGGCGCCACGGCCCAGGCGCCGCCTGCGCTCGAGGCCAAGCGCCTCTACGTCGACCTCGCGTTCGTCTCGCTGCTGCGGCTGGCACCGATCGTCGACGGGCTCGAGATCGACGCTCCTCTGCTGCGCATCACTCGTGTCGCCGAGGGCCGCTACGACGCCGACGACGTCCTCCAGCACATCGCGGCGATGATCGCGGCGAGCGCCGGCAAGCCGACGGCGCGCTTCGCGCTGCACAACATCGTCGTCCGCGACGGCTCTGTCGACTTCATCGACCAGCCGCTCGCGGCGACCCACCGCGTGCGCGGGCTCGCGCTCGGCATCCCGTTCATCAGCTCGCTGCCCTCCGAGCGCGAGATCAAGGTCGAGCCGCATCTCGCCTTCGCGCTCGACGGCAGCCACTTCGATACCGCCGGCGCGGCGACGCCGTTCGCCGAGCGCGGCAACGGCGAGCTGCACCTGAAGATCGAAGGCTTCGCGGTCGCGCCCTACCTCGGCTACCTGCCGCGCGACCTGCCGGCGCAGCTGCGCGCGGCGACGCTGAATAGCGACGTCGTGATTGCCTTCGAGCAGCGGCCGAAGCTCTCGCTCAAGGTCGCGGGCCTGGTCGGTGCGAGCGGCATCGAGCTGGTCGATCGCGCGGCGCACGAGCTGCTTCAGGTCGGCAAGGTGGCGGTGAAGATCGACGAGCTGCGGCCGCTCGAGCGACTCGTGCGGTTGCAGAGCATCGCCATCGACGCGCCGCACGTCGTCGCGGTGCGCGACGCGTCCGGCCACGTCAATCTCCTGCTCGCCGCCGAAGGGCCGGGCGGCGCGGCCGTGCCGGTGGCGCGCGTGCCGCTGCCGACGAGCGCCGCGAGCGCGGTGACGACCGCCGGCGCGGCGTCGGCGCCGGCCCTGGCGACGCCCGCCGTGTCGGCGCCGCGCGCGGCGTCGGCGGCAAGCGCCGCCAGCCCGGCGAGCGTGCCGTCGCCGTGGCGATTGACGCTCGCCGCGCTGTCGCTGCGCGCCGGCCGTCTCGACTGGAACGACGCCACCACGTCGCCGGCCGCGGCGCTCGCGCTCGCCGACGTCTCACTCGACGCGCAATCGATCGGCTGGCCGCTGGCGGCGCCGGTGGTCTTCCGTGGCGAGGGCGCGCTCGGCGCCGGCGATCAACGCGGCAAGCTGTCCTTTTCGGGGCAGGGCGACACTGCCGGCGCGAAGCTCCAGGTGTCGCTCGCGGCGCTGCCGCTGGCGCCGTTCCGGCCCTACCTCGGCACCATCCTGGCGCTGCCGCTCGCCGGCGAGCTGAGCGCCGACGTCGATGTCGAGTGGCGCGCCGGCGACGGGACGCCGAACGTGCGCGCCGTCGCGCATCGGCTGGCGTTGACGCAACTCGCGCTCGGCGACGCCAAGGCTCCGGAGGTCGCCGCCGAGCGGGTCGAGGCGACCGATGCGCGCATCGACACCCGCGCGCGCACGCTCGCGATCGGCAAGCTGGCGGTGCAGGCGCCGCGGCTGCGCGTCGAGCGCGATGCGCTGCGCCGCTGGGCGTTCGAGCGCTGGACGAAGCCAGCGGGAAGCAGCACGGCGACGCCGCCGGGCGCGGACAGCGCTGCACCGTGGAGCGTGTCGCTCACCGAGCTCGCCGTCGATCGCGGCCGGGTCGGCATCGCCGACCATGCCAATGCGGCGCCGGTCGCGCTCGACGTGCTCGATCTCGGCATCCAGGTCCACGGCTTCGCGCTCGCCGCCAAGGCGGCGCCGTTCCATGTCAGTGCGCGCGTCGCCGTCGCGGCCGGCCCCGACGGCAAGGCCGTCGGCAGCGGCGTCGTCGGCAGCGTCGACGTCCGGGGCGAGCTGCTGCGGATCGTTGCCGGCGTGCCCGGCGAAGGGCGGGCGACGCTGCTGCTCAAGGACCTGCCGCTGCATCTGCTCGATCGCTATCTCGGCGACATCCTCGACATCGAGGTGCAGAGGGCGCAGACGAGCTTCAAGGGCGACCTGCGCTGGTCGCGCGCCACCGCAGGCATGTCGGTCGCGTTGCGCGGCGACGGGACGATCGAAGATTTCCGCGCGACCAACGCCTCGACCGACCGCGCCGCACCGGTGCGCGGCCTGGCGCTGGCGCGCGAGCCGGGCGGCGGCCGCCAGCTGCTCAACTGGAAGACGCTCTCGCTGCGCGGCCTCGACCTCGCGATCGTGCCCGGCGCGGCGACGCGTTTCGGCGTCGCCGAGACCGCTCTCAGCGACTTCTTCGCGCGCATCGTTCTCGACGAGAACGGCCGCCTCAACCTCGAGGACGTGACCCATCCGGTGAACGCCGCGGCGAGCGCCTCGGCGCCGCCCTCCGAATCAGCATCCGCATCCGCATCTGCATCCGCATCGGCACCACCGCCGGCAAGGGCGGCGGCAACGGCTTCGGCGCCGACGACGGCCGCGGCAGCGGCAGCGGCGATCGTCCGCTTCGGGCCGATCGTCGTCGTCGGCGGGCGCCTCAACTACAACGACCGCTTCGTCAAGCCGAACTACAACGCCAACATCAGCGAGCTGAGCGGGCGGCTCGAGTCGTTCTCGTCCGAGGCGCCGGCGCCGGGGCAGCCGCCGAAGCTCGCCGAGCTCGCGCTGCGCGGCGTCGTCGAGGGCACGGCGTCGCTCGAGATCACCGGCAAGGTCAACCCGCTCGCCAGGCCGCTCGCGCTCGACTTGAAGGCGAAGGTGCGCGACCTCGAGCTGCCGCCGCTCTCGCCGTATGCGATCAAGTACAGCGGCTACGGCATCGAGCGCGGCAAGATGAGCGTCGACCTCGCCTACGTCGTCCAGCCGAGCGGCGAGCTGACGGCGAGCAACCGGATCGTCCTCACCCAGCTCGCATTCGGCGACAAGGTCGAGGGCTCGACGGCGAGTCTGCCGGTGAAGCTCGCGGTCGCGCTGCTCGCCGACAGCCATGGCGTGATCGACCTCGACCTGCCGGTGAGCGGCTCGATCAACGACCCGAAGTTCTCGCTCGGCGGCGTGATCTGGAAGGCGATCACGAATCTTTTCGTCAAGGTGGTGACCGCGCCCTTCGCGGTGCTTGCGTCGGCGTTCGGCGGCAGCGCAGGCGCCGGCGAGCAGTCGCATATCGAGTTCGCGCCAGGGACGGCGACGCTCGACACCGGCGCGCGCGAGAACCTCGACAAGATCGCCAAGGCGCTGGCCGACCGGCCGGCGCTGACGCTGACGATCACCGGCGAGAGCCAGCTCGATCGCGAGCGCGACGCCTGGAAGAAGGAGCGCCTGCAGCAGCTCCTGCGCTCGGAAAAGCGCCGCCAGGCGATTGCCGGCGGCGCCAGCGCCGAGGCCGAGGTGACGGTCACCGAGGCCGAGATTCCGGCGCTCCTGAAGGAGGTCTACCGGCGCGCCGACATCGTCAAGCCGAAGAACGTCGTCGGCTTCGCCAAGGACCTGCCTCCTGCGGAGATGGAGGCGCTGCTGCTCGCCAGCATGACCGTCGCCGATGACGCGATGCGTCAGCTGGCGGTCCGCCGCGGCACGGCCGTGCGCGACTATCTCGCCGGCCGGTCGATCGCGACCGAGCGGCTCTTCCTCGGCGCACCGAAGTCGGCGAGCGACGCTGCCGGCTGGACGCCGCGCGCCGACCTCAAGCTCGCCGCGAGATGAGGCCGCGCGGGACTCTTCAGCGCACGCCGCTGAAATCGCAGCGGAAGTAGAGCGTCGGCGACGGTGGCCCTTCGTTCGCCGCGCGGGCGTACACCGACCAGCGGTTGGCGTAGGCGAGCGACGGCGCCGCGATCGTCGCTTGCGTCGCCGCGGTCGGCGCGACGCGGGCCGGTTGCCAGCTCCGCTCCGATTGCACCGTCATCGCGACGACGTAGTCGCGCGCGCCGGCGACCGCCGACCAGCGCAGCGTCACGCCGCGTCGGCAGTCGAGCGTCGGTCCCGGGCCCTGCACGGTGCCGGGCGAGATCGCGCGCGGCAGCTCGAGCCGCGGCGGCGGTGGCGGTTCGTGCGGCGTCGGCTCGCGCGGCGGCGGGCGATCGCGCGCGGGCGGTGTCGTCTCGCGCGGCTTGTCGTGGTCGCTGCTCGCGACGAGGGCGGCGATGACCGCAGCGATGGCGACCGCGCCGACGACCGTCCCGGCCGATGGACCACTGCGCGGCGGCGGCACGAGCTGCTCGACGCGCTCGACCCAGTCGCGTGTCCGCGCGAGCTCCTCGAGGCTCGCCGCTGCCGGCTGCGGCGCCCGCGGGTACGCGAGCGTCGTCGTGCCGGCACCGATCGCGAGCGATGGCCATGCGCCGGTGGTCGAGCCGACCTCGACCACGCCGTCGACGACGGTCACTCCCGTCGTTCCGCCCGCGTAGGTTCGCACCAGGTATGCGGTGCCGCGGGCGCCGGCGGTGACGAAGGTCGTGTCGACCGAGAAGATTCCTCGGACCTTGACGAACGCCTCGCCGAAGAAGTCGGTCAGCGAGCCGACGCGAGCGCCGCTGTTCGGCCGCATCAGCACCTCGGTTCCCGAGGGGTAGCGGATCACCGCGTGGGCGCGCGGCCCGGTCTCGATGCGGTCGCCGCGCTTGAGCTCGAGGCCGGCGTAGCCGTCGCCGCGCTGGCCGTCGCGGGTGACGACGATGAGGCCGGGCTCGCGGCCCTGCGCGACGCGACTGCCATCGACGACGATGCCGTCGAGCCGGGCGACGTCGGGCGCGCCGGTCGGTGTCGGTGTGCTCGGCGCCGAGGCCGGCACGGTGGTGCAGGCGACGAGCGTCGGCAGCAGCATCGCCGCGATCACGATCCACGCGGTCGCCTGCACGAACGGACGGATGGGCGGAGCTGCGCTCATGTCGTGGTTCTCCTCCGGTTGCGATTCGCGAACCATGCGCCCAATGCGAGGGCGGCGAGGTCGTACGGTACTGCGACGATCTGATGTACGCCGCGGTACCAGGCGATCGATGCGGCGATCCACAGCAACGCGATCGTCAATAGAACGGCCAGCCTCAGGGCGCGCGACCGCGTCCGCAGTCGACGGCTCGAGAAGGCGCCGAGCAGGGCGGCTGCGCTCACCAGCGCCCACTCGGCGATGGGATGGATCGGTCGAATCGCGACGCCGCGTGTCATCGCATCGATCTGCGCTGCCATCAGCTCGACGCCCCAGCGGTCGTCGGCCGGCCAGGGCAGCGGCATGCGATCGGCTCCCGCAAACTGCGTGCCGACCAGGATGATCCGGTCCTTCAGCAGCGCCAGCGCGGCCGGATCGCCGGTGACGAGGCGCTCGTAGGCGACGCGTTGCGGCGCGCTGCGCAGCGGCGGCAGGGTGTAGGGATCGAGCAGCTGGGTGACGACGCGATCGCCCGGCTGGACGATCTCGCAGCCCGGCTGCGGGTCGACGAGCGTCTTGCCTTCGTAGTACCCGACCTTCTCCGTGCTTTGCAGCTTGCGCAACCGCACGACGACGGTTTGCGGCAGCTCTTCGATCAGGTCGATGCGACCGCCGCCGCTGAAGGCGGCGAGCGCCAGCGACGGCAAGAGACCCACTGTGCTCTGCGCGGCACCGGCCGCAGCGGCGGAGGCCGCGCTGGCCGCCGGCGCCGCGTGCCGGACCGCGAGCACCATCGATCGCGCCTGGCCGAGCGCGACTCCGGCGCAAATGACGCCGCGGCGCGCCAGCGATGCGAACTGCGCCAGCATCGCGCCGCTGCCGTCGTCGCCACGGGTCGCGACGCCAAAGACGACCGCCATCTTGTCGCGCGTCGCCGCCAGCGCGCCCCGCAACGCGGCATTCGCGTCGTCAGTGCCGTGGTCCTCGAGAACGATGTCGAACGCCACCGTGCGCGCCGCGGCCGACGCGGCGTTGGCGATCAGCTTCGCGTGCTCGGCGCGCCAGCTCGGATCGAATTTGCGGCCGATTGCGCGCTCGCTCGCTTCATCGATGCCGACCAGGACGACCTCGCCGCTCCAGGGCGACTCGGGCGCGGCGACATGCGCAAGCAGCATCGTCGCGCCTGCGACTCGCGGGCCGAGGCCGAAGAAGTCGAACACGCCGAGCATGGCAGCGAGGAACAGGGCGAAGGCGGCGCCGACGCTGGCGATGCGCGCGCGCGACCAGTGCTGGCGCTCGCCTTCGAGCACTTGGTGCTCCTCTTCCAGCCGCCGCCGCTCGTCCTGCAGCCGCCGGACCTTGCCCTCGAAGCCCTCCTCCTGGACGGCTTCGAGGAGGCTGTTGATGCTCGCTTTCAGCGCCCGCTCGTCGAACTTCAGCATGCCCAGGCGGGCCAGCGGTGCGAGGTCGGCAGGCAGCGCGCTATCGGCCGGCGGCGCCGCATCGCCGATCAGGACCGGCAGAACGCGCAACGCTGCGCGGCCTGAACGCGCGCCCTCGCCGCGCTGCCCGAGCGCGGTCGCGACCTCGTGGCGCACCCAGTCGTCGCCGCGCAGCCTTGCCTGCAGCATCTCGATCCAGCGCGGCCCGATGACGACGACGACGACGTCCGCATCGCGCAGCGCGGCATCGATCGCGGCGACGAAGTCGGCGCCGTAGCCGATGTCGTCGATGTCCATGAAGGCATCGGCGAACTCGGAACGGCTGGCGAGCTCGCGATAGAGCAGCGCGGCCGTCACCATGCTGTCGTCGCGGCGGTAGCTGATGAAGACGCGCATCGGCCTCATCTTGCCGCCAAAGCGGCGCGCTGTCGGCACAATGCGCCGGTGCGATGCGGTCGCACGACATCAAACGAGGGGAGGCGGCGCCATGATCTTCGAGCAGGTTGCCACCGGCGGCTGCCAGTCGTACCTCGTCGGTTGTGCCGACACCTGCGCCGGCGCCCTGATCGACCCGGAGGTGAGCCAGGTCGACCGCTACCTCGGCCTGGCGGCGCGCCACGGCCAGCGCATCCGCTTCGTCATCGACACCCATACCCACGCCGACCACTTCTCGGCGTCGCGCCGGATCGCCGAGCGGCTCGGCGCGATGAGCGTGATGCATCGCGCCAGCCCGGCGCCCGGCATCGCGATGCACGTCGACGACGGCGAATCGATCGTCATCGGCAAGCTCCGCCTGCAGGTGCTGCACACGCCGGGCCACACCGCCGACTCGATGTGCCTGATCGGCGCCGACCGCGTCTTCACCGGCGACACGCTGCTGATCGGCGGCACCGGTCGCACCGATCTGCCGAGCGGCGACCCGGAAGCGCTCTACGACAGCCTGTTCGGCAAGCTGCTGCGGCTCGATCCTGCGCTCCTGGTCTATCCGGCGCACGACTACAAGGGGCGCAGCCACTCGACGATCGGTGCCGAGCTCGAGTCCAACCCGCGCGTGCAGCAGCGCGATCGCGCTGCCTTCGTGGCGATGATGAAGAGCCTCGACTTGTCGATGCCCACCCACCTGACCGAGGCCCTGCGCACCAACATGAGCGGCGGCAAGACCGTCGGCGAGATGCTCGCCGAGGCGAGCGCGGTCGTTCCCTTCATGAGCATGGCCGAGCTGCGCCGGCGGGTCGAAGGCGCCGACAACGACATCATCGTCCTCGACGTGCGCGAGAAGGACGCCTACGAGCTCGGCCACATCCCCGGCGCGCGCCTGCTGCCGCGCGGCCAGCTCGAGCTGCGCGTCGACAAGGAGCTGCCGGATCCGACGTCGCGCATCGTCACCTGCTGCGAGATCGGCCGGGTCTCGACGCTCGCCGCGGCGACGCTGCGGGCGATGGGCTTCCAGCGCGTGGTCGCGCTCGACGGCGGAATGAAGAGCTGGAACGAGGCCGGCTATCCGATGCGAAGCGGCGCCGCGCCCTGACGATCAAGCGGCGCCGAAGTCCTGACGCGCCTGTCGGCCCCACCACCAGGCAGCGGCCGGCGCAGCCAGTGCGATGACCGCCGGCAGCGCCGCGAACACGGGTGCGCTGAGCAGCGACCAAGCGAGCGCCGGCCAGGCGAGCGTCGTGACCGCCTCGAGCACGCTCGTGAGCAGATTGCCTTTGCCGCGCCGGCGCAGGTCGCGCCGGTGGCCCGGGCGGGGCAGGGCGATCTGGAGACTGCCCGTCGAGACCGTCGCGCCGACGACGCAGGCGGCGAAGATCGCCGCGGCTGCAGGGTCGAACCGGGCAAGAACCAGCGCCAGCGGCAGCGCGATCATCCAGACCGGCACGAGCGCAGCGAAGAGCTTCGCCCGCCGCAGCAGGCCGCGGTCGACCGGCGCCGAGGCGAGCAACTCCGGCGCGTCCTCGGCAGCGACGGTCAGCCACGCGAGACCCGAGGCGAGCGTCGCGCAGAGCAGCACCATCGTCGGCGCCAGCACCGCCTGCGGCGAGTCGCTGCGCAGCCAGACGAAGACCAGCGGCAGCATGTAGATCGACTGCAGCAAGGTATGCGCGATCATCTGCGGGTCGCGCGCGATCAGCTTCCATTCCTTGACCATCACGTTGCGCCACAGGCCCGCGCGAAAGCGTGGCGCCCTTTGCGCAGTGCGCCGCCGGGTGGGCGTTGCCATCGACTCCTGCGTGCCGGCCAGGAAATGCCGGCTCATCGACGCGGTCACGAAAGCGAACGCGCCGACGCCCGCGACGACCAGCACGGCGAGCGCGCCGGGCTGGCCGAGGAGCGCGTTCAACGGCAGCCAGACGATGCTGTCGCGATCGAACGGGCCGCCGTCATCGGCGATACGGCGCAACGCCTCGCGCCATCGCGCGGTGCGGGCGGGCGAGACGAGGTTGGAGACCTGGAAGACGATGAAGACCAGCGCGCCGACGAAGGCGCCGAGCAGCTGGGCGGTGACTCGAGTGCGGCGCGCGCCGAGCATGCGCACGAGCGCTGCTGTGAGTCCCATGCCGGCCGCCGCCGCGAGCAAGCCCAACCCCACAAGGGCCGGGTAGATGGCGAGCAGGCGAGCGTGGCCGGTGAACAGGCCGACGTGCGCGAACGGCGTGAGAAACCAGGCATAGAGCGCGACGACGGCGAGCACGACGCCGAGGCCGCGCACCAGGAACACGCGCCGCGGTGCGATCGGCGAAGCGAGCAGAAGGTCGAGGTCGTCGCGCTCGAAGAAGACGTCGACCGAGCGCGTGATCGCTCGCGAGAGCATGAGCGTGATCGCGATCCAGACGCCCGCACCGACGGCGACGAACGTGGCCGGCACCGTCAGTGCTCCGAAGAGATGGAGCATCGCCCAGGCGGCGCCGTGGTAGATCAGCCAGAGCAGCCCGCTCAGGGCGAGGAAGACGCGCAGCGGCGCGCCGCGCGTGCTGCGCCAGGCGAGGCGAAGCTCGTGGCGCAGCAGCCAGGGCGCCGACCCGGGAGCGAGGCTCAAGGCGCGTCGCGGGTGAGCTCGAGGAACACGTCCTCGAGGGTGCTGCCGCGCTCGGTGCGCGTCGCCTGCACACGCAGCTCGTCGAGGCTGCCCTGGGCGATGATGCGGCCGCGCTGGATGATGCTGATGCGCTCGGCCAGGCGCTCGGCGATCTCGAGGATGTGCGTCGTCAGCACGATCGTGCAGCCTTCGCGCACGCGGGCGACGAGCAGGTCCTTGACCTGGCGCGCCGCCGCCGCGTCGAGGCCGGTCAGCGGCTCGTCGAGGATCAGGAGCCGCGGCGCGTGGATCAGCGCGCCGGCGAGCGCGAGCTTCTGGCGCATGCCGCGCGAGTAGGTCTCGGCGCGCTGGTGCGCCTGCGGCCAGAGGTCGAGCCAGCGCAGCAGCTCCTCGGCGCGCTGCGCCGCGGCGTCGGCCCGGAGCGACCACAGCCCGGCGACGAACTCGAGGTACTCGAGCGCGGTCAGCTTGTCGTAGACGAGCGGGTCGTCGGGCAGGAAGGCGAGCTCGCGCTTGGCGTCCGCACCGTGCGTGGCGACGTCGTGCCCGAGCACCGAGACGCTGCCCTCGTCCGCGCGCAGGAGTCCGGCGACGATGCGCAGGGTCGTCGTCTTGCCGGCGCCGTTCGGGCCGAGCAGCGCATGGAACTCGCCTTGCGGGATCGCGAGGTCGAGACGGTCGACGGCGATCGTGCCGGCGAAGCGCTTGGTCAGGCCGACGATCTCGAGCGCGTTCGCCATCGCTTCCGCCGGTGCTCAGCCTTGCGCCGGCAGCAGCCGGCCGCGCACGAATGCGCTCAGCGAATCGACGGCGAAGACGAGGACGAACATCGCGATCAGCAGCGTCGCGGCCTCGGCCTGCTGAAAGATCGAGAGGTGGAAGTAGAGCAGCTGGCCGAGGCCGCCGGCGCCGACGAAGCCGAGCACGGCCGCCATCCGGATGTTCATCTCGAGCCGGTAGAGCGCATAGGCGATGCCCTGCGTGGTGACGAGCGGCAGCGTCGCGTACGCAAATGCGGTGATGCGGCCGCCGCCGGCATCGAGCAGCGCGCGCTCGGGCGTCGGCGGCGCGTTCTCGAGGCTCTCCGCGTACAGGCGGCCGAGCACGCCGGTCGTGTGCAGCGCGAGCGCGAGCGTTCCCGCGAACGGGCCGAGGCCGGCGGCGATGACCATCAGCGCCGCCCAGACGAGCTCGGGCACGCTGCGCAGGAAGTTGAGGACGAGGCGCGCGCCGAGCCGGGCAGCGATGCCGAACCGGCCCGCCGCCGGCAGCGCGAGCATCGCGCCGGCGACGACCGCGAGCAGCGTGCCGATGGTCGCGACGGCGAAGGTCTGGAGCGCGCCCCACGTCGCCTTGGCGACGAACGCCGGCGACAGGTCGGGCGGGAAGAACTCGGCGACGAACTTCGCCATCAGCCCGATCGATTCGCTGCTGACGAGCTGCCGGTAGTCGACACCGAGGTAGACGAAGCTCCACGCGATGGCCGCCGCGACGCCGATCGCGAGCGCGACGCAGGCGTGGCAGCGCGGCAGCCGCGCGGGCGGCGCCGACGCGGAGACGAGCCCGTCGCTCATGCCAGCACCTTGCGGATGACGACGCTCAGCGCATCGGCGACGACGACGAGGAGGAGGAAGGTGAGCAGGATCGTGCTGGCCTCGCCGCCGTTCAGCATCTTCATCGACTGGTCCATCAGCTGGCCGAGCCCGCCGGCGCCGACGAAGCCCATCACGACCGATGCGCGCACGGCGCATTCCCAGCGATAGACGGTGTACGACGCCAGCTCCTGGGCCGTGCTCGGCACGAGCGCGTAGAGCAACGCGGCGACGCGCGGGCTGCCGGCTTCGAGGAGCGCGCGCGCCGAGCGGGTGTCGCCCGATTCGAGGATCTCGGTGTAGACCTTGCCGAGCATGCCGCCATAGGTGACGGCGAGCGCGAGGACGCCGGCGCCGGGGCCGAGGCCGAGCGCGCGCACGAAGACGAGTGCCCAGACGACCTCGGGGATCGCCCGCAGCACGGTGAGGACGGCGCGCGTCGCCGTCCGCACGCCGGCGCCGAGGGCGCGGTGCGGCGCCGGGCCGATGCGCGAGACCGAGAGCGATCGCGTCGCGAGCGCCGCGAGCGGAACCGCGACGACGAAGGCGAGCGAGATGCCCGCGGTCGCGATCGCGAGCGTCTCGAGTGTCGCCTTGGCGAGCAGGGCGAGGAAGTCGCGGCCGGTCGCCGGCGGCCAGAAGCCGGCGAGAAAGTTCGCCATGACCTCGGCGTTGGCACCGTCGAAGAGCTGCCAGGGCTTGAACTCGGCCAGGGCCAGCAACGGCCAGAGGACGATGACCGCGACGACGAGCGCGGTCAGCCGGCCGCGTGCCGCCGGGTCGGGCAGCGCTGCTCCGCGATCGAGTGCCGCGGTCGAAGCGCTCACTGGCAGCCGGGCCGCTTGAGGACGACGACGTTGGCGGCGCGCGCCGCGTCGACGATGCCGTCGACGCCCTGGCGCGGCAGGACGCGCCCCTCGGTGGCGTAGAGATCGTGCAGCATCGTGCTCGTGACCGCGGCGGTCGGCCGGTCGAAGACGATCTCGCCGCCGCGCATGCCGATCAGGCGCGGGAACCATTTCAGCGCCAGGTCGACCGCGTGCAGCGAAGCGACGAGCGTCGCGCCGCGCTGCTCGCTCTCGGCGACGAGCGCGCCGACGCTGGCGTCGGCGAGCGTCGGATCGAGTGCCGAGACCGGCTCGTCGGCGAGGATGAGCGCCGGCTGCTGGTAGAGCACGCGGGCGATGCCGACCCGCTGCAGCTGGCCGCCCGAGAGCCGATCGCAGCGATCGAAGACGCGCTCGCCGAGGTCGAGCCGCTCGAGCGCCGCGCGCGCGCCGGCGGCATCGACCGGCGCCAGCAGCGAGGCGAGCGACTGCCACGCCGGCCGCGTGCCGAGCCGGCCGGCGAGGACGGCGGTGACGACGCGCAGGCGCGGCGGGATCGGCGGGCTCTGATGGACGACGCCGATGCTGCTCCGCAAGCGGCGCAGCGCGGCGGCGCCGAGCTGCCAGGGGTCGACCCCGCCGAGCGCGAGCCTGCCCTGTGTCGGCCTCAGCGACGTGCCGAGGACGCGAACGAGTGTCGTCTTGCCGGCGCCCGAAGGCCCGATGACGGCCGCCCGCTCGCCGGCGCCGAGACCGAGCGTCACCGCCCGCAACGCGCGGTGCCCGTTCGGATGGACGAGCTCGCCGTCGTCGATCCGGACGGCGTCGGCGGTCGCGGTCACTACTTGATGAGCCCTGCCGAGCGGGCCGCCGCTTCGATGCTGTCGTAGTTCGAGTTCTGAGTCGGGATGAACTTGCTCGCACGCTGCAGGTCCATGATCTCCTTCATCGCCGGCACGGCCGGATCGAGCTTCAGGAAGGCGTCGGCGAGCTTCTTCGTCAGCGCCGGATCGAGCCCGGGCCGCACCGTCCAGTTGTAGTCGAAGTAGGGCGGCGTCACGGCGAGCACGCGGACCTTCTCGGCGTTCGCGTTGTGGCTCTCGACGAGCTTGTCCATCACCGAGGCGTTGAGGACGCCGGCCTCGGCGCGGCCGGCGGCGACGAAGGCGACCGTTGCATCGTGTGCGCCCGAGAAGGCGACCGACTTGAAGTCGCGCTCGGGGTCGATCCCCGCCTGCAGCAGGTAGTAGCGCGGCATCAGGCTGCCCGAGGTCGACGACGGCGCGCCGAACGCGAACGTCTTGCCCTTGAGGTCGGCGAGCGTCTTCGCGGTGCTGCCGACCGGGACGATGAAGCGGCTCGTGAACTTCGCGTCCTCGGCGCGCTGCACGATCGGGGTCACGCCGCCATTCGTGCGCAGCCGGGCCTGGACGTACGTGAAGCCGCCGAGCCAGGCGAGGTCGAGCTTGTTCGTCGCCAGGCCCTCGACGACGGCGGCGTAGTCGGTGACCGGAATGAACTGGACGTCGAGCCCGGTCTCGTGCTTCAGGTACTCGCCGAGCGGCTTGAACTTGCGCTGCAGCTCGGTCGGCGCCTCGTCGGGAATCGCCGAGACGCGCAGCACGCCTGCGCTCTGCGCCGACGCGGCGGGTGGCAGCACGAGGCCGGCGACGAGCGCGACGCCGGCGAGGAGCAAACGGAGGATCGTCATGGCAGTGTCTTTCGATCAGTGGGCAAGGGCGGCGGTACGAAAGCCGGCGAAGACGTCGTTGCGGTCGGCGACGAAGAAATTGCGATAGCGCGGATCGTGCAGTCGCGCGTGGGTCGCGAACGCCCCGCCGCGCAGCTCGCGATGATCGCCGAACCACGGCCTGGAGTAGTCGGCGTAGGGCCCGGCGACGAAGCCGGGGTAGGGCGAAAAGGCGTCGGCGGTCCATTCCCAGACGCTTCGGCCCCAATGGAAGCGCGGATCGCGCGCTGCCCGCTCCCACTCCGCCGCGGTCGGCAGGCGGCGCTTGGCCCAGCGACAGTACGCCTCGGCCTCCCATGCGCTGACGTGGATCACCGGCGCTTCGGCAGCGAGCGGCTGCCAGCGGTCGAACCAGCGCATCTGCCAGCCGCCGCCGTCGCGACGCCGCCAGCGCGTCGGATAGGCGCGCGGCTGACGCGCGCGCCATGCTGCCGCCGCACCGGGCCAGAGCGTCCGGTCGTTGTAGCCGCCGGCGTCGACGAAGCGGGCGAACTCGGCATTCCTCACCGGGGTCGCATCGATCTCGAAGGCGCCGACCCGTATCGCCAGCGGCGGCTCCTCGTTGTCGAACGCGAAGCCGCGCGCGCCGGCGGCGTGGCCGAGGACGAGCTCGCCGCCGGCGATCGCGAGCGGCTCGCTCGCGGGCAGCGCCGGCAGCGGAGGCGTTGCCGCCGGCACCGGCCAGCCGAAGGTCGCTCGCAGCCAGGTGAACGCTTCGCCGTGCATGTCCTCATGGAACAGGGCGAGGCGGTGGAAGTAGTTGGCCGCGTCGTCGTCCTCGTCGGGCGCGATGCGGTCGAGGCAGGCGGCGAGCTGGCCGTCGAGCCGCCGCAGCAGCTCGCTGCGCGAAGGCAGTTCGACTTGCCAGCGGTCGGCGTGCGCGAGCCGTGCCGAATCGAAGATCGCGTCGGGCCCGGCGATCGCAGCCGGCTCGCGGGCAACGACGAAGCCGTCGTTGCCGAGGCGGTGCGGCCCGCGCAGGATCCAGAACTCGGCGAACCAGGCGAGGTGGCCGAGCTCCCAGGCGACCGGATTGACGCCGGCCTGCTGCGGCACGCGCCAGGCGTCGTCGTCGAGGTCCATCGTCCGCGCCAGCGTCGTGGCGCGGGCGTCGCGAAGCGCTTCGGCGAGCGCCGGGCCGGCGAGGCGGCGCGCGTCAGCGGTCATCACCCTGCCTGGCCTCGTGCCATCATCGACCGATGGGTTCCGTGCCGACGCCGCGGGTGTGCATCGTCTCGCCGGCGCTCGCTGGCGCCAACAACGGCAACTGGCACACCGCGGCGCGCTGGCAGCGCTTTCTCGAGCCGATTGCCGACGTCGAGGTCGTCGCCGCCATGGACGGCACGGCCGATCTCCTGATCGCGTTGCATGCGCGCCGCTCGGCGCCAGAGATCAAACGCTGGCGCGAACACCGGCCCGAGGCGCCGCTCGTGCTCGTGCTGACCGGCACCGACCTCTACCGCGACCTCGATCTCGATGCCGACGCAAGACATTCGCTCGAGTGTGCCAGCCGCATCATCGTCCTGCAGGAGGCGGCGCTTCGCCGTCTCGACGCCGCGAGCCGCGCCAAGACGGTCGTGATCGTGCAGTCGGCGTCGTCGCTGCGCGTTCGGCGCTCGCAACGCGACGCCGAGTTCGTCGCCGTCGGCCATCTGCGCGACGAAAAGGATCCGGCGACGCTGCTGCGGGCAGCGCGGCTGCTCGCCCAGGACGGCGACCCGCCGACGATCGCTCACGTCGGCGCGGCGCTCGACGAGCGGCTCGCCACCGCGGCGCGGGCGACGATGGCGGCGTGCCCGGCCTACCGCTGGCTCGGCGCGCTCGACCACGCGGCCGCGCGGCGAACGATCGCGCGGGCACGCGCTCTTGTCCATCCGAGCCGGATGGAAGGCGGCGCCAACGTCGTCATCGAGGCCGTGCGCTCGGGCGTGCCCGTGCTCGCGAGCCGCATCGACGGCAACGTCGGCCTGCTCGGCGACGATTACGAAGGCTACTTCCGGGTCGGCGATGCCGTAGCGCTGGCGGCGCTGATGCGGCGGTTCCGCCGCGACGCTGCATTCGCGGGTCGCCTGCACGCACAGTGCGCCGCGCGCGAGCCGCTCTTTCTTCCCGCCGTCGAGCGCCGCGCGGTGCGCTCGCTCGTGGCGGGGCTGCTGGCTGCGCCGAAGCGCGGGCGCTGAGACAATCTCGGCGCCCATACGTTCACCTTCGCGATCGGATTGCCATGCTTTCGGACACCGCTTCTGACGCCGCTGCCAGGCTGCCGCCGAATCCGGCGCCGCTTCGCCTCACGAGCTTCTCGCACGGGGGTGGCTGCGGCTGCAAGATCGCGCCCGGCGTGCTCGCCGAGATCCTGAGGAAGAGCGCCGGCGGCATCGTTCCGCCCGAGCTGATGGTCGGCATCGAGACCGCGGACGACGCCGCCGTGTACCGTCTCAACGACGAGCAGGCGCTGATCGCGACGACCGACTTCTTCATGCCGATCGTCGACGACCCGTTCGAGTTCGGCCGCATCGCCGCGACCAACGCCATCAGCGACGTCTACGCGATGGGTGGCAAGCCGATCATGGCGCTGGCGCTGGTCGCGATGCCGATCGCCGAGCTGCCGGTCGACGTCATCGGCAGGATCATCCAGGGCGGCGAATCGGTGTGCCGCGAAGCCGGCATCCCGATCGCCGGCGGCCACACGATCGACTCGGTCGAGCCGATCTACGGGCTCGTCGTCATGGGCCTCGTCCATCCGAAGCGGGTGCGGCGCAATGCCGACGCGAAGGCCGGCGACGCGCTCGTCCTCGGCAAGCCGATCGGCGTCGGCGTGCTCTCGGCGGCGCTCAAGAAGAACGCGCTCGACGACGCCGGCTATCGCCAGCTGATCGAGACGACGACGCGGCTGAACACGCCGGGCATCGCTTTGGCGGCGATGGCGGGCGTGCATGCGATCACCGACGTCACCGGCTTCGGCCTCGCCGGCCATGCCCTCGAGCTGGCGCGCGGCGCCGGGCTCGCGATCGAGATCGCCTGGTCGCGCGTGCCGCTGCTGGCAGGGGTGGAGCAACGTGCCGCCGACGGCTTCGTCACCGGCGCGTCGGGTCGCAACTGGGCGGGCTACGGCGCCGAGGTCGACCTCGATCCGGCGCTGTCGGCTGCCGCGCGCGACCTGCTCGCCGACCCGCAGACCTCCGGCGGCCTGCTCGTCAGCTGCGATCCCGCCGCGCTCGACGACGTGCTCGGCGTCTTTCGCGCCGAAGGATTCGATGCCGCCGCAGTCATCGGCTCGGTCCGCGCCGGGCCGGCGCGGCTGCGCATCGCGGCCTGACCCGGCCGCAGCGATCAGGCGTTCTCGAAGAAGAAGCTCGCTTCGCGGTCGACCTCGGCGAAGCGCGTGGTCGCGAGAAGGTCGTCGAGGCCGGCATCGTCGACCCCGGCGGTCGCGCCGGCGCGCCGGAGGATCGCAGCGGCGAGGTTTCGCATCAGCCGCGTCGACGCGACGATCCGCTCGCGAAAGCGGCGATCGTCGAGCCGGTCGTTGAGGCTGCGGTTGAGCTCGTCGAACCATGGCAGCGCGGCCTGGTCGAGCATGCGCGGCCGGTTCTCGGCGAGATGGCCATGGCCGACTTCGGACCAGCGGCGCAGCAACGCCTGCATGGCCGCATTCAGCGCCTGGCAGTGCGCAAGCTCTTCGCGCAGGTCGGAGAACGCCGTCAGGTCGGCGAGCCGGCGCTGGAAGAAGAACTGGGCGAGGATGCCCCAGTAGTACGTGTAGTCCCAGATCACCTTGATCGGCATCACTGCGGGGTCGCCGAAGATCGGGTACTGGCCGGTGTAGAGCGCGAGCGTGCTCTCGTAGAACGAACGGAAGATCTGCTCGAAGACGTGTGCATGCGCGGCCGTCGGCCGGCCGGCGCGATCACGCGCGACGAGCTCGGTGATGTAGGTATTGGCGATGGCGATGAAGTCGGTGCCTGGCGAGTAGAACGGATCGAGGAAGAGGCCGGCTTCGCCGGTGATCGCCCAGCGGTCGGCCGAGAAGACCTGGCGGCAGCCGTACGAGAAACGCTTCAGGAAAGCGAAGTCCTGCAGGAGATGGCGCTTGCCGTCGAGCGCATCGAACAGGCGCGGCTGGTGGCGAGCGAGCCAGGCCATCGCCTTGTCGAACGTGTTGATCGACTCGATCGGATGCAGCGCCGGGTCGGCGACGATGCCGACCGAGTGCGACCCCGAGGCGAGCGGGATCAGCCAGACCCAGTAGCCGGCACCGACGAGGTGGTTGGTCGAGAGCCAGCGCGCTTGCGGATCGCACCGCGCGCGCCAGCCGGCGTCGGCCGACCAGTCGTCGATCGCGATCCGCTCGGCGATCCGGAACCACGCGGCGCCGGCGGCGTGTGCGTTCGGCTCGGCGAGCTCGAGCTTCTTCTTGACGAGGCCGGCGCGACCGCAGGCGTCGACGAGCCAGCGCGCCTCGGCGCGATGCGAATGCCTGCCCCGCGCGTAGCCGACGGCATGGCGCTCGCCGGCGCGGCCGAGCTCGAGGTCGCGAACGAGCGCGCCGTCCTCGAAGCGAATGCCGCGCCGCACCGCCTCCTCGGCGAGGAAGTTCTCGAACAGCCCGCGGTCGATCTGGTAGCTCGGGACCGCGAGGTAGCGGCTGGCGCCGACCTCGGTGACGCCGTCGATGTCGCGCCGGCCTTCAGAGAAGAAGAAGCGAAAACCGAACTTCTTCAGCTGCTGCTCCTGCAGGTGGGCCTTCAGGCCGAGCACCTCGGCAAGGTAGTTGGCGCCGATCTCGACCGTCGATTCGCCGACCTTGTGGGCCGCGATCGGCACCGGATGCGTCCTGCGCTCGAGGACCAGGACGTCGAGGTCGGCGACTGCCTGTTTCAGTTGCAGCGCCAGCGTCAGTCCGGCGAGACCGCCGCCGGTGATGACGACGTCGTGGCGATCGACCGCGTTGTCGCGCGGCGCTGCGGCATCGCTCATGCGGCGATCGCGGCGAAGTCGTCGCCGCTGCGTGCGAAGGATTTCGCCGCCAGCGACAGGGCCAGCGAGCGCGACAGCGGCAACACCAGCGACGCATCGACCTCCGGCGCCGTCAGGGCGATCGCCTCCAGCAACGGCAGGGCACCGGCCATCGCATTGCCGCCGAGGCTTCGCGCCGCCGCGGAACGGATCGACGTCGTCTCGCACGCGCCAGTCGCGAGCGACCAGTCGAATGCCGCCACCGTTCGCTCGCTCCGCTTCGGCGACAGCACGAACGCACAGGCGAGAAGCCCGACGCTCGCCGTCACCGATGCCAGCGCGCCCGTCGCCTCGACGTCGAAGGCGACGAGCAGCACCGGTCGTGCGTCGGCCTGGCACTGGCTCGCCGCCTCGAGCAGGCCGGCGCCGAAGCTGGCGTCGAACGCGGTCAGCGCGGTGCTCGCTTCGCGGCAGCCGGTCGCGATCGTCCAGTAGCCTGCGGCCGCGTTGTGCACCGAGTTGTGGAACTTGGTCGGCGAGATCGTCGTCGGCTGGCTCGCCAGCGTCGTGCACATGTAGTCGTTGACGGCGAGGTCGCCGTGCGCCGACGTGAAGATCGAGGGCAGCGTCGCCGCGTCGAGCCCCGACTCGCGCACCGCCGCCGCCGCAACCTCGAGCGCCAGCGCGACGGTATCGGGTGCGCGGCGGCGCTCGGCAGCGGCGAGCAGCTCGGGCGCCGGGCGCCTGGCCGGTGCCGCGAGCGGCGCCGCTTCGTCGCGCAGCGCGGCACGCGCATGCGCCCAGCCCGGCAGCGTCGGCGCCCAGAAGGCGATGCCGTCGATGAAGAAGGTGCCGCCCGGACGCGGCACGACGGCAGCGCGGCTCATGCGCGCGCGGCTGCGTCGGCGACGCCGGCGTCGCCGAACGCGAGGACGCAGTTGTTGCCGCCGAAGCCGAACGAGTTGCTGAGCGCGACACGGACGCGACCGGCGGCGCCCGCGGTGCGCAGCTGCGGTCCGCACGCCGGGTCGAGGACGCGGGTGTTGGCAATCCCCGGCTTCCAGCCGTGCTCGATCGCGAGCAGCGCCACCGCCGCCTCGACGACGCCGGCGGCGCCGAGCGTGTGGCCGGTGACGCCCTTGGTCGAGCTCGCGTGCGTCGACGCCGGAAAGCGCCGCGCCACGAGCGCTGCCTCGACCTCGTCGTTCTTCGCGCTCGCCGTGCCGTGCAGGTTGATGTGGTCGACTGCGGCGGCGTCGATGCCGGCGCGAGCGAGCGCGTCGTCGAGCGCGCGCTCGGCACCGACGCCCTCGGGATGCGGTGTCGACATGTGGTGGGCGTCGCTCGACTCGCCGTAGCCGAGCAGCAGCGGCGCGTCGCCGTGGTCGTCGCTGCCGCGGTGCCGCTCGAGAAGAGCAAAGCCCGCCGCCTCGCCGATGCTGATGCCGCTGCGCTCGGCATCGAACGGCCGGCACGGTTCCGGCGAGACGAGCTGCAGCGCGTTGAAGCCGAACAGGACGCTGCCGCACAACGTGTCGACGCCGCCGACGACCGCAGCGTCGACGAGGTGAAGCCGCAGCATGCGTTCGGCGGCCGCGAACACCTTGGCGCTCGACGAGCACGCGGTCGAGACGGTGACGCACGGCCCTTCGAGGGCGAGCGCCGCGGCGACGAAGTTGGCGAGCGAATGCGGCGTGTGGACGAGCGGATTGCAGTTGTCGGCCGGGAAACGGCCGTCGGCGTCGAGCGCCCGATACGCCGCCTCGGTCGCGCCGATGCTCGATGTCGAGGTGCCGAGGACGACGGCCACGCGCGCCGCGCCATGACGCTCGCGCGCGGCGTGGACGGCATCGATGAAGCCGTCGCCCTGCAAGCCGAGCCAGGCAAGGCGGTCGTTGCGGCATTCCCACGCCGCCAGCTGCCGTGGCAGCGGCGACGATTCGAGGCTGGCGACGCGGCCGATCCAGGTCGCGAGCGGTGCCGGGCCGAAGTCGTTCGGCGTCAAGGCGCTGCGGCCGTCGCGCAGCGCCGCGAGGAGGGCGCCCTTGCCGAGCCCGGCCGCGCTGGTCACGGTGTAGGCGGCGATGCGGAGCGGAGCGATCTGAGCAGGCACGGCGGCTGGCGAGAATGGCTGCTGATTATCGTGGCGCTGCATCAGGTGCAGGCCGCCCGCGTACAGGGCAAACGGCGTGCTGCGCCAGCTGAGGAGGGGCCGCGCCCTCGGTGACGCGCCGCGCGTCGGGCGCGTGCCGTCAACCATGCGCCATCGGCGGGCGCGCGATCACGCGGGCAACGATGACGCGACCGAGGACAACGATCACCGCAGCGACGACGACGAGCGCCGGCCGAGGCCCGAAGCCGTGCAGCAGCGCGCCGAAGACGAGCGGCCCGAGCCCCTGGCCGACGAAGAAGCCGCACGCGAAGAGCGCGACCGCCGAGCCGCGCGCCGACGGCGCGAGCTCGGTCGCTTCGGTCTGCATCGAGTTGTGCATCATGTAGAAGCTGACGCCGGCGACGAACATGGCGAGGGCGGCGAGCCACGACGTCGGCGCGAACGCGAGCGCCGCATATGACGCCGCCGCTGTTGCCGATCCGACCAGGCACATCCGGCGCATGCCGAGCGCGCGCAGGAAGGCGCGCACGCTCGCCGCGTAGAGCAGGCCGCCGATGCCGAACGCACCGAGGACGAGCCCGGTGGTGCCGGCGATCGAACCGCCCGCAGGCCGCGCCGTCGCGAGCAGCAGCTCGCCCATGTAGGGAAACAGGCCGTAGAAGAACGCGCCCTCGACCGCGACGCCGCCGATCAGCCAGAGCGCCTTCGGATTGGCGAGGACGCGGCCGTAGAGCTCGGCGAACGAGCCGCTGTCGCGGCTCGCTGCTGCGCTCGTTCCCGCCGGCATGCCGAGCCACGCGACGGCCGCCGCGATCGCGCCGACCGCAGCGCCGATGACGAGCGCGCTGTGCCAGCCGAACGCGTCGTTGGCGAAGCCCGAGACGATCGAGCCGAGCATCTGCCCCGAGATGATCGCGAACAGCATCCGGCCGATCATCACCTGGCGCTCGCTCATGTCGAAGCGGTCGCCGATGCCGGCGATGACGAGCGGGATCAGGCCGCCGGCGAAGATGCCGGCGCCGACGCGCGTCGCGAGCAGCAGCGCGAAGCTCGGCGCGAACGCGCCGAGGAGCAGCATCGCCGCAAGCCCGGCGACGCAGACCTGGATGCAGCGAGGCTTGCCGAAGCGGTCGCCGATGGGACCGAGAAAGGGCTGCGCAAGCGCGTACGGCAGCGCGAAGGCGGTGTTGAGCATCGCCGCCGACGCTGGCGTGACCGCGAAGTGGGCCGCGACCGGCAGCACGATCGGATCGGCCAGACGCAGCGCGAAGCCGCTCGCGAATGCGCACGCGGCGAAGACGAGAAAGACCGGCACGTGCCGCTGGCGCTGCGAGCGGCGGCGCCGTTCAGGCGGCGCGCATCAGCGCTTCGATCTCGGCCGCCGCGACCGGAACGCCGCGGCTGATGAGCTCGCAGCCGTCGGCGGTGACGACGGCGTCGTCCTCGATCCGGATGCCGATGTTCCAGAACCGTTCCGGAACGCCTTCGCCCGGTCGCACGTAGAGGCCCGGCTCGATCGTCACGACCATGCCGGGCTCGAGCTTGCGCGACGGCTTCTTGACGACGGTGCTGCCGAGCCAGTCGGGCTGCGCGACGGGCGCTTCGCCGGCCGCCTGGTAATCGCCGACGTCGTGGACGTCGCGGCCGATCCAGTGGCCGGTGCCGTGCATGTAGAACTTGCGATAGGCCGCCGATTCGATGACGGCGTCGAGATCGCCGACGACGCTGCGGTCGAGCAGGCCGGTGTCGAGCATCCCTTGCGCGAGGACGCGCACCGCGGCAGCGTGGGCGTCGCGCAGGCGCGCCCCCGGCTTCGTCGCGGCAACGGCGGCGCGCTGCGCCGCTTCGACGATCTCGTACAGCTCGCGCTGCGCCGCGCTGAAGCGGCCGTCGGCCGGGAAGGTGCGCGTGACGTCGCTCGCGTAGCCGTCGAGCTCGGCACCGGCGTCGACCAGGCACAGCTCGCCCGCCTTCAGCCGCGTCGGACCCGGCAGGTAGTGGAGGATGCAGGCGTTGCTGCCGGCGGCGACGATCGACGTATACGCCGGCCCCTCCGCGCCCGAGCGGCGGAACTCGTGCAGCAGCTCGGCCTCGATCTCGTACTCGGCGATCGCCGTCGCCGGATCGGCGCGAAAGCGCGCCGCGCAAAAGCGCATGGCGCGCGCGTGCGCGCCGGCGCTGATCGCGGCAGCGCGGCGCATCGTCGCCAGCTCGCCGGCGTCCTTGCGCAGGCGCATCTCGGCCAACAGCGGCGCGAGGTCGCGCTGCGCAGTCGGCGCCTCGGCACCGTCGCGGCTCTTTGCGCGGATGCGCTCGAGCCAGCCGCCGATGCGCTCGCCGAGGCCCGGGGTGTCGAAGCTCCACCAGACCGCAGCCCGATCGGTCAGGCTCGCGACCGCCGTCTCGTCGAGCGCGTCGAGCGACGCTGCGGCGTCGACGCCGAGCACCGCGGGCGCAGCGTCGGGGCCGAGACGGATGCCGTCCCAGAGCTCGCGCTCGGGGTCCTTCGGCCGGCAGACGAGCGTCGAGCGGCCATCGTCGAACACGAACAGCCAGGCGCTCGGCTCGCCGAATCCGGTCAGGTAGTGGAAGTCGCTGCCGTGCCGATACGGATGGTCGTTGTCGCTGTTGCGCTGGCGCTCGGGCGCGGTCGGCACGATGGCGACGCCGCCGCCGGCCGCGCGCAGGGCCTCGGCGATGCGGTTGCGGCGAGCGACGAACGGCAAGATGTCCTGGGTCATGCAGCACTGTAGCGGCCGGCGGCGAAACCGGGCCGGGGCAGGGCCGATCGGCTTCGGCTACCCTCGCCGGCTCCTTCCTTCTTCGCGGACTGCCATGCCCATGCAATACCGGCGCCTCGGCGCGAGCGGACTTCGGGTGAGCGAGCTCTCGCTCGGCTCGTGGATCACGTACCACACGCAGGTCGACGTCGCCGCGGCCAAGGAGATGCTCGCCGTCGCGATGGACGCGGGCGTCAACTTCTTCGACAACGCCGAGGTGTACGCGCGCGGCCAGAGCGAGGTCGTGATGGGCGAGGCGATCAAGGCCTTGAAGTGGCCGCGCCCGAACTACATCGTCTCGACCAAGTTCTTCTGGGGCCTCGAGCGCGAAGGCAACACGACGAACCGGATGGACACCCTCAACCGCAAGTACCTGACGCAGGCGATCGACGGCTCGCTCGCGCGCATGCAACTCGACTTCATCGACCTCGTCTTGTGCCACCGGCCCGATCCGCACACGCCGATCGAGGAGACGGTCTGGGCGATGAGCGACATGATCACGCGCGGCAAGGCGCTCTATTGGGGAACGAGCGAGTGGAGCGCGGCCGACATCCGCGCCGCGTGGGACATCGCCGATCGCCACCATTTGCACAAGCCGGTGATGGAGCAGCCGCAGTACCACCTCTTCCACCGCAAGCGCGTCGAGCAGGAATACGCGCGCCTCTACGACGACATCGGCCTCGGGCTGACGACGTGGAGCCCGCTCGCGAGCGGCCTGCTCACCGGCAAGTACAAGCACGGCATCCCGCCCGGCAGCCGCGGGGCGCTCGAGAACATGGGCTGGCTCGCCAAGGGGCTGACCGACGAAGCGAAGAACGCCGCCGTCGCCAGCCTCGAAGGCGTCGCCGCGGAGCTCGGCGTCACCGTCGCCCAACTCGCGATCGCGTGGGCGGCGAAGAACCCGCGCGTCTCGACCGTGATCACCGGCGCCTCGAACGTCGGCCAGCTGCGCGCCAATCTCGCGGCGGTCGACGTGATCGCCAAGCTGACGCCGGAAGTGCTCGCGCGCATCGACGCGATCACTTTGCCGCTGGCGGCGTGATCGCGTCCGCGGTCGTGCTCAGCGCGGCGCCGCGATGAGCGCAGCGAGCTGCTCGGGCGTGCCGACGTTCTCCCAGCGCCCGCGATAGATCTCGGCGCCGACGCGGCGCTCGCGCATGCCGGCGTAGAGCAACGGCGCGAGCGGCGCGTGCGATCCCGGCGCGATGCCGGCGAACATCTCGGCGCGCGCGAGGGCGATGTTCGCGTAGGTCCAGCGCCGGCCGTCGGGGCCGGTGCCGTCGGCGAGGCCGAGGCCGTCGGCATCGAGGCCGAAGTCGCCGTTCGGATGAAAAACCGGGTTGGGCACGAGCCAGACGTGGGCGAGGCGACCGCTCGCGACGAAGCGACTTGCCGCCTCGGCGTCGAAGCGGAAGTCGGGCGCCCAGACGTCGGCCGAGACGATCCAGAAGGCGTCGCCGAGGAACCGCGCGGCTTTGGCGATGCCGCCCGCGGTCTCGAGCGCGCCGCCGTGATCGCGACCCTCGCGCGAGTACGTGATCGCGACGCCCCAGCGCGCGCCGTCGCCGAGCGTCGCGACGATCTGCTCCTCGAGCCAGTCGGTGTTGACGACGATCTCGCGCACGCCGCCGCGAGCGAGCGCTTCAAGATGCCATTCGATCAGGCGCTTGCCGTGCACTTCCAGCAGCGGCTTCGGGCAAGCGTCGGAAAGCGGCCGCATGCGCTTGCCGCGGCCGGCGGCGAGGACGATCGCCTTCAACGCGGCGCGACCCGGCTCACGACGCCGCCGCGATCGGCGCGGCGCCGCGCTGCAGCGCATGGCGCTCGACCGACGCCGGCGCGAATGCGCTGACCAGCGCCGCCAGCAGCGCCTCGGCGCGCGCCGAATTGTCGGCGCCGAGGTTGCAGACGTAGACGTCGAGCGTCGCCGCGCCGAGCTCGGGCCAGGTGTGGACGGCGAGATGCGATTCGGCGAGCAGGACGACGCCGGTGATCCCCGACGGCGCGGTGGCGACACCGCTGCGCGCGGCAGGCATGAAGCGGTGGAACAGCTCGCCAACCGGAGTGAGCCCGGCCGCGGCGACGGCGGCGAGGCAGGTCGATCGCAGCGCTGCCGGAGCGGTCATCACGCCGCTCGCTGCCGCGCAACCGCGCAGGTCGGCGGTCAGATGCAGGCCTTGCATGGAGCGATTATCGACGGCGGCTCGGCCTCGGCCGCGCCCTTTAAAATGGCAAGCTCCCCTCGCCGAACGGACCCTTTTCTCATGGCTGCGATCGTTTTCCCGGAGAGCCAGAGCGCGCAACGATCGGGGACACGCGATCGCGAGGCGGTCGACCGGTCGCGGCCGACGGCGCTGATGGCCAACGCGATCCGGGCGCTGTCGATGGACGCCGTCCAGCAGGCCAACTCCGGCCATCCGGGTGCACCGATGGGGATGGCCGAGATCGCCGTTGCGCTCTGGGGCCGGCACCTGCGTCACAACCCCAAGAATCCGCGCTGGCCCGGGCGCGATCGCTTCGTCCTCTCGAACGGCCACGGCTCGATGCTGCTCTATTCGCTGCTGCATCTGACCGGCTACGACCTCGCGCTCTCCGAGTTGCGCAACTTCCGCCAGCTGCACAGCAAGACACCCGGCCATCCCGAGTTCGCCATCACCCCCGGCGTCGAGACGACGACCGGCCCGCTCGGCCAGGGCCTCACCAACGCGGTCGGGATGGCGCTCGCCGAAAAGCTTCTCGCCGCCGAGTTCAACCGCGACGGCCACACGGTCGTCGACCACCACACCTACGTGTTCTTCGGCGACGGCTGCCTGATGGAAGGGATCAGCCACGAAGCAAGCGCGCTCGCCGGCGCCTGGAAGCTCGACAAGCTGATCGCGGTCTACGACGACAACGGGATCTCGATCGACGGCGCCGTCGCGCCATGGTTCGTCGACGACACGCCCAAGCGCTTCGAGGCCTATGGCTGGCACGTCATCGCCGGTGTCGGCGGCCACGATGTCGATGCGGTCGACGCGGCGATCGTGAAGGCGCGCCGCAACCGCGGCAAGCCGACGCTGATCTGCTGCAAGACGACGATCGGCAAGGGTGCGCCGACGCGCGCCGGGACCGCAAAGGCGCACGGCGAAGCGCTCGGCGCGGCCGAAGTGCAGGCGACGCGCGACGCGCTCGGCTGGTCGCACCCGCCGTTCGTGCTGCCCGACGAGGCGTACGCCGCATGGGACGGAGCCTCGAGCGGCGAGGCCGCGGAGAGGTCCTGGCGGGCCGCGTTCGACGCCTACGCGGCAGCGCATCCCGCGCTCGCCGCCGAATACACGCGGCGGATGGCGGGCGAGCTGCCGGCGCGCTGGCGCGACGTCGTCGACGCGACCGCGGCCGCGGCGCACGGCAAGGCCGACACGGTCGCGAGCCGGAAAGCGAGCCAGATCGTCCTCGAGGCGTTCACCGAGGCGCTGCCCGAGCTGCTCGGCGGCAGCGCCGACCTGACCGGATCGAACTTCACCAACACCAGCCATACGCCGCCGCTTCGTTTCGCGAGCGACGGCACCATCGTCCAGGACACCCTGGGCCGGCGCGGCCGCCACATCAACTACGGCGTGCGCGAGTTCGGCATGGCGGCGATCATGAACGGCGTCGCGCTGCACGGCGGCTTCATTCCGTACGGCGGCACCTTCCTCACCTTCAGCGACTACAGCAGGAACGCGATCCGCATGGCGGCGCTGATGGGGCAACGCGTCGTCCACGTCTTCACCCACGACTCGATCGGCCTCGGCGAGGACGGACCGACGCACCAGTCGATCGAGCACGCGGCGTCGCTGCGCCTGATCCCGAACCTCGACGTCTGGCGGCCGTGCGACACGGTCGAGACGCTGGTGGCGTGGACGGCGGCGATCGAGAGCCGCGAGCGGCCGAGCGCGCTGCTGCTGTCGCGCCACAACCTGCCGTACGCGCCAAAGCCGGCATTCGATGCCGAGGCACCGGCCGGCGCGCTCGCCGAGATCGCCAAGGGCGCGTACGTGCTCGCCGAACCGGGCGAGGTCGGCCTGCGCGCCAAGCCGCGCGCGGTGATCGTCGCCACCGGCTCGGAAGTCTCGCTCGCGCTCAACGCGCAACAGCAGCTCGCGCTGCCCGAGAACGGCTGCATTCCGGTGCGGGTCGTCTCGATGCCGTCGACGACGGTTTTCGACCGCCAGAGCGATGCCTGGAAGCGCGCGGTGCTGCCGCCCGGCGTGCCGCGGATCGCGGTCGAGATGGGCGTGTCCGACGGCTGGTGGAAATACGGCTGCGCCGCGGTCGTCGGCATCGACCGCTACGGTGAGTCGGCGCCGGCGCCCGCGCTCTTCAAGCACTTCGGCTTCACGGTCGACAACGTCGTCGCGACGGTGAAGGCCGCGCTCGCGCGAGCCTGAACCTCATTCGAATCCACGGAGATCATTCGCATGGCCATCAAGATCGGCATCAACGGCTTCGGCCGCATCGGACGCATGGTGTTTCGTGCCGCCGTCCAGAACTTTCCCGACATCGACGTCGTCGCCATCAACGACCTGCTCGAGCCCGACTACCTCGCCTACATGCTCCGCTACGACTCGGTGCACGGCCGTTTCAAGGGCGACATCGTCGTCGACGGCAAGACGCTGGTCGTGGGCGGCAAGCGGATCCGCCTCACGCAGGAAAAGGATCCGGCGAGCCTGAAGTGGGGCGACGTCGGCGCGTCGATCGTCATCGAGTCGACCGGGCTCTTCCTCACCAAGGAGACCGGCCAGAAGCACCTCGATGCCGGCGCCAGCAAGGTGATCCTGTCGGCGCCGTCGAAGGACGACACGCCGATGTTCGTCTTCGGCGTCAACGACAAGCGCTACAGGGGCGAAGCGATCATCTCGAACGCCTCGTGCACGACCAACTGCCTGGCGCCGGTCGCCAAGGTGCTGCACGACAAGTGGGGCATCAAGCGCGGCCTGATGACGACGGTGCACGCGACGACGGCGACCCAGAAGACGGTCGACGGTCCGAGCAACAAGGATTGGCGCGGCGGCCGCGGCATTCTCGAGAACATCATCCCGTCGTCGACCGGCGCGGCGAAGGCGGTCGGCGTCGTCATTCCCGAGCTGAACAAGAAGCTGACCGGGATGTCGTTTCGCGTTCCGACCTCGGACGTCTCGGTGATCGATCTCACGGTCGAGCTCACGCGCGAGGCGAGCTACCAGGAGATCTGCGCCGAGATGAAGGCGCAATCCGAGGGCGCGATGAAGGGCGTTCTCGGCTACACCGAGGACAAGGTCGTCTCGACCGACTTCCGCGGCGAGGCGATGACGTCGGTGTTCGACGCCGACGCCGGCATCGCGCTCGATCCCACGTTCGTCAAGGTCATCGCCTGGTACGACAACGAGTGGGGATACTCGAACAAGACTCTCGAGATGGCGCGCGTCGTCGCGAGGTCGTCGAGCTGACGCGGATCGGGCCGCCGACAAATGACAAGGGGACCCAGCAGGTCCCCTTCTTTCTCCGAGGCGAGATGCGTTTCAGTGCCAGTGGTGGCCGTGTCCCCAGCCCCAGGAGCGGCCGGCCCAATAGCCGATGCCGAAGCCGATCGCCGGGCCGACGAAGTACGGCGCCGGATAGACGAGGGGTGCTGCCGGGGGGTAGTAGTAGTTGGGCGCCGCCGCGTAGTAGACCGGCGCCTGATCGCTGACGACCGGCGCGCCCTCGCTGTACGCCGGCGGCACGGCACCGTAGCTCGGCGGGGGAGCGACACGATCGAGCGGCGCATTGCCGGCCGGGCGGACGTCGACGGCCAGACGCTGGCCCGGGTCCTGCGGCAACCGCGTCGAGTAGCGCTGGCCGTGGTACTCGTAGACGACGTCGTAGCCGACGATCCGGTTCTCGTAGCCGTTGACGGTGCGGCAGCGCTGCACCGGCACGGAGGTCGGCGGCGTTGCGTTCGCTTCGACGTTATTGCCGATTGCGCTGCCGGTGACGGCGCCGAGGCCGGTCGCGGCGGCGCGGCCGAAGCCGTGCCCGAACTGGTTGCCGATGACGCCGCCCGCGATTGCGCCGATCGCCGCGCCGGCGCCCGACGGCGGCTGCTGGACGAGCTGCTCGCCGTTCACGCACTCCTGGTGGGGCACCGCGACCGATTCGGTGACCGGCATCGCAGAGACGACGTTGGCGTAGTCGGCGGCATGCGCAGCAGCCGACAGGGTCAGCATCCCGGCCGCAGTGGTGGCGGCGGCGACGGTCGTCTTGATCATGGTGTTCATGGTCCTGATCTCCGGAAAATTCTGGTTAGCATCACGCCTTCGCGATCTTCTCAGCACTTCGATGTCCTTGGCCAAGGATCAAGAGCTTGCCGGCGGAGGTTGACATTTCTTTGCGTTGAGTATGCTTGCCGGCAACGTCCCGCGCCGCGGGTAGGTTGCAATCACTCTTTCTTCACAACGAACGGCCGACCGTCCGGTTGACGGGCGGCCACAGGGGGGTTAAGTGCTGAAGTTCTGGGACTGGACAGGGGCCGCCGTGCTGGCCTGCGCGGTGATGACGCTGTCCGCATGCAGCGGCGGCGGCGGCGGCTCGTCGGGAACGGCAAGCGTCCGCGTCGCCAACGCGACCTCGACGCACGCGACGGTCGACCTGCTCGCCAACGGCGCGGCCGCGGTGAGCGCGACGCCGACGGACACTGTCAGCGCCTACGTCGGCGTCGCCACCGGCGGAGCGGCGCTGCAGGTGAACGACAGCACCACCGACACTGCCCTCGGCACGCTCGCGCCGACCCTCGTCAACGGCGCCCACTACGTCCTCGTCGCGTACGACAGCGGCGGCACTCTGCACACGACGCTGATCGGCGAGGACGTCGTAGCGCCGGCCGCGGGGACCTCGTCGCTGCGGGTCGTCGACACGGCGATCGATGCCGGCGCGCTCGACGTCTACGTGACCGATCCGGCGACCGACATCACGACGCTTTCGACGCCGAGCTTCACCTTTCCCTTGTCGACGACGCTGCAGACGAGCACGTTCCTGTCGTTCGCTCCGGGCACCTACCGCATCCGCATCACGGGCACCGGCAATCCGGGCGACGTGCGGCTCGACATCGCTTCGGTCACGCTGGCGAGCCAGGAAGTCGGCTCGGTCATCCTCACGCCGAGCGTCGGCGGCACGCTGGTCAACGGCGCGGTGCTCGCCGAACAGGGCGATTACACCGCGGCGCGCAATCCGAACGCGCGCATTCGTCTCGCCGCTGCAGTCACCCCCGGAGCCACGGTCACGGCGAATGCCGGCGGCACGGCGATCAGCCCCGGCAATGTCGTGGCGCCCGCGGTTGGCGCCTATGTGGTCATTCCCGCCACCGCGGCGATCAATATCAGCGTCAACAGTGCGTCGGTCGGTGCGCCGGCGACAACGCTCCTCGCGGGAAGCGATGCGACGCTGCTCGTCTACGGCAGCGCGGCTGCGCCGACGGTAACGCTGGTCGCCGACGACAACCACCTGCCGGCGTCGAGCAACAGCCTCAAGCTGCGCCTGCTGAACGGCCTCACCGGCGCGGCGCAGCCGCTCGAACTCGACGCCGCGTTCGCGGTCGTTGCCAGCAACGTCGCGCCGGGGACCGCATCGTCGTACGGAGTGGTCTCGTCGGCCACGGGGCTGGGCCTCACCGTCTTCTCGCCGACGACCCTGACGCCGTTCTACAGCAGCAACCCGGCAGTGGCTATTCCCGGCAACGCCGTCTACACGCTGTTCATCCTGGGTGACGCCTCGTCGCCGGTCCCGCTGCTGCGCAAGGACCGCTGACGGGCACTCCGCGTGCCGGGGTCGGCAGGATGCCTGCCGTGCGGTAGTTGGCATTCCGCGGGCGGCGCGGGTAAGGCTTGGTAAACGACTCCGGACCCCCTTGTCGTGCGCCATAAACTCGGTCGAATGATTGCTTCGGCGCACTCGCGCGATGTCGCTGCGGCCGTGACCGGCTGCGCGCTGGCAGCAGCGTTGACGGCCTGCGTCGCGGCTCCGATGCCAGGCGACGGCGCGGTCGCCGCAGCGCCACCGTTGCGCGTCATGGTCAAGCTCGTCCACGGCTCCGACGATGCCGCCGCGATCGGCGCCGAGGCGACCCGGATCGCCGGCGTCAACGTCAGCTATGCGGCGGCGACGAGCCCGCTCTGGCACGCGCTCGCGTTGCACTGCGCGAGCGCTGCGGAGTGCGACGCCGCCATCGCTCGCTTGCGCGCAGCGGCCACGGTGTACCAGGCCGTCGAGATCGAAGGTCGCAAGACTCGTTCGGCGTCGTGAGCCACGGCGCCGGTTTCCGTTCCAGGAAGAACATCCGATGCGAAAACTCCTGATCTGCGTCGCGGCCGCCGCTGCCACGACAGCCGGTCCGCTGCCGCTTGCGACGCCGTCGGCCCAGACCGTCGCCGCGGCGGCGACGTCGACTGCCCGCGTGATCGTCAAGTTCCGCGCCGACTCGACGCTCCTGCGCAAGCAGGCTCTTTCGGCGGCAAGTCAGCGCACGCTGCAGGCCTCGGCGTTGAGTGGCCGCATCGGCATCGCGCTCGAGGCGGGTCGAAGCATCTCCGATCGCTCGCATGTGGTGTTCGGCCACGGGATGACATCGCGGCAGCTCGCGGCGCGGATTGCCGCTGAGAGCGACATCGAATACGCGGTTGCCGACGAGCGCAAGCGCATCGTCGGGGCTCCGAACGATCCGCTGTACGCGACAGGGCCGGCGGTCGGCGCGACCAGCGGCGGCCCCGTCGTCGGCCAGTGGTATCTGCGGCCGCCGGCGGCCGCGACGGGCACCGCCGGCAGCACCGCGCCGGCGGCAATCAACGCCGAACAGGCGTGGGACCTCACGACGGGCGATCCAAGCATCGTCGTCGCGGTGCTCGACACCGGCCTCAGGTTCGACCACCCCGACCTGCAGGGCGGCAACGTGCTGCCCGGCTACGACATGATCAGCCCGGATTCGCCCGGCGACTTCGAAAGCGCCAACGACGGCAACGGGCGCGACGCCGACGCCAGCGACCCGGGCGACTTCGTCAACGCCGCCGATGCGACAGCGCTCGGCTGCCCGACATCGCCCAGCTCCTGGCACGGCACGCAGACGCTCGGCCTGATCGGCGCTGCGACCAACAACGGCGTCGGCATGGCCAGCGTCTCGCACGGCGGCGTCAAGGTGATGCCGGTGCGCGTGCTCGGCAAGTGCGGCGGCTTCGACTCCGATATTCAGGCCGCCATCCTCTGGGCCGCGGGCATCGACGTTCCCGGTGTTCCGCACAACGCGAATGCCGCGCGCGTCATCAACATGAGCCTGGGCGGCTCGGGCGCATGCTCGCAGGGCTACATCGACGCGATCGGCCAGGCGAACACGGCGGGCGCCGTCGTCGTCGTCTCGGCCGGCAACAGCGGCGGCAACGGCGTCTCGAACCCTGCGAACTGCCCCGGAGCGATCGGCGTGACGGGGCTGCGCCACGTCGGCGACAAGGTCGGCTATTCCGATCTCGGGCCCGAGATCACGATCAGCGCTCCGGGCGGCAACTGCGTCAACACCGCTGCGGGCGCCGCTTGCCTCTATCCGATCCTGACGCTCAGCAACAAGGGCACGACGACGCCCATCGCCGGCCCGCCCGGTGCGGCCTACACCGACAGCTTCGATGCGTCGCTCGGCACCAGCTTCTCGGCGCCGCTCGTCTCCGGAACCGTGGCGCTGATGCTGTCGGTGCAGCCGTCGCTGACGCCGGCCCAGGTGAAGGCCAGGCTGCAATCGAGTGCGCGGCCGTTCCCGGCCACCGGAGGGACGGCGGGAATCCCCGTTTGCACGACGAGCAGCACGTCGCAGGACGAGTGCTACTGCCCGAACCCGGCCCCCGGCGTGACTGCGCTCTGCGGCGCGGGCATGCTCGACGCCGGAGCCGCGGTCGCCGCGGCGGGCCTGCAGGCGAACATCTCGCTGACGACGACGACGCCGACTGCCAATCAGGCGGTCAACCTGACCTCGACCTCGGTGGCCGGTCCGGGCAGGACCATCGCGACCTATCAGTGGTCGATCCTCAATGCAGGCACGACCGGTGCAACCATTTCTCCCCCCAATGGCGGCGCGAGCGTCGTCGTCACGCCGACCGCCGCCGGCGCGTTCCTCATCCAGCTGACGGTCACCGACGACCTGGGAGCGGCTTCGACGACGACGCTCTCGGTCACGGTCATCTCCGATATGGTGACGCCGCCGGCGTCGACGCCGGCGGGGTCGACCTCGGGCGGCGGCGGCGGTGCGATCGACGCCGGCTGGCTCGTGCTCCTGCTCGGCGCCGTTGCCGCGCTCGCGGCGACGCGGTGCCAAGGCGCGCGTCGCGCTGTGCTCAGCGCGGCACGCTCTTCGCGCAGGGGCTGAAGCCGCGGCCGCTCGGGTCGAGCCGAAGCAAGGTCAGCCGCGCGGCGAGCGCGCCATCGGCGGCAGCGACCCGGTAGGTGTGCGTCACCTCGACCCGAGCGCCGACGCTGCGTTCGCCGCGGCTGTCGGTCCACGATCCGGGCGGCAGCGTGTTGGCGAGCGTCGCTTCGATCGCCACCGACTCGGCGGCGCCGAATACCGGCGTTTCCCAACACGTCTGGATCTCGGGCGGCGCGCTCGCCGCCGCGGTTGTCGGCAACAGGCGAATCGTCTGCGGCCGGACCTGGTTCGACAGCCGCTCGGGCTCGCGGTCGCCGGCCGCGCGCAGGCCGAACAGGCCGTCGAGGGCGCCGTGCGAGAAGGCGAAGAAGACGACATTGGCGAGGACGAGCGCCGCGACGATCGTTCTCAGCACGACGGCTCCGCGGGTTCGCCGAGGCGAAGCTGCCATTCGCCGCTTGTCACTGCGATGACTTCGGCGCCGGTGTCGACGAGCAAGGCGCCGTCGTCGCTGACGCCGGCGGCGACGCCCGAGACGCCGCCGCTCGCACCGGCGACGGCGCGGCCGCGCAGCAGGTCGCGCGCGGCGAAGCGGTCGGCGAAGGCAGCGAAGCCGAGGGCGTCGAAGCGTTCGAGCGCGACCGCGAGGGCCGGCGCGACCCGGGCGAGCGTCGACGACGGCGTTGCGCCGGGATCGATCTCGTCGAGACTGGCGATACCGGAGGCGGCGCCGGCAACCGCCTGTGCGTTGACGTTGATGCCGATGCCGATCACCGCGACGCGCTGCGCGCCGAGCGGTGCTGTCTCGACGAGGATGCCGGCGAGCTTGCGGCCGGGTCGAAGCGGCAGGTCGGCGTCGGTATCGACGAGCCAGAGGTCGTTCGGCCACTTGAGGCCGATGCGCATCGTTTCGCGCGGCGGTTCGAGGGTGTCGGCGAGAACGGCGCCGACCGCGAGCGAGAGGCCGGCGAGGTCGCCTCGCGCCGGCTGCCAGGCAAGCGAAAAGGTCAACGAGCGTCCCGGCGCCGCGTGCCAGGCGCGCCCATGGCGGCCGCGTCCGGCCGACTGGCGGTCGGCGACGAGAAGGCAGGGCGCGAACGAGATTGCGCCCGCGGCCGCCGCAGCGCGGACGCGCGCGAGCAGATCGTCGTTGGTCGACGCGGTCGCGGCGACGCGCTCGATCGTCGTCGGGCGCGTGCTCAGCGCTTCTTCGCGAGCATCGTGCCCCGGCATTCGGGCGTCCCGCAGCGGCACGCGTATTCCTTCTTCAGCTTCTTCGAGTGCTTGCCTTCGACGATCAGCCCGTAGTCGTAGTTGAGCTCCTCGCCCGGCTCGATGTCGCGCAGCGCCATGATGAAGACGCGACCGTCGTCGGTCTCGTCGGCTTCGCAATTGGGGCCGCATGCGTGGTTGATCCACTTGGCGGCGTTGCCGCCGGTGCCGCCGTCGATGACGTGCTTGTCGTCGATGTGGAAGAAGAAGGTGTGGTTCGGATCGTCCGGGTTGTGCGGATGGCGGCGCTGCGCCTTCTTCCAGGTGATGACGTCGCCGGTGTATTCGAGAATGGTCTCGCCGGCGGCGATCGGCGCGACGGCGAACACGCCCTTGCCGTGGACGCCGGAGCGGCGCACCTGGATCCGGGGCCCGCGCTGGCTACGGGGGGTCGCAGGCGGGGTCTTGGCGAGGGCTTGGAGGGAGCTCAATTTCTTTGGGTACATTGAATTCGTGGGTGCGCGCGCGTGCACGTGCGCGCGAGAGACCTGGATTGTAGGGACGATGGGGTCGCTTGCCGACAACAACGACGGGACGAATGAGCAAATCACTGATCATTGCCGAGAAGCCTTCGGTCGCGCAGGACATCGTCCGCGCGCTGACGCCGGTCACGGGCAAGTTCGACAAGCACGACGAGTACTTCGAGTCGGCGGCCTACCTCGTCACCTCGGCGGTCGGCCACCTGCTCGAGATCAAGGCGCCCGAGGAGTACGACGTCAAGCGCGGCAAGTGGAGCTTCGCCCACCTGCCCGTCATCCCGCCGCACTTCGACCTCGCGCCGCTCGACAAGACGAAGACGCGGCTGAACGCGATCGTCCGCCTCGCCAAGCGAAAGGACGTGACGGGGCTGATCAACGCCTGCGACGCCGGCCGCGAAGGCGAGCTCATCTTCCGGCTGATCCAGCAGCACGCCAAGACCAGGTTGCCGGTTCGGCGGCTGTGGCTGCAGAGCATGACGCCGCAGGCGATCCGGGACGGCTTCGAGAACCTGCGCTCCGACCAGGAGCTGCGCGGGCTGGCCGAGGCGGCGCGCAGCCGCTCGGAAGCCGACTGGCTGGTCGGCATCAACGGCACGCGCGCGATGACGGCGTTCAACTCGCGTGATGGCGGCTTCTTCCTCACGACCGTCGGCCGGGTGCAGACGCCGACGCTGTCGATCATGGTCGAGCGCGAGGAGCAGATCAGGAAGCACGTGTCGCGCGACTACTGGGAGGTTCGCGCGACGTTCGCGGTCGACGCCGGCGAGTACGAAGGCAAGTGGTTCGATCCCACCTGGAAAAAGAACCCGGACGACGCCGAGCAGCGCGCCGACCGCCTCTGGAAGGAGGCCGATGCGGTCGCGATCGCCGCGGCGGTGCAGGGCGAGCCGGCGATCGTCAGCGAGGAGGCGAAGCCGAGCACGCAGGCCTCGCCCCTGCTCTATGACCTGACG
>DASXLD010000093.1:0-9766 GCA_036496385.1 Caldimonas sp. | reverse complement strand
GTCCACTACCCCGAGGAAGCGCCGGCGCACAAGGTGAGCGTGAACGGGTTCTGGATGGATATCCACGCCGTCACCAACGCCGAGTTCAAGCGCTTCGTCGATGCCACGCACCATGTGACGCTCGCCGAAAAGCCGGCCAACGCGGAGGACTATCCGGGCGCAAAGCCCGAGCTGCTTGCCCCTCACTCGGTGGTGTTTCGCAAGACCCCGGGCCCGGTCGACATGGGCAACGCCTACAACTGGTGGACCTACGTCGCCGCCGCCGACTGGCGCCATCCGCGCGGGCCCGGCAGTTCGCTGCAGGGCCTGTGGCAGCACCCGGTGGTGCACGTGGCGTTCGAGGACGCGGCGGCGTACGCGAAGTGGGCCGGCAAAGAACTGCCGAGCGAAGCCGAATGGGAGTTCGCTGCCCGCGGCGGGCTGGAAGGCGCGCCCTACGTCTGGGGCGAGCACTACATGCCCGGCGGCAAGCCGATGGCCAACACCTGGCAGGGCGAGTTCCCGCACCAGAACCTGCTCGAGGACGGCTTCGAATGGACCGCGCCGGTCGGCTCGTTTCCGGCCAACGGCTACGGCCTGCACGAGATGGCGGGCAACGTCTGGGAATGGACCACCGACTGGTACCAGGCGCACGAGCAGATCCAGCACGCGTGCTGCACGCTGGACAATCCGCGCGGCGGCAACCCGGAAGAAAGCTGTGATCCGCGCACGCCGGAGGTCCGCATCCCCCGGCGCGTCATGAAGGGCGGCTCCTACCTTTGCGCGCCCAACTACTGCCAGCGCTACCGCCCGGCGGCGCGCATGGCGCAAGCGATCGACACCTCGACCTGCCACCTCGGCTTTCGCTGCGTCGTGCGCGATCGCTGAGATCGCTTACGAGTGCCGATCTATTCCGCCCGAAAGTCCGACGCGACCGCGTCGAACATCGCTCGCACGGGCTCGGTCTCGGGCAGCACATAGACGACACCGCGCTGGCGGCCGAGGGTCGGCGCGACGATCGAATCGTAGAAGGCGACCGGCACGACGATGCAGCCAAACGAGATCCGCTTGTCGTCGGCATAGGGCGACTCGAGGCGGAGGGCGCGCCGCTCAGCGGCCGGGCTCGGCCGCAGCCGATGGATCGCGACGGCGGCGTCGTAGTCGACCCAGACGATGGCTTCGCCCTTGTCGTTGCGGCCCGGCACAGAGTCGAAGCGACCCGCCGGTGTGGTGCGCTCGGCGACGCTCAGGCTGCCGATCTTTCGGCTTGCGACGTCGGGCACCGAAAGATCGCCGAGACCGGCGCCGAGCAAGACCGAGGACGCACCGATCAGATGTCCCGCAGGATCGAAGACGTAGATGCGCGCCGCCTTCTTGTCGACAACGGCGAACGGTCGCCCTTCATGATCGGCAGCGCTGAGAACCCAGTCGGCGACGTAGCGGGCGTCGTCGGAAGCGAGCTCGGTCGCGAAGTCGGGCGCCGCGTTGCACAGGGCGGCACATAGCAACCCACCGGCCGCAACGAGCAGCCGCCGGACCCGACCCGACATCCCGATCTACCTCCCCGTGGCCGGCGGTGAGCCGAGGCTTCCGCCGGACCGAGCCACACGAGCGTGGCTGGAACGAGAGGGATTGTCGCCGCAGATCGGCGCGTGCTTTCAAACCACGGCGCCGCGCTCGGGAAAGCGTCACAGGCGGGCAACGTCGGCGCCCTGTCGCGCCGTCTTCGTATCGGCGCTGTAGGCCCCGGCAAACACCTGGTGGACGTCGTGGACTTCGGGAAGGACATAGACGACCGCGCGGGTGGTCGTCAGCAGCGGCCAGACGACCGCCTCGAAGAACGCCACCGGAACATTGATGCAGCCGTACGAGATCCGGCGCTCCGCGGGGTCGGGCGATGCCAGGCGCTCGAGCCGTCGCTCCTTCGGGTCGACCGGCCGCACGCGATGCATCGACACCGCGGCGCCGTAGTCGACCCAGACGACATCTTCGTTGACCGCGTTCTTGCCCGCGGCGGCGACGAAGCGACCCGCCGGGGTGGTTTTCTCATCGGGGCGAACCTGCGTCATCGGGCGCGTTCCGATGCCAGCCACCGAGTCGTCTCCCGGAGTCGCGCCGAGCAGGACCGGGCTCGAGTCGATCAGCCGGCCGCCGGCGGCGAAGACGAACACGCGCGCGTCGCGCTTGTCGAGAATGATGAAAGGCAGTCCTTGGCTGTCGCCTGAATCGGCGACCCAGTCGGCGACGAAGCGGGCATCGTGCGAGGCCGTATGCGCGGCGAAGTCGGCCGCCAGGAAGCCTCTTTCGCGAACTGTCCCGACGCTAGGGGGCGCCATGTGGCGACTGATCGGCTGACCCGCGGGGGGTAGGGTCAGGGCCAGAACTGCCGTGGCGAGCAAGACGCCTTGCTTGAGGCCGGCCAATAGCTCGGACCGATCCTCGCGTGGTTCTGCAACCGGAGCCATGCCAGTAGGGATGCCCGCAGGCGCGTCCGCGTAGGAGCGCGTCGGCGGGCCATCCAGCCTCGTCAGTTGCGGTCAGCCTTCGGTTGCAGATCGGCAGACGGGGTTGCCGAGTTGTCGGTCGAAGGCGCGGACGACGTCGTCGAGCTCGACGGCATGGTCGACGATGTCGACGGCGTCGCCGCCGTGTCGGCAGCCGGCTGCGTTGCACTCGGCGTGCCCGGCGAAGTGCTCGTGTAGTTGCTGGTCTGCGCGTAGGCGAGACCGACGCCGGTGACGATCGCCGCTGCCACCACCGCGGAGCTGAGTGTCTTGGAAACTTTCACAGGAATCTCCTTCAGCGTTGAGGGCCCGCGGGCCCTGAGAGCGAATGCCGGCTCAGTGACCAGCTGATTCACAGGTTAGAAGTCCCACCGTGGCCAGTCGGTCGGGCATCGGCGGCAGGTCACGTAGGAAATCGCGAAAGAGCGGCGTCAACCATCGCCGATGGCGATTGCTTCAGCCCCGAAGCCAACCGCGAGAGTGCAGGTCGAACAGGCTAGGCTTACGCGCGCGACTTCCGCAACCTGAGCGCGTTGGCGATCACCGACGCCGAGCTGAGGCTCATTGCCAACGCCGCGACCATCGGCGACAGCAGCCAGCCCGTGAGCGGATACAGCACCCCGGCCGCGAGCGGAATGCCGAGAGCGTTGTAGACGAACGCGAAGGCGAGGTTCTGCTTCATGTTGGCGATGGTCTCCTCGGAGATCCTTCGCGCCCTGATGATGCCGCGCAGGTCGCCTTTGACGAGAGTGATCTTCGCGCTCTGCATGGCGACGTCGGTGCCGGTGCCCATGGCGATGCCGACGTCGGCCTGAGCGAGCGCGGGAGCGTCGTTGATGCCGTCGCCGGCCATCGCCACGCAGCGTCCTTCGCGCTGCAGGTTGGCGACGAGTGCCAGTTTGTCGGCCGGCCGGAGCTCGCCGCGGACGTCGTCGATGTCGAGACGGCCGGCGACGCTGCGGGCAGTCGCGAGGCCATCCCCCGTCGCCATGACGACGCGGATTCCGGACGAACGCAGCGCCGCGAGCGCTTCCGCAGTGGTTTCCTTGACCGGATCGGTGACGGCGATCAGGCCGACGAGCTTGCCGCCGATCGCCAGGTGCAGCACGCTGGCACCCTCGGCGCGCAACGTTTCCGCCGGCTCGGCCAGTGACTGCAGGCGAACGCCGAGTTCGCCCATCAGTGCCGCGTTGCCGAGCGCGACCGGGCGCGCCGCGACGCGGCCGCGGACGCCGATGCCGCTGCTCGACTCGAAGCCTTCCGGAGCGTCGAGCAGGAGGCCGCGCTCGCGGGCCGCCCGCACGACCGCGTCGGCAAGCGGATGCTCGCTGCCCTGGTCGATGCTGGCAGCGATACGCAGCACCTCGTCCTCGACGTAGCCGGGCACGGCGACGACTTTCGCGACCGTGGGCTTTCCTTGGGTGAGAGTTCCGGTCTTGTCGACGATCAAGGTGTCGACCTCGCGCAGCCGTTCGATCGCCGCGGCGTCGCGAAACAGGATGCCCTGCGTCGCGGCTCTGCCGGTCGCGACCATGATCGACATCGGCGTCGCCAGGCCGAGCGCGCACGGGCAGGCGATGATCAGGACTGCGACCGCGTTGATGAGCCCGTAAGCCCAGCTCGGTTCGGGGCCGAGCACTCCCCAGCCAACGAACGTGAGGACGGCAGCGATGGCGACGCCGACGACGAAGACGCCGGCGACGCGATCGGCCATGCGCTGCATCGGCGCTTTGCTGCGTTGCGCCTGAGCGACCATCTGGATGATCTGCGCCAGCACCGTGTCCGAGCCGATCGTCTCGGCGAGCATCACGAGCGCGCCGTTGGTGTTCAGCGTGCCGCCGATCAGCTTGTCGCCGGCGCGCTTCGCGACCGGGATCGGCTCGCCGGTGAGCATCGATTCGTCGACCGCGCTCGTGCCGTCGACGACGGGGCCGTCGACCGGCACCTTCTCGCCCGGGCGCACGCGCAGCCGATCGCCGACGTGCACTTGCGTCAGCGGGACGTCCTCTTCGCTGCCGTCGCGGCGAATCCGCCGCGCCATCGGCGGCGCGAGGCCGAGCAGCGAGCGGATCGCGACCGAAGTCGCCGCGCGAGCCCTGAGCTCCAGGATCTGGCCGAGGAGCGTGAGCGAGACAATGACGGCAGCAGCCTCGAAGTACACGCCGACGCGGCCCATCGCGAAGAAAGCCGCCGGAATGACGCCGGGAGCCAGCGTCGCGACCGTGCTGTACACGAATGCGGTCGAGGTGCCGAGACCGATCAGCGTCCACATGTTCGGGCTGCGATCGCGGATCGAGCGGACGCCGCGAGCCAGAAACGGCCAGCCTGCCCAGAGGACGACCGGCGCCGAGAGCGCGAGCTCGATCCAGCCCTGCATCGCCGGTGCGACCAATTGCATGCGGTGGCCTGCCATCGCCAGCAGCAGCACGGCCACTGTCAGCGGCAGCGTCGACCAGAAGCGGCGTCTGAAATCGATCAGCTCGGGGTTCTCGCCGCCGTCGACGCTCGGCAACTCCGGCTCGAGTGCCATCCCGCATTTCGGGCAGGCACCGGGGTGGTTTTGGCGCACCTCGGGGTGCATCGGGCAGGTGTAGAGCGTGCCGGGCGGCGCGTTGTCCGGGGTCGTCGCAGCGGCGGAACGTTGCAGGCCCGCGGGCCTGGCGGGCGGTGCCAGATACTGCTCGGGCGCCGCCGCGAACTTGGCCTGGCAGCCGTCGCAGCAAAAGTAGATCGGCTCGCCGTCAACGACGAGCATATGCGGCGACGCCGAGGTCACCGTCATGCCGCACACCGGATCTCTGTTCACTGCTGGCAAGGCGGGTCTCGGGGTCCGGTTTCGCGTCGCTCGCTGCGCTGGGATGCTGCTCGATTGTCGAGGATCAGCTGGCGCCAGGAGTGGAGTTGGTGCCGGTGGTGCGTTTCGCCAGAACTGTATATATTCACAGTATGTCGCATCCACCCAAAGGCCAGCGCACGATCAGCCGCGAAGAGCGGCCGCGGCCCGAGAACGCGGCGCCCACACCGGCGAAGGGCCGCGGTACCGTGTGGGCGATCGAGCACCGCTACGCGCGCCAGACTGGCGAGAGCTACGACGACGGTTGGGGAACGCTCGATCAGGAAGCGAGCGAAGAACGCCTGGGCCCCGAGACCACGGTGATCGAGGAGCGCGTCAAGTCGATCATCGCCAGGAACGATTCGCCCGACCTCGACTTCGACCTGTCGCTCAACCCGTACCGCGGCTGTGAGCACGGCTGCATCTACTGCTTCGCGCGGCCGACCCACAGCTATCTGGGTCTTTCGCCGGGGGTCGACTTCGAGACGAAGATCATCGCCAAGGTCAACGCCGCCGAGCGTTTGCGAGAAGCGCTCGCTGCGCGCGCCTATGTCGCGTCGCCGATCAACATCGGCTCGGCCACCGACGCCTACCAGCCGGTCGAGCGCAGGCTCGGCATCACGCGCTCGGTGATCGAGGTCCTGGCCGAATGCGCGCACCCGTTCTCGGTGGTCACGAAGTCGTCCGGCGTCGAGCGCGATCTCGACCTCGTCGCGCCGATGGCCGCGCGCGGCCTCGTCGCCGTCTACGTCTCGGTGACGTCGCTCGACCCGGCGCTCGCCCGCATCCTCGAACCGCGCGCCGCTGCGCCGCACCGGCGCGTCCGAACGATCGAAACGCTGGCCCGCGCCGGCGTCCCGGTCGGCGTCAGCGTCTCGCCGATCATCCCCTTCATCAATGAGCCCGAGATCGAGCGCATCCTCGAGACCGCTGCGTCGGCCGGCGCGACCGCCGCCTTCGGCATCGTCCTTCGACTGCCGTGGGAGGTGAACCCGCTGTTCCAGAACTGGTTAAGCGAGCACTTTCCGGACCGGGCCGCACGGGTCATGGCGCGCGTGCGCGAGATGCGCGGCGGCAAGGACTATGACGCGAGCTTCGATGCAAGGATGCGCGGCCAAGGCGTCTGGGCCGACCTGATCGCGCAACGTCTCGCCAAAGCCAGGCGCCGCTTTGGCCTCGATCACGAGCGTCGCCCGCTCGATCTCTCCCAGTTCCGAAAGCCAACGCTGCCGAGCCCCGCAGGCCAGAAGGATCTCTTCCGCTAAGGGACGCCCCAGGCGTCCGCCCCTCCCGCCCGGCGGGAGGGGAGCGAAGCGGGGAGGGTGCAATCCTGAACCGAAGGTTTGTTCAAGGCGTTTCACGCCTTGAACAAATCCTTCACCCGGTCGCTCCACGTCTTCGCATTGGGCGAATGACGGTCTCCGGCCTTGCGGAACGATTCGTCGAGCTCCTTCAGGAGCTTTCGCTGGTGCTCGGTGAGCTTGATCGGCGTCTCGATGCTGATGTGGCAGTAGAGGTCGCCGGGATAGCTCGAGCGCACGCCCTTGATTCCCTTGCCGCGGAGGCGAAACGTCTTGGCGTGCTGCGTCCCCTCGGGCAGGTCGATCTCGGCCTTGCCGCCGAGGGTCGGCACCTCGACGTTGCCGCCGAGCGTCGCCGTCGTCATTCCGATCGGCACCGTGCAATGCAGGTCGTCGCCGTCGCGCTCGAAGATGTCGTGCGGCTTGATCCGGATCTCGATGTAGAGATCGCCGTTCGGGCCGCCGTTGGGGCCCGGTTCGCCGTTGCCGCTCGAGCGGATCCGCATGCCTTCGTTGATTCCGGCGGGGATCTTGACCTCGAGCGTCTTGTTCTTCTTGATCCGGCCCTGGCCGTGGCAGGTGGGGCAGGGCTCGGGGATGATCTTGCCGCTGCCGTGGCAGGTCGGACAGCTTTGCTGGATGCTGAAGAAGCCCTGGCGCATCTGCACCGTTCCCGAGCCGTGGCAGCTCGTGCAGCTGATCGGGCTCGTCCCCGGCTTGGCGCCGCTGCCCTTGCACATCTCGCAGGTGTCGTACGAAGGGATGCGGATCTGCGTGTCTTTGCCGTGGGCGGCTTCCTCGAGCGTGATCTCCATCGCGTAGCTGAGGTCGCTGCCGCGATAGACCTGCGGCCCGCCGGCGCGGCCACGGGCATTGCCGAAGATGTCGCCGAAGATGTCGCCGAACGCTTCGGCGAACCCGCCGAATCCCTCGGCGCCGCCGCGCCCGAGGTTGGGATCGACGCCGGCATGGCCGAACTGGTCGTACGCGGCGCGCTTCTGCGGCTCGGAGAGCATCTCGTAGGCTTCCTTCGACTCCTTGAATGCCTCCTCGGAGTGTTTCGACGCGGCTCCCTGATTGCGGTCGGGGTGGTGTTTCATCGCGAGCTTGCGATACGCCTTCTTGATCTCCTCTTCGGAAGCGTTCTTGGCGACGCCGAGCACCTCGTAGTAGTCGCGTTTAGCCATGGAATCCGCCCACTCCCTCGCTTCTGCTCTTCACGCGCAAACGCCGCGTCGAGGGACAGGCGAAGCCTGCTCCCTCGAACGCGGCGAGTTAGGACGTCGGCGCAGCCGTCGTCCTAGCCCTTCTTGACTTCCTTGAACTCGGCGTCGACGACGTCTTCGTCGTTGTGCGCCGCTTGCGTCTCCGCTTGCTGGTCGTTGCCCGCACCCGCCGCGCCGCCGGCCGCCGCCTGCTGCGCCGCCGCAGATTCTGCATAGACCTTCTCGCCGAGCTTCTGGCCCGCCTTCAGCAGCGCCTCGGTCTTCGCTTCTATCGTCGCCTTGTCGTCGGACTTGAGCGATTCCTCGACGTCTTTGAGAGCGGTCTCGATCTTCTCCTTCTCCCCAGCGTCGAGCTTCTCGCCGTGCTCGGCGAGGCTCTTCCTGACACTGTGGATCGTCGTGTCGGCAGCGTTGCGCGCCTGAATCACTTCCAGTTTCTTCTTGTCGTCGGCGGCGTTGAGCTCGGCGTCCTTCACCATCTGCTGGATCTCGGCCTCGGTCAGGCCCGAGTTCGCCTTGATGGTGATCTTGTTCTCCTTGCCGGTCGCCTTGTCCTTCGCGCTGACGTGCAGGATGCCGTTGGCGTCGATGTCGAACGTGACCTCGATCTGCGGCATGCCGCGCGGCGCCGGTGCGATGCCCTCGAGATTGAACTCGCCGAGCGACTTGTTGCCCGACGCCATGTCGCGCTCGCCCTGGTAGACCTTGATCGTCACCGCCGGCTGGTTGTCGTCGGCGGTCGAGAACGTCTGCGCGAACTTGGTCGGGATGGTCGTGTTCTTCTGGATCATCTTCGTCATCACGCCGCCGAGCGTCTCGATGCCGAGCGAGAGCGGGGTGACGTCGAGGAGCAGCACGTCCTTGCGGTCGCCGGTCAGGACCTGGCCCTGGATCGCGGCGCCGACGGCGACCGCCTCGTCGGGGTTGACGTCCTTGCGCGGCTCGCGGCCGAAGAACTCCTTGACCTTCTCCTGCACCTTCGGCATGCGCGTCATGCCGCCGACGAGGATGACGTCATTGATCTGGCCGACCGAGACGCCGGCGTCCTTGATCGCCGTGCGGCAGGGCGCGATCGTGCGCTCGATCAGGTCGTCGACCAGCGCTTCGAGCTTGGCGCGCGTCAGCTTGATGTTGAGGTGCTTCGGCCCCGACGCGTCGGCCGTGACGTACGGCAGGTTGATGTCGGTCTGGGTCGAGTTGGAGAGCTCGATCTTCGCCTTCTCGGCAGCTTCCTTCAGGCGCTGCAGCGCGAGCACGTCCTTCGACAGGTCGACCGCCTGGTCCTTCTTGAACTCGGCGATGATGTAGTCGATGATCCGCTGGTCGAAGTCCTCGCCGCCGAGGAAGGTGTCGCCGTTGGTCGACAGCACCTCGAACTGCTTCTCGCCGTCGACGTCGGCGATCTCGATGATCGAGATGTCGAACGTGCCGCCGCCGAGGTCATAGACGGCGATCTTGCGGTCGCCGCGCTCGCTCTTGTCGAGGCCGAATGCCAGCGCAGCCGCGGTCGGCTCGTTGATGATCCGCTTGACCTCGAGGCCCGCGATCCGGCCTGCGTCCTTGGTCGCCTGGCGTTGCGAGTCGTTGAAGTAGGCGGGGACCGTGATGACCGCGTCGGTCACCTTCTCGCCGAGGTAGTCCTCGGCCGTCTTCTTCATCTTGCGCAGGATCTCGGCCGAGATCTGCTGCGGGGCGAGCTTCTCGCCGCGCACCTCGACCCAGGCGTCGCCGTTGTCGGCGGCGACGATCTTGTAAGGCATCAGGCCGATGTCCTTCTGCACTTCCTTCTCGGTGAACTTGCGGCCGATCAGGCGCTTCACCGCGTAGATCGTGTTCTTCGGATTCGTGACCGCCTGCCGCTTCGCGGACGCGCCGACGAGAATCTCGCCGCCGTCCTGGTAGGCGACGATCGAAGGCGTCGTG
>DASXLD010000092.1:0-117879 GCA_036496385.1 Caldimonas sp. | reverse complement strand
AGTGCGCTCACACGGAACGATCGATCGTCGGCGCTGGCATCGTCATAGTGTCGCGGCCGAGCAAACACGGGCGGCAGCGGGAGAACCCGGGCCGCCGCGCGACACCGCTCGGGCGATCCGGACGCCCGGCAGCGACACACTTGACACACTCTGATACATTGGAAAAAGAGATCGCCGGAGCGATCACCAGGAGGCAGCGATGAGTGCGACCAAGGGCATGCGTGACTACCAGGAATCGCGCATCGAAGACGAGCCGATCCTCGGCGCCGTCCTCGTCTTGCCGAGCGGCACGATCCAACCGCTGACGCGCTGGGAGCGGCTGCTCGTCGCGCTGCGCCTCATCAGCGCAAAGACGCTCGAGGCGCGCTACTTCCAGTCCGCGCCGACCTGACCCGGCGATCGCCCGCGGCGCCTGAGGCCGTGAGCACGTCCGCGCTCGACAAGACCTTCGCCGGGTCGATCCCGAGGCTCTACGACGAATACCTCGTCCCGCTGATCTTCGCGCCGTACGCGCAGGATCTGGCCCGCCGCATCGCCGCGCGCGCGCCGCTTCGCGTCCTCGAGATCGCCGCCGGCACCGGTGTCGTCACGCGAGCGATGCGCGAACGGCTTCCGGTCACGACAGCCATCGTCGCGACCGACCTCAACCAGGCGATGCTCGACACCGCGGCGCGGATCGGCACTGCCGGCGCGGTCGAGTGGCAGCAGGCCGATGCGATGGCGCTGCCGTTCGACGATGCATCGTTCGACGCCGTCGTCTGCCAGTTCGCCGTCATGTTCTTCCCCGACAAGGCGAAGGCCTTCGCCGAGTCGCGCCGCGTGCTGCGGCCCGGCGGAGCGTTCCTCTTCAACGCCTGGGATCAGATCGCCACCAACGACTTCGCCGATGTCGTCACCGACGCCGTCGCGGCGCTCTTCCCGGCCGACCCGCCGCGCTTCCTGGCGCGCACGCCGCACGGCTACCACGACGTGCGCGTGATCGAGCACGACGTGCGCGCCGGCGGCTTCGACGCGGCGCCGCGAATCGAGACGATCATCGAGCGCAGCCGCGCGCCGACGCCGCGGCACCCGGCGATCGCCTACTGCGAAGGAACGCCCCTCAGGAGCGAGATCGAGGCGCGCGCCCCCGGGCGGCTTCGCGAGGCGGTCGACGCCGGCGCCGCCGCGATCGCGCGACGTTTCGGCAGCGGCGCGGTCGACGGCAAGATCCAGGCGCATGTCGTCACGGTCGAGCGCTGAGCGCGCGCCGCGCGCCGCGCGGAGCCGGCTTACTTCGCCTTGCCGGGGTCCTTGACCGCCTTCTGGACGTCGAACTCGACGTTCCAGAGCTGGCCGTTGACGCGCTCGACCTTGCGGATGTAGACGTCCTGGACGATGTCGCGCGTCTGCGCGTCGATCAGGATCTGGCCGCGCGGGCTCTCGAACACCTGCCCCTTCATCGCCGCCAGCAGCGCGTCGCCGCCGCCCTTGCCCTTGGTCGCGGCGAGCGCGTTGTAGATCACGTGCATGCCGTCGTAGCCGGCGACCGCCATGAAGTTGGGGCGGAACTTGTTCGCTGCCTCGAACGCCTGGACGAACTTCTTGTTCGTCGGCGACGGATGCGCCGCCGAGTAGTGGTGCGAGTTGACGACGCCGAGGGCGACGTCGCCCATCTCGTTCAACTGGTCGTCGTCGGTGACGTCGCCGGTGGCGATCAGCTTGATTCCCGACTTGTCGAGGCCGCGCTCGCCGAACTGCTTCATGAACGAAGCGCCCTGCCCCGACGGCAGGAAGCAGAACACCGCGTCGGGCTTCAGGTCGGCGAGCTTCTGCAGGAACGGCGCGAAGTCGGGGCCGCGCAGCGGCGAGCGGATCTCGCCGATCACCTCACCGCCGTTGAGCTGGAACTGGCTCTTGAAGAACTTCTCGGCATCGAGCCCCGGCGCGTAGTCGGCGACGAAGGTGACGACCTTCTTGATTCCGTGCTTGGCTGCCCAGTCGGCGATCGGCACCGTCACCTGCGGCAGCGTGAAGCTGGTGCGAACGATGTAAGGCGAGCGCTCGGTGATGGCCGACGTTGCCGCCGCGGTGACGACCATCGGCGTCTTGCTCTGCGTCGCGATCGGCGCGGCGGCGAACGCCGAAGGCGTGATGCCGAAACCGGCGAGCACGTCGACCTTGTCGTTGACGACGAGCTCCTGGGCGATGCGCTTGGTCATGTCGGGCGTACCGCCGTCGTCCTTGACGATGAGCTCGATCTTTCGCCCAGCGACGGTCGCGCCGTTCTGCGCCATGTAGAGCTTGACGGCGGCGTCGATCTGCTTGCCCGTGGACGCCTGCTGACCGGTCATGGGCAGGATGAAGCCGATCTTGAAAGGTTCGCTGCCTTGCGCGAGCGCGACGCCGGGCAGCGCCGCGGCGACGAGCGTGGTCACAGAGATGCCAAGGGCGAAGCGGCGGCGCATGGTCGGTCCTTCCCGAGTCGATGCGCGATTGTCCCGGCGGTGCGAGCGGCCGCAATGCGGGCATTCGCCAACGGGAAGCCCGCGTCCCTATCATGGCTCGTCTGCCCCGAAGGGCGGCGCAGCCAACAGAGAGACCACCATGACGACCCGCATCCGTCCGCCGTTTCGTGCCGATCACGTCGGCAGTTTCCTGCGTCCGAAGCGCCTACTCGAGGCCCGCGAGCAGCGCGCCGCCGGGCAGATCCCGGCCGAGGCGCTGCGCGCCGTCGAGGACGACGCGATCACCGAGATCGTCCGCTTCCAGGAGGACGTCGGCCTGAAGAGCGTCACCGACGGCGAGTTCCGGCGCACGTATTTCCACATCGACTTCCTCGAGCAGCTCGGCGGCGTCAAGACCGACATCCCGGTGACGATCAAGAAGCCCGACGGCAGCGAAGAGCTCGCGCCGCCGGTGATGCGCGTCATCGGCAAGGTGCGCCACGTCAAGGACATCCAGCGCGCCGACTTCGAGTACCTGAAGTCGCAGGTGAGCGCAGGCCGCACGCCGAAGGTGACGATCCCGTCGCCGACGATGCTGCACTTCCGCGGCGGCCGCGCCGGCATCAGCCGCGAGCACTACCCCGACCTCGAGCCGTTCTGGCAGGACGTCGCCGACGCCTACGGCGACGAGCTCCGCTCGCTCGCGGCCGCCGGCTGCACCTACGTACAGATGGACGACACCAATCTCGCCTATCTCTGCGACGACAAGATGCGCGAGGCGGCAAGGGGGCGCGGCGACGACCCCGACGAGCTGCCGCATCGCTACGCCTCGTTCATCAACCGCGTCGTCGCGCAGAAGCCCGAGGCGATGACGCTCGCCGTGCACCTGTGCCGCGGCAACTTCAAGAGCACGTGGGCAGCGCAAGGCGGCTACGAGCCGGTCGCCGAGGCGCTCCTTTCCGAGATGAAGGTCGACGGCTACTTCCTCGAGTACGACGACGCGCGCTCGGGCGACTTCAAGCCGCTGCGCTTTCTGCCCAAGGGCAAGACCGTCGTCCTCGGCCTCGTCACCACCAAGCTCGGCCAGCTCGAATCGAAGGACGACCTCAAGCGGCGGATCGACGAGGCGGCGAGCCATGTCCCGCTCGAGCAGCTCTGCCTGTCGCCGCAGTGCGGCTTCTCGAGCACCGTGCACGGCAACGCGATCGCCGTCGAGGCGCAGCGCGCCAAGCTGCGCCTGATCGTCGAGGTCGCCGACGAGGTCTGGGGCGGGCACTGACAGGCGCGCCGCGGCTGGCTCTCCGGCCGCCGGCGCGGCGCCCGGTCAGGACGGCGACTTCGGAACCCCGCTCGCCGCCGCCGCTCCCTCGATCCCCGCCGCGACGCTGCGCTCGCCGCTGAGCCAGCGATAGGCCAACCCCGCGCACGCCGCGCCGGCGAGCGGCGCGACCCAGAACGCCCACAGCTGCGATAGCGCCCAGCCGCCGGCGAACAGGGCCGGCCCGGTGCTGCGCGCCGGATTGACCGAGGTGGCCGTGACCGGGATGCTGATCAGGTGGATCAGCGTCAGCGCGAAACCGATCGCGATCGGCGCGAAGCCGCTCGGTGCGCGCTCGTCGGTCGCGCCGAGGATGACGACGAGGAACATGAACGTCATCACGAACTCGCACACCAGCGCTGCCTGCAACGAATAGCCGCCCAGCGAATGCTCGCCGTAGCCGTTCGAGGCGAAGCCCTTGTGGACATCGAAGTCGGCCTTGCCGGTCGCGATCAGGTACAGCACGCCGGCGCCTGCGATGGCGCCCAGGACCTGGGCAACGACATAAGGCAGGAGATCGCCGGCGCGAAAACGCCCGCCGACGACGAGGCCGAGCGAGACCGCCGGGTTCAGATGGCAGCCCGAGATGTGGCCGATCGCGTACGCCATCGTCAGCACGGTGAGGCCGAACGCGAGCGCGACGCCGGCAAAACCGATGCCGTACTGCGGGAACGCCCCGGCCAGCACGGCGCTGCCGCAGCCTCCGAGGACGAGCCAGAAGGTGCCGATGAACTCGGCGGCAACGCGATGGACCAGTGGCATGGGAGTCTCCTCCGTCGCGCTCTCGGCGGCGCGGTGGACAGCTTAGCGCAGCCCGGCCCGGCCCCGAATCTCGCGCTCGCCGTCGCTCACGGCCTCGTCTTCTTGCGCGTTGCGCCGAGATAGGTTTCGACGACGCGCGGGTCGCTGGCGAGATCGGCGGCCGGGCCTTCGAGCGCGATCTCGCCCATCTCGAGGACGTAGCCGTAGTCGGCGACCTCGAGCGCGGCGCGCGCGTTCTGCTCGACGAGCAGGATCGTCACGCCGGTTGCGCGCAGCGCCGCGATGGTCGAGAAGATGTCGCGGACCACGAGCGGCGCAAGGCCGAGGCTCGGCTCGTCGAGCATCAGGAGGCGAGGCTTGCCCATCAGCGCGCGGCCGACGGCGAGCATCTGCCGCTCGCCGCCCGAGAGCGTGCCGGCGAGCTGGGCGCGGCGCTCTTCGAGGCGGGGAAACAGCTTGAAGACGTCGGCAAGCGACGGGGTGCTGTCCTTGGCGCCGAGGCGGAACTGACGATACCCGCCGAGCAACAGGTTGTCCTCGACCGACATCGTCGCGAACAGCGCCCGCGTCTCCGGGACGAGCGCCATGCCGAGCATGACGCGCTCCTCGAGCGAGAGCAGGTCGACCGAAGCGCCGTCGTACTCGACCGTGCCGCGCGCCGGCAGCGCCGCCATCAACGCGTTGAGCAGCGTCGACTTGCCGGCGCCGTTCGGGCCGATGACCGTGATCACCTTGCCGGCGCGCGCGGTGATCGTGAGGCCGTGCAGGACCTCGGCCCTTCCGTAGCCGGCATGCAGGTCTCTGACGTTGAGCAGGAGCTCAGCCATTGCTTGCCCTGCCCTGCTTCTGCGCTGCGCGCGGCAGCCCGCCGGGTCCGGGCCCGGCACCCCCGGTTAAGCAAAAGGCCCGAACACGATTTGACCTGCTCGCTTCGGCCTCAGGACGCGGCTGTCGAAGTGCAGTGCACATTGAACTGACAAGGCGCTTGAGACGAAGAGCGAATGCATTTGCTCTTCGTGTCGGACGTGCACTGCAGCGAACCGAACCGCGTGTCGTTGACCGAACCCTCTTGCCGAAGCAGTTCATCCGGATCGTGTTAGGCCCTTTGCTTTGGTTACTTTCATTTGGGCCCGCAAATGAAAGTGACCCGCGATGCCCGGGCGGGACCGGGCGGGCTGCTGCAAGCAGAAGAGAGCTTCGCTCAAACATTCAATGCTCCGTGCCAAGGTAGGCAGCCCGCACCGCAGGCGACGCCTGAACCTCTTCAGGCGTCCCTTCGATCAGCCTGGTCCCGAACTCCATCACGACGACGCGGTCGACGAGGCCCATGACAAGGTCCATGTCGTGCTCGACGAGGAGGATCGACAGGCCTTCGCCGCGCAGCTGCCGCAGCACGTCGGCAAGGCCTTCCTTCTCCTTCAGCCGGAGCCCCGCGGCAGGCTCGTCGAGCAGCAACAGGATCGGATCGGCGGCGAGCGCGCGCGCGATCTCCATCAGCCGCTGCTGGCCGAGCGCGAGGTTGGAGGCCGGCTCGTGCATCAGCTCGGCCATGCCGATCCGCCGCAGCTGACGCTCGGCCTCGCGCATCAGGCGGCGCTCCTCGGCGCGGTCGAGGCGCAGCATCGCCGCCGGCATGCCGTGGCGGCCACGCAGATGCGCACCGAGGGCGACGTTCTCGAGCACGGTCATCGTGCCGATCATCTTGACGTGCTGGAACGTGCGCGCGACGCCGAGGCGCGCGATCGCGCGCGACGGCAGCGCGTCGATGCGCCGGCCGAGCAACGCGATCTCGCCGCGCGTCGCCGGCAACACGCCGGTGACGAGGTTGAACGTCGTCGACTTGCCGGCGCCGTTCGGGCCGATCAGGCCGAGGATCTCGCCGGCGCGAACGGCGAAGCTGACGTCGTTGACGGCGACGAGGCCGCCGAACTCCTTCCTCGCGGCGCGGACGTCGAGCACGGTCTCGCCGTGCGGCGGCCGCGGCCGCTCCGGCAGCGGCACCGCGTCGGCCCAGTCGACCTTTCGCGCGAGGCGCGGCAGCGCGGCGTCGACGAACGCCCAGATACCGTCGCGCGCGTACTGCAGCATCAGCACGAGCACGACGCCGAAGACGATCGTCTCGTAGTTGCCGCTCGTCCCGATCAGCCGCGGCAGCCAGACCTGCAGCTGGTCCTTCAGGATCTGGACGACGCCGGCACCGACGAGCGCACCCCAGACATAGCCGACGCCGCCGAGCACCGCCATGAAGAGGTACTCGATGCCCATGTTGAGGCCGAACGGCGACGGGTTGACGGTGCGCTGGAAGTGCGCGAACAACCACCCCGAGACGCTCGCAAGCAGCGCGGCGAGGACGAACGCCGTGACCTTGACGCGAAAGGTGTCGACGCCCATCGCCTCGGCCATCGTCGTCCCGCCCTTGACCGCGCGCAGCGCCCGGCCGGCGCGCGAATCGAGCAGGTGCGTGACTGCGATCGCGGCGAGGACGACGATCGCCCACAGCAGGTAGAAGAAGGTCCGGCCGGTGTTCAGCGTCGTGCCGAAGAACGTCAGCGCCGGGATGCCGAGCAGGCCGTCGTACTTGCCGAGCGCCTCGAGGTTGCCGAGCAGGTAGTACAGCGAAAGCCCCCAGGCGATCGTCGCCAGCGGCAGGTAGTGGCCCGACATTCGCAGCGTCACCCAGGCGAGAACGAGCGCCGCGAGCGCGGTGAAGGCTAGACCGATCCAGACGGTGAGCCACGGCGAGACGCCGAAGGTGAGCGTCAGGTAGGCGGCCGTGTATGCGCCGAGGCCGACGAACGCCGCCTGGCCGAACGACGTCAGCCCGGCGACGCCGGTGAGGACGACGAGGCCGATGACGACGAGCGCGTAGAGGCCGATGTAGTTGGCCTGCGTGATCCAGAACTCGGGGACCGGCGCGAGCGGCAACAGCGCGAGAAGAACGAGGAAGACGGCGAGGAGGGTGCGACGGATCGGCACGTCATTCCTCCTCGTCGTCGTGGCCATGCTGGAACGAGCGCCAGAGCAGCACCGGAATGATGAGCGTGAAGACGATCACTTCCTTGAACGCGCTCGCGTAGAACGAGCTGAAGCTCTCGAGAATGCCGACCAGGAGCGCACCGAGCGCTGCCGCCGGGTAGCTCGCGAGGCCGCCGAAGATCGCGGCGACGAAGCCTTTCAGGCCGATCAGGAAGCCCGAGTCGTAGAAGATCGTCGTCGTCGGGCCGATGAGCAGTCCGGAGAGTGCGCCGATGAACGCGGCCAGACCGAAGCTCAGCCGCCCGGCGCCGGAGGTCGAGATGCCCATCAACCGCGCGCCGAGCCGGTTCACCGCGGTGGCACGCAGCGCCTTGCCGCGCAGCGTCCGGCCGAAGAACAGCCAGAGCGCGACGATCAAGCCGATCGAGGCGACGAAGATGAAGATCGTCTGGCCGGTGATCGCGAGCGCCCCGGCGGAAAAGCGCGTGTCCCAGAAGCTCGGGTTGCGAAAGCCCTCGGCGCCGAAGAAGACGAGGCCGAGCCCGGTGAGCGCGAAGTGGACGCCGACCGAGACGATCAGCAGCACGAGCACGCTCGCGTCGGCGAGGCGCTGGTAGGCCAGGCGGTAGACGAGCGGGCCGAGGAGCGTCACGATCGCGAGCGTCAACGCGCTCTGGACGACGAGCGGAAGCTTCAGCGGCGCCGCCCAGACCGTGACCGCGGCGACCAGCACCGGCGCGAGCAGCGTGCGCGCCAGGATCCGTGCCAGCGCCGCCGCAGGCAGGCCGCGCCGGAGCGCGTCGACGACGTCGAGCAGCGTCGCGATCGCGGCCAGCGCGAGCAGTAGCCAGATCGTCCCCGGGACCCGGCCGAGCTGCAGCAGCGCGAGCGTCAGCGCGCCGAAGGCGACGAACTCGCCTTGCGGGATGAAGATGACGCGCGTGACCGCGAAGACGAGGACGATCGCGAGCGCCAGCAGCGCGTAGACGGCGCCGTTGGTGACGCCGTCGAGCAGCAGGATGCCGGCGATCGAGACGTCCACGCGGGCGCCTCGACCTCAGCGCGGCGCAGGCAGCGCAACCGTCATTGCGGAACGACCTGCCAGTCGCCGTTCACCACCTTCAGCAGCACGCCCGTCTCCGGCGTGTAGCCGAAGTGGTCGGTCGGCGTCCAGTGCAGAACCCCCTGCGAGACGGGGGTGCGGCCCATCGTCTCGAACGCGTCCTTGAGCGCGGCACGGAACTCGGGCGTTCCCGGCTTGGCCTTCTTGAGCGCGATCGGGACCGCCTTCTGCAGCACCAGGACGACGTCGAAGGCGTGGGCGGCGAACTGGTTCGCCGAGCCCTTGCCGTAGGCGGCCTCGAATTGGTTCTTGAATTGCACGCCGAGCGCCTTGCTCGCGTTCGAGTCGGGCAGCTTCTCGGCGACGACCGCCGGTCCGGACGAGACGAACGAGCCCTCGACATCGGCGCCGCCGACGCGGATCAGGTCCAGCGTCGCCGCGCCGTGCGTCTGGTAGATCTTGCCCTTCGGATAGCCGCGCTCGACGAGACCGCGGTGCGGCATCGCCGCGCCGCTGCCGGAGGCGACGACGAGGATCGCGTCCGGGTTGGCCGAGACGAGCTTCAGCGCCTGGCCGGTGACCGCGGTGTCGCTGCGGGCGAAGCGCTCGACATCGACGAGCTTGATGCCGGCCTTCTCGGCGAGCGGCTTGATGTCGTTCAGCCAGGCTTCGCCGTAACCGTCGGAGTAGCCGAGAAAGCCATAGGTCTTGACGCCGAGCTTCTTCCAGTGCTCGACGATCGGGATCGCCATCACCGCGGTCGACTGCGGCATGCGGAACGACCAGCCATCCTTGCCGGGGGGGAGGCTCGCCGGCGAGAGCATGAGCTGCGACGTCTTGCCCTCGGCGCAAACGTCTGCCATCGCGACGGCGACCGGTGTCGTCACCGAGCCGACGATGACGTCGGCATGGTCCTCGGTGATGAGCTTGCGCGTGTTCTGAACGCCTTTGGTCGGATCGGTCGCGTCGTCGAGAACGATGACGTTGAGCTTCTCGCCGGCGATCTCCTTCGGCCAGAGCGCGATGCCGTTCTTGGTCGGGATGCCGAGCGCCGAGGTCGGCCCGGTGAGCGAGATGCTGACGCCGATCGTCAGGTCGGCGAGCGCGCTCGGGGCGAACGTCGCGCCGACGCTCGCTGCGGTGGCGACCGCGAGCAGTCTGAAGGTCTTCATGGCTTGTCTCCTGTGGGGGTGCGAAAGGGTTGCGTCATTCGCAGAGAGCACGAATGTCGTCGGGGATCGGCATGGCGCGCAGCCGGCCAGGGTCGTCGGCGTCGCGGCGGACGAAGGCGCGCGTCTCGCGCCCTTCGCAGATCAGGGTCTCGCCGCGGGTCACGCGGTGGTGCTGGATGAAGACCTTGGCGCGCCACACCGCGACGTGGGTCGCGATCGAGAGCTCCTCGGCGTACGTCGCGGCGGTGACGAAGCGGGTCGCGATCTCGAGCAACGGCGTGCCGACGATGCCGCGCGTCTTGACGAGCTCGCGCCAAGGCGGCACACCGCACTGCATGAAGAACGAGAGCGAGGCGGCGTCGATCCAGCGTTGGAAGTTCGGATAGAAGACGATGCCTGCCGGGTCGCAGTCGCCGAACTCGACCCGGACGCGATAGTGGGTGGTGCGCGGCATGGTCGGGCTCAAGCGCGGCGCGGCCGGAGCACACCGGTGTCGGCGCCGGCGTAGAGACGCTCGACATCGGCAGCGCGCTGGTCGAGCACCGCGCGCTGGTTGATCGAGCCCTTGTCGGTGATCTCGCCGCGATCGATCGACGGCGGCACGACGAGGACGAGCGCGCGCGCGACGCGTGTCGCGCTGCCGGTGCCGCTCGACCAGAGCGTGTCGACGAGGCTCTGGAAGAACTCGTGGACGCGGCGGTCGGCCAGCACTGCGGCGAGCGGCGCATCGGCGGCCGCACCGGCGAACGCACGGCATGCGTCGGGGCGCGGAAAGAGCAGGAGGCCGATGTCGTCGCGGTTGATCCCGGCGACGACCACGTCCTGCACCAGCGGGTCGCCGGCGGCGATGATCCGGGCCCGCAGCGGCCCGACCGAGACGAACGTTCCGGTCGAGAGCTTGAAGTCCTCGGCGATGCGGCCGTCGAAGACGAAGCCGAGCTCCGGCCGCGCCGGATCCATCGGCTTGGCGGCGTCGCCGCTGCAGTAGAAGCCCTCGTCGTCGAAGTGCTCCGCGGTCTGCTCGGGGGCGCGCCAGTAGCCCGGCGTCACGTTCGGCCCGCGGTAGCGCACCTCCTGCTTGTCGCCGCTCGGCACGAGCTTCAGCTCGAGGCCGGGCGCGGGCAGGCCGATGTGGCCCGACTTCACCTCGTGCGCGTTGGCGCAGATCGCGAACGGCGCCGTCTCGGTCATGCCCAGCCCGGTGAGCATCCGGATGCGCTCGCCGCACTCCACCTCGGCAAGGCGATCGAGCTTGTCCCAGACCGGCTGCGCGAGGCCGGCGCCGGCGAAGAAGAACATCCTGACGCGGCTGAAGAACGTCTTGCGCAGCGTGGCGTCGGTCTCGAGCGCGTTGGCGATCTCCTCGAAGCCCTTCGGCACGTTGAAGTAGATCGTCGGCGCGATCTCGCGCAGGTTGCGCAGCGTCTCGCCGATCAGCGCCGGCGTCGGCTTGCCCTCGTCGATGTAGAGCGTGCCGCCGTTGTAGAGGACGATGCCGACGTCGTGGTTGCCGCCGAAGGTGTGATTCCACGGCAGCCAGTCGACCAGCACCGGCGGCTCCTCGGCGAGCGCGGGGAAGCACTGGCGGATCATCTGCTGGTTCGAGCACAGCATGCGCTGGGTGTTGATCACGCCCTTGGGCAGCTTGGTCGAGCCCGACGTGAAGAGGAACTTGGCGATCGTGTCGGCGCCGACGCGGGCGTGCGCGGCGTCGACGGCGGCGGTCGGCGCGGTCGCGAGCAGCGCGGCGAACGGCGTCACGGTACGGTTATCGAGACGGCCTTCGGCGAGGACGACGGGCGTCGCGCCAGGAACGACGGCGGCGATCGCCTTGCCGTAACGCGCGTCGCTCGCGAACACCAGGCCCGGCGTCAGCATGCCGATGATGTGGCGCAGCTTGCCGTAATCCTGCGAGACGAGCGAATACGCCGGCGAGACCGGCGCGAACGGCACCCCGGCGAGCATCGCGCCGAGGCCGAGCAGGAGATGCTCGATGTCGTTGTCGGACAGGATCGCGACCGGCCGATCGGCCGAGAGCCCGAGGTCGAGCAACGCCTGCGCGACCGCGCGCGCGCTCTCGAGCGCCTCGCCGTAGCTGACCCGACGCCAATCGCCGCCGGCGACGCGCTTGGCGACGAGCGTGCGCTCGGGATGGCGCACGGCATGCTCGAGCAGCCGATCGGTGAGGCGCGCCGGATACGCGCCGAGCGCTTCGCGCGAGGCCACCAGGGTCGCGCCGTCGGCACGACGCGTCAGCGTCGCCGCGAGCGAGCCGCCGAGCGGCAGCGGCCGATAGCGCGCGCCGCGCTCGCCACCGCGGCCGGGCGCCGCCTCGCTCATGCCTTCTTCACTTTCGCCGCCTTGCCTTCGAGGAAGGCGCGCACGCGCAGCTTGGCGGCTTCGTCGCCCGAGGCGATCGCCGCCATCAGCGACTCGACGAACAGGCCGTCGTCCTGCGCCATATCGGCAATGCGCGGCAGGGCGTGCATGACGGCGAAGTTCGAGAGCGGCGCGTTGGCGGCGATCCGCTCGGCGAGCGCGAACGCCTTCGCGAGCCCCTGCCCCGGCTCGACGACATAGTGCGAGATTCCGATCGCGGACCCTTCGCTCGCGTCGTAGACGCGGCCGGTGAGCATCATGTCGGTCATCCGCGCAGCGCCGATCAGGCGTGGCACGCGTGCCGAGCCGCCGCCGCCGACGAAGAGGCCCCGCTGCCCCTCGGGCAAGCCGTAGAACGCGTTCGTTTCGGCAACGCGGACATGGCAGGCAGCCGCGAGCTCGAGGCCACCACCGACCACCGCGCCGTGCAGCACCGCGACCACCGGAACGCGGCCGAACTGGATCTCCCGGAACGCCGCGTGCCAGGAGCGGGAGTGGACGATCCCCTCGGCGACGCTGCGCTCGCTGACCTCGGCGAGGTCGAGGCCGGCGCAGAAATGGTCGCCCTCGCCGCTCAGCACGACGGCGCGAGTCGACTCGGGAAGATTGACGAAGGCGGTGTGGAGTTGCGCGACGAGCGCATCGCTGACGGCGTTTCGCTTGGCCGGCCGATTCAGTCGGACGTGCAGCACGGGCCCGCGGGCCTCGATTCGCAACAGGCCGAGCGAGGCCAACGGAAGGGGCAGCGTACCGCCGCCGTGCGGGTCAGCAGAGGTCATCGGTCGATCGTAGTGAAGGCGGTTTCCAGAGCGCCTAGGGACTTCCCTTCGGCGCTTCGCTCGTCCGGCCCGACCGCTTCCGCGGCACGCCGGGACCCGCGACTTCCTCAGGGTAATTACGGGAGTTAAACGTTAACACTGGAAACTATATTGGGCAAGGGGAAGAACCCGGGGCTTCACGGCCGGCGTGACGTCGGGGCGATCCCGCTTCCTCTCAAGGAGACGAGATGACACACGCATCGCATCGAATTCCGAGCGCAACGGCGATCGGCATCGCAGCGCTCGTCGCCGCCTGCGGCGGCAACGACAACGTCAACAACACCGTGCCGCAACTCGGCGCCGCCACCGGCGCCAGCCTGACGTCGTGCTCCGACCTGGCGACACGGGCCACGTTCGCCAACACGACCTTCACCGCGGCGAGCGCGGTCGCGGCCGGCGCGCTCAAGATCGGCGGCAACGCCGTGCCGTCGCACTGCCTGCTGACCGGCCACATGTTCGACCGCGTCAGCACCGTCGATGGCAACAGCTACACCATCGCTTTCGAGATGCGCCTGCCGGACAGCTGGAACGGGCGCTTTTTCTATCAGGCCAACGGCGGCACCGACGGCAGCGTCGTCCCGGCGAACGTCGGCTTCGGCGGCGGCCCGACGACCAGCCCGCTCGCCCAGGGCTTCGCCGTCCTCAGCTCGGACGCGGGCCACAACCCGGCGCAGAACCCGATCTTCGGCATCGATCCGCAGGCGCGCCTGGACTACGGTTATCAGGCCGTGGCCAAGCTGACGCCGATGGCCAAGGCGGTCCTGCAGACTGCGTACGGCAAGGGCCCCGATCGTTCGTATCTCGGCGGCTGCTCGAACGGCGGCCGGCACGCGCTCGTCGCTGCCGCCCGCTACGGCGACCAGTACGACGGCATCATCGCCGGCGATCCCGGCTGGCGCCTGCCGCTCGCCGCCACCGCCAACATCGCCGGCTACCAGAGCTACCTGAGTCTTGCGTTGACGCCGGGCGACGCGTCGAGCGGATTCACGACCGCCGAGCGCCAGCTCGTCTCGGATGCCGTCGCCGCCAAGTGCGATGCGCTCGACGGCGCGACCGATGGCCTGATCCAGGATACGAAGGCGTGCCAGGCGGCGTTCGATCTCAACCGCGACGTTCCCACGTGCGGCGGAGCGCGCGACGGCACCTGTCTCAGCGCCGGACAGAAGACCGCGATCGCCGCGCTGTTCGCCGGCGCGACGACGAGCACCGGCACCAAGATTTACTCGAGCTGGTCGTACGACGACGGCCTGGCGACCGGCGGCTGGTCGTTCTGGAAGTTCACGGTGCCGGCGATTCTCGATTCGGGCGCGGTCGGCTTCATCTGGCAGGTGCCGCCCGCCGACCCGGCGACCTTCAACGGTCCGGCCTTCGCCGCGACCAGCAATGTCGGCACGCTGTACGCCAACATCCAGGCGACCGACGCCACCTACACCGAGAACTCGCTCTCGTTCATGACGCCGCCGCATCCGAGCGACCTGTCGCTGCTGAAGAGCCGCGGCGCCAAGCTCCTGATCTATCACGGCACGAGCGATCCGATCTTCTCGAGCGACGACAGCGTCGCGTTCTACGAAGGTCTGCGGGCGAGCAACGGCGGCGACGCGTCGACATTCGCCAGGCTGTACCTCATCCCCGGCATGAACCACTGCAGCGGCGGCCCGGCGACCGATCAGTTCGACATCCTGACGCCGCTGGTCAATTGGGTCGAGCATGGCCAATCGCCCGACAGCGTCGTGGCGAGCGCGCGCGGCGCCAGCAATCCCGGCGGCACGAACGTCGACGTCCCGGTCGCGTGGTCGCCGACGCGAACGCGTCCGCTCTGCTCGTACCCGAAGGTCGCCCGCTACGGCGGCAGCGGCAGCGTCGACCTGGCGAGCAGCTTCACCTGCCAGTGAGAGCGGCGGAGCGGGGCGTCGCCGAACGCGACGCCCCTACACTCGCGTCGCCCGCTGCCCGTGCGGCACCCGGCGCCGCGCTCCGCATCGATGCAGCCCTGATGTCCAGATCCGCTCCACCGTCCAGGACCACGCGCGGCACGGCCGCCGCAGGCCGGACCCATCGTGACGGCGAATTGCCGGGGCACCTCGATCACGGCCGGATGCGAAAGCTGCTCGGCTACAACCTGGCGCAAGCGGCGATTCCGAGTCTCAGGATCTTCCAGAAGCGCATCGGCGAGCCCTTCCAGCTGCGCCGGCTCGACTTCACCATCCTCATGCTGGTCGCCGCCAACCCGGGCGTGACGCAGCGGCAGATGTCGCTCGCGCTCGAAGTCTCCGCACCCCGCCTGACGCTGGTCTGCGACAAGCTCGAGGAACGCGAGCTCATCACCCGCACCCGCAGCGACGACGACCGCCGCAAGCAATTCATCGCCCTCACGCGCAAAGGCGCCGCGCTCGTGCGCAAGGCCGACCGGATCGCCGACGGCATGGAGAAAGAGCTGCTCGGCCACCTCACCGAGCTCGAGCAGACCGTGCTGTTCCAGCTGCTCGAAAAGGTCGCTGTCCACCGGCGCGTGTAGCCGGCGCGCCGCCTGCCGCTCCGACTCGCGTACGACGCGCGCTGCGGCGATCAGCCCAGGCCGCCCTCGAGCATGTAGAGCTGCCAGAGCTCGCGCTGGCGCAGCCTCAGCACCGGCCAGAGCGCGCGCAGTCCGGTGGCGCCGATGCTTTGCTCGAGGTAGCGCAACTCGGTGAACTTCGCCCGCGTCTCCTCATCGGCAGGGGGGAACTCGAAGCCGTTCTCGCGCATCATGAGGATGCCCTTCGCGCGCAGCGACAGCTCGGTGTACAGCCGCAGGTAGCAGAGCGCATCGGCGCGCAGCACGCCGGGTAGGCTGCGCTGAAGCGAGGCGAGATAGCGCCCGGCAGGCGACGCGGCGAAGCTCCCGGAGCCGATCAGCTCGAGAAGCCGCGCATCGGCATCGAAGCCCTGGCCGAGCCAGTTGCGCAGGCTCCGCTCGCTGCGTTCGAACACCAGCCACTGCAACGGCGGCAGGACCAGCATGGTCGCGAGCGTCGCGAGCAACGGCAGGTGGCTCAAGTGGTTGAACCCGGAATGAAGGAGCGCTGCGATGATGAATCCAGGCACGAAATGCGCCACCTTCGCGCGCGCCGCCCGCTCGATGCGGGCCAGCGCCATCACCGCGAACAACGAGGTCGTTCCGCCGTGCATGAGCGCAGTGCCGAAGCCGCGCACGATCCACGTGCCCAGGCCCGCCTCGGCGGCGCGGTGCAGGTAGTACAGGTTCTCGGCCAGCGCGAAGCCGGTGCCGACCGCAAAGCCGTAGATCGCCGCGTCGACCAGGAAGCCGATCCGGTGCGTGCGAACGAGCGCGACGACGATCACGGCCTTGAGCAGCTCTTCGGTCAGCGGAGAGACGTAGCGCGAGAACGCCCCGAGGCCGATGTCGAGGCGGCCGAGCAGGGCTACGTTGAGCGGATAGCTCGCCGCCGCCATCACGGCGCCGGCGCCGATCACCGCGACGACGGACGAAAGCGCGAGCAGCTTGTAGCTGTCGAGCCAGAGCAGCGCCGCCAGGAAGACGAGCACCGGCAGCAGCGCCACCAGCGCCGCAAGCAGCTGGTGCATCAGCATGTCGGCGCGCTCACAGGATCTTGAGCGAGATCATCCACTCGTTGCCGCTGTGTCGCGAGCCCTTGTAGCCGGCCGCGAAACCGGCCGACAGCGTCATGTCGTACCAGTAGAGTACCGAGAGGTGCATGTCGACCTGCCCGCCGAGGCTGCCGAAGGTCTTGCGCAGCGCCGCATCCTGCGCGTCGATCCACAGCGCCGACGCGAACAGCGCCGGCCTGAGCGATTGCAGATGCAGGCTCGGCTTGCCGAGCGACTCGAACACCATCGGCGGCAGGTTCCATTCGAGCGTCTGCTTGACGAAGGTGCGACCGCCGATCTCGTCGATCTGAAAGCCCGGCATCGAGCGGTATTCGCGGTAGCGCTTGACCGCGCCGTCATCGACGATGTTGTTGCCGAAGCCGCCGAAGTAGTAGTTGAGGATCGGATTGTTGCGATCGCCGTTGGCGACGCCGGCAGCGCTGCGCGACCATATCGACGAATGGCCGAGCGGCAATGGCAGGCCAGCGTCGAAGCCGCCGCGCAGCTGCGTCACCGTCGAGTTCTCCATCCGATGCCCGGTGGCCACAGCCGTCCAGGTGACGCCCTTCTCGTCGTCGACGGCGCCGAGCGAGCGGCGGACGTCGCTGTAGCGCAGCGCGAGTTCGCCGGTGAAAAGGCGGTCGAAAGTCGTCTCGATGTTCTGCGCTCCCGGCAGCGTGTCGATCTTGTCGTAGTACGCGAGGTCGTAGCTCAGCTCGAGCCGCTTCGGCGGCTCGAAGACCAGGAACTGGTCGTAGCCGAGCTTGGCCGCGTAGCCCTTGCGGCCGCGCCGCGTCGGCCCGAAGAGGTCGTAGAAGTTCGAGCGGTTCCAGGCCAGGCCAGCGCGCCAGCCGAGGTAGTGTCCGTCGACGTAGACGTGGCCGCGCTCGTCGCCGGGCAGGTTCTGGTCCGGCGTATAGGCGGCGGTGACGCCGAGATGCGCAAAGCCGAGCGGATCGCCGACGTTGAGGTGGTAGCCGGCCGCCGCGGTGTTCTTGTAGCCCTCGAGAACCGGAAACCCGTTCAGCACCTGCAGCTCGTCGAGCGGGCGGTAGACACCGGTCGCCTTCACCTGCGAGTCGTAATCGACGGTTTTGGCCGGCGGCACCTGCCAGGTCGTGACGACCGGGTGGCGCGCGGCCACTTCGGCGCCGAGGAAGGTGATCGCGCTCAGGTCCTCGAGCGGCCGCGGCTCGATGATCGCCGGCGTGAATCCCGCGCCGGTGTAGCTGAAGACGACCAGGCGACCGTCGGCCATCGGGATCGGCCGAAAGAACCCGGTCTCGGCGTTCGACACCGCCTTCACGTCGCCGGTCGCGACTTCGTAGCGGAAGATGTTCGAGACGCCGGTGTAGTAGCTGCTGCCGTAGAGATAGCGGCCGTCCTTCGTGAAGACGAAGCTCTCGGGCGCCGACTGGCCGAAGCGGAACTCGCTCAACGGGGCGCTGTTTCCGGCGAGCAGCGACGCGAGTGTCCACACGCGCAGGAACTGGTCGCCGCCGACGTCGGTGATCGAGGCCGACAGCAGCCGACCGTCGGCCGAGACGTCGAGCTCGCTCGGCACGACGCCGTACGCGAACTCGGCCACCGTTTCCCAGCTGCTGTACGGATACGGGATGCGCACCAGCGTCGCCAGTCCGGAGTCGTGGCGCACTCCCATCAGCGAACGGTCGACAGGATTGAACGCGATGCTGCCGATGCGCGCCTCCTTCAGGAGGGGCGTTTGCCTGCCGCTGTCGACGTCGACCGCGACCAGGTTGCGGAAGCCCAGATTGTCGGTCGTGAAGAAGGCGGTCCGGTGGGCAGGATCGAACGCCAGCGAGGTGACCGAATAGAGCATCGCGCCCTTGATCTCGGCCAGGGTCCGCGCGCTGCCGTCGCGCATGTTCAGCGCGGCGACGTGATCGACGATGCCGGGATAGCGGACGCCGGCATAGAGGACGCCGCTCGCCTCGTCGAGATACGCGCGCGAGACCGAGCCCATCGCTGTCGCCGCGAGGTTGCGTTGCGGGGTGATCGGCTGCTTGCGCACCTCGGCGAGATTGCGCCGCTGGAACTCATGCTCGAACGCGATCCAGTCCTGCCATGCCCGATCGAGCGGCATGCCGAACACCTGCTCGAACTGATCGGCGTAGTGGCGTCGGCTGCCCTCGTCGCGCCGCAGCCAGGCGACGACCTTCTCGGGCGAGTGGGCGTAGGCAAGCCAGGTGAAGAAGCGCCCGCCGTACAGATAGGCGTTGGCGCCGACCTGGAAATCGACGCGGGTGCCGCGCGACACGAGCCCGAGCGGGTCGTAGAAGTGCGCGTCATCGCGCACCATGGCGCGGAACACCATCTCGTCGTAGCCGCCCTGGGCGCGGCCGAGGCCGCCGGCCATCCAGGTTTCCATGAAGACGGCGCTGCCCTCCAGATACCAGCGCGGCACGGTGAAGCGAGGCACCGTCAGATAGCTGTAGAGCAGCGACTCGGGGTGAGCCGATTGCGGCGCCACCTTGCCGAGGAAGAATCCGCGCCAGCGCCGATCCTCGCTCGACGCGATGTCGGTCGTCGCGACGTGCACCATCTCGTGGTTCATCGTCGAGTACATGCGCTCGTTGCTCGGATTGGTCTCGAACGCGTTGGCCGCCGGCGCGACGTCGATCCGCAGCAGGGTGTCGGGTGCCGGCGAGACGCCAGCGTTGCCGTAGTCGGCGAAGTCGCGCAGCCACACGATCGTGCGCTCCGAGGGCTCCCAGCCGAAGATCCGCCGCTGCCAGTCGAATGCGTTGCTGAACGTCCGCGCGGTGTGCGGAACGAGGTAGGTCAGGCTCGGGTCGGCATAGAGCAGATGCAGCGCGTCGGTGTCGACGAACGAGATTCCGAGCGGGCCGGGGCCGGCGACTGCGAGGAACGGACAGCACAGCAGGGGACACAACGACTTCGCCAGGCGCACGCGGCTCCTCCGGGTTGGCGGCGCGCAAGGGTACTTGCAGCCGCACACAAGACAAAGCCGCCGGCCCTTGCGGGCGGCGGCTTGCGTGCAGTTGGAACGCTTACGGCCGCGTCGAGCGGTTGGTCGACATTTCCATCGAGCGCTGCGTCTCGGCGCGTGCGGCCTCCGAGCGCTGCATGGCCATGTCCGCGGCCTTCTGAGCAGTAAGGTCCGCGGTCTTCTGGGCGGTCAGATCTGCGGTTTTCTGGGCGGTCAGGTCCGCCCTCTTCTGCGCGGTCAGGTCGGCGGTCTTCTGGGCGGTCAGGTCCGCCTTCTTCTGCGCGGTCAGGTCCGCGGTCTTCTGGGCAGTCAGGTCCGCAGTCTTCTGCGCGGCGAGGTCGGCCGTCTTTTGGGCCGTCATGTCCGCAGTCTTCTGGGCGGTCATGTCCGCAGTCTTCTGGACCGTCAGATCAGCAGTCTTCTGGGCGGTCAGGTCAGCTTTCTTCTGCGCAGTCAGATCCGCGGTCTTCTGTGCAGTCAGATCAACGGTCTTCTGGGCGGTCAGGTCGGCCGACTTCTCGGCGACGGCGCGGGAGGCCTCGTTCCCTGCGGTGCTGCCCCCAGTCGATCCCACCGGGGTGGCGAGCTTGACGTCTTCGCTGCCGTTCGGCGCCGCCCGATAGCGCTCGGCGGGAGCAACGGTGCCGATCACGTCCTTCGCGACCGGGAAATCGAACGCGATCTGCGCTACGACGACTGCGGCAGCGGCCGCGATGCCGACTCCCAGCCAGGCCTTGCGATGGGCGAAGATTCTGCTCTGCTGGGTCATCGTGACGCTCCTTGTGGGTGTGGACGATGCGACGCGCGGTGGCTGCATCGCTCGCGACTCGCCGAACGTTCGGCGGGGAAATCCGAACCGCGCGTGCCCAAGTACACGCCGATCGGAAAAAGGTTGGCCCGCATTGTCAGGGGTGCGTGGCGGCGACGGCAACGCCGAGGTCACCGAAGCGACCAGCCCTTCCGGGGCGTGCTCCTGCGCAACCTCGCCCAGGGCCTGGAACAGGCGCTGCCAATCCTCGAACTCGGCGCGGGCCGCCGGATCGGCAGCCAGGCGCATCTCGAGCTCGCGGGCCTCGGCATCGCTGGCTTCGCCGTCGAGGACGGCGTGCATCAGCTCGGTGAGCGGGGAATGCTTCAGGGTCATCTCACTTCCCTCACTTCCAATCCTTGAGCAGGCCGCGCAGGCGGCGCCTCGCCTCGAACAGGCGCGACTTCACGGTCTTCTCGTCGATCTCCAGGATCTGCGCCATGGCTTCGTAGCTGCACTCCGAGAAATGGCGCAGCGTCAGCACGAGGCGGTCGCTCGTCGCCATCGTCATCATCGCGCTGCGCAGCTGGCGCGCCAGCTGGGCGGCGCTCGCCTGCCGCTCGGGACCGGCGCTCTCGTCGCCGGCGACGTCGACATCGTCCTCGAGCTCATCCTCGTGGCGGTTGCGGCGCAGGAGGTTGAGCGACTCGTTGACGGCGATCCGGTAGATCCAGCTGAAGAACTTGTATTTCGGGTCGTATTCATCGGCGCGCTCGGCGACCTTGAGGAAGACCGTCTGGCTGATGTCGTGGGCGTCTTCATGTTTGCGCAGGACCCAGAACGCGGCGTTGTAGATCGGCCGCTGGTAGCGGACCACGAGCGAGGTGAAGGCGTCGCGGTCGCCGCTCAGGTAGCGCTCGACCAGCGACCGATCATCGTCGTCCTCCGAAGTACACGCGACGGCGGCAAAGGTTGGCGAGCGCATCAGCGACCGGGGTCGATCTCGAGGATCTGGTCGAAGCCCGAATAGCTGAAGATGTCCTGGAGGTGGCGGTTGACCGCCGTCAGGCGGAGGCGCCCGCCGGCTCCCAGCAGCCGCTTGTGGGTCTTCAGGAAGACGCCGAGCCCGGCGCTGGAAAGGTACTGCAGGTCACGGCACTCGAGGGTGACGACGCCGTGCAGGCGATCGAGGTACGCCTGTGCCGCTGCAGCCTGGGTCGCGTCGAGGCGTCCCGAGAGCACGACCGGCGTCTCGCCCCCTCCTTCCATCGTCAGCATCGCTCGTCCTCGTTTCGCCCCGCCGCACCCGGCGACGGAGTTGCACTTGTTTTGCGGAAGACGATGCGGCTGCATCGCTCCCCCTCCGAATATCCGTACTGTACGGAGTCCACCAGGCGCGGGATCAGATGCAGGCCGAGGCCCCCGGGCTGGCGCTGGACGGCCGGCAGCGTGACGTCGACCGGCGGCGCCTGGGTGACGTCGAAGCGGTCGGCCTCGGGCTCGGTCAACGTCACCTCCACGCCTTCAGGGATCGCCGCGATCTCGATCGTCACCGGCGCCTTGCCGCGGCTGTACTTCACGATGTTGGTGAACAGCTCCTCGAGCACGAAATCGACGTCGGCGAGCAGCGCGGCCGGGACTCCCTGGCGCGCGAACGCGGCCGTCGTGAACGCGCAGATCTGGGCCAGCAGGTCGATGCGGCGCGCGAACGAAGCGCTCTCGCTCACCGGGGGGCCTCGCGCCTGACGAGGACGACCGTGATGTCGTCTTCCTGCGCCGCGCCGCCCGCGAAGGCCTCCACCGCATCGAGCAACGCGGCCGACAGCGCCGTCATGCCGCCCGCGTGGTGGCCGGCGACGACCTGCTCGACGCGGTCTTCGCCGAACTGCTCGCCCGCCCCGTTGCCGTATTCGTAGATCCCGTCGGACAGCAGGACCAGCACGTCGCCCGGCGCGAGGATCATCTCGGCTGCCCGCGGCGGCCGCGGCAGCGCCATCGCGCCGAGCGGGAAGCTCGTCGGCTTGTGGCGCGAGCACTTGCCGCGGTCGGCATGAAAGTGGAGGATCGGCCCCTGGCCGGCGCTGACGTAGCGCAGCACGTGCGCGCGCGGATCGAGCACACCGATGAAGGCGGTGACGAAACGGTCTTCGGCGAGCGTCTCGGCAAGCAGGTCGTTGACCCGCGCGAAGGCGGTCTCGAGGTCGGCGCCGAGGCGAAACGCCATCCGCAGCATCGCGTGCATCTGCGTCACCGACAGGGCGGGCGCGATGCCGTGGCCAGTCGCGTCGCCGAGAACGACGAGCAATCCGTCGCCGACCGGCGCGAGGTCGAAGGTGTCGCCGCCCGTCAGCAGGGCCGGCCGGAAGGTGCCGTGCACGTCGTAGCCGGCGACGACCGGCATCGCCTGCGGCAGCGTGCTCATCTGCACGACCTGCGCCATCTCCATTTCGCGCCGCATCTTCTCGCCTTCGATCAGCGACTCGATCATCTGCACGCGCTGCAGCGCGACCGCGCATTGGGCGGCGAGCGCGCTCGCGAGCTGCTCGTCCGCGCTCTCGAAGATCCCGTCGATGCGATTGAGCACCTGCATCACTCCGACCAGCGCGCCGGCGTGATCGATCAGCGGCAGCGTCAGGGCACAGCGCGTGCGGTAGCCCGATCGGCGATCGACCTGCTGGTCGAAGCGCGGATCGGCGTAGCAATCCGCAACGTTGAGAACCTGGCGATCGCGAGCGCAGGCGCCGACGAGGCCGAGCCCGACCGGGATGCGCACGTGCCGGATGTCGCTCGACACCTCGAGCACGAGCTCGCCGGCGGCCGCATCGTGCAGCCAGACCGACGAACGCTCGGCACGCAGCACCTGGCGCGCGGCCGCCGTCACCGCAGCGAGCATCGACATCAGATCGAACGGCGCGGCCAGGCTGCGCGTGACCTCGAGCAGGATCGCCAGATCCTCGGTCGACAAGTCTCCCCGCGCCGACCGATCGGTCATCGTCGTTTCCTCGAGATGGCGGAAGTGCCCGGTGCTGAGGCGACACCGCGTCCGGCGACCTCGACGAAAGCCTAACCCAAGTCCGGCGGACGCCGCGCCGATTCCGGTTTACAACGTCGATCCGAGCTGCGCAGTTGCGCACTGCTGCCCGAAAGTCTTGCCATGAACACCGCCGACCTGATCGCGATCGACACGCACACCCACCTCGAGGTCTCGTGCCGCAACCCGTTCGACAACTACGGCGAAGAGTACGACCGTGCCGCCGACAAGTACTTCCGCTCGAGCAAGCGCCCGACGATGGACGAGACGATCGCGTACTACCGCGAACAGAAGATCGGCTTCGTCAACTTCACCGTCGACGCCGAGACGCAGATGGGGCGGCGGCGGATTCCAAACGAGGAGATCGCGGAGGCGGCGCAGGCCAACCCGGACATCATGATCGCGTTCGGCTCGATCGATCCGCACAAGGGCAAGCTGGGCGGCCGCGAAGCGAAAAAGCTGGTCGAGGACTATGGCGTCAAGGGCTTCAAGTTCCACCCGACGGTGCAGGGCTTCGACGTCAACGACAAGATGGCGTGGCCCATCTACGAAGTCATCGCCGAGCACAAGTTGCCCGCCGTCTTCCACAGCGGCCACTCGGGGATCGGCTCGGGGATGCGCTGCGGCGGCGGGCTGCGCCTGCAGAACTCGAACCCGATGCTGCTCGAGGACGTCGCGATCGCCTTCCCCGACATGCAGATCATCGTCGCCCACCCGTCGTGGCCGTGGCAGGACGAGGCGATCTCGCTCGCCATGCACAAGCCCAACATCTGGATCGATCTCTCGGGCTGGAGCCCGAAATACTTCCCGCCGCAGCTCGTGCAGTACGCGAACACGCTGCTGAAGGACCGGATCCTGTTCGGCAGCGATTTCCCGCTCATCACGCCGGACCGCTGGCTGAAAGACTTCGAGGAGGCCGGCTTCAAGCCCGAGGTGAAGCCGCTGATCCTGAAGCAGAACGCGATGCGCCTGCTCGGGCTCGGCGCGAGCGCCGCCGCTGCGGCGCCTGCGTCGGGTCGAGACGTCAGGGCTTGACCGCCAGGTTGTTCTCGACCGATTTCACGCCCTCGACGCCCTTGGCGATCGTCACCGCCTTGTCGGCGTGCGCCTGCGAGTCGGCGCTGCCGTTCAGCGACACGACGTGATCCTTGGTGTCGACGTCGATCTTCATGGCCTTGACGTCGGGGTCGGCGATCAACGCCGTCTTCACCTTGCCGGTGATCGCGGCGTCGCCGATGGCTTCACCGGCTTTGCTCATCGCCTGCTCGGTCGCCGACGCTGCCTTTTCCATCGTGTTGGCCGTTGCCGCCATCGCGTCGGAGGCTGCCGGCGTCGGTGCCGTGGTGGTGGTCGAGGTCGTCGTCGACGCGGTTCCGGGAGCCGTGTCGGTCACCGTCGTCTTCTTCTCGCAGGCAGCGAGCAGGGCTGCGGCGGCGAGCATCGAGACGAGAGCGATGGGGGTTCTGTTGGCGTGCATGGTGTCTCCTGAGAGCGGGTGGCGTCGAGCATTGTCGGCACGCGGCGCCCCGCGACAACGCGTTGCACGCAGGTCGTGCCATCGGCCGACCCCAGGACGGGAAGCTGTCCGACGCGCCGTTGCCGCTGAGTCGCACCCGGCCGGCCGAGGCCGTCGTCAGACCGGTGCGGAAGGGGCGAGCTGCGCCAGGCAGGCGCGCTCGCGCAGTCCCGGGCTCACCCGGTAGCGCTCGCCGCGATAGTGGTTGTCGAGATGGTCGAGGAGCGTCGCGACGGCGGTCGCGTCCCAGCGCGCCAGGAACTCGAACGGTCCGGCTGGATAGGCGACGCCGAGCTTCATCGCGAGGTCGGCGCCTTCGGCGCTGCAGACGCCCTGGTGGACGGCATCGGCGCCTTCGTTGACGAGCATCGCGATCGTGCGGGCGACGACGAGCCCGGGCGCATCGCCGATCGGGTGCGGTTGCCAGCCGGCGATGCGAAGCCACACCGCGGCCTGGTCACGCCACGCCACCGAGGTGCTCGCCGCGAACGCAAGCGCGAGCGGCGTTCCCGGCACGCCGCCGGCCGGCGCGACGGCAAGGTCGAAGACTGCGAGGTCGCGTACACCTGATTCGGCAGCGACGTGCGTGGCGGCGCGGCCGTCGGTCAGGCGCAGCTCGCCGGAATCGGTCTGCAGGCCGTTCCAGCGACTTCCGGGATCGGCCTCGAAGCGCGCGCCCGCGTCCTCGAGCCGCGTCTTCCAGCGGTCGACGGCAATGCCGCCGCCGTGCAGCGCGACGATCGCACCGGTCGGCATCGGTGCGTCGTCGAACGGCGACGCGGCAGGGCTCGGCAGCGCAGCGCCGCCCGCTCCGTAGACGAAGAATCCGCGCCCCGATTTGCGGCCGAGCAGGCCGCCATCGACCATCTCGCGCTGGACGAGCGACGGCTGGTAGCGCTTGTCGCCGAAGTTGGCGTCGAACACCGATTGCGTGACGGCGAAGTTGGTGTCGTGGCCGATCAGGTCCATCAGCTCGCACGGCCCCATCCGAAAGCCGGCGCCGCGGAGGCAGGCGTCGATCACGGCCGGCTCGGCGAACCGCTCATGGAGCAGCGCGAGCGTCTCGGCGTAGTACGGCCGCGCGATCCGGTTGACGATGAACCCCGGCGTCGAGCGCGCGTGCACCGCTGTCTTGCCCCAGGCCTTGGCGAGCTCGAAGATCGCCGCGGCGACCTCGGCATCGGTCGCGAGGCCGGAGACGACCTCGACCAGCTTCATCAGCGGCACCGGGTTGAAGAAGTGCATGCCGACCAGCCGGCCCGGCCGCTTCAGCTCCCGGGCGAGCGCCGTGATCGAGATCGAGGAGGTGTTGGAGGCGAGGACCGTGCCCTCGCCGACGATCTGCTCGAGGTCGCGAAAGAGCGCACGCTTGGCGTCGAGGTTTTCGACGATCGCCTCGACGACGAGGCCGGCCGCCGCGGCATCGTCGAGCCGTGCGGCGCTCGCGATGCGGCCGGCGATCGCGGCCGCTTCGGCAGCATCGAGCCGGCCCTTTGCGGCGAGGCCGTCGAGGGTGGCGGCGAGCTTCGCGCGGGCACTGTCGGCAGCGCCGTCGCGGCTATCGAACAGCCGGACCGGGTGGCCGGCCTGCGCCGCCACCTGCGCGATGCCGGCACCCATGATGCCGGCGCCGACGACGAAGACCGGGGTGTCGAAGCGCAGCTCGATGGCCATGGCAGTCGCGCAGCGAGACCGCTGCCCGGAGCAGAGATCGCGCGAGCTTAGCGCGAGACACGCACGCACTCGCGCGGCGCGCGCAAAGGCGCTGCCGCGATTCAGGCCGTCGCCGACGCCATCGTCGCGCCCGCCGGCGCCGGCTCGAGCGCGACCCGCAGCGCGTCGTCGACGTGCTCGAGCCATTCGATGCGGATCTGCGCGCGGGCATCGGCGGGGATGTCCTCGAGGTCGCGCTGGTTGCGCGACGGCAGCATCACCGTCGTGATGCCTGCGCGCAGCGCCGCCAGCACCTTTTCCTTGACGCCGCCGATCGGCAGCACGAGGCCGCGCAGGCTGATCTCGCCGGTCATGGCGACGTTGCTCTTCACCGGCCGGTTGCTGAGCAGCGACGTCAGCGCAACGAACATCGCGACGCCGGCGCTCGGGCCGTCCTTCGGCGTCGCGCCGGCCGGGACGTGGACATGGATGTCGGCCTTGTCCAGGCTGTCGAGGCTCTCGGTCGGGATGCCGAGCGCCGCCGACCGGGCCTTGACGAGCGAGAGCGCCGCCTGCGCGCTCTCCTTCATGACCTCGCCGAGCTGGCCGGTGAGGATGAGCCTGCCGCTGCCCGGTGTCCGCGCTGCCTCGATGAAGAGGATGTCGCCGCCGACCGGCGTCCACGCCAGTCCGGTGGCGACGCCCGGAATGCCGGTGCGCATCGCGACCTCCGCCTCGAAGCGCCTCGGCCCGAGGACGGCGTGCAGCTCGTCGGGCGTGATCGTCATCCGCACGACGCTGCCGTCGGCGACGCGCACGGCGACGTGGCGGCAGACGCTGCCGATCTCGCGCTCGAGATTGCGCACGCCCGCCTCGCGCGTGTAGTCGGCGATGACCGCGCGCAGCGCGTCGTCGCTGATCTCGCACTGCTCGCCGGTGATGCCGGTCGCTTCGAGCTGGCGCGGCACGAGATAGCGGCGCGCGATCTGCAGCTTCTCCTCGGCCGTGTAGCCGGGCAAATGGATGATCTCCATGCGATCGCGCAGCGGCCCCGGGATCGTGTCGAGGACATTCGCGGTGCAGACGAACATCACCTTCGACAGGTCGTAGGGCACCGCGAGATAGGTGTCGCGGAAGGTCGAGTTCTGCTCCGGGTCGAGCACCTCGAGCAGCGCCGACGACGGGTCGCCGTGGAAGCCGCCGGCGCCGAGCTTGTCGACCTCGTCGAGCATCATCACCGCGTGGCGAGTGCCGACCTTGCGCAGGTTCTGGATCATGTTGCCGGGCAGCGCGCCGATGTAGGTGCGCCGGTGGCCGCGGATCTCGGCCTCGTCATGAACGCCACCGAGGCTGACGCGCGCGAACTTGCGGCCGGTCGCCTTGGCGATGCTCTGGCCGAGCGAGGTCTTGCCGACGCCGGGCGGCCCGACGAAGCAGAGGATGGGGCTCTTGCCCGACGGGTTGAGCTTGTGCACCGCGAGGTATTCGAGGATGCGGCGCTTGATCTTCTCGAGGCCGAAGTGGTCCTCGTCGAGGATGCGGCGAGCTTCGGCGATGTCGATCGCCGGCTCGGCTTCTGCGCCCCACGGCAGCTCGATCAGCCAGTCGAGGTAGGTCCGCACCATCGAGTACTCGCCTGCCGCTTCCGGCATCCGCTCGAGGCGCTTCAGCTCCTTCTTCGCGACCTTCTCGACCTCCTCGGGCATGTGCGCATCGGCGATCGCCTTGGCGAGCTCATCGAGCTCGGCCGCGCCTTCATCGCCTTCGCCGAGTTCCTTCTGGATCGTCCGCATCTGCTCACGCAACAGGTGCTTGCGGTTGACGTCGCCGATCGACTCGCGGGTGCGGTCGGCGATGTCGCGCGAGACCTTCAGCACTTCGATCCGACGCGTGACGATCGCGAGCAGGCGGTCGAGGCGCGTCTTCAGGTCGAAGGTCTCGAGCAGCGACTGCTTCTCCTCCGCCGGCACGTCGAGCACGCTCGAGATGACGTTGGCGAGCTGCGCCGGATCGTCGATGCCCTGCAGGGCGGCGGCCATCTCGGCAGGCACCTGCGGCAGCAGTTGCAGCGTCTCGAGCGCGCGTTCCTTGAGGACGCGCGCGCGCCCCTCGATCTCCGGATCGCTGCGGTCGGGGTCGTCGATGTACTGGACGCGGACGACCGAATACGGATAGCCGTCGAGGAACTGAAGGACGCGAAAGCGCTTCAGGCCGCGGGCGACGAGATGATGGCTGCCGTCGGGCGCAGTGATGTAGCGCAGCACCGCCGCGCTGGTGCCGACCCAGTGCAGCTCGTCGGGCCCGGGCTCGTCGATGTCGGGCTTGGTCTGCAGCAGCACGCCGACCGGCCGCTCGAGGCGGACCGCTTCCTGTACCGCCGCCTGCGAGCGCTCGCGGCCGATACCGATCGGCAGCACGGTCGCGGGAAAGACGACGACGTTGCGCACCGGCAGGACGATCAGCGCGTCGTCGGGAAGCGGCCGCGTGCTCGCGCCGCCGCTCGCAGCGGTGGGGCTGGCGGCGGCCGCATCGGCGTGGCTGCGCTCGTCGAGCGACAGCGGTGCGGCGGGCGCCCGGGAGGAGTCGAGGGAACTGTTCATCGTCATCGGGCGACCGCGCTCTTGCGCAGCCGCAGCATCAGGCATCCCTTCACGATCTCGGGCCGTCCGACCTCGAAGCGGCCGGGTGGCAACGCGATGCGTCGCTCGAAGGTGCCGTACGGGATCTCGAGCTGACGAATGCGAAAGCGGCCGCCTTGGAACGGCAGCGGCCGAAAGCCCCGGACGACGAGCGCTCCCGCCTCGTGCGCGACCTGCACGCGCTCGCCGTCGATGCCCGGCATCGCGACGACGACGACGACTTCGCGCTCGTCCTCGAGAACGTCGATCGGGGGTTCCCACGCCGGCGAGTCGGCGACGGCGGCGAGGCGGAAGAACTGGCGATGCAGCCGCTCGGCCTCGGCGATCAGCTCGCAGGCCTGCGACCACATCCGGTCCTCGGGATCGTGTCGTATCGTCATGGGCAGAGCGGGTAGATATCGGCGAATCCGAAAAACGCAAGCCCGCCCGACCGCGGAGCAATCGGGAGGCCGGCGGCGGCGCGCAGGCACCGGCCTTGCTCCTGACGCGCTGGAGAACGCCATGGCCCTGCCGCATGCCCGCCTGCTCGACGTCATCGACATCCGCCCGCTCGGCGCGGCGCTGCACGACGCCGTCAGCACCAGCCTGCTGAAGACCGATCGCCTGCAGCTGCTTCACCTCGTCCTGCCGGCGCGGCGAGACATCGCCGAGCACCACGTCGACGACGAGTGCATGATCCATTGCCTCGAGGGCGATGTCGAGATCCAGATGCCGGGCGGTGCGCGCCGCCTCGGCCCCGGCCAGCTCGTCGTCCTGCCCGCCGGCCAGCCCTATTCGATCAGCGCCCGCGTCGACTCGGCGGCGCTGATGACGCTGTTGCTGCGCCACGGCGACGCCGGCGACGGTGGCGGCCGCCAGGCGCCCTGAGCGGACGCCGCCGCGGCTCGCACGCCGCTACTTCATGCGGCCGTATTTCGCTTCGAAGGTCGCCTTGGCGAGCTTGTTGGCGTTGATCATGAAGCCGACCAGCGCCGCGCTCGCGTCTGCCGGCACGTCGATCTTGTCGGTCTTCAGTGCGTAGACGGTGAAGATATAGCGGTGCGGCTTGTCGCCCGCCGGCGGACACGCGCCGCCGAAGCCGGCGCTGCCGAAGTCGGTCTTGCCCTGCACGGCGCCCGCGGGCAACGCGCCCTTGCCGTCGGTCGCGCCGGCGCCCTCCGGAAGCTCGGTCGCCGTCGCCGGGATGTTGTAGACGACCCAATGCCACCAGCCCGAGCCGGTCGGCGCGTCGGGGTCGTAGACGGTGACCGCGTAGCTCTTCGTCGCGCTCGGCGCGCCGCTCCACTTCAGCGCCGGCGAGATGTTCTTGCCCTCGCAGCCGAAGCCCTTGAAGACCTGCGCGTCGGTCAGCATCGCGCCCGGCTTGATCGTCGGGCTGCCGAGCGTGAAGCCGGCGGCGTGGGCGAAACAGGCGGACGACGCCATCAGCGCCGCGACAGCGATCTTGTGCATGGAAAGTCTCCTCGTTCGTGGGGAGACGGATGATGCATCAGCACGGCAGCGGCGTGCCATTCGTCGCGTTCCCGGCCGTGCGGCAAGGCGCCGGGCACGCCGATCGCCCTGGACCCCGCACCTTCGGCTGCCCACGAGAAGCCCATGAGCGAGCGCCTGTCCACCCTCTTGCTGTGCGCCGCGGCCCTCGCTTCGCTCGCCGCGTGCTCGTCGACGAGCGGGTCGCGATCGGCTGCGTCGGCCGACGTCGACAGCGCCGTCGTCATCCTGCCGACCCGCGGCGCCACCGAGCAGATGCGAAGCGGCTGCTGGGCGTCGTTCTACGACGAGCGCGACTTCAACGGCGACTCGCTGACGCTGATCGGGCCGGTCGAGCTGCAGACGCTCGACAACGGCAGCGCGAAGCAGCTGAAGCGCGACATCAGGAGTGTCGTCACCGGCCCCCGCGCGACGCTGACGCTGTACGAGAAGCAGTTCCTGTCGGCGCGCTGGGTCGGCTTCACCCCCGACAGCCGCGAGCCGGGGCTGAGCGAAAAGCTCGGCTTCGGCGGCCGCATCGAGTCGATGAAGCTGAGCTGCTGAAGCGGCGGGAGTCGGGCGGCCCGACGGCGGCGCCGGCCGGGCGACGCTCGGCAAGGCGACTCCGAGGCTCCCCGACGGGCAAGCGATGCCCGGCGTAAGCTTTGGCCGAGCCGGCGCGACAGCCGGGCTCGACACGGAGACGCCATGGCCATGTATCGCAAGACCCCCGAAGCCGTCGCCAGCCTGACGCCCGAGCAGTATCGCGTCACGCAGGAGAGCGCGACCGAGCGCGCCGGCAGCGGCGAATACCTCGACAACCACGAGCCCGGCATCTACGTCGACATCGTCTCGGGCGAGCCGCTGTTCGCGTCGGCCGACAAGTTCGAGTCGGGCTGCGGCTGGCCGAGCTTCACCAAGCCGATCGAGCCGACGAACGTCAACGAGCTGAAGGACGCGTCGTACGGGATGGTCCGGACCGAGGTGCGCTCGGCGCACGGCGACAGCCACCTCGGCCACGTCTTCAACGACGGGCCTCGCGATCGCGGCGGCTTGCGCTACTGCATCAACTCGGCGTCGCTGCGCTTCATCCATCGCGACGACATGGAGCGCGAGGGCTACGGCGCGTATCTCGACCAGGTGGAGGAAGTGCGATGAGCAGCAATGCGAACAGCGAGCGCGCCGTCCTCGCCGGCGGCTGCTTCTGGGGCGTGCAGGACCTGATCCGCAAGATGGACGGCGTCGTCTCGACGCGGGTCGGCTACAGCGGCGGCGACGTGGCGAACGCGACCTATCGCAACCACGGCACGCACGCCGAAGCGATCGAGATCGTGTTCGACCCGAAGCGGCTCTCGTACCGTCGGCTGCTCGAGTTCTTCTTCCAGATCCACGACCCGACGACGAAGAACCGCCAGGGCAACGACCGCGGCCTCAGCTACCGCTCGGCGATCTATTTCACGAGCGACGAGCAGAAGCGGATCGCCGAAGACACGATCGCCGACGTCAACGCGTCGGGCCTGTGGCCAGGCAAGGCCGTGACCGAGCTGGCGCCGGCAGGCCCGTTCTGGGAAGCCGAGCCCGAGCACCAGGACTACCTCGAGAAGTATCCGAACGGCTACACCTGCCACTACGTGCGCCCGGGCTGGCGCCTGCCGGTTCGGGCAAAGCACGCCGCCGAGCACTAGCGACTCGCGACGATCGCGGGGCGGTGCTGCCGCGACGTTATCGTTGCGGCATGGCGACCGAGCGACGGCGAACCCCGGCACGGCGCCGCGTTGCCGGCGGCGTCGCGGTCGTTGCCCTCGCGTCGGCTGGCGGAGCGGCGTTCGCCGACGGCTCGGATTGCGCCATCGCGGCGGCCAGGCTAAGAGCACAGGCCGTCCCCGTCTGCGTGCCGGTGGCACGCCTGTCGACCGCCGAAGTCATTGCCTGCGACGCGTATGTGCAGCTGAAGACGCTCGTCGACGATTGCCAGCGGGTGGCGGTGCGCGAGGATCGGCGCTGGCTGGAACGCTATCCCGATGAAGCCTCGCACCGCAGGGCCGAAGCGGCCGAGCTCGAAAGCGTGATCGTCAAGCTGCGCATTCCGAACGAGCGTCTCGGCGATCTGCTTCGCCAGCGCAAGACGCTGAACGAAAAGGCGGAGTTCTACAAGGCCGGTTCGTTGCCGCGCGACCTGCAGCGCGACGTCGACGCGAACGATGCGTCGCTGAACGCATTGCGCGATGTGTTCCGCGGCGTCGAGCAGGAGATCACCGGCATCGTCGACAAATACGGCGAACAACGCGAGCACCTCCGCAAGCTCTGGGAGGGCGCGGCGCCGGGCTCGCTCGGCGCGTTCGTGCCGCGGTCGGCGTCGCCCGCGCCGAAGAGCTAGCACGGCGCGCAGGCCGCCGCGCGCCATGATCGTTCACCTCGTCGACGGCACCTACGAGCTGTTCCGGCACTTCTTCGGCCTGCGTCGCTTCCACAAGGGCGAGGACCGGCCGCTCGGCGCCGTCGTCGGCGTCCTGCAGTCGGTGCTGCAGATGCTCGAGCAGGGCGAGACGCATCTCGGCGTCGCCACCGATCATGTCGTCGAGTCGTTCCGCAACGACCTCTGGCCGGGCTACAAGACGGGCGCCGGCATCGAGCCGGTACTGCACGCGCAATTCCATCCGCTCGAGGAGGCGCTCGTCGCGATGGGCGTCGTCGTCTGGCCGATGGTCGAGCTCGAGGCCGACGACGCCCTCGCCTCCGCGGCGCGCATCGCGGACAGCGATGCCGGCGTCGACAAGGTCTGCATCTGGACGCCCGACAAGGACCTCGCGCAGTGCGTCGTCGCCGATCGCGTCGTCCAGGTCGATCGGCGCGGCAAGGCGGTGCGCGACGCCGCCGGCGTGCGCGCGAAGTTCGGCGTCGAGCCGAGCCTGATCCCCGACTGGCTGGCGCTCGTCGGCGACGTCGCCGACGGCTATCCGGGTATCGCCGGGATCGGCGCGGTCGGCGCCGCGCGGCTGCTGAACCGGCACGGCCCGATCGAGTCGTTCCCGGCGTCGGTGCTCGGCGAGCGCCGCGACGAAGCGCTCCTCTTCAAACGACTCGCGACGCTGCGCACCGATGCCGAGCTGTTTCTTGATCCGGAGACGCTGCGCTGGCGAGGACCGACCGCGGGCTTCGCGGCGTGGGCCGAGCGCGCCTCTGCGCCGCGGCTCGTCGAACGCGCCCGCGCCGTGGAGGCGAAGCTCAGCTGAGGCCGGGCTCCCGCCCACACAGACCCTCGTGGCGCCGCGCAGCGCTTCGTCAATAATCGCGGCGCCGCGACGGCGCGTCCCTCCGACATCGCCGCGCGCCACAAGCCATGGCGGAATCAGGCGGAAAGACCGCTCGTCGCGTCGCCTCGGAATCCGAGCGTGTGCTGGTCTTCACCGACCTCGTCGACAGCACGGCGCTGAGCGAGCGGCTCGGCGACGCCCGCGCATCCGCGCTGTGGGTCGAGCACGACCGGCGGGCACGCGAGCTCATGGCGCGACACGACGGCCGCGAGATCGACCACACGGATGGCTTCTTCGTGCTGTTCGAGCGCGCCGACCCGGCGGCATCGTTCGCCCGCGACTATCACGCCGCGCTCGCCGAGCTCGCGCTCCGCGCGCGGGTGGGCATCCACGCCGGCCGCTTGATCGAGCGCGAGAACGCGCCCCAGGACATCGCGCGAGGCGCCAAGCCGCTCGATGCCGAAGGGCTTGCCAAGGCCGTGACCGCGCGCGTGATGAGCCTTGCGCGCGGCGGCCAGACGCTGGTCACGACGAAGATGCGCGACGCGCTCGGCGACTCCGTTCCCGACGGCACCGAGCTGCGTTCGCACGGCCACTACCGCCTGAAAGGCATCGACCAGCCGGTCGAGCTTCTCGAGCTCGGGGTCCGCGGAGCGTCGGCGTTCCAGCCCCCCGCCGACGTGGAGAAAGCGTATCGCGTAGTGCGCGCGGGCGACGCGTGGCTGCCTTTGCGCGACGTTCGCCACAACCTGCCCGCCGAACGCGATGCGTTCGTCGGACGGGCGGCGGAATTGCGCGATCTCGCCGCGCTAGTCGATGGCGGCACGCGCCTCGTCACCGTGCTCGGTCCCGGTGGCATGGGCAAGACCCGGCTGGTGCGCCGCTACGCCTGGACGTGGCTGGGCGAATGGCCGGGAGGGGTGTACTTCTGCGACCTCTCGGACGCACGATCCGAGGCGGGGATCCTCTTTGCCGTCGCTTCGGCGCTCGAGGTGCCGCCGGGCACCGACGAACCGGTCGCGCAGCTCGGCAATGCAATCGCCGGGCGCGACCGTTGTCTGGTCATCCTCGACAACTTCGAGCAGGTGGCGGAGCACGCCGCGACGACGGTGGGACGCTGGCTCGACCGCGCGCCCGACGCCACGTTCATCGTCACGAGCCGCGAGCGCCTCCACATCGCCGGCGAGGCCGTCTTTCCGGTCGAGCCGTTGTCGGTGCAAGACGATGGCATCGAGCTCTTCGTCATGCGCACGCGCGCGCAGCGACCGGATTTCGCGATCAACGAGGCCAATCAGGCGGCGGTGGCGGAAGTCGTCCGCTTGCTCGACGGTCTGCCGCTGGCGATCGAGCTCGCCGCCGCGCGCGCGCGCTTGCTGTCGCCCTCGCAGCTCGTCGTGCGGATGCGCGATCGCTTCGCCCTCCTTGCCGGTGCGCGCGGTGCAGCCGCGCGCCAGGCGACGTTGCGCGCGGCGATCGACTGGTCATGGGAGCTCCTCACCCCGTGGGAGCAGGGCGCCCTCGCGCAATGCTCGGTGTTCGAGGGCGGCTTCACGCTCGAGGCGGCGGAGACGGTGATCGATCTCTCCGCATGGCCGAACACCCCTCCGGCGATGGACGTCGTGCAGGCGCTGTCGGACAAGAGCTTCCTGCGCACGTGGGTGCCGGCGACACAAAGTCGCTACGACGTCGACGAGCCCTTCTTCGGGATGTACCTGAGCATCCGCGAATACGCAGCGGACAAGCTGCACGCCCTGGGCGCGGCCGACTCGCGCGCCGCCGAAGCGCGGCATGGACGCCACTTTGCAGGCTTCGGCACCGAAGCGGCACTCGAGGGACTCTGCCGGGCCGGCGGCGTCAAGCACCGCCGGGTGCTCACTCTCGAGCTCGACAATCTCGTCGCGGCGTGTCGTCGCGCCCTCGTCCGCGGCGACGGCGCTACCGCCGTCGCGGCTTATCGCGCGGCCTGGGAAGTCCTGGCGCTGCACGGCCCGTACGCGCTCGGCGCCGCACTCGGGGAACAGGTGCTGGCGCTCGCCGGTCTCCCGGACAGCGATCGCGCGCCCGCCGCCGTGACGCTCGCTCAGGCACTGCGGCGCAGTGGCCGGATGGACGAGGCGAAGGCGTGGCTCGAGGCCGCGCTGGCCATCGCGCGCACGTCTGGCGACGCGAAGCGCGAAGGGCGCACGCTCGCCAGGCTCGGCCAGATCGATCGCGAGCAATCGCGCAGCGCGCAGGCGAAGGAGCACTTCGACGCGGCGCTCGCCATCGCTCGAACGGTCGGCGATCGCATGTCCGAAGGCGACGTCCGCTCGAGTCTCGGCCTGCTCGATCGAGAGCAAGGCCGAAGCCACCAGGCGCGCGAGCACTTCGCCGCGGCGCTTGCGATCGCCCGGAAGACGGAGGACCGGGTTCACGAAGGCGTGGTGCTCGGCAGCCTCGGCCTCCTCCATAGCGAGGCCGGCGAGGCCGACGCGGCGCGCGGCGATCTCAGCGCGGCCTTGGCAATCGCGCGCGAAGTCGGCGACGTCGGCCTCGAGGGCACTGTCCGCGCGAATCTGGCGCAGCTTGCGAGCGAGCAGGGCGATGTCGACGCCGCGCGCATGCACCTCACCGCCGCGCTCGCGATTCACCGCGAGGTCGGCAACCGCCGCCTCGAAGCGATCGCGCTGGGCAACCTCGGTCCGGTGTGGCTGATGCAAGGGCAGACTGCGGAAGCGCACGACTGCTACGAGCGCGCGCTCGTGATCTCGCGCGACGTCGGCAATCGCCGCCATCAAAGCTTTCTTCTTCTCAGCCGCGGAATTCTTTGGCACACGCAAGACCGCACGACGGAAGCAAGACGCGATTACGAGGCGGCGCTGACGCTGGCGCGCGAGGCCAACGACCCTCGCAGCGAGGGCATCGCGCTGAGCCGTCTCGGCCAGCTCGCCTTCGAAGAGGGTCGGTTCCAGGAAGCGCGGGCACTATTCGAGCTCGCACTGTCGATCGCGTGCAACGCCGGCTACCGTCGTCTCGAGGGCGTCGTTCGCGGCGCCATGGGCCCGGTCTTGATGAGCGAAGGACACGCTGACGAAGCGATCGCTTCGGTGCGAGCGGGCGAAGAGGTGCTTCGCGAAATCGCCGACCGCGAGGAGCTCTGCAAGCTCCTCTGCGTTCGCGGCACGATCGAGATGGCGCTCGGGCAGGTCGACGAAGCACGCGCGGCGCTTGCCGAAGCGGAGGCGATCGCAAGGGCGATGGGGTCGAGCGCCGACTCGCAGCCGGGCCGTGACATTGCGGCTTTGCGCAAGGCCACGAGCTGAGGCCGCAGGGCCGCGGTCGGCTTGCTCCCCGGCGCGTTCACGCGCTCGGATCGATCAGCACCTTCTCTCCCGTCGCGCGCCGACCGTACTCCGCAATGGCGTCCGCCTGCAGCGCGCCGGAAAGCGAGAGAGTGCGGGTGTAGCGGCTCGCGAACGTCGTCTTCAGCTCGCGCGCGACGCGCGCCTTGAGCACGTTCGCGGCGTCGGCGCCGATCCGCTGCAGGAACGGGAACAGGAGCCAGCCACCCATCGCCCACGTCATGCCGAAGTTGCGGACGAATTCGGTCGGGCCGGTGTCGAGGCCGCCGTAGAGGTAGACCTGCTTCAGCGTCGTCGAGCCGTAGCGGCTGTATTCCTTTGCCGTCCGGTTGAGCGCTGCTTCCATCGCGCCGAGGATCTGGCCGGCGAGCCGGCCGCCGCCGATCGCGTCGAACGCCAGCGTCGCTCCCGTCTCGACGAGCGCCTGCGTCAGCTCGTCGACGAACGCCGGTGACGACGTGCTGACGACGTGACGCGCGCCCTGCTCGCGCAGCAGGGCGACCTGCTCGGCCTTGCGAACGATGTTGACGAGCGCGATGCCGTCGGCGACGCAGATCCGGTTCAGCATCTGGCCGAGGTTCGACGCCGCGGCCGTGTGCACGAGCGCCTTGTGCCCTTCGCGCCGCATCGTCTCGGTCATGCCGAGCGCGGTGAGCGGATTGACGAACGACGATGCGCCTTCGGCGGCACTGGTTCCGGCCGGCAGCGGCAGGCAGAGCTCGACCTTGACGGTGCGGAACTGCGAATACATCGCCCCGCCGAGGGCCGCGACCGTCTTGCCGAGCAGCGCCTGCGCGGCGCCGCCGCTGCCCGCAGCGACGACCGTCCCCGCGCCTTCGTTGCCGACCGGCATCGATTGGCCGAGCCGGCCGGCCATCGCCTTCATCGCGGCGTCGGGAATGCGCGCCGTCGCGACCGTGCGCTCGCCGCTGCCGCGGACCGCGAGCGTGGTCAGATCGGCAGCGCCGAACAGCAGGCCGATGTCCGACGGATTGATCGGCGACGCCGCGACGCGCACGACGACCTCGTCGGCCGCCGGCGCCGGCGTGGCGATGCGAACCAGCGAGAGCTCGAGCTCGCCGCCCGGCTTGACGAGCGAGCGGAGCTGGAGGCCTTCCGTGGCGACGGTCTGGTTCATGGCGACTTCCGTGACGAGCGCGGACTCGCAGTGTGACGCCAATCGTCGCGAATCGCGTCCGTCCGCGGGGCATCGGCGCCGTCGTTTCGCGGCCGCAGGCGAGTCGTGGTAACTTGGCTTTCGCCGCCCGGCGCAACGATCCGGACCCGAGCCGATGCCCCAGCTCCCGAGCGACCTGCCCATCACCATCCGCTCGAGCCCCACGTGGTGGCAGCGCATCGTTCCGGCCGCGGGCGAGATCGAGATCGAGGATCCGCCGCTGCGCGCCGAGCTGTTCAGCGCCGAGCAGATCGCGTCGCATGGCGAGCGGCTGGCGAAGACGCATGTCCTGCGCGACGCGCCGCTGCCCGACCGGCTGTTGCCGCGCCTCGCCGACAACGAGCGCGTTCTCGTCGCCGTCGCCAAGCAGCTCGCGGTCACCGCTGACGCCGACCGTCGCCACACGCCGGCGGCCGAGTGGCTGCTCGACAACTTCTACCTGATCGAAGAGGAGGTCCGGACCGCGCGCCGGCACCTGCCGCGCGGCTACAGCAGGAAGCTGCCGCGCCTCGCGCTCGCCGCCGCGAACGGCGGCGGGGCCGGCCTGCCGCGTGTCTACGACCTCGCGCTGCAGGCGATCGCGCACGGCGACGGCCAGATCGGTCGCGGCACGCTGTCGCGCTTCGTCGCCGCGTACCAGTCGGTGCAGCCGCTGCGGCTCGGCGAGCTGTGGGCGTTCCCGATCATGCTCCGGCTGGCGCTGCTCGAGAACCTGCGCCGCGTCGCGGTGCGGATCGAGGTCGCGCACGTCGAGCGCGACACCGCAGGCGCATGGGCCGACAGCATGGTCGCAGTGGCGGAGAACTCGCCGAGCGACCTCATCCTCGTCATCGCCGACATGGCGCGCTCGGGGCCGCTGCTGACCAACGCCTTCGTCGCCGAGTTCGCGCGCCGCCTGCAGGGCCGCGGCGCCGCGCTGATGCTGGCGCTGCAATGGATCGAGCAGCGGCTCGCCGAAAGCGGCCAGTCGATCGAGCAGCTCGTCCAGCTCGAAGCCCGCCAGCAGGCTGCCAACCAGGTCTCGGTGAGCAACAGCATCGGCAGCCTGCGCCTGCTGGGCGCGATGGACTGGTCCGAGTTCGTCGAGTCGCTGAGCAGCGTCGAGCAGACGCTGCGCGGCGATCCGGGCGGCGTCTACACGGAGATGGACTTCGCCACCCGCGACCACTACCGGCACGCGATCGAGGAGATCGCGGCGCTCTCGCCGACGTCGGAGCTCGACGTCGCGCGCAACGCCGTCGCCCTCGCCGAGGCCGCGGCGGCAAGCGCCGACGCCGGCGCGGCGGGCGACCCGCGCCAGCGCCACGTCGGCTTCTACCTGCTCGGCGCCGGCCGCGAGCGCCTCGAGCAGGCAGTCCACGCGCGCCTGCCCCGGCGCATCGTGCTCGCACGCAAAGCGAAGGCGTGGGCGCTGCCGCTCTATGCCGGCACGATCGCCGCGTTCACTCTCATCCTGGTCGCGCGGCTGATGCTCGAAGTCCGGCTCGGGGTGGACTGGCCGTGGTGGGGCGAAGCGTTGTTCGCGCTCGGCCTCGTCGTGGCCACGAGCCAGCTCGCGGTCTCGCTCGCGAACTGGCTCGTCACCCTGTTCGTCCAGCCGCAGACGCTGCCGCGCATGGACTACGGCGACGGCATCGCGGCCGCATCACGCGCGCTCGTCGTCGTGCCGACGATGCTCGGCAGCCCGGACGCGATCGAGTCGCTCGTCGAGGCGCTCGAGGTGCGCTTCCTCGCCAACCGCGACCCGCACCTGCACTACGGCCTCCTGACCGACTTCCACGACGCCGCCGACGAACACCTCGCCGGCGACGACGCGCTCGTCGAACTCGTCGCCGCGCGCATCGCGGCGCTGAACGAGAAGTACGCGAACAACACCGGCGTCGACCCGTTCTTCCTGTTCCACCGGCCGCGTCGCTGGAACCCACGCGAGCGGGTCTGGATGGGCTACGAAAGGAAGCGCGGCAAGCTCGGCGACCTCAACGCGCTGCTGCGCGGCCACGAGCCCGCCCACGGCGGCGAGCGCTTCTCGCGCGTCGTCGGCCGGACCGCCGCGCTGCACTCGGTCCGCTACGTGATCACCCTCGACAGCGACACCCAGCTGCCGCGCGACGCCGCCGCCAAGATCGTCGCGACGATGGCGCATCCGCTCAATCGGCCGCGCTTCGGCAAGGGCGTGCAGCGCGACATCGTCGTCGACGGCTACGGCATCCTGCAGCCGCGCGTCGGCCTCAGCCTGCCGAGCACCAACCGCTCGGGCTATGCCCGCCTGTACGGCGGCGAGCCCGGCATCGACCCCTACACGCGCGCCGTCTCCGACGTCTACCAGGACCTGTTCGGCGAGGGCTCGTTCATCGGCAAGGGCATCTACGACGTCGACGCGTTCGAGCGCGCGCTGCACGACCGCATGCCCGAGAACCGCATCCTCAGCCACGACCTGATCGAGGGCTGCCACGCGCGCTCGGGCCTGCTCAGCGACGTCCAGCTGCTGGAGGAGTCGCCGACCCGCTACAGCGCCGACGTCGCGCGCCGCTACCGCTGGATCCGCGGCGACTGGCAGCTGCTCGGCTGGCTGCGCCGGCGGGTGCACACGCTGCCCGGCGCGCCGCGCAATCCGCTGTCGCTGCTGTCACGCGCGAAGATCCTCGACAACCTGCGCCGCAGCCTGGCGCCGTTGGCGATGGTCGCGACGCTGCTCGCGGCGTGGGCACTGCTGCCGCCGTCGCCGGTCTGGTCGATCGTCGTGCTCGCGATCATCGGCGGCGTGCCGCTCGCCGCGTTCGTCGTCGGCACGCTGCTCAGACCGCTCGAGCCGGCCGGCAGCGGCGAGCCGACGGTCGCCGCGCCGGCGAGCCGCCAGGTGCAGAACCTGCTGATCCAGGTCGCGCAGTCGCTCGCCTGCCTGCCCCACGAGGCGGCATACAGCGTGGCGGCGATCGCGCGCACGCTCTGGCGCGTCGCGATCACCAAGCGCAGGCTGCTCGAGTGGCGGCCGTCGGCCGACGTCCGCATCGCAGCGCCGCCGGGCACCGTCGCCGACCTGCTGCACGACGTTCGCACGATGGCAGTCGGCCCGCTGCTCGCGCTCGGCACCGCCGCCGCGCTTGCGCTGCTGCGCCCACAGACGCTGCCGCTCGCCGGCCCCGTGCTGCTGCTCTGGCTGCTGTCGCCGCTCCTGGTCTGGTGGATCGACCGGCCGCTCGTGCCGGCGGAGCATCTGCTCGACGCCGCGCAGACCTTGTTCCTGCGCCGCCTGTCGCGGCGCACATGGGCGTTCTTCGACGCCCACGTCGGCGCCGCCGACAACCAGCTGCCGCCGGACAACATCCAGGAGCATCCGGTCGTTCGCGTCGCCCATCGAACGTCGCCCACCAACATGGGGTTCGCTCTGCTGGCGACACTGGCGGCGCGCGACTTCGGCTACCTGACGCTGCGCCGGCTGCTCGCACGCATCGACGCCGCGATGACGACGATGGAGGCGATGGACCGCCATCGCGGCCACTTCTACAACTGGTACGACACCGAAACGCTGCAGCCGCTCAGGCCGCGCTACGTCTCGACGGTCGACAGCGGCAACCTCGCCGGCCAGCTCCTGACGCTGCGCGCCGGGCTGCTCGCGCTCGCCGACGCGCCGTTGCTCGCGGCATCGTGGCTCGACGGCATCCACGACACGCTCGGCGTGCTGCGCGAATCGCTCGAGACGCGGCTCGAGGCGAGCCATCGGCGCAGCATCGCGGTCGCTCTCGCCGCCTTCGAGGACGCGCTCGAGCGCCAGCGCGCAGAGCCGCCGCAAGGCCTCGCCGAGTGGCGCAAGACACTGCGCTCGCTCCATCGCATGGCGATCGAGCTGCGCGCCGCGATCGATGCCGGCGCCGTGTCCCCTCCGACGACGACGGTCGAGGGCGCGGCCGCGGTCGAGACCGATGCCGACGCGCTAGCGGCCGGAGCGACCGAGGCGGTGGCGAGCGCCGACGACGCGAGCTACTGGGCCGGTGCGCTGCTGCGCGATGCCCGTGCCGGCCTCGACGAGATCGAGGAGTTGCTGCCGGAGGCCGGCGACGCCGTCGACGGGCCGCTGCCGACCTTGCGCGTGCTCGCCGGCCGCGCCGGAGCGGCGACGGCGAGCCTCGCCTTGCAGACGATCGAGAGCCTGGCCGAGCGCGCCGGCGCGCTCGCCGAGATGGACCAGAGCTTCCTCTACGACGAGTCGCGTCATTTGATGACGATCGGCTACAACGTCGACGAGCGCCGCCCCGACGCCGGCTACTACGACCTGCTCGCATCGGAGGCGCGGCTCGGCATCTTCGTCGCCATCGCCCAGGGCCGGATCGCGCAGGAAAGCTGGTTCGCGCTCGGCCGCCTGCTGACCTCGGCCGCCGGCGAGCCGGTGCTGCTCTCATGGAGCGGCTCGATGTTCGAGTACCTGATGCCGATGCTCATCATGCCGAGCTATGCGCACACGCTGCTCGACCAGACCTGTCGAGGTGCGGTGCAGCGCCAGATCGAATACGGCACCCAGCGCGGCGTGCCGTGGGGCGTCTCGGAGTCGGGCTACAACGCAACCGACACCGCTCTCAACTACCAGTACCGCGCGTTCGGCGTCCCCGGGCTCGGCCTGAAGCGCGGCCTCGCCGATGACGTCGTCGTCGCACCGTACGCGTCGATGATGGCGCTGATGGTCGCGCCCGAGGAGGCGTGCACGAACCTGCAGCGCCTCGCCGCCGAAGGCGCCTGGGGACGCTACGGCTTCTACGAGGCGATCGACTACACGACGTCGCGCCTGCCGCGCGGACAGCCGAGCGCCGTCGTCCGCTCGTACATGGCGCACCACCAGGGCATGGGCCTGCTCGCGCTCGCCAATCTCCTCCTCGATCGGCCGATGCAGCGCCGCTTCGCTGCCGACCCGCGCCTGCAGGCAACCTTGCTGCTGCTGCAGGAGCGCGTGCCGCGCGTCACCGTCTTCCAGCCCGACATCGACGAGCGCGCCGGGCGGCGCAGCGTCGAGGACGGCGAGCAGTCGTCGGTACGCGTCGTCACCGAGCTCGATGCACCGAGCGCGGAAGTGCAGCTGCTCTCGAACGGCCGCTACCACGTCATGATCAGCGACGCCGGCGCCGGCTACAGCCGCTGGAAGGAACTCGCGGTGTCGCGCTGGCGCGAGGACGGCACGGTCGACGCGATGGGCAGCTTCTGTTACCTGCGCGACCTCGTGAGCGGTGCGCTCTGGTCGACCGCGTACCAGCCGACCAGGAAGCGTGCGAGCCGCTACGAGGCGATCTTCTCGGTCGGTCGCGCCGAGTTCAGGCGGCGCGACGAAGGCATCGACACCCACACCGAGATCGTCGTCTCGCCCGAGGACGACATCGAGCTCAGGCGCGTGCGCCTCACCAACAGCAGCCGGGCGCAGCGCACGATCGAGGTGACGACCTACAGCGAGGTCGTGCTCGCGCCGGCGATCGCAGACGCGCTCCATCCGGCCTTCAGCAAGCTGTTCGTGCAGACCGAGATCGTCGAACACCCGGCGGCGATCCTGTGCACGCGGCGTCAGCGCTCGCCCGATGACAGCACGCCGTGGATGTTCCAACTCGTGGCGGTCCATGGCGCGCGCAGCGACAGCGGCGAGACGCGCGCGAGCGCGATCTCGCACGAGACCGATCGCGCCCGCTTCATCGGCCGCGGCCGCGGCGTCGAGCTGCCGCAGGCGCTGGTCGACCAGGGACCGCTTTCGAACACGGTCGGCTCGGTGCTCGACCCGATCGCCGCGAGCCGCTGCGTGCTGACGATCGACCCCGACCAGACGGTGACGATCGACGTCGTCGTCGGCACGGCCGACCGCCGCGAGGCTTGCCTCGCGATGGCCGGCAAGTACCAGGACCGCCGGCTCGCCGACCGCGTCTTCGAGCTGGCGTGGACGCACGCGCAGGTGGTGCTGCGCCAGCTCAACGCCAGCGAGGCCGACGCCGAGCTCTACGGCCGGCTCGCCGGCGCAGTCATCCATGCCCACGCTGCGCTGCGCGCCGACCCCGCGGTGCTCGCCCGCAACCGCCACGGCCAGTCGGGGCTGTGGGGCTACGCGATCTCGGGCGACCTGCCGATCGTGCTGCTGCAGATCGGCAGCGCCGACAACATCGAGCTCGTTCGCCAGCTGGTCCAGGCGCATGCGTGGTGGCGGCTCAAGGGCCTCGCCGTCGACCTCGTGATCTGGAACGAGGAGCGCGACATCTACCGCCAGCGCCTGCACGAGCAGATCACCGGTCTGATCGTCGGCGGCGCCGGCGCCCACGTGATCGATCGGCCGGGCGGCATCTTCGTCCGCCATGTCGAGCAGATCGCTCCCGAGGACCGAACGTTGATGCAGGCGGTCGCGCGCGCGGTCTTCAGCGACACCCGCGGTACGCTCGCCGAGCAGGTGCAGCGCCGGCCGTTGCGCGAGCGCCGGCCGCCGGCGCTCGTCACCACGCGCAATCCCGAGCCGCGCGGCCGCGCTGCCGCCCGCACCGTCCGCGAGGACGACGATGCGGCGTCGGTCGCAGCGCTTCGCCGCGGCGGCCGCAGGCTGATCCTCGAAAACGGCATCGGCGGCTTCGCGGCCGACGGCCGCGAGTACGTCGTCTCGCCGCCCGCCGGCGAGCGGCCGCCGGCGCCCTGGGTCAACGTGATCGCCAATCCCCGTTTCGGCTGCGTCGTCTCGGAAGCCGGCTCCGCCTACACCTGGTGCGAGAACGCCCACGAGCTGCGCCTGACGCCGTGGCACAACGATCCCATCAGCGACGACTCGGGCGAGGCGATCTACCTGCGCGACGAGGAGACCGGCCAGGTCTGGTCGCCGACATCGCTGCCGTGCCCGACCTACGGCGACTCGGCGGCGCCCTATCTCGCCCGCCACGGCTTCGGCAGCAGCGTCTTCGAGCACACGGCGTACGGCATCCGCAGCGAGCTCGAGGTCTTCGTCGCGCTCGACGCCGCGGTCAAGATCTCGGTGCTGCGGCTGACGAACGTCTCGGGTCGTCCGCGCAAGCTCAGCGCCACCGGATATGTCGAATGGGTGCTCGGCGATCTGCGCGCGAAATCGGCGCCGCACATCATCACTACGATCGCGACCGACACCGGCGCGATCTACGCCCGCAATCCGTACAGCAACGACTACGCCGACTGGCTCGGCTTCCTCGACGTCGACGACGCCCAACGCGCGGGCACCACCTTTACCTGCGACCGGGCCGAGTTCATCGGCCGCAACGGTTCGCTCAGAAGCCCCGCGGCGCTGGCGCGGACGCGGCTGTCGGGGCGCTTTGGCGCTGCGCTCGATCCGTGCGCCGCGTTCCAGGTCCCGGTCTCGCTGCTCGACGGCGATTCGACCCAGGTCGTCTTTCGGCTCGGCATCGGCCGCAGCGTCGACGAGGCCGACGACCTCGTGCAGGCCTTTCGGGGCGCAGCAGCGGCGCAGCGCGAGCTCGAGCGGGTGCGCGAGCACTGGAGCACGACGCTCGGCACGGTGCAGGTCCGCACGCCGGAGCCAGCGCTCGACGTCCTCGTCAACGGCTGGCTGCTGTACCAGACGATCGCCTGCCGCATCTGGGCGCGCAGCGGCTTCTACCAATCGGGCGGCGCATTCGGCTTTCGCGACCAGCTGCAGGATGCGATGGCGCTCGTCCACGCGCGGCCGGAAATGCTGCGCGCGCAATTGCTGCTCTGCGCGAGCCGGCAGTTCCCGGAAGGCGACGTCCACCACTGGTGGCATCCGCCCCAAGGGCGCGGCGTTCGCACCCACATTTCGGACGACTACCTCTGGCTGCCGCTCGCGCTGGCGCGCTACGTCGAGGCGACCGGCGACGTCGAGGTCCTCGCCGAGACCGCGCCGTACCTGCACGGCCGCCCGGTCAATCCGCACGACGAGTCGTACTACGACCTGCCGGGACATGCGCAGGAATCGTCGAGCGTGTACGAGCATGCGCTGCGGGCGTTGAACCATGGCTTGCGCTTCGGTGCCCACGGGCTGCCGCTGATGGGCAGCGGCGACTGGAACGACGGCATGAACCTGGTCGGCCACGGCGGTCGCGGCGAGAGCGTCTGGCTCGGCTTCTTCCTTGCCGAGGTCCTCGAGCGCTTCGCCGCGCTGGCAACGCGCAAGGGCGACGACGCCACCGCAGCGCGCTGCATGAGCGAGCGCGCCAAGCTGCACACCAGTCTCGAAACGCACGGCTGGGACGGCGCCTGGTACCGGCGCGCCTACTTCGACGACGGCACGCCGCTCGGCTCGGCGGGCAGCGCCGAGTGCCAGATCGACTCGGTCGCGCAGAGCTGGGCGGTGCTCTCGGGCGTCGCCGACGCGGCGCGCGCGCGCCAGGCGATGGCGTCGCTGCACGAGCGGCTCGTGCGCGCGGACGCAGGGCTCGTCCAGCTGCTCGATCCGCCCTTCGACCAGCGCGGGCCGAACCCCGGCTACATCGCCGGCTACGTTCCCGGCGTGCGCGAGAACGGCGGCCAGTACACGCACGGCGCGATCTGGGCGACGATGGCGTTGGCAGCGCTCGGCGAGCGCGAGCGCGCGTGGGCCTTGCTCGAGATGATCAACCCCGTCGCCCACGGCAGCAGCGCCGAGGGTGTCGCGCGCTACAAGGTCGAGCCTTATGTCATGGCGGCCGACGTCTACAGCGTCGCACCGCACACCGGGCGCGGCGGCTGGAGCTGGTACACCGGCTCGGCCGGCTGGATGTACCGCCTCGTCGTCGAGTCGCTGCTCGGGATTCGCCTCGTGACCTCGGCCGACGGCGCACGGCTCGTCGTCGCGCCGTGCCTGCCGGCAGCGTGGGCGCACTGCACGGTGCAGTACCGCTATCGCGCGACGTTGTACGAGATCGAGGTGCTGCAGCACGACGGCGACGGCGAGCGGCGCGAGCTTCGCCTCGACGGCGTCCTGCAGGCCGGCGATGCCCTGCCCGTGGTCGACGACCGGCACCTGCACCGCGTGCAGCTCATTCTGCGCCCGCGAAGCGATGCCGCGAGCACGGCGGAACGCCGCGCGCCGACGCTGGCACGCCTCGACGGCGAGACGCTGAAGTGACCGGTCGCCAGCCGCCGCGCGTTCGCGGCGCGCGCGAGGTCAGCGCCAGACGATCGCGTGCCTGAGCGGCAGCGGATCGAGCTTCTCGCGCACCTGCTGCTCGAATGCCAGGCGCGCTGCCGCGGAGTCGGAGCCGAGAGTCACGGTGACGAGCGTGCCGTGCTCGGGATGGCTGCCGACGGCGACGTCGACCGCACAGCCGTTCGCCGCCACCGGTGCGAGCATGCGCCGCACGGCCCGCTCGGCGGCGTCCCAGCGCAACGCCGGCTTGAAGACCTTGCCGACGGCCGTGAGCGGGATCGCTTCGACGAAGTAGACCTGCACCGGCACCGCGGCGCGTTCCGGCGTGCGCTCGGCGACGTAGGCGAGCAGCTCCGCTGCATCGATCGCCACCCCGGCCTTGAGTTGCACGTATGCCACCGGCAGTTCGCCGGCGTAGCTGTCGGGCTCGGAGACCACCGCCGCCAGCGCCACCGCAGCATGGCCGAAGAACACTTCCTCGATCGCCATCGGATCGATGTTATGCGCGCCGCGGATGATGAGGTCCTTGGCGCGGCCGGTGATCCAGAGATAGCCCTCGTCGTCGAGCCGGCCGAGATCACCGGAATTGACCCAGCCCGGCGCGACGAATGCGCCGCGGTTGTGGACGTCGCTCAGGTAGCCCGAGAAGACTCCCGGGCCGGCCATCGCGACGACGCCGATCTCGCCCGGCGCGCAATCGCGCCGCCAGCGGCCGTCGCCGTCGACCTCGACAATGCGCACCTTGCTGTACGGCAACGCATGGCCGACCGAGCCGAGGCGAATCGGTCGGTCGACATAGGCGAGCGTGTGCACGCTCGACGTCTCGGTCATGCCGTAGACCTCGAGGACCTCGACCGCGAACCGCTTCTCGTAGGCCCTGCCGATCGGCACCGGGATCGCCGATCCGCCGCCCGAGCAATAACGGATGCTCGACGTGTCGGCACCATCGACCGGCACGTTCAACGCCGCGCCGAGCACGGTCGGGACGCCACCGAAGAGCTCGGGGCGAAATCGTTCGACGAGGCGCCAGACGTTCTTCACCGCGTTCGGATTCCGCCACCCCGCAGGCGAGAGCACGATCAGCGTCGCGCCGGCGCTGAGGGGCGCGAGCGCTTGCGTCAGCGCACCGCCGACATGGAATAGCGGCAGGCCGAAGAGCAGCGTTCCGCCGGGCCGGTTGCGCAGCATCAGACCCATGGCCCAGGCCTGGTAGACCTCGTTGCCGTGGCTGTGGCGTACGAGCTTGGGCATGCCGGTCGTGCCGCCGGTGTGGAAGTACGCCGCCGGCTCGCGCGCCTTGATCGTCCGGCCGCTGAGGAGGCGATCGGCAGGTTGCGCGGCGACGAGCGCATCGAACGACTGCGCGCCGCGCGCCGCGCCGGCATCGCCGCCGACGACGAGGATCGAACGCAGATCGGGCAGCGCGTCGCGGATGCTCTCGACCTTGGCCCAGATGTCGGTGCCGGGCAGCGGGCCGAGCGCGACCAGCACCTGGGTCCGCGCCGCGCGCAGGATGTCGGCGATCTGGCTGGCGGCGAGCAGCGGGTTGACGGGGTTGGCGATGCCGGCCGCCTCGGCGCCGAACAGCGCGCTGAACGCCTGCGGCACGAGCGGCAGCAGCAGGCTGACGACGTCGCCCGGGCCGACACCGAGCGTGTGGAAGGCGTTCGCCGCCTGCGTCACGCGGCCGAAGAACTCGCGATGGCTGACGCGGACCGGCGTCTCGTCGGGCTCGGCGTTGGGGAGAAAGACGAGCGCGGCCGTATCGGGGCTTTCCGCCGCGCCGATGCGAAGGGCCTCGTACGTGCTCTCGGCAGCGATGCGATCGCCATACGGCACGGCCTCGAGCGCGAGCACGTCGGCCTCGCCCGCGAGCGAGGGCCAGGCACTGCCGAGCCGTCGGTCGAGCAGGTGCAGGGTGGTCATCGAGGACGAAGAAGCTTGCGCAGCCCCGTATCATGACTCGATCCCGGCTTCCGCTCCGGGCCGCGCGTCATGAACAAGAAGATCGTCGTCGCTGCCGCGGTCGTCCTGGCTGCGCTCGTCGGTGCCGGCGCGTGGCTCTACGTCCGCGATTCGTCGCCGAAGGACGACGGCCGCCTCACCGTCGAGGGCAACGTCGACATCCGCCAGGTCTCGCTCGCCTTCAACGCCAGCGATCGGATCGCCGAACTGCTCGTCCGCGAAGGCGATCGCGTCACGGCCGGTCAGGTCCTCGGCCGGCTCGACGTGCGCACGACCAAGGTCAAGCTGGCGCAGGCCGATGCGCAGGTCGCGAGCGCCGGGCAGGCGCTGGCGCGGCTGCGCGCCGGCAGCCGCCCCGAGGAGATCGCGCAGGCGCGGGCCAACGTGGCCGCGGCGCAGGCCGACGCCGAGGTCGCGACGACGCAGCTGAGGCGCCTGCAGGAAGTCCGCGATGCGACGACGGGCAAAGGCGTCAGTCAGCAGGATCTCGATGGCGCCGCCGGGCGCGAGAAGGTGGCGCTGTCGAAGCTGCAGGCCGCCAGGCAGGCGGCGCAGCTCGTCGTCGCCGGGCCGCGCCGCGAAGACATCGCGCAGGCGCAGAGCCAGCTCGACGCCGCCGGCGCCGAGCGCGCGCTGCTGCTGCGCCAGCTCGAGGAGTCGGAGCTGAAGGCGCCGATCGATGCCGTGGTGCGGGCGCGCCTGCTCGAGCCGGGCGACATCGCGTCGCCGCAGCGGCCGGTCTTCACGCTTGCCATCACCCGGCCGAAATGGGTCCGCGCCTACCTCGCCGAGCGCGACCTCGGCCGTGTTCGCACCGGCATGCCGGCGACCGTGACGACCGACGGCGCGCCGGGCCAGAGCATCGCGGGAACGGTCGGCTACATCGCTTCGGTCGCCGAGTTCACACCGAAGACCGTGCAGACCGAGGAGCTGCGCACCAGCCTCGTCTACGAGATCCGCGTCTTCGTCGACGACCCGAACGACACGCTGCGGCTCGGCATGCCGGCGACGGTCCGGATCGACACCCGCGCCGGTGCGGCGTCGGCACCGCCGCCGAAGTCGTAGCCGCGGCGGCCGCAGCATCACGCGCGCACTTCACCGTGGCTGTCGCCAACGATGTCGCGGTCGAGGGCACGGACCTCGGCAAGCGCTTCATCGTCGAGGCGACGAGACAAACCGTCGTCGCGCTCGATGGCGTCACGCTCAAGGTCGCACGCGGCTCGCTCACCGCACTCGTCGGGCCCGACGGCGCCGGCAAGACGACGCTGATCCGCGCTGCCTGCGGGCTGATCGAGCTCGGCAGCGGGTCGCTGCGCGTGCTCGGCATCGACGTCGCCAGCGCGCCGCAGCAGGTGCAGGACCGGATCAGCTACATGCCGCAGCGCTTCGGCCTGTACGAGGACCTGAGCGTGCAGGAGAACCTCGACCTCTACGCCGACCTGCACGGCGTGTCGCGCCGCGATCGCAGCGAGCGCTACCAGCGCCTGCTTTCGATGACCGACCTCGCCCGCTTCACCGACCGTCCGGCCGGCAAACTCTCGGGCGGCATGAAGCAGAAGCTCGGCCTCGCCTGCACCCTGGTGCGATTGCCCGAACTGCTGCTGCTCGACGAGCCGACGGTGGGCGTCGATCCGCTGTCGCGGCGCGAGCTCTGGCAGATCATCGAGCAGCTGGTCAGGGACGAGAAGCTCACCGTTCTTCTCAGCACCGCGTACCTCGACGAGGCCGAGCGCTGCGACCACGTGCTGCTGCTGCGCGCCGGCAAGCTCCTCGCCGCCGGGCCGCCGGCCACGCTGCGAGAGAACGCTCGCGGCCGCACGTTTCTCGCGACGCCGCGGCAAGGCGAAGCGCCGCGCCTGTTGCAGGCGCGGTTGCTGCGCCAGACCGATCGCATCGTCGACGCGGTGCCGCAGGCCGGCCAGGTGCGCTTCATCCGCGCCGACGCCGAAGCTCAGGCGGCAATCGAAGGCGTGCCGATCGCGCCGGTCGCCGAGCGGCTCGAGGACGGCTTCATGGTGCTGCTGCGCGAAGCGGGCGGCGAGGCGCCGCGCTACGACCAGGACGTGCCGGTCGGAGCCGACACCTCCGCCGCCGATGGCGACGACCCCGTCATCGCGGTGCAGGATCTCTCGCGCAAGTTCGGCGATTTCACGGCGGTCGCGAACACCACGTTCTCGGTCCGGCGCGGCGAAGTGTTCGGCTTGCTCGGCCCGAACGGCGCCGGCAAGACGACGACGTTTCGCATGCTGTGCGGCCTCCTGCCGCCGACGAGCGGGACGCTTCGCGTCGCCGGGCTCGACATGCGCACGGCCCCCGGCTCGGCACGGCGGCGCATCGGCTACGTCGCGCAGAAGTTCGCGCTCTACGGCAACCTCTCGGTCGGCGACAACCTGCGCTTCTTCGCCGGCGCCTACGGCCTGCAGCGCGAGCATGCAAGGAAGCGGATCGACGACGTCATCGACGCGTTCGGCCTGCGAAGCTCGATCGACGCGCCGGCGCTGCAGCTGCCGGGCGGCTACCGGCAGCGCCTGTCGATGGCGGCAGCGCTCCTGCACGAGCCCGAGATCCTCTTTCTCGACGAGCCGACGAGCGGCGCCGATCCGCTGGCGCGGCGTGACTTCTGGTACCGAATCACCGTGCTCGCGCAGCGCGGCACGACCGTCGTCGTCACGACCCACTTCATGGAGGAGGCCGAGTACTGCGACCGCATCGTCATCCAGGAAGCCGGCGCGGTGCTCGCGATCGGCACGCCGCGCGAGGTGCGCGAGCACGCCGGCGGCGCCGCCGACATGGAGCAGGCGTTCATCGCCATCGTCGAGCAGGCGCGCCGCGCGCACGCGAAGGACGCCGAGCCGTGAATGCGCCGGCGCAGCGCACACGCTTCGCGTCGCGGCTCTGGTCGCTGACGAAGAAGGAGATTCGCCAGCTGCTGCGCGACCCGAGCAACGTCGCCATTGGCCTCGTGCTGCCGATCGTCCTGATCCTGATCTTCGGCTACGGCATCTCGCTCGACGTCGAGCAGGCCGCCGTCGCGGTGGTCATGGAAGACGCGTCGCCCGACGCCCACGACGTCGTCGCCGGGCTTGCGCTGACGCCCTACCTGAAGCCGCTGGTGACGCGATCGATGGCGGTCGCCGAGCGGCTGATGCTCGACCACAAGGTCGACGGCATCCTGCGCCTGCCGAGCGATTTCTCGCCGCGCCTGCGCGCCGGCGATGGCCGGGTGCAGCTGATCATCCACGGCGCCGACGCGGCGACGGCGCGGATCATCGAGTCGTACGTGGCCGGTGCGCTCGCGCAGTACGCGCTCGGCGCGGCCGAGCGGCAGGGCAACGTGCGGCCGGCGCGCGGCGTCACGCTCGAGACGCGCGTCTGGTTCAACGAAGCCAACACCAGCACCTGGTATCTCGTCCCCGGCCTGATCGTCCTCATCATGACGCTGGTCGGCGCGTTCCTCACCTCGCTGGTGGTGGCGCGCGAGTGGGAGCGCGGCACGCTCGAGGCGCTGTTCGTGACGCCGGTGCGGCCGACCGAGATCCTGCTCGCCAAGCTGATCCCGTACTTCGGCGTCGGCATGCTCGGCTTCGTGCTCTGCCTGGCGGCCGCGCGCTGGCTGTTCGCGGTGCCGCTGCTCGGCTCGCTGGCGCTGCTCGTGCTTGCCTCGGTGCTCTACCTGCTGGTCGCGCTCGGCATCGGCCTCCTGATCTCGTCGGTCACCAAGAACCAGTTCCTGGCCAGCCAGGTCGCGCTGCTGACGAGCTTCCTGCCGGCGCTGATGCTGTCGGGGTTCCTGTTCGACCTGCGCAACGTGCCGGTCGTCGTTCGTGCCATCGCCAACGTCCTGCCCGCGACCCATTTCCTCACCCTGATCAAGACGCTGTTTCTCGCCGGCGACGTCTGGGCGGTCGTGCTGCCGAACCTGCTGCTGCTCGCGGCCTACGCGCTCGTCCTGCTCGGCGCCGCGCGTCTCGCGACGCGAAAGAGGATCGCATGACGCAGGGCGCCATTCGCGACGCGCTGTTCCGCCTGGCGGCACTGATCAGGAAAGAGCTGCTCGCGGTCCTCAAGGACCCGGCGAGCCGGTTCATCCTGATCATGCCGGCGATCGCCCAGAGCCTGATCTTCGGCTACGTCGCGACCTTCGACCTCAGTCACGTCCCCTATGCGCTGCTCGACGAAAGCCGCAGCGTCACCTCGGCAGCGCTGGTGGCGCGGCTCGACGGCACCGGCGTCTTCCGACGCGTCGCCGTGCTGCAGTCGGTGCGGTCGATCGCCGACGTCGTCGACACTGGCGAGGCGCTGATGGTGCTGCACATCGGCGCCGACTTCGAGCGCCGCGTGCTCGGCGGCGACAACGCGCCGATCCAGGTCATCCTCGACGGCCGCAACTCGACCACCGCGGCGGCGGCGGCGGGCTACGTGAGCGCGGTCGCGGCCGACTTCAATGCGTCGCTCGCGGCTCGCAGTGGCGACGCGCCGCGACCCGCGATCACGATCGAGACGCGGGCCTGGTTCAACCCCAACCTGGAGACGCGCTGGAACTTCATGCCGGCGCTGATCGCGACGCTGAGCGTGCTGCAGACGCTGCTGCTGACCGCGCTCTCGGTCGCGCGCGAGCGCGAGCAGGGCACGTTCGACCAGCTCCTCGTCACCCCGCTGGCGCCGACCGAGATCATGGTCGGCAAGGCGATCCCGCCGATCCTGATCGGCATGGTGCAGAGCACCCTGGTGCTGCTGGTGACGCGGTTCTGGTTCGGAGTGCCGATGGCCGGCTCGGTGTGGGCGCTCTACGCGGCGCTGCTGATGTTCATGACCGCCGGCGTCGGCATCGGCCTGTCGATCAGCGCCGTCGCCGCCAGCATGCAGCAGGCGATGCTGTACACCTTCGTGCTGCTGATGCCGATGATGCTGCTCTCGGGCCTGACGACGCCGGTCGCCAACATGCCCGAGGTGCTGCAGATCGCGACCTACGTCAATCCGCTCCGCTTCGGCATCGACATGGTCCGCCGTGTCTATCTCGAAGGCGCCGGCCTCGGCGTCCTGCTGCCGGATTTCGTTCCCCTCGTCGTCATCACCGCGGTGACGATGCCCACCGCCGGATGGCTGTTCCGCCATCGGCTCGTCTAAGGAGAAGAGGCGATGTCTTTGTCTCGATCACCGGTGCACGCGAGCGCGCCCTGGCGCCGCCTGCACGCCGCGTCCGCGGTGTCGGCAGCCGCCCTCCTCCAGCTCGGCTGCGCGGCGGTCGGGCCGACGTTCGAGCGGCCGGCGCCCGCGAGCCCGCCGACGTTCGCCGCGTGGCACGGCGGCGACGCCGCGCTCGCCGCCGCTGCCGCCGCGTCGGCGCCGGCGACGACCGGCGAGCGCTGGCGCTCGTTGAGCGACCCGGTCCTCGACCGCCTGCTTGCGCTCGCCGCCGCGGGCAACCTCGACCTGCTCGGCGCGGCGACTCGCGTCCTCGAGGCGCGCGCGCTCGAGGCGAGCGCGTCGGCGCAGCACGGCCCGCAGGTCGCGGCAAGCGCTGGCGTCGGGCGCCAGCGGCAGAGCGAGGACGGCGCGCCGACCCGGCTGATCCGCATCATCCCGGGCATCGACCAGGACAAGATCATCTCGCTCCTGAGCCAGCCGTTCACGCTCTACCAGGGCGGCTTCGACGCCTCGTGGGAGCTCGACCTCTGGGGCCGCGTGCGGCGCAGCGTCGAGGCCGCGCAGGCCCAGAGCGAGGAAGCCAAAGCGGACGCGACGCTGATGCAGCTCACCGTCACCGCCGAGCTCGTCAAGACCTATCACCAGCTGCGCTCGTTGCAGAGCCAGCTCGCGCTGGCAAGGGACGAAGCCCGGGTCGCCGCGGAAACCGAAACGCTGCTCGCGGCGCAGGTCCGCGGCGGCTTGATCGACGACGCGCCGCTCGTCCGCCAGCGGCTGCAGGATGCCGACGCGCTGGCGCTGGTCGAGGGCCTGACGGCGCAGGAGGCGGCGGCGACGAATCGCGTGACGCTCTTGTGCGGACAGCCGCCGGGGGCGCTGAACGCCGAGCTCGCGCCAGCGCAGGTCGCGACGACGAGCGCGGTGCCCGACCTCAGCCTCGGCCTGCCTTCAGAGATGCTGCGTGCCCGCCCCGACATCGCCGCCGCGGAGGCGCGGCTCGCCGCCGCGACCGCGAACGTCGGCGTCGCGGTCGCCGATCTCTACCCGCGGATCACGATCGGCGCGACCTTCGGCTTCGAGTCGCTGCATGCGAACCAGATCACCGACTGGGGCAGCCGCCAGTGGTCGATCGGACCTTCGCTCAGCGTTCCGGTCTTCGACCACGGCCGGCGACGCTCGGTGATCGAGCTGCGCGAGCGGCAGCAGCAGGAAGCGGCGATCGGCTACCAGCAGACCGTCCTCAAGGCATGGCACGAAGTCGACGACGCGATCTCGGCCTACGTCGCGGAGACACGCAACGGCGAGGTCACGCGCCAGCGCGTGCGCGACGCCGAAGAGGCGCGCGCGATCTCGGCCGCGCGCTACGCCAAGGGCATGACCGACTACTTGCCGTCGCTCGCCGCCGACCAGACGCTGCTGCGGGCGCGCCGAGCGCAAGCGGAGAGCGCGGGACGCGTGCGGACGCAACTCGTCGCCGTCTACAAGGCGCTCGGCAGCGATGGCAGCCTGGCGCTGGAGACGACGGGCCGCTAGGACGTCTCAGCGGGTGACTGAATCATCCGTGCTCAATCGGTCGCGGCCACTTGACGGCCGAGCCGCACGATGTCGGCCACTTCGAGCACGGCGCTCTTGGGTTCGTGGCGCGCGGCGTTCAGCATCGCGCGGCCGAACTCCTCGCTGGTGACGATGCCGTTGGGGAAGAGCCGCTTGATCGTCGAGAGGAGCGGGCGGGAGAGCACATAGGCGGCCTGGTACAGGCGCGTCTTCGAGCGCACCGCGTGCAGCGGCTGGATGACGCCGGGGCGAAACAGGAAGACGCGACTGAACGGGAGCTTGAGCAGGTCGTTCTCGGTCTTGCCCTTCACGCGCGCCCACATGCGCGAACCCTGCTCGCTGCTGTCGGTGTTCGCGCCCGAGACGTAGGCGAACGACATCGCCGGCGTGTCGCGGGCGAGCATGCGCGCGGTGGCCATCGTCAGGTCGTAGGTGAGACGGCGATAGGTCGCCTCGTCGATGCCGACCGACGAGACGCCCAGGCAGAAGAAGCAGGCGTCGTGACCGCGGAGCCGGGCCGCGAGCGGCTCGGGCTCGGCCATGTCGGCGTGGACGATCTGCTCGAGGCGCGGGTCGGCCACGTCGGGCAGGCGCGAGCGGCCGACCAAGGTGATGCGGCTGACGTCGGGCGCGAGAAGGCACTCGCGCAGGACGGATTGACCGACCATGCCGGTGGCGCCGAAGAGGAGCACTTTCATGGCACGAGCCTCCATGATCGCAGGGGGGAATTCTCGGCAAGGATGAGACGAGGGATGATTGCGGAGCATTGCTCTCTTCGGAGACACATCATGGCCGCATTCACGACCGCAGTGGTGATCGCATCGGCAGGCGATCTGAGCATGGCGCCCGGCTCGTCCATCTCCTTCAGCGTGACCTGGGCTCGAACATCAGCCCCTTTCGCTGGAGCCGGGTCTGGGCCGGCATCGAATCGCCGGGCGACGAAGGGCCGAGCCTGGTGAAGCGCAAGCGCTGAGAGTCGGAGTCCGCTTCGCGAAACGCATTCGAACGCTCGCGAAGTGACGCGCGACGCGAGCGGCCTCGCGCTTCGAGCTCGTCCCGGGACGGACGCGAATCCTTCAACCGGGGGACGGCCCGGCGCGAGAGCGCCGAAAGCAACTTGCGCCCCGGCGTGCCTTTCTGGCATTCTCGGCGGCCTATCAACGGGAGGGCTGCGCATGATGCTGCATCGTTGGCGCGAGCTGGCGCTCATGCTCGTGTCCTGCCTGGCGCTCGCGAGCTGCACAAAGGGACCGCAGCCCGGCGCGGTCCTCGACGAGGCCAAGCAGGTCGGCCGTGACGGGGCGTCGTTCAAGCATTCGGACGACGACTACTTCCACGACATGGACGGAGCGCTCGCGCTCACCCCGCAGGAGATCGCCGGCCGCAACATGTGGATCGTCTGGAGCGGCGGCAACGACCGGTTCTGGACCAGCATGACCGACTACACGTTCGGCGCGTTCGACCTGCTGAAGGTGATCAGCACGCATCCGAGCCTGGGCTACACGCGCGACACGCGCTGGAGCTACTTCGGCCTCGTCAACGAGCCATGCTTCGAGAACGGGACCGGCGGCGATCCGAATCGGCGTGGCCTCTGGCTCGATGTGCGCGCCAAGGGCTGTGCCCCCGACCCGTTCGAGGACGAGACGAAGTACCCCGGCGTCGCCATCGGCGCGCGCGGCAAGCCGCTCGGCGACGGCACGACGCTGCCGGTCGGCTCGTTCTACGGCTACGCGAGCGGCATCGTCGGCCTGCGCCTGTTCCCGAACCCGGCGTTCGACGAGAAGGCGGCGAAGGCCTGGGACCCGGTCCGCTATTACACCGACCCGAGCTACTACAACCGCAAGGACCTCGTGCGGCCGTACCGGGTCGGCATGTCGTGCGGCTTCTGCCACGTCGGGCCGAGCCCGGTGAAGCCGCCCGCCGACCCCGCGCACCCCGAGTACGCCAATCTGAGCTCGTCGGTCGGCGCGCAGTACATGTGGGTCGACCGGTTGTTCATCTTCAACTCCAACAAGCCCGAGGGCCGCACCAATTACATGTTCCAGCTCGCCCACACCTACCGGCCGGGCAGCATGGACACATCGCTCGTCTCGACCGACGGCATCAACAACCCGCGCACGATGAACGCGCTCTACTCGGTCATGGCGCGGCTGGGCATGGCCAAGCGGCTCGGCACCGAGAAGCTCGCCGGCGGCGAGCTCGACAACAAGCAGTTCAACGACTTCGTGACGAGCGGCCCGCTGCTCGACTTTTTTGACAAGGCCGACGGCACGACGCGTACACCCCACGTGCTGAAGGACGGCGCCGACTCGGTCGGCCTGCTCGGTGCGCTCAACCGCGTCTACCTCAACATCGGCCTGTTCAGCGAGGAGTGGCTGCTCCACTTCAACCCGGTGGTCGGCGGCAAGGACATCTCGCCGATCAAGATCGCCGACGCGCAGAAGAACTCGGGCTACTGGCAGGCGACCGAAGCGGGGACGCCGAACACCGCGCTCTTCTTCCTGAAGGCGGCACAACCCGACCGGCTGAAGGACGCCCCGGGCGGCGCGCAGTACCAGACCGGGGATGCGGCGACGCTCGAGCGCGGCAAGGTGGTCTTCGCCGACACCTGCGCGCGCTGCCATTCGAGCAAGGGCCCGCGGGGCGGGGGATACGATCCGATGGCGTGCCAGGGCGCGGGCTACCTCGCATGCTTCAAGCGCTACTGGTCGCGCACCCAGACCGACGACTACAAGGCGCAGATGCGCACGATCGTCCAGGCGCCCGACTTCCTCGACGACAACTACCTCTCCAGCGACGCGCGCATTCCGGTGACGCTGCTGCGCACCAACGCGTGCAGCCCGCTCGCCACCAACGCCCTCGCCGGCAACATCTGGGACAACTTCTCCTCGCAGTCGTACAAGCATCTGCCTTCGGTCGGCACGGTGACGATGTACGACCCCTTCAACGGCGACCCGATGCCTTACCAGATGCCGGCGGGCGGCCGTGGCTACACCCGCGTGCCGTCGCTGATCGGCCTCTGGTCGAGCGCGCCGTTCCTGCTCAACAACAGCGTCGGTCCGTTCAACGGCGACCCGTCGGTCGCGGGTCGCATGAAGTCGTTCGACGCCTCGATCGAGCAGATGCTCTGGCCCGAGAAGCGCGAGCGCGACTCCGTGCTCGGCGCCAAGGTGCCCGGAACGATCGACCGGACCACCGAACGCAGCCACGTCACGGTGCCGGTCGGCTTCGTGCCCGAGGCGATGCAGCCGCTGCAGGGGTCGCTGCACCGCTGGCTGCCCTGGCTGGTCGGCGAAGGCGGCGACATCGTCCTCGGGCCGATCCCGAAGGGCGTGCCGGTCAACCTGCTGGCGAACCTCAAGTTGCGCGCCGAAAGCGACGACCTCGGCGACAAGGCGGAGCACGTGCGCAGGATCGGCGAGTTCCTGCTCAAGCTCAAGGTCGACCTCGCGACGGCACCGGCCGGCGCGAGCGACGACGAGCTGCGTCAGCGCTTCGCGAATCTCAAGGCGCCGATGATGGAGCTCAGCAAGTGCAAGGACTTCGTCGTCAACCGCGGCCACTACTTCGGCACCGCCGAGTTCAACCGGCAGGAGGGCCTCAGCGCCGACGAGAAGGCGTTCGGCACCGAGCCTGAGCTGAGCGATCAAGACAAGCGTGCCCTGATCGCCTTCCTGAAGACGTTCTGAGGCGCGCGCACGCGCATATGGCAGCGGCGCCCGAAGGACTCGAGTGGGACTACGTCATCGTCGGATCGGGAGCCGGTGGCGGCACCCTGGCGGCGCGCCTGGCCGAGGCGGGAGCGCGCGTCTTTCTCCTCGAGGCGGGCGGTGACCCTCGAACCAGCGACGCCGACCGAATGCCCGACGACTACGACGTGCCGGCATTCCACCCCTTCGCCTGCGAGAACGCGGCGATGAGCTGGGACTTCCATGTCCGCCACTACGAGGACGAGGCGCGCCAGGCGCGCGACCCGAAATACAGCGCGGGCAACGGCGGCGTGCTCTATCCGCGCGCGGCGACGCTCGGCGGCTGCACCGCGCACAACGCGATGATCTACATGCCGCCGCACGACTCCGACTGGGACCGGATCGCGAAGGAAACCGGCGACTCGTCGTGGCGGGCTTCGCGCATGCGACGCTACGCACGCCGCCTCGAGGACTGCCGGCACGCGCCGCTCTGGCGCGGCCTCAGCCGGCTCGGCATCGACCCGACCGGGCACGGCTGGGACGGCTGGCTGCATACCGAGAAATCGATTCCGCTCGACGCGCTCGGCGACGACGAGCTCGTCCAGTTCGTCCGCACCACCGCGCGCACCTTCGTGAGTGGCCTGCCGACGCCGTTCGCGAGCACGCTGCGCTGGTTGCGCGGCGGCGCCGACCCGAACGCGCGAACGTGGCGCGGCGGCAGCTTCGAGGGCTTGTGCTACACGCCGTTGACGACGCGCGGCCATCGGCGCGCCGGCACCCGCGAGCGCCTGCTGGAGGTCGCCGCTCGGCACGGCGACCGCCTGCACGTCGAGCTCGATGCGCTGGCGACGCGCGTCATCTTCGACGCTGCCGGCGTCGCCCGCGGCGTCGCCTTCCGCAAGGGCAGACGGCTGTATCGAGCCCACGGCGCGCCGAGCGCAAGCGGCGGCGAGGCGCGCGAGGTCGGCGCGCGCCGCGAGGTGATCCTGAGCGGCGGCACCTTCAACTCGCCGCAGCTGCTGATGCTTTCAGGCATCGGGCCAGCCGAGCACCTGCGCGCGATGGACATTCCGGTCCGCGTCGACCTGCCCGGCGTGGGGGCGAACCTGCAGGACCGCTACGAAGTCGCGTTGACGCACCGCATGCGTCGTCCCTGGCGCGTTCTCGACGGCGCGACCTTCGCGAGCGGCGATCCGCTCTGGCGGCGCTGGCGCGACGCGCGCGCCGGCATGTACGGATCGAACGGCGCGGCGATGGCGCTGATCGGGCGCTCGGCACCGGCTCGACCCGATCCCGACCTGTTCTGCATGGCGCTGCTCGCGCGCTTCGAAGGCTATCGCCCGGGCTTCTCGAAGCTGATCGGCGGCCCCGGCGAGTTTCTCACCTGGGCGCTCCTCAAGGCACACACCGAGAACCGCGCCGGCACGGTGCGGCTGCGCTCGGCCGACCCGCTCGACCCGCCGCTCGTCAACTTTCGCTACTTCGAAGAAGGCAGCGATCGTGACGGTGCCGACCTGGCGGCGGTCGTCGAGGGCGTCCGCTTCGTGCGCCGCCTGACGGCGCCGCTGATCGCGAGCGGTCTCATCGCCGAAGAGCTCGCGCCCGGCACGGGCGTCACCAGCGACGCAGCGATCGCCGACTACGTTCGCGCCACTGCCTGGGGACACCACGCCGCCGGTTCGTGCGCGATCGGCAGCGATGCCGGCGCCGTCCTCGACAGTGCATTTCGCGTCCGCGGCACGCGGGGCCTGCGCGTCGTCGACGCATCGGTGTTCCCGCGCATCCCGGGCTTCTTCATCGCCGGCGCGGTGTACATGGCGGCCGAGAAGGCCGCCGACTCGATCCTCGACGACGCCCGCGCCGCGGCGCCCGAGCAAGCGCCAGCGCCCCCTTCCTGACCGCGGGAAACCGCAAGGAGTACCCCATGGCCTACACCGCCGAGAAGCTTCTGGAAATGTCGCAACAGCAGCTCGACGATCTCTTTCGTGCCAGTCCCGCCGGCGATATTCCGAACGGCTCCGCCAAGGGAACGGCGATCATCGCGCCGGGAACGAAATTCAGCCTGCCGATCGCCGAGGTGATCAATCATTTCGGTTGGCAGGGCAAGGTGTTCGACGCCGAGAAGGGCGTGCTGAAGAACCGCATCCTGGTGTTCGGCCTCGAGGCGATCCTCGCCAAGGTCTACAAGGCGCCGAGCTGGCTCGACAACCAGGAGTGCATCGTCCTCGACTACTCCGAGACGTCGCTGGTCGCGCACTACATCCGCGACGAGATCCGCCTCATCGGACCGGGCTTCTACCTCGGCAAGGTGTACTGGGCCAAGGACCGCCTGATCGATTTCTGCCTCCAGTTCTGAGGATGACACCGCAGGACCACTTCATGGTGGTCGCGCCCGTCGCGGCCGGCAGGCAAGCGGCCCTGCGCTTGCTGCTCGCCTCGATGAACGCAGGGCCCGGGCTGGCCGACCCCGACAACGCGGTCGTTCCGTTCCGCGCCTTCGAGCGGCTGCATTTCGCCCGCCTCGTCGTCCTCGACGACGCGTTGCAGGTCGACCTCGAAGCGCACGGCATCCGGCCGCCGCGCCTGCCGACCTACCTCGCGTTCATCGGCGACTGCGACGGGCCGGCCGACGAGGTACTCGCCGACCTCGCGCAGCGAGCGCCCGGCCTCGCCATCATCTTTGCGCACTGCGAGGGGTTCGACGCCAACGGCGACCTGCTCGCCTGGCTGCGCGCGCACCGGCGGCCGTCGGCCGCGAGCTTCGTCAACTGGGTCGGCCGGACGGTCCGCCAGATCCGCCAGGAAAGCGCGCTGCAACGCGCGCTTGCTGCGCGCGTGCCGCGGCGGCCGATCGACGCGCCCGCCGCTGCCGAGCGCCTCCGCAAGGACCTCGCCGCCTACGTCGCCGCCGAGGTCCAAGCCGGTCGTCTCGCGCTGACGCCGCCCGAGCCGACGCCGCTCGCCTGGCAGCTCGCCAAGCTCGGCCACCTCGTCGCCGTGCCGCTGCTCGGCCTCGTCGCGCTGCCGTTCCTGATCGTGCTGACGCCGCTCCTCGTCGCCCTGCTGCGCACGCGCGAGAGCCACGACCCCGAGATCTGCCCGCGCCCCGTGACGGCCGATCTCGCGCTGCTGCAGGAGCTGGAGGACCGCGACATCTCCAACCAGTACACCGCCCTCGGCGCCGTCAAGCCGGGGCGCTTTCGCCGCTGGCTGTTGACGGTGCTGCTGGTGCTCGTCGACTACGCGTGCCGGCACGTCTTCACGCGCGGCTTCCTGGGGCGCGTGCAGACGATCCACTTCGCGCACTGGTTCTTCTTCGACGACAAGACGCGCGTCGTCTTCGTGAGCAACTACGACGGCAGTCACCAGGGCTACATGGACGACTTCATCAACAAGGTCGGCTGGGGCCTGAACCTCGTGTTCAGCAACGGCGTCGGCTGGCCGCGCACGCGCTGGCTGATCCTCGGCGGCTCGCGCATCGAGCAGAAGTTCAAGCACTACCAGCGCCGCCATCAGGTGCCGACGCAGGTCTGGTACAAGGCCTACCCCGGGCTCGCGCTCGTCGAGCTCAAGCGCAACCAGCGCATCCGCCAGGGCCTCGAGCAGGCGACGATGAGCGATGCGCAAGCGCTTGCCTGGCTGAGGTTGCTATGAGCGCAGCGCTCGCGGTCGAGCTCGACGACATCCAGGGCCTGGTGCGCTTCGGCTACAAGCATCACACCGAAGCGGCGTTCCTGCTGCTGCGCATTCGCGACGGCGGTGTCGACGCGGCGCGCCGCTGGCTGGCGACGGTGGCGGTGAGCACTGCGGCGACCGTCGAGCCGCTGCCCGAGACTGCGCTGCAGGTCGCGTTCACCAGCGACGGCCTGCGCGCGCTCGGCGTCGCCGACACAGTCGTCGAAGGTTTCGCGAACGAGTTCGTCGTCGGCATGGGCCGCGACGCGAACCGCGCGCGCCGCCTCGGCGACGCCGGCGCGAACGATCCGGCGCGCTGGCAATGGGGCGCCGAGCCGCGCGTGCCGCACGTGCTGCTGCTGCTCTACGCGATGCCGGGGCGGTTGGCCGCGTGGCAGGCAGCGATCGAAGTGCAATGCGCAGCGGGCTTCGAGCTCCTGACCTGCCTCGCGACGTCCGACCTCGACGGCATCGAGCCGTTCGGCTTCACCGACGGCATCTCGCAGCCGCTGCTCGACTGGGAACGCCGCCGTCCGGCGCGCGACGCCGAGCACTCCGCCTACACGAACCTGAGCTGCCTCGGCGAATACCTGCTCGGCTACCCGAACGAGTACGGCGGCTATACCGACCGGCCGCTGCTCGACGCCGCGCCCTCGACGGCGTCCTTGCCACGCGCCGAGGACGAGCCGACGCGCGCCGACCTCGGCCGGAACGGCAGCTATCTGGTCCTGCGCCAGCTGCGCCAGGACGTGCACGGGTTCTGGCAATTCATCGACCGCCAGGCCGGCGGCGATGCGACCCGCCGGGAGCGGATCGCGAGCGCGATGGTCGGCCGCGGGCGCGACGGCGTGCCGCTCGTCGCCAAGACCGGCGAAGCGATCGAAGGCGGCGACGCCCCGGGCGGCCTCAACGCCTTCACGTACCGCTTTGACCCGCACGGCGCTCGCTGCCCGCTCGGCGCGCACGTGCGGCGCAGCAATCCGCGCAACGCCGACCTGCCGGCCGGACCGCCGGGACTCCTCTCCTGGGCGAAGCGTACGCTCGGCTTCGACGCCGAGGCGCTCGACCTGGACCTGGTCGCGTCGACGCGATTTCATCGGCTGCTCAGGCGCGGCCGCGAGTACGGCGCCGGCGTATCGGTGAGCCAGGCGATCGCCGAGCCGGGCGGCGGCGCCGAGCCGGGGCTGCACTTCATCTGCCTCGGCGCCAACCTCGCGCGCCAGTTCGAGTTCGTCCAGAACGCATGGGCGATGGGAATCCATTTCGACGGCCTGCCGAGCGAGAGCGATCCGCTCCTCGGGACTCGCCTGCCCGCCGCCGACGGTGCGCCGAGCGACGGCTTCTCGGTCCAGCGCGCCGACGGTCCTGCCGAACGCATCGCCGGGCTGCCGCAGTTCGTGACCGTGCTCGGCGGCGCGTACTTCTTCCTGCCCGGCATCCGCGCCCTGCGCTATCTCGCCACCCGCTGAAGGGACCGCCATGAATTCGAACGAGAGCCGACCGGTCCCGCGTGCGAACACGGGGTCAAAGCTGCTCGACGTGGCGGCCGACACGACGCTGGCGCTGCTCCACCTCGAGCGTCGCTTCGACCCGTGGTTCCGTCCGCTCTTCGACGCGACGCTGCGCGATCCGATCGCCCGCTTCGTCACCTACCTCATCAACGCCCAGCGCGTCGACGAGAAGCTCGCGCTCGCGGAGGAAAAGCCGCTCCCTGGCGAAGAGGAGTTCGTCGATTCGATCATCACGAGCTTCCAGCAGCAGATGCGCGGGCTCTGGAAGCCCGGCGGCTTCGAGCGCGGCGGCAACACCAAGACGCAAGGCGTCGTGCGCGCCGAGTTCATCGTCCACGAGGGGCTCCCCGCCGAGCTGCGCCGCGGCGTCTTCGCCGAGCCGAAGACCTACCGCGCCTGGGTGCGCTTCTCCGGGCCGGGCCCCTACGTCACGCCGGACATCGACGACGTCGGCTTCATGAGCATCAGCATCAAGCTGTTGGGCGTTCCCGGGCCGAAGCTGATGGACGAGGAGAAGTTCACCCAGGACATGTTCGGCGTGTCGCCGCCGACCTTCGTGACTCCGGACGTGCGCGCCAACGCGCAGCTGCAGATCGAAAGCCTGAAGAACGCATCGATCTTCTACTTCGTCAACCTGCACCGGCCGCACCTGCTCGACGGCATCATGCAGGCGCTCTGGATCAAGACGCAGACGAGCCCGTTCGAGGCGCCCTACTTCAGCTGCGTGCCGTATCTGCTCGGCGAAGGCCAGGCGATGCAGTACTCGGTCTGGCCGAAGACGAACCAGCGGACGCCGATTCCGCGCCTGCCGTTCCGGCCGCCCGACGACTATCTGCGCGCGGCGATGGTGAGCGCGCTCGACGCCGGCGACGTCGAGCTCGACTTTCGCATCCAGCGGCAGACCGACCCGCACCTGATGCCGATCGAGAACGCCTCGGTGCTCTGGCCCGAGCGGCTGTCGCCGCGCGTCTCGGTCGCGACGCTGCGGATGCCGCGCCAGACCTTCGCATCGCAGGCCCAGATCGAGTTCGCCAGGCGCCTCTCGTACAACCCGTGGCACAGCATCGCCGAGCATCGACCGCTCGGCAACCAGAGCCGCGCCCGCAAGCGTATGTACCTCGCGCTCTCCACCTTGCGCCACGAGATGAACGCAATCCCGCACTACGAGCCGACCGGCGACGAGGTGTTCGAGAACGCCTAGCGCGCCATGCCAGCCCGAGAAGCACGTGATCGACGTTCAGCGCAGCTTGACGCCGATTTCGGCGTAGCCGTTGGCCGTTTCGAGCACGTACACGCCGTTGCCTGCCAGAAAGCCCATGCCGCCCGCGTTGGTGGTGGCCATGCCTTGCCACGGCGAGTCGGCGGTGAAGGTGCCGGTGACGTTGACCGGAACGCCATCGAGATTGGTGACGGTGATCGTGGTCCCGGCGGCGGTGAACACCGCCCAATTGCCGTTCGAGGTGCCGGCGATCCAGGTGCCGTCGGTCTGAGCGGATGTGAGGGGCGCCTGCTGCGAACCGACGACCAGGCCGATGCCGAGGCCGCCGGCCCGCAGATCCTTCAGGTCGATCAGCAGGACGTTCTGGCCGGCCGAGTTGAAACCGATGGCGGTGCCAATGTTGATCGTGCCCTCCATCACTTGCCACAGGCCGTTGCCCAGCGATACGAGCGTGCCGGTGCGACCGCCGAGCGGGCAACCGCCGGCGGCGAGGTTCGCACTCGGGCAGGACGACCAGGTGCCGTTGGCCGTGATCACGAAGGTGCCGGTGTCGGTGGCGCAGACGGCGCTCAGGCAGCCGCGATGCATGAAGTTGTAGGTCGCGGCCAGCGTGCTGACCGTGCTCACCGGATTGCTCAGGCCGATGATCGGCACCGTCACCACTGCGGCGCCGAAGCGCTCGCGCACCGCGCCCAGCAGCAAGCCGTTGGGCAGGATCACGATGCGCGCATTGGGAATGCCCGAAGGCGAATACGAGCCGTCGGGGTTGCGCACCAGCGTCCCCGAACCGGTCTTGCCGTCGAGGCCGAACTGGCTCTCGGTGATGGTGTAGCTGTAGGTCAGCGCCACCGGGTCGATGCTGTAGGTGAGCAGCTCGCCGGCCATCGCCACCGACGTGTATTGCGTCGCCGAGCTCGAAGTGCCGCCGCCGCCGCACGACGCCAAGAGTGTGCCCAGCGCCAGCAAGGCCCAGGTCAGGTGGACCCGAGAGGATGTGAATAGCGCACGCATAGAAGCTCCCTCCAGCGGTTGTGTTGCGGCATATCGGCGCGACATCGCGCAGTGGTTCAACGCGCCGCCGAACTCGGCGATGACCAACGTTTCACGCCAAACGCGCGGCGTGTCCGTTGATACATCCGCTCACGCCTGCGCAACGTTGCTCAACGTGTGGGGACGAGGCAGCAGGAGTCCGCCAGATGGCCGAGGACGGTCGAGTTCACCGTCGCAGGCGTCCCTTGCTGCGACGCTCCCGCTTCGGTGGACTAGACTGCCACGCACCGTTTCCCCCGATTCACCGAGACGCCGAATGCCCACCCGTCGCAGCGTCGTCGCACTCGCGCCAACGCTGGCGCTTCTCTCGGCCTGCGCCGCCTTGCCGGGCCATGACCCGGTACAGGTCCAAGTGGTCGGCGTCGAGCCGCTGGAGGGCGAGGGCCTCGAGCTGCGCTTCCTCTGCAAGCTGCGGGTGCAGAACCCCAACGACACGCCGATCGCCTACGACGGCGTCTATGTCGAGCTCGAGGTGCGCGGCAGCAGCTTCGCGACCGGCGTCAGCGACGCGTCCGGTACGGTGCCGCGCTTTGGCGAGGTGGTGCTGTCGGTTCCGGTCACCGCGTCGGCGCTGCGCTTCGCACGCCAGGCGATCGGCATGTACATGAGCCAGGACCGGAGCAAGATCGACTACGTGCTCAAGGGCAAAATCAGCGGCTCGGCTTTCAGCACGGTGCGCTTCGAATCGAAGGGCGAGATCGCATTGCCCGCGGAACTGTCCAGTCCGACGCGGTAAGACCGGCCTCGATCCTGGGCGCCGCTTTCAAGTCCAGCGCGAAGGACGTCGACGTCGCGCCGGGTCACTAGTAGGTCTCGAGGTGCAGCCGCCCCTCCCGCTTCAACCCCGGCCCGATCACTCCATCCCAATCCAGATCGGCCCCGGTCGCCGCATCCCGTAGCGCCAGCACCACCCCTTCCTCCATCGCCTTCAATCCGCAGACGTAGAAGTGCGCGTTCGGATCGGCAAGCAGCGGCACCAGGTCGACCGCGCGCTCGTGCATCAGATCCTGCACATAGCGCTTCGGTTGCCCCGGCGTGCGCGAGAAGGCCAGGTTGATGTCGATGAAGTCCTTCGGCAGCGAGGTCAGCGGCCCGAAGTAGGGCAACTCCTCGCGCGTGCGCGCGCCGAAGAAGAGCATGAGCTTGCCGCCCTCGAACTTGCCGCCCTTCCTCAATCGCCGGCGCCATTCGGTCATCGCACGCATGGGCGCGCTGCCGGTGCCGGTGCAGATCATCACGATGTGCGACTTCGGGTGGTTCGGCATCAGGAAGCTCTGGCCGAAGGGGCCGACCACCTGCACGTTGTCGCCGACCTTCAGGTCGCAGATGTAGTTGCTTGCCACGCCGCGCGTCGGCCGGCCCTGGTGGTCTTCGGTGACCCGCTTGACCGTGAGCGAGACGTTGTTGTAGCCCGGGCGCTCGCCGTTGCGCGGGCTCGCGACCGAATACTGGCGCGCGACGTGCGGCTTGCCGCGCTCGTCGACGCCGGGAGCGACGATGCCGATCGACTGGCCTTCGAGGACCGGGAACGGAATCGCGCCGAAGTCGAGGACGATGTGGTGGGTCTGGTTGTGGAAGCCCGCCTCGGTGCAGTTGACGTTGCCGACGACGGTCGCGCTCGTCGGCGTCTTCGGCCCGAACAGATTGGTATATGCATGCGCCGCCGACCACGGCGGCACGGTCGCGCCATAGGCAGCGCTGTTGAACGGTGCCTCGCCGTTGGCCGCTTCCGGCTTGACGGCGAGGACCGGCTCGGCGGCGGCCACCGCTTCGGGCGCGACGCCTTCAGCCGCGAGCTGCTCGGCAGTGAGCTCGGGCGGAAGCTCGTCCCACGTCAGCTGCTCGGCGATGTCGTATGCGCGTGCGATCGGTACCGTGCGCCAGTTGTCGATCGATCCCGTCGGGCACGGCGCGATGCAGGCGAGGCACGAGTTGCAGACGTCGGCACGGACGACGTAGTTGCGATCGTCGTGCGTGATCGCGCCGACCGGGCACGTCGCCTCGCAGGTGTTGCAGCGAATGCAGATCTCGGGGTCGATCAGGTGCTGCCTGATCACCGCCGAGGCTGTGCCTGCTCCTGCCGCCGTCGTCGTCGCCGCTTCCATCGCGCGATCATCACCCGAAACGGACGTACTCGAAGTCGACCGGCTGACGATTGATCCCCATCGCCGGCGGCGCGATCCAGTTCGCGAACTTGCCCGGCTCGACGACGCGGCCCATCAGCGAGGCGACGAACGCACGGTCGGCATCGCTCGGCAGCCACTCGGCCTCGTGCGCCCGCCATTCCTCTTCGCCGACGACGCGGCCCTCCGGCGACAGCCGGATGCCGGCGAGCGCGCCGATCCTGCGGTTGAATGCCTTGTGCGGAACGACGAGGCGCTGCGGCACGCCGGCCTTCTCGAGCACCTTGTTCCAGCGGCCGACACCGGCGACCGAGTCCTTGATGAAGTCGTCGCGCAACACCTCGTTCAAGGCGTTGAGCATCGGCACTTCCTTCTCGACCAGCTGGCCGCCCTGAACCTCGAGCACCTTGTACGTCTGGCCCTTCAGGACATGGTCGTCGGCGCGCTTGCCTTCCTCGTAGCGGCCCTTCAGGCCCGAGCTGTAGAAGGTGGCGGCGTTGCTCGACTGGTCGGCGCCGAAGAGGTCGATCGTCACCGAGTAGTGGAAGTTCAGGTAGCGCTGGATCGTCGCCAGGTCGATCGCCCCGGCTTCGCGGATCTTCTTCGCGTCGTCGGTCTTCAGCTCGTTCATCACCTGCGCCGTTCGCTGCACGACGCGGCTCACGCCGCTCTCGCCGACGAACATGTGGTGCGCCTCTTCGGTCAGCATGAACTTCGTCGTTCGCGCGAGCGGGTCGAACGCGCTCTCGGTGAGCGCCGCGAGCTGGAACTTGCCGTCGCGGTCGGTGAAGTAGGTGAACATGAAGAACGCCAGCCAGTCGGGCGTCTTCTCGTTGAAGGCGCCGAGGATGCGCGGGTTGTTCTCGTCGCCCGAGCTGCGTTCGAGCAGCGCGCCCGCCTCCTCGCGGCCGTCGCGGCCGAAGAAGCGCTGCAGCAGATAGACCATCGCCCAGAGGTGGCGCCCCTCCTCGACGTTGATCTGGAACAGGTTGCGCAGGTCGTACATCGACGGCGCCGTGAGGCCGAGATGCCGCTGCTGCTCGACCGACGCCGGCTCGGTATCGCCCTGCGTGACGATGATGCGGCGCAGGTTGGCGCGATGCTCGCCGGGAACGTCCTGCCAGACCTTCTCGCCCTTGTGGTCGCCGAAGTGGATCTCGCGGCTCGCGTCGTTCGGTTGCAGGAAGATGCCCCAGCGATAGTCGCGCATCTTCACGTAGTCGAAGTGCGCCCAGCCCTGCGGATCGACGCTCGTCGCCGTGCGCAGGTAGACCTCGTAGTGGGTCGATTCGTCGGGGCCGACGTCGTCCCACCATTGGATGAAGTTGGGCTGCCACTGCTCGAGCGCGCGCTGCAGCGTGCGGTCGTCGGCGAGATTGACGTTGTTCGGGATCTTCTGGCTGTAGTCGATGGACATGATGCGAGCTCGCCGGTGATCAGACGCGGTGGAAATCGAAGCCGGCCTTCTCGCCGGTGCCGTAGACCTTGAGCGCGCCCTTCGGGCCGACTGCATTCGGGCGCTGGAAGATCCAGTTCTGCCATGCCGTGAGCCGCCCGAAGACGCGCGTCGCCATGTTTTCGCCCGGGCCGAAGCGCAGGTTCGCCTCCAGCCCGGTGAGCGCGTCGGGCGACATCGCCGCGCGCTCCTCGATCGCGATGCGCACCTCGTCGTCCCAGTCGATGTCGTCGGGCGCGGCGGTGACGAGGCCGAGCTCGAGCGCTGCATCGGCATCGAGCGCGGTGCCGATCGCGGCGAACGCGTCGGCGAGCGGCGCATCTTCGTCGTGAAAACGGCGGGCGAGGCGCGAGCGGTCGCTCGCCATCGGCAGCGGGCCGAAGTTGAGCTCGTCGAGCTGCAGCGTCGGCGCCCGCGCGGCGTCGTCGGGCAGCGCGAGCATGTAGCTGCGATCGGCGGCAAAGGCGAGCTCGGCGAGGACGCCGGCGAAGCACGAGCCCGGCTCGATCAGCGCGAACAGCGTGCGCGAGGAGACGTCGAGACGCGACAGGGTCCGGCGCAGCATGCCGATCGTCTCGCGCACGAACCAGTGGTCCTGGTGCGCGAGCAGCGTCCGGTCGGCGGCAAGAACGGCCGCCGGGTCGCCCTCGGTCTTCAGGATCCAGGTGCCGAGGTCGAGCTCGTTGGTCCGCAGGTTGAGGATCGCGTCGTCGAGCTGGCGCGCCATCGCGAGCGGCCACCACGCGGCGCCTGCCGACTCGATGGCGGCGACGTCTTCCGGCTGCGCACCGGCCGGCGCCCGGACCGTGATCGTCGCGGTTCGCTTCACGCGGTCCATCTCGACCGTAACGTGCTGGTAGCGGATCCGGTCGGCGCTCTCGTCGCGTTCGAGCCGGGTCAGCGCGACTCCCGCCGCGCTGCTCGGCCGCGGGCTCGACGCCGCGAGCTTTGCCGCACGCTCGTGCACGGCGGCGGCGAACTGCGCCGGCTTGGCCACCGCATCGACCAGCCGCCACTCGACCGCGCGCTGGCCGCGAACGCCTTCGACGCTGGTGCAGAAGATGTCGGCGAGGTCGTGCCGGACCTTGCGCTTGTCGGTGACGCGGGTCAGGCCGCCGGTGCCGGGCAGCACGCCGAGCAGCGGCACCTCCGGAAGCGAGACCGACGACGAGCGATCGTCGACGAGGACGATCTCGTCGCAGGCGAGCGCGAGCTCGTAGCCGCCGCCGGCGCAGGCACCGTTGACCGCGGCGAGGAACTTGATTCCCGAATGCTGCGACGTGTCCTCGATGCCGTTCCGGGTCTCGTTGGTGAACTTGCAGAAGTTGACCTTCCAGGCATGGCTCGAGACGCCGAGCATGAAGATGTTGGCACCCGAGCAGAAGACGCGGTCCTTGCCGCTCGTGACGATCACCGAGCGCACCGCGGGATGCTCGAAGCGGATCCGGTTCAGGGCGTCGGCGAGCTCGACGTCGACGCCGAGGTCGTAGCTGTTGAGCTTGAGCTTGTAGCCAGGGGCGATGCCGGCGTCCTCGGCGACGTCGAGCGTCAGGCGGGCGAGCGCGCCCTCGGTCGAGAGCTTCCAGTGCTTGTATTGCGCGGGGTCGGTGCGGTAGTCGACGCGGGGCGGACCGGACATGAGGGGTCTCCTTCGAACGATTTATGCATCATAATGCATGCCTCGTAGGCAGGTCAAGAGGTTGATGCAGTTTCGTGCATGTCGGCGAGATCGGCCACCAGCGCTGCCAGCGCAGCGAAGCTCTGCGCCGTCGATCTTCCGCTCGTGTCGAGCACAGCGTCTGCTTTCGAGTAGAAGGCCGCACGACCGGCGAGGATGCGGCGGAGGTCGTCCATGGCCTCGCGGCTCGCCGCCATGGGCCGCGTGTCGCCCTGCGCGGCGACGCGGCCCATGTGCTCCTCGGGCGACGCTTGCAGCCAGATCGTCGTGCAGTGCGTGAGGAGCTGCTCGAAGGTGGCCGGCTCGGCGACGATGCCGCCCGGCGTGGCGATGACCACCGCGGCGTGCGCCTTCACCACCTCGTCGAGGGCGCGCCGCTCGTAGCGCCGGTAGGCGGTGGTGCCGTAGAGGTCGTGGATCTCGCGGATGCTGCAGCCGGCGATCTTCTCGATCTCGCGGCTCAGCTCGACGAAGGGCAGCTCGAGCGCGTCGGCGAGCATCGCACCGAGCGTGGATTTGCCGGCGCCACGCAGGCCGATCAGCGCCAGGCGGCGACTGCGCGCCGGGTCGATGTTGCCGTGGCCGAAGAGAGCAGCGAGCGCGAGCCGGGCGCGCCGCACGTCAGCGTCGCTGCGGCTTTGCAGCAGCTCGCGCAGCATGAGCCAGTCGGGCGTGCTCGTCGTCACGTCGCCGACCAGCTCGGCGAGGGCGCAGTCGAGCGCCGAGGCCACCTGCTGGAGGACGAGGATGGACGCGTTGCCGACGCCGTACTCGAGGTTGGCGAGGTGGCGCTCCGAAACTCCCGAGGCTTGCGCCACGCCCTTTCGAGTAAGGCCGCGGCGGGCGCGCAGCAGGCGAACGCGCTCGCCGAGAGCGAGCAGGAACGGATCCTTCTTCGGCGCTTTCGCTTTCGACGCGGAAGCTCGGGGCCGACGCCTGCCGGTAGTCATGATGCATTATATTGCTTGACAGGCGCGGAAGCCAGCCCTATCGTCGCCGCCCGGGCTCGAGTCCGGCCCGAACTTGATCCCTGGAGACACGTGAGATGACCCCGCCCGCCGTCTTCAACTTCGCGGCGCATCTGTTCGCTGCGAATACCGAGCGCTCCGCCAGGCTCGCCTACGTCGACGATCGCGGCCGCCTGAGCTACGGCGAGCTGGAGCGGCAGGCGCGCCGGTTCGCCGCGGCATTGCTCGCCGCCGGCGTTCGCCGCGAGGAGCGCGTGCTGCTTCTCATGCTCGACAGCAACGAGTGGCCGGTTTCGTTCCTGGGTTGCCTCTACGCCGGCATCGTCCCGGTTTGCGTGAACACGCTGCTCACCGCCGACGACTACGCCTTCATGCTGCAGCACAGCCGCGCCCAGGCCGCGCTCGTCTCCGCATCGCTCCTGCCCACGCTGAATGCGGCACGGGCGAAGGCGGCGAACGAGGTGAAGACCGTCGTCGTCGCGCAGGCGTCGGGCGCCGTGCCCGCAGGCACGATCGCCTTCGAGACGTTCATCGCCGACCGGGCCGCGCTCGCCGCGCCGGCGTCGACGCATCGCGACGACCCGGCCTTCTGGCTCTACTCCTCGGGATCGACCGGGAGGCCGAAGGGCACGGTGCACACGCACGCCAATCTGTGGTGGACGGCCGAGCTCTACGCCAAGCCGGTGCTCGGCCTCGGCGACAGCGACGTGTGCTTTTCCGCCGCCAAGCTCTACTTCGCCTATGGCCTGGGCAACGCGCTCACCTTTCCGCTCTCGGTCGGCGCGAGCGTCGTGCTCATGGCCGAGCGGCCGACGCCCGACGCAGTCTTCAGGCGCTGGACGGCGACCGATGTCGCAACGCGACCCACGGTCTTCTTCGGCGCGCCGACGGGCTTCGCCGGCATGCTCGCCTCGCCGGCGCTGCCGGCGCGCGCGGCGGTGCGCCTGCGCATGTGCTCGTCGGCGGGCGAAGCGCTCCCGGCCGAGATCGGGCAGCGATTCGAGAAGCACTTCGGCTCGGCCATCGTCGACGGCATCGGCTCGACCGAGATGCTGCACATCTTCATCTCGAACCGGCCCGGCGACATTCGCTACGGCACGACCGGCAAGCCCGTCGAGGGCTACGAAGTCGAGCTGCGCGGCGACGACGGCCGCCCGGTGGCGGTCGGCGACGTGGGCGACCTCTACATCCGCGGCCCGAGCGCCGCGCTCATGTACTGGAGCGACCGCGAGCGCTCGCGCGACACCTTCCAGGGCGGCTGGACGAAGAGCGGCGACAAGTACTCGCGCGACGCGGATGGCTACTACACCTATGCCGGCCGCAGCGACGACATGCTCAAGGTGAGCGGCATCTGGGTCTCGCCGTTCGAGGTCGAGTCGACGCTCATGCAGCACCCGGCGGTGCTCGAGTCGGCGGTGATCGGCGTCGAGGACCGCGAGGGCCTCGTGAAGACGAAGGCTTTCGTCGTCGCGAAGCCCGGCCAGCAGGTGAGCGAGGCCGAGCTGAAGGCTTTCGTCAAAGAGCGCCTCGCACCGTTCAAGTACCCGCGCTCGTTCGAGTTCGTCGACGAGCTGCCGAAGACGGCCACCGGGAAGATCCAGCGCTTTCGCCTGCGCGACCGCGAGCGCGCGGCAGCAAAGTGAAAACGATGATCGAAGACGGCGCCCGAGCTGCGGCGGGCTCGGCCCGCATCTCGTGGCGCGGCGTGCCGCAGCGCATCGAGTTCGCGTGGGTCGGCGTCGCCGCTTCGCCGCTGCCCCCGGTCGTCTTCCTGCACGAAGGCCTCGGCTCGGTCGCGATGTGGAAGGACTTCCCCGAGCGCTTCTGTGCCGAGCGCGACCTTTCCGGATTCGTGTACTCACGGCCCGGCTACGGCCGCTCGACGGCGCGCCCTCGCGACGAGCGCTGGGCGCCCGATTTCATGCACCGCCAGGCCGAAGAGGTGCTGCCGGCGCTGCTGGCAGCGGTCGGCATCGCGCGGCCCTGGCTCTTCGGCCACAGCGACGGCGCCTCGATCGCCCTGCTTCACGCGGCCAAGCACCCGGTGGCCGGCGTGATCGCGGTGGCGCCGCATCTGTTCGTGGAAGACGTTTCGATCGCCAGCATCGAAAGGGCGCGCGAAGCGTATCGCGCCAGCGACCTGCGCGATCGCCTTTCGCACTATCACGACGACGCCGACTCGGCGTTCCACGGCTGGAACGACGCTTGGCTGGCGCCGGGGTTCCGCAGCTGGAACATCGAGCGCGACATCGAAGGCATTGCGGCGCCGGTGCTCGCCCTGCAAGGCGAAGACGACGAGTACGGCACGCTCGAGCAGATCCGCGCCGTGGCGCGGCACGTTCCGGGCACTCGGCTCGTCGCCATTGCCGACTGCGGCCATTCGCCGCACCGCGACCAGCCCGAGGCCCTGATGCGCGAGGCCGGGCGCTTCATCGCCGGCACCTGAGCGCGAGCCGGGCACGCGATGGCATCGCACATCCCCTTGCTCGAAGAAGACCGCGTCATCGGCCTCGACGGCAAGCCGCTCGCGCCACTGCCGATCAACGCCTGGTCGGGCCTGCCGTTCGAGATCCACCCGCACATGCAGAAGGGCGAGGTTGCGCATCGCTACAACCCGCATCCGCTGCTCCTCGTGCACATCGGCGCGCACGGCCGATCACGCATCCGCTCGGGCAAGACCGTGTACGACCTCGCGCTCGCCCCGGGCCAGGTCGACGTCTTCTCGTCGGGTTTCCTCATGGACCACGGCTGGTGGGACTGCACGCCCGGCGAGGTGCTCGCCGTCGAGGTCGACCCGGAGCGCGTTCGCTCGTACGTGCACGACGACGCCGGCGCCGTCGAGCCGCGCACCCTGCTCTCGACCCGCGACCCGATCCTCGAGCGGTTGTGCGGCTGCATCCGCGCCGAGGTCGATGCCGGCTGCCCTTCGGGCAAGCTCTTCGCCGAAGGCATCTCGCTCGCCCTGCTGTCGCGCCTGCGCAGCCGGTACGCGGCCGGCGAGACGGCGCCGAACGCCCAGCGCACCCTCTCGACACGGCAGCTGCAGCGCGCGATCGAGTTCATCGACATCAACCTCGGCTCCGACCTCAGCGTGGCGCGACTCTCGGCGCAACTGGCGATGAGCCCGTACACGTTCTCACGACTCTTCAAGGCCACCGTCGACGCGACGCCGCACCACTTCGTGCTCGCGCGCCGCATCCGACGCGCCGAGGTGCTGCTCGGCAGCGAGATGTCGCTCAGCGAGATCGCGCTCACCACCGGTTTTGCCAGCCAGTCGCATTTCACCGAAGCGTTTCGCCGCCGCACCGGGCGCACACCGGCGCAAGCGAGGCGGCGCGCCTGAGCGCGCCGTCTCAACGGTTGCCGCCGCCTCGCTATTTGCAGGTGTAGCTTGCCGCCGCGGTGATCGCGCCGATGCCGCCGTAAGTGGGCTTTTGCGGATACGGGCAGAGCAGCTGGCTCGCGCTGGCGTCGGTCGACGTCAGCGTGATCGACGCCGGCGCCGAGGCCGCACCGCCTTCGACCCACGCCGTCATCGCCGAGAACAACTGGCCGGCGGCCGGCAGGGGCAGGTTGGCGGCCGTGATCGGCGGGCTCACACCGCTCGTTCCCTGCGCCGTGCCGACGCCCGCGCAATGGCCCATGCCGCCGATCAGGAACAGCCGGTCGTAGGCCTGCGTCTTGCTGAAGCCGCCGTCCATGTTGGCGACACGGTTGTAGTAGTTGATCGAGTTCGCCGTCGGAATCAGCACGTCGGCCATGCCGTGATACTGGATGATCTTGGCGCCGCTCGCCTGCACGCCGCTCAGGTCGGAGTTGTCGGTATTGATGTTGCCGAAGAACGGTTGCAGCGCCACCCCTTGGGCGGCGGCGTTGGCGAGCTGCCCGTAAGTCAGGTTCTTCCAGCCGTTGGCGCCGTTGCCGGTCGCGTTGACGAAGCTCGGCGTCGCCAGAGTCGGGTTCTGCAGCTCGAGCGCGACCATGTCCGAAGAGATCGAGAACGGATTGTTGCCAGCCAACCCGCTCAAGGTCGCGCCGCGGCTGAGGCCGTACCAGAGCTGGCCGTCGGTCAGGTTGGCGGTGAAGCCGTTGTCGGCGGCCGGGTCGGGCACCGTACCGTCGGGCGTCTGACCGAACCAGATCTTGTTCATGGCCTGCGCCTGAACCGGCGTGACGCACGCCGCCGTGCCGTTGGTGCCGACAACGCCACCGGTCCCGATGGTTCCGGTGCACAGCACCGCCGCGTCCCTGGTCGGGTCGTAGGTGCACTGCTCTGGATCGGCGACGTAGCCGAGATGCTGGCCGCCGACGACGTCGCAGGCGCTGACCGCGTCGGCGTTCACGAGCGCCTGCTGCGCTGCCGTGAGCGGCACGCCGCCGAGGTCGCGCTGGTAGACGATCTGCGGGTACAGCTCCGCGGTGATGAACTTCGTCCAGTTGAACGCCGGCGCGCCGACGAGATAGCCGTCGTAGTCGGTGGGATCGTTCTGGATGATCTTGTAGCCCTGCCTGCCGCCCGTCGAGCAGCCGTCCCAGTACGCGAATTTCTGCGTCTGCAGGTAATAGGCCTCGGTGAGAGCCTTCGTCTTCAACGCCAGCTGGTGGAGGCTGCGCTCCGCGAAGTCCTCCCAGAGGGTCGAATTGATCGTGCCGTCGGGGTTCATCGCGAACGAGCCGTTGCCGACCGCGTGACCGGTGTCGGTCGTCCCCACGACCGAGCCCTCGTTGCCCGCGGTCGCCGCCGCGCCGACGTTGCCGATCACGGTCGTCGACCCCTGGTTGCCGCCGGCCCAGCCGCCGCCGCCGAGGTTGTGGATGCGACTGTTCCAGTTGGCCGGCGAGGGCAACCAGACCTCGATGCCGATGCCCGGCGATGTCGACGGTGCGCCCGCCGGGCCGGAGTTGCCGGGACCGACGTTGAGCTTGACGAAGCAGAGGTCGTTGGCAGCGACCGGCGGCGCCGGCGACGCCGCAGTCCCCGACAACGCCAGCGAGTCGCCCTTCAGGAACGACTTGACGAGGAGGACCGTCGTGTCGGCGTCGGGAACGAACGCCGTCTTCATCGTGTCGTCGCACGCCAGCGCGACCGGCGCCGGTGCGGGAGCAGGAGCCGGCGCGGGCGCCGGTGCCGGCGAGTCGCTGCCGCCGCAACCGATCGGCAGCGCCGACGCTGCAACCAGCGAGAACAGGAGCGACAAGCGAACGCGCGCGGCGTCCTTGGCACGGGGATCGGGGGCAGTCATGAAAGCGTCTCCTCGGTCGCGGCGACGGTGCCGTCTTCGATCCGGCAAGGGTGCCGAAGGGCGCGAGCGCGGTCTATCGAATCCCGTGCGTCGGTATCGAAAAGCCGCCGTGCCCGCTCGGGATTTACGCGAGCGTGCATGGATGCGTCTCCCGAGGCACGCCCTCCTCCTCTGATTTATACGCATGGCCGCGCCGCCGGTGCTGCGCTAGCGTCGCGGACCGGGCGGCACGAGAGCCGCGCCGATTGCCCTTCTGCAGGAGCCTTCATGCAACACGTTTCCCTCGCGACTCGCGCCCTTGCACTCGCGACGTTGCTCGTCGCGTCGGCAGCGACGGCGCAATCGACTGCGCCGATCAAGATCGGCCTCATGCTGCCGTACTCGGGGACCTATGCGGCGCTCGGCACCGCGATCGAGAACGGCTTCAAGCTGTACGTGCAGGAACAGGGCGGCAAGCTCGGCGGGCGCGAGATCCAGTATTTCAAGGTCGACGACGAATCGGATCCATCGAAGGCGACCGACAACGTCAACAAGCTGATCAAGCGCGACAACGTCGACGTTCTCGTCGGCACCGTCCACTCCGGCGTCGCGCTGGCGATGGCGAAGGCGGCCAAGGACAACAACACCTTGCTCGTCATCCCGAACGCCGGCGCCGACGCGATCACCGGGCCGATGTGCAGCGCGAACATCGTGCGCAGCTCGTTTTCGAACTGGCAGCCGGGCTACGCGATGGGCGTCGTCGCCGGCCAGAAGGGCGTCAAGCGGGCGATGACGATCACCTGGGCGTACGCGGCCGGCGCCGAATCGACGAAGGGCTTCACCGAGGGGCTCGAGAAGGGCGGCGGCAAGGTGATCAAGGACCTCACCGTGCCGTTCCCGAACGTCGAGTTCCAGGCGCTCCTCACCGAGATCGCGGCGCAGAAGCCCGATGCTGTCTACGCGTTCTTCGCCGGCGGCGGCGCCGTCAAGTTCGTCAAGGACTACGCCGCGGCCGGCCTCAACAAGACGATTCCGCTCTACGGCCCGGGCTTTCTCACCGACGGCACGCTCGAGGCACAGGGCGCGTCGGCGCAGAACATGCTGACGACGCTGCACTACGCCGACAACCTCGACACGCCGAAGAACAACGCCTTCCGCAAGGCCTACGCGATCGCCTACAAGGCGCAGCCCGACGTCTACGCCGTGCAGGGCTACGACGCGGCGCAGATCCTCGCCAACGGCCTGAAGGCAGTCGGCGGCGACCTCTCGAAACGCGACCAGCTGACGGCGGCGATGAGAAAGACGCCGGTCGACAGCCCGCGCGGCAAGTTCACCCTCTCGGCTGCCGGCAACCCGGTGCAGGACATCTATCTGCGCCAGGTCAAGGGCAAGGAGAACGATCTCGTCTCGATCGCGGCGAAGGCGCTCGCCGACCCGGCGCGCGGCTGCAAGCTCTGAGCGCCTTGCGGGTGAGCGTGGCGACCGAACTCGCCACGGCTCGACGCAGCCATTGAGGCGGCGATGGAGGCAGCCACCTTCCTCGTCCAGTGCCTCAACGCCGTCCAGTACGGCCTGCTGCTCTTTCTCGTCGCCAGCGGCCTGACGCTGATCTTCGGGATCATGGGCGTCATCAACCTCGCGCACGGCAGCTTCTACATGCTCGGCGCCTACCTCGCGTTCGCGCTCGCGCCGTGGTTCGGCGACTGGTTCGTGACGCGGCTGATCGCGGGCGTCGCCATCGCCGCGATCTTCGGCTACCTGCTCGAGTGGGCGTTCTTCAGCTTCCTCTACGAGCGCGACCACCTGCAGCAGGTGCTGCTGACGTACGCGCTGATCCTCGTCTTCGAGGAGCTGCGCAGCATCCTGGTCGGCAACGACGTCCACGGCGTCGCCGCGCCGTCGTGGCTCGCCGGCGGCTTTCGCCTCGGCGGCCTGATGGAGTACCCGTGGTACCGCGTCTTCGCGTCGGCGGCGTGCCTCGTCGTCGCGCTCGCTCTCTACGCGGTCGTCAACCGCACCCGCCTCGGCATGATGATCCGCGCCGGCGCGAGCAATCGCGACATGGTGCGCGGCCTCGGCGTCGACATCCGCCACCTCTACCGGATCGTCTTCGCCGGCGGCGTGGCGCTCGCCGCGCTCGCCGGCATGATCGCGGCGCCGCTGTCGTCGGTCTATCCCGGCATGGGCTCGAGCGTGCTGATCATCTGCTTCGTCGTCGTCGTCATCGGCGGCATCGGCTCGATCACCGGCGCGCTCGTCGCGTCGCTCCTGGTCGGCTTCGTCGACACCTTCGGCAAGGTCTTCTTCGCCGAATGGAGCGGCGTCGGCGTCTACGTGCTGATGGCGATCGTCCTCGTCTGGCGGCCCGAGGGGCTGATGAAGCGTGGCGCCTGACGACGTCGCCGTCGCGTCATCCGCCCCGATCGCCGCCGACGTCGGCGCGCTGCCCGACATCGGCCGTCGCGAAGCCGGCGGCTGGCCCGTCCCGGCGGCGGCGGCACTCGTCGTCGCCGCCTTGCCGTTCGTCGTTTCGCCGTACGCGCAGGACCTCGTCGTCCGCATCGCGGTCTACGCGATCTTCGCCTTGAGCCTGGAGCTGCTCGTCGGCGCGACCGGACTCGTCAGCCTCGGCCACGCCGCGTTTCTCGGCATCGGCGCGTACGTCACCGTCCTCGCCTCGGGCGAGAGCGGCGCATCGCTCGCGCTCCTGGTGCCGCTTGCGGCCGGCGCCGCGACCGCCTACGCGATCGTCGTCGGCGCGCTGAGCCTGCGCACCCGCGGCGTCTACTTCATCATGGTCACGCTCGCGTTCGCGCAGATGGCGTACTTCGTCTTCCACGACACCAAGGCGGGCGGCGGCAGCGACGGCATCTTCCTCTACGTGAAGCCGACGCTCGCGGTCGGCGGAACGACGCTCGTCGATCTCGGCGCGCAAACGACGCTCTACTACGCCGTCCTCGTCACGCTCGCCGCGACGTATGCGTTCATCGCGATGCTGCTGCGCTCGCGCTTCGGCCACGCACTCGCGGGCATCCGTGTCAACGAGCCGCGCATGCGCGCCGCCGGCTTTCCGACGACGCCCTACAAGCTCGCCGCATTCGTCGTCGCCGGCGGGCTCGCCGGCCTTGCCGGCTTCCTGCTCGCGGTCAAGGACGGCGCCGTCAACCCGGAGCTGCTGTCGTGGCACGAGTCGGGCGCAGTGCTGCTGATGCTGATCTTCGGCGGCATCGGCAGCCTCCGTGGCGCCGTGCTCGGCGCGATCGCGTTCACCTTGCTGAAGGAGCTGTTCCAGTCCGAAGCGCTGTTCGGCCCGGTCGCGCAGCACTGGCAGCTGACGCTCGGCCTCGCCATCATCGCCTTCGTCGCCGCACTGCCGCGCGGCCTGATCGGTCTCGGCGCGCAAGTGCGCGCCCTGGCGCGCGAGCGTGCGGCGCGCGCTGCGCGGCGAACGGCATGAACGCGGTCTTCGCCGAGGCGTCCGGCCCGCGCGCAGCGGCCGCGTCGCGCCCGCTGCTCGAGGCGATCGGTCTCGGTCGGCGTTTTCGCGGTCTCGCCGCGGTCGACGACGTGTCGCTCGACCTCGCGGTCGGCGAGATCCACGCCGTCATTGGCACCAACGGCGCCGGCAAGTCGACCCTGGTCAACATGCTCTCGGGCGAGCTCGCGCCGAGCGCCGGCAGCATCCGCTTCGCCGGCGACGACGTCACGCGCTGGTCGCAGCCGCGGCGCGCCCGGGCCGGCATCGGCCGCAGCTACCAGCGAACGACGATCTTCGGCGACTTCAGCGTCCTCGAGAACTGCCGGCTCGCGGCGCAGGCGGGTACGCCCCATGCGTGGCGCGTGTGGCAGCCGGCGGCGCACGATGCGCGCGGCCTCGCAGTCGCGCGGCGAGCGCTCGCGGCCGCCGGCCTCGAGGGCGACGCCGGCCGCACGGCGGCGACGCTCAGTCATGGCGCCAAGCGCCAGCTCGAGATCGCGATCTGCCTCGCGACGGCGCCCCGCGCCCTCCTTCTCGACGAACCGCTCGCCGGCATGGGCGCCGAGGAGACCGGACGCATGCTCGATCTGCTCGTCGGCCTGAAGGAGGGCCACGCGATCCTGCTCGTCGAGCACGACATGGATGCCGTCTTTCGCATCGCCGACCGCATCACGGTGATGGTCAACGGCCAGGTCATCGCGAGCGACGCCCCGGAGCGGATCCGCAGCGACCGCGCCGTCCAGCTCGCCTATCTCGGCGAAGGTCATTGAGATGAGCGCACTGCTCGGTGTCGACGATCTCCACGCGCGCTACGGCGACAGCCACGTCCTGCGCGGCGTCACGCTGCAGCTCGCCGCCGGCCGCTCGCTCGGCCTGCTCGGCAGGAACGGCATGGGCAAGACGACGCTGATCCGCACCGCGCTCGGCTACGTGCGCGCGAGCGGCGGCGGCGTCGCCTGGAAGGGCCGCGCGACGACCGGCGCGCCGCCCGAGCGGATGGCGCGCCTCGGCATCGGCTACGTGCCCGAAGGGCGCGGCATCTTCGCCAACCTCTCGGTACGCGAGAACCTCGTCATGTGCGCACGCGCCGGCGCCGACGGTCGCCGCGAGTGGACGCTCGAGCGCGTCCTCGCGACCTTCCCGCGCCTCGCCGAGCGGCTCGGCCACGGCGGCCAGCAGCTCTCGGGCGGCGAGCAGCAGATGCTCGCGATCGGCCGCGCCCTGCTGACCAATCCGCTCCTGCTGATCCTCGACGAGGCGACCGAAGGGCTCGCACCGCTCGTCGTCGCCGACATCTGGCGAACGATCGCCACGATCCGCGCGAGCGGCATCGCGACCCTGATCGTCGACCGCAACGCGCACGCGGTGCTCGCCCACACCGACGACGCCGTCGTCCTCGAGAAGGGGCGCGTCGTCCTGGCCGGAACGTCGGCCGAGCTCGCGGCCGATCGCGATGCGCTGACGCGCACGCTCGGCGTCTGAGGCGCCGTAGACTGCGCTTCGGCCATCCGCCGGGAGCCCGCACATGATTCTCGAAGTCGCCGACATCCGCATCACGCCGGGCAAGAACGCCGAGTTCGAGGCCGGGATCGAGCGCGGTCTGCGCACCGTGCTGCCACGCGCCACGGGCTTCGTCGCACACCAGGTGCAACGCGGCATCGAATCGCCCGATCGCTATCTGCTCATGATCTGGTGGCATTCGGTCGAGAACCACACCGTCGACTTCCGCCAGGGGCCTCTCTTCGGCGAGTGGCGATCGCACATCGGCCAGTTCCTGGCGTCGCCGCCGCAGGTCGAGCACTTCGACCTCGCCCTCGAGTCCGCCTGACGCGCTCAGCGCTGCCGGCCGGCAGCGTTATGAACCCAGCGCAGAAGCAAACGCCGAAAGTGTTCTTCGCAGCGGCGCGAGCGCTTCTTACAGTGCGCGCTCCGGCGCTTCGGCGCCTGTGCGAGCGAGGCGATGGACACGGCGAAGGCGACGGCGCTCTACGCGCGCGAGAGCGCGGGCTTCGACCAGCGCGTCGAGAACGCACGGCGGTTGCTCGCGCGCGCTGCCGAGTTCCACCCGGACGCCATCGTCCAGGCCTCGAGCCTCGGTGCCGAGGACCAGGTCCTCACCGACCTGATCGCTCGCGACCGGCTGCCGATCGCCATCGCGACGCTCGACACCGGCAAGCTTCACGGCGAGACGCTGGCGCTGATCGAGTCGGTGCGCGCGCGCTACGGGCTGTTCGTCGAGCGCTATCGGCCGGTGCACGAGGCGGTGATCGCGTTCGTCAGTCGCAACGGCGACGACGCGATGCGAAAGAGCGTCGAGCTGCGCAAGCAGTGCTGCGCGCTGCGCAAGGTCGAGCCGCTCGGCCGCATGCTCGCCGGCCGCACGGCGTGGATCACGGGTCTTCGGCGCGAGCAGTCGAACGACCGTGCGGCGGTCGAGCTCGAGGTCATCGACGAGCACGGCCGCAGCAAGCTGAGCCCGCTCGCCGACTGGAGCTGGGGCGACGTCTGGCACTACCTTCGCGTGCGCGATGTGCCCTACAACCGGCTGCACGACCTGTTCTTCCCGAGCATCGGCTGCGCGCCGTGCACGCGCGCCGTCGCCGTCGGCGAGGACTTTCGCGCCGGCCGCTGGTGGTGGGAAGACGAGGCGGCGAAAGAGTGCGGGCTGCACCTCGCCGCCGCGGCCACGGCCACGGTGCCGGCCGCGAGGCCGCTGCAACCGGTCACGCCATGAACGCGCCGACACCGATCGAGGGCCTCCTGCCCGAGCTCGATCTCGGCCAGCTCGATGCGCTCGAGGAAGAAGCGATCTTCATCCTGCGCGAAACGGCGGCTGCCTTCGAGCGGCCGGCGCTGCTCTTTTCTGCCGGCAAGGACTCGTGCGTCGTCCTTCATCTCGCCCAGAAGGCTTTCAAGCTCGAAGGCAGCGCCAAGGCGCGTCTGCCGTTCCCGCTCCTGCACGTCGACACCGGTCACAACTTCCCCGAGGTGATTGCGTTCCGCGACCGCATCGTCGCCGAGCTCGGCGAGCAGCTCGTCGTCGCCCGTCTCGACGACTCGATCGCGCGCGGCAGCGTCCGCCTCGCGTCGGCCGACGAATCGCGCAACGGCCACCAGAGCGTGACGCTGCTCGAAGCGGTCGACGAGCACCGCTTCGACGCCTTGATCGGCGGCGCCCGGCGCGACGAGGAAAAGGCGCGCGCCAAGGAGCGGATCCTGTCGCACCGCGACAGCTTCGGCCAGTGGCAACCGAAGAACCAGCGCCCCGAGCTGTGGACGCTCTTCAACACCCGCCTGAAGCCGGGCGAGCACATGCGCGCGTTTCCGATCAGCAACTGGACCGAGCTCGACGTCTGGCTCTACATCCAGCGCGAGCAGATCGCGCTGCCGAGCCTGTACTACCGGCACTGGCGCGACGTCGTTCGTCGGCGCGGGCTGCTCGTGCCGGTGACGGCGTTGACGCCGCCGGCGCCGCGCGAAACGGTCGAATCGCTCGAGGTTCGATTTCGTACCGTCGGCGACATGACCTGCACCTGCCCGGTCGAGAGCGACGCCGCCAACGCCGCCGAGGTCGCGGCCGAGACCCTCGCCGTCACGGTCAGCGAGCGCGGCGCGACCCGCATGGACGACCGGACGTCGGACGCGTCGATGGAGCGGCGCAAGAAGGAAGGCTACTTCTGATGGCCGCCGCCCTGCGCGAAGCCACCCAGCCGCCGCCACTGCGGCCGCTGCGCTTCCTCACGGCCGGGTCGGTCGACGACGGCAAGAGCACGCTGATCGGCCGCTTGCTGCTCGACGGCCGCGCCGTCCTTGCCGACCAGCTCGACGCGCTCTCGGCACGCGCCGCCGGCGCGCCGCTCGATCTCGCGCTCCTCACCGACGGGCTCGAAGCCGAGCGCGAGCAGGGCATCACGATCGACGTCGCGTACCGCTACTTCGCGACGACGCGGCGCAAGTTCGTGATCGCCGACGCGCCCGGCCACGAGCAATACACGCGCAACATGGTGACCGCGGCGGCGGGCAGCGATGCCGCCGTCGTCCTCGTCGATGCGACCAAGCTCGACCTCGCGGCCGCGCCGCTCGCGCTGTTGCCACAGACGCGGCGGCACGCACTCCTCGCGCAGCTGCTGCGCGTCCCGCACATCGTCTTTGCCGTCAACAAGCTCGACGCGGTCGCCGACGCCGATGCGGCGTTCGCGCGCGTACGCGCGGCGCTCGCCGCGTTCGCGGCCGAGGCCGGGTTCGTCCCCGCCGGCATCGTCCCGATCTCGGCGCTGCACGGCGACAACGTCAGCCGCAAGAGCGCGCTCGGCGGCGCCGATGGGCCGACGCTGCTGGAGCTGCTCGAGCAACTTGCGGGAGACGATGGCGCCGCCGGCGGCACGGCGCTCGTTCCGGTGCAGTTCGTCGCCAGCCCGGCGGCGAGCGGCGGCGGCCATCGCCCGCGCGTGTTCTGGGGCCGCGTCGCCCGCGGCGGTCTCGCGGTCGGCGACGAGCTCGTCGTCTTCCCGAGCGGCGAGGTCGCGCGCATCGCCGAGCTCCACGTCGCCGGTCGCCGCGTGGAGCGGCTCGGCGCCGGGTCGTCGGCGGGCGTCATCCTCGACCGTCAGCTCGACGTCTCGCGCGGCGACTGGCTCGCCGCGCCGGGCAGCATCGCGCCGACCGCGCGGTTCCGGGCCACGCTTGCCTGGCTCGATACCGAGCCCGCGGTCGTCGGCCGCAAGTACTGGCTGCGCCACGGCAACCGCTGGCTGCAAGGCCGGATCGCGGCCGTCGAGAGCCGCCTCGACATCGCGACGCTGGCGGCGCATCCGGCCGAGACGCTCGGCGTCAACGACATCGGCGAGGTCGTCGTCGAGACGCAGCAGGCGCTGCCGGTCGCGCGCTTTGCCGACGACCGCGTCGCCGGCGCGCTGCTCGTCGTCGACCCGACGACCCATCGCACGAGCGGAACGCTGCTCGTCCGCGACGCGGCCTGAGCACAGGCCCTGCGAAGCAGCGCGCGCGTCCGGCGACGCCGCGCCAAGCTACTTCACGCCGTAGATCCGGTCGAATACGCCGCCGTCGGCGAAGTGCGTCTTCTGCGCCTTCGCCCAGCCGCCGAAGACCTCGTCGATCGTGAACAACGCGATCTTCGGGAAGCGCACCGAGTGCTCGGCGGCGACCTTGGCGTCGGTCGGCCGGTAGAAGTTGCGCGCGACGATCTCCTGGCCCATGGGCGAGTACAGGAACTCGAGGTACGCCTGCGCAACCTTGCGCGTGCCGTGCTTGTCGGCGACCTTGTCGACGAGTGCGACCGGCGGCTCGGCGAGGATGCTGCTCGAGGGATAGACGATCTCGAACTTGTCGGCGCCGAACTCACGCAGCGCCAGCTGCGCCTCGTTCTCCCACGCGATCAGGACGTCGCCGATGCCGCGTTCGACGAAGGTGACGGTGGCGCCGCGCGCGCCGGCGTCGAGCACCGGCACCTGGCGAAAGAGGCGCGCCATGAAGTCGCGTGCTTTCGCGTCGCTGCCGCCGGGCTGGCGCAGGGCCCAGCCGTATGCAGCGAGGTAGCCCCAGCGCGCACCGCCCGAGGTCTTCGGGTTCGGGGTGACGACCGAGACGCCCGGACGAACGAGATCGCCCCAGTCGCGGATCGCCTTCGGGTTGCCCTTCCTGACGAGCAGGATCGCGGTCGACGTGTACGGCGAGCTGGCGTGGGGCAGACGCTGCTGCCAATCGGGCGGCAGGAGCCTCGACTTCGCGGCGATCTCGTCGATGTCCCACGCCAGCGCGAGCGTGACGACGTCGGCCTCGATCCCGTCGATCACCGAGCGCGCCTGCTTGGCCGAGCCGCCATGCGACTGGCGGATCGTGACGGTGTCGCCGGTCCTCGCCTTCCACGCCGCGGCGAAGGCGGCGTCGAGTTGCTGGTAGAGCTCGCGCGTCGGGTCGTAGGAGACGTTGAGGAGGGTCGCGTCGGCCGCCAGGGCCTGCGACCCGGCGACGACGGCAAGCGTGGCGGCGGCGCGGGCGAGGAACGATCGGTTCAAGGCGAACTCCGGATGCCGGAAACGACAGCGTGGAGCGCAGGATGCTACCGAGCACACGCCACCAGACAAACGAACCCTTCGTCGCATGCTTATTCGACGCGCTCTTATGATTCGCGCATGAAACGCACCGATCTCGCCCGTGCCACGGCCGCCCTCGTCGTCCTCGCCGCGATCGTCGTGCCGGTGCCCGTCGCGAACGCGCAGACAACGGAAAGCAACGCGCCGTTGAAGATCAAGCCGGTGGTCTACCGCGAGCGCAAGCTCGCCGACGGGCTGCAGGTGATCACGGTCGAAACGCACGCCAGCCCGACGGTGAGCGTGCAGGTCTGGTACCACGTCGGCAGCCGCGAGGATCCGCCCGGCCGCTCGGGCTTCGCGCACCTCTTCGAGCACATGATGTTCAAGGGCACGCAGTACCTCCGCGCCGAGCAGTTCGACCGCCTGACCGAAGACGTCGGCGGCGAGAACAACGCCTCGACCGGCGATGACGTCACCGAGTACCACGAGGTCGTGCCGTCGAACTATCTCGAGACGCTGCTCTGGGCCGAGGCCGAGCGGATGATGAACCTCAAGGTCGACGAGCCGACCTTCAAGTCGGAGCGCGCAGTGGTCGAGGAGGAGTATCGCCAGCGCATCCTCGCCTCTCCGTACGGCCGCTTCTTCAACGGCATCGCGCCGGCGTCGTACCTCGAGCACCCTTACAAGCGTCCGGGTATTGGCAGCATCGCCGACCTCGAGGCATCGACGCTCGACGACGTCGTCGCCTTCCACGCACGCCACTACCGGCCCGACAACGCGACGCTCATCGTCGCCGGCGATTTCGAGCAGAAGCAGCTCGACGACTGGATCGACAAGTACTTCGGCGTCGTGCCGAAGCCGACCGCGCCGCTGCCGCGATTCGAGGCGAGCGAGCCGCCCTGGCCGAGCGACCGCAGCACCCGCCTGAGCGGCCCGCAGGTGCCGCTGCCGGCGGTCGCGATCACCTGGCTCGCTCCGCCGGTCACGAGCTCCGACGCACCGGCGCTGCAGGTCGCCGCCGCGGTGCTCGCCGCTGGTGAATCGTCGCGCCTCAACCAGTCGCTCGTCTACCGCCAACGCATCGCCACCCAGGCGGGATTCAGCGCCGACCTGCGCGTCGGCCCGGGTCTGCTGATCGCGTACGCGATCGCCGCCGGCGGCAAGTCGGTGAGCGACGTCGGTGCGGCGCTGCTCGCCGAGGTGACGCGCCTCGCCGCGACGCCGCCGACCGCGGCCGAGCTGGCCAAGGTCAAGACGCAGATCGTGACTTCGGCATTTGTCTCGCGGCAGACGCCGCTCGGCCTGGCGTCGGCGATCGGCGACGCCGCTGTCCTCGAAGGCAACGCAGCGCGTGTCAACACCGAACTCGACGACCTGCAGCGCGTCAGCTCTGGCGACGTGCAGCGGGTGCTGCGCCGCTACGTCCTCGGCGCGCACAAGGTGACGGTCGAGTATCGCCAGCAGGAGGGCGCGAAATGAACCGGCCGGCGTTCCTGCGCGGCGGCATCGCACGACGCGCCGTCGTGCTTGCGATCGCATGCTCTGGTGCGGCCTGCCTCGCCCAGCCGTATTCGATGCCGCCGCCGCCCGCGCCGCCGCGACCGCTGACGATCGCCGCGCCGAGCGAAGCCAAGCTCGGCAACGGCCTGCGCGTGATCGTCGCGCACCGCGAGGGCGTGCCGCTGGTGAGCGCCGAGCTGGTCGCGCTGGCCGGCGCCGAGGTCGACCCGCCACGTCAGTCGGGGCTGTCGTCGCTGGCCGCTGCACTGATGACGCAGGGCACGAAGCACCACAGCGCGCCCGAACTCGCCGCCGCCGCAGAGGCGCTCGGCGGCTCGCTCGACAGCGGCGCCGGATGGAACCAGTCGACCGTCGCGATCACGGTGACGACACCCAAGCTCGATGCCGCACTCACGCTCGTCGCCGAGGTCGCGCGCGAGCCGGTGTTCGCTGCCGACGAAATCGAACGCGTCCGCACGCAGACGCTCGACTCGCTCAAGGTGGCATACGCGAGGCCGGGGACGCTGGCATCGCTCGTCGCCGAGCGCCTCGCCTACGGCGCCGGCGCCTACGGCCATCCGGCGAGCGGAACGCCCGAGTCGCTGCCGCGGATCACGCGCGACGATCTCGTCGCCGTTCACCGGCGCACCTTCCGCCCCGACAACGCGGTGCTGATCCTGGCCGGCGACATCGACGCCGAAAGCGCGCTCGCGCTCGCCCGCCGCCATTTCGGTAGCTGGCCGGTTCCCGCCGAACCGGCGCCGACGCCGCCGCGCGCAAGCGGGGCCACCGCCGGTCCGGCGGTGGCCGTCGTCGACATGCCGAGCTCGGGGCAGGCGGGCCTGGTCGTCGCGCTCGCCCTACCCGAGCGGACCGGCAGCGAGCGCGCCGTCGGCGCGGTGCTCAACTCCGTCCTCGGCGGCGGCTACTCGTCGCGCCTGAACCAGGAGATCCGGATCAAGCGGGGCCTCAGTTACGGCGCAGGCAGCGCCCTCGAGGCGCGCCGCGAGGCGGCGTTCCTGCGGATCGCCGTGCAAACCAAGAACGAATCGGTGGCCGAGGTGGTCAAGCTCGTCCAGGACGAGATCGATCGCATCATGAAGGAGCCGATCGGTGCCGACGAGCTCGCGGCGCGCAAGGCGACGCTGATCGGCGGTGTCAGCCGCAGCGTCGAGACGACTGCCGGGCTCGCTGCGGTGGTCCGCGCGCTGGTCGTCGCCAACCGAGCGCCGGCCGAGCTGAGGACGCTCATCGAGCGGCTCGAAGCGGTGAGCGCCGATGACATTCGCCGCTACGCCGCGGCCCACCTCGGCGCCGGGCAACGGCGGATCGCAGTCGCCGGCGAGGCAAGCGTCTTTGGCGCAGCGTTGAAGGCGGAGCTGCCCGACGTCGTCACCGTCGGCCGCGACAAGCTCGACCTCGAGCGCGGCGACGGGCTCGGTCGCCGCTGACGCTGCCGCGCGGCGCCCCGGCGGGGCTGGCCCGGGCTTGTTTGGGGGCAAGGCAAACCCTTCGTACGGGGCCAGGCGTTGTCTGGGACAATAGTGCCCCCTGGCGGATGGCGCGTGCAGCGTGCGTGCGGCTTCCACCGTTCCACATCAGGTACCTTGCCCATGGCCACCCGTCGCTCCGCTTCCCAGTCCAAAGGGTCTGCCGCCGCTGCGCCCGCTACCACGGCACCCGCCGCTTCAGCCAGCGCCGCGCTCAAGCTTCGCCAGACCCAGGCCGAGTACGTCGCCGCGCGTCCGTCCGGCGAGCCTGGCGTGAAGCCGATGATGTCGAGCTCCAAGATGTACGTTTGCCGGCGTTGCCAGGCCAACTTCAAGACTGGCGACGGCAAGCCGGACGCGCGCCTGCCGGGCCTCGGCAAGTGCAACAAGTGCCTGGCCACCCAGGCCGCGGTCCTCGCCGCCTGAAGGCTGATCGGCGACAGGCCAGGCGGCCTCAGGGAGTTGCCGCGCGGCGGTCCTTCACGGCGGGCACGACGTCTGCGGCGGCCGCGCTCTGACGCACGGCTCCGCCCGAGGCCGCGACTGCGCCCGTGCGCCGCCATTCGGCCAGGATCGCGCGGTCGCTGGCGCGGATCTCGCCGCCGCAGACCTCGAGCATCGCCAGATACTCCGGCGCGGGGTTCTCTTCGGCGCGGCGCTCGCCCCGGCGGCGTTCAATCTGAGCGTTCATGGCGTGGCGAAGGACGACGACGCTCGCACTCTACGCCTGACGGCGTCGGGCGCACGCAGGACGAAGGGGGTGTGATGCGTCGGTGCATCAGACCTTGCCGCGGCTGACGACGTCGAATTTCAGCCCGCTCGCGCCTTCGCCGCGTCCGGTCGTCTTGCTGCGACCGATCCAGAGCAGGGCACGGCCATCGGCGTCGCGGGCGTAGTTGAACGCCCGCTTGAGTTCGACGCCGTCGCGCGGCACTTCTTCTTCCTCGAGGCGCAGGTAGTCGGCCTTGACCGCGGCGTTCGGATCCAGACGCAGCAGCTGACCGCGCGGATGGAACATGAAGCCCTGCAGGCGATTGTCGGGCGCGCCCTGCTCGGCCGTGGTCTCGACGAAATCGTTTGCGCGCAGTCGCTCGATGAAGGCTTTGTAGCCGGCGTTGCGCGGATCGTCGAGCCGCGCCTGCGTCACCTGATAGAAGTGCGTCACCACCGCACGCTGGAGCTGGATCGCCCAGTTCGCCGGCGTCGCGCCCTGCTTCTTGACCGGCAGGAACGGCACCCAGTTCGCTGCCACCGGCGTCTGCAGGCGGTACTGCAGCAGCGCACCGCCGTCGGCCAGCGGCTGGCCGGCCGGCGGCCGCAGGCTCTGCGTCGTAGACAGCCGCGTGCTCTCGAACTTGCGATCGATCGCTTCGCCCGAGCTGCCCTGGACGCGCTTCTCGATGCCCCAGACGAGGTTGGCCGTCTCGTCGCGCATCATCATGACGTGCTCGAGCGGCGGCCCTTCAAGGGTATCGAGCGCCGGGCAGAGATAGAGCGTGTTGTCGAGGCTGGCGACCGGCGCACCGGGCTCGACCGTCAGCTCGTAGATGTTGAAGCCGGCCGGCGGGATCGGCAAGGCGATGCCGAAGTTGTCGCGCACCGTCAACGACTGGACGCGATAGAGCGCGTTGGTCGGCAGGGTGAGCGGCAACACGAACCAGTCGTTGCCGAAGACGAGCGCGTATTCGAGCACTGCGAGCCGGGCGAGATCGCTCTTGGCGGCGCCGGCCATGCCGAAGTTGACGCGGCCGTCCTCGAACTCCCAGTAGCGGTCGGCGGGCATCCCGCCGTAGCGCGCTGCGGTCGGCAGCGGCGCCTGCTTGGGCGTGACGTCGAACGCGGCCGAAGGACCGGGCGGCAGGTTGGCGGCGCCGAGTGTGTAGGTGTGCCAGTCGAGACGTCCGTCGGTGTATTCGTCGGCAAATAGTCGCACCGGCGCGCCGGCGCCTTGAGCGCCGAGCGCGAACGCGTACTCGAGACGTTGCGGCTCCCAGTACGCACTCGCGCCCGGCGCCGTACCGTCGAGGGCGAGATCGGCGAGCCAGACCCGCCAGCGCTCGACCACATCGCAGCAAGCCGACACCTGCGCTGCGCCGATGCCGAGCGTGGCCACGAACGCCTCGAGCGCCGGCCGGCCGGGCGCCAGCGCCTTGAGGTCGCCGGCGAGGGCGAGCGCATCGACGGCGCGGTGATCGAGGAGCGCATTCCAGACGAAGCCGGCGTTGTCGGCAACGGCGTCGTCGGGCGCAGCGAGGGGCGCCGGATAGTGATCGACGAGGGCGCCGATGGTCGCGTCGAGCGTCGCCGCGCGCAACATGCGCATCAATTGCTGACCAGCCTGCGCGTTCAGCTTCGGATGCACCGGCAGCACCTGCTCGTGCTCGACCAACGCCTCGACCGGCGCGAACGGCGCCGGCAAGGTGACATCGGCGACCGCGCCGCTCGGATGCAGCAGCGTCTGCACCGGCAGGCCGACGACGTTCAGCGCCGCGCTGATCGGACTGCCTGCGTCTTCGCCCTGCAGCTCGTTGAATTGCCATTGGCGCGCGAGCATCCAGAGCGGATCGGCGATGCGCGCCTGCAGGCTCTCGGTGACGTCGTCGTTGGTCGCCATCGGCTCGAGCCGGGACCAGGTCGTGTGCGACGGATCGGGGCGGGTGACGAGCGCCGTCTTGGCAACGAGGTTGGCGGCGGAGAGCGAGACTTTCATGGAGCTTCCTTGCGAGCGGGCAGCGAGGCTCAGCCGGTCATCGTCGTCTTGCCGGCCGCCATCGTCGCGCTGCCGCTGACCTTGTTCGCCGTCCGCAGGAGCGCGAGGTTCTTCGCCAGCAGGCCGCTGAAGTCGACCGACGGCACGTCCTGCTTGAAGTTGTTGGAGAGGAAGATGCCGGGCAGGATCAGGCCGAGCGCCTGCAGGTCCTGCGGCCGCACCGCACGCACACGAGCCAGCGCCATCGCCTCGTCGACGACGCCGATCAGGTCGTCGAGGGTCCAGTTCTGCGCTGCCGGATCGGCCGGCACCGCGAGCAGGATCGCTTGCGGCGGGCGCGCTCCGGGAGCGTCGAAGTGAAAGCCGAGGCCGGTGGTCTCCTGGTCGGACGGGATCGATTCCATCCACTCGTCGATGAAAAGGCCCGCCAACGTCGCTTCGGCGGTGATGGCAGCGAGGGCCGCCGGCGCGTGGATCGCGACCGCCACCGTGCCGCGCAGATCCTGCGTCGCGGCCGGCGGCAGCGCCGCCCAATGCGCCGCGGCATCGCGCGGCAGCTGCACCAGTTTCCAGTCGAGCGCGGCGGCGACATAGCCGTTCGAGCTCGCGAGCGCCTCGGCCGCGGTCAGCGCGTCGGAGAGCAGCGCCGTCGACTCGCGAACGCAGGCGAGCTTCGGCAGCCAGCCGGCGATCGCGGTGTCGTCATTGCCGAAATCGGCCTTGCCGAGGAGGGTATCGCGATCGCCGAGCGACGCCGCCGCGTCGGTGGCATAGGCGCCGAGCGCGAACATCGGCAGGACCGGAAAGTCCTTGCCCATCACGGCGCGGATGCGGCCGACCGCGAGCACCACCTGGCCGCCAAGTCCGTCCGAAACCTTGGCCGCTTGCGCCGTCGCGATGCGCCCCGCGACCTCGGCGTGCAACGCACGGACGCGGCCGATCGCGCGTGCGGCGTCGTCGTCGGCCCCGACCTGCGCGGCGGTCGCATCGCCGGCTGCCGGCACCGCCGCGCTCGCGACCGCGCTGCGCCAACCGAGGCCGTATGCCTGAGCGAGCGCAGTTTGTGCCGCCGCGAGGATCGCCGGCGTCGTCGGTGCGCCGAGGTCGAGCGTCGTCAGGTCGTCGGGCGCGAGCGCGCTCGCCGCCTGCAGCGCGTCGAGCACGGCCTGCGCCGCGGCCTCGGCGATCGTCACGCGCGCCTGCAACTCGGCGAGGTCGACGCCGGCGGCTTCGCCGTCGTTCTGCGTCGCGTCGGTCTCGACGCCGTCCTGCGCCGGCACCAGGTCCATGCGGCGCAACTCGCGCGTCTTCGCAAGCAGGCGGCGCAACAGCCACGCATAAGCCTCGAAGCCGACCAGGCCGATTCGCTCCGGCGCCTGCGCGTCGCGTTGCAACAGCAGCGCCATCTGGTCGGCGCCGGCGCCGACCGCGGCGCGCAGCTTGGCGCCGAGCAAGGTCGCGATGCGTTCCTGGACACCGCTTTGGCCGCCGCCCTGCTGCGCCTCGCTCTGCTGGACGAGGGCGAGCGGCGACAGGCCGAGTTCGGCGACTCCGGCGCTGAGCGTCATGCCGTTGTCGACCCAGGCATCGCCCGGCGTGGCCGGTGCGACCAGCACCTTGGCGACGAATTCGTAGCTCGACGGATCGCCGAGCAAGCGCGCCAGCCACGCGTTGAGACGCGGCTCGACTCGTGCCGCAAGATCGGCGGCACTGAGTTCGGCCCACGGCCCGGCATCGGCCGACTCCATCGCGACCACGACGCGCTGGGTATAGCCGCGCGTCGAATGCGGCGTCTCGACGACGCGTGGCTCGACCGGCCGGTTCTGCTTGTCGAGCGTCAGCATCGCGGCGCCGGCGGCCTCGAGGTTGCCGCCGACCATCTGGTGCACGCTCTCGGCGACGAGCAGGTCGGAGACCGAGTCCATCTGATCGAGCAGGTCCTCGATCACGAGCGCGATCGCGCCGCCGGCGTGCGTCAGCGCGGCTGGCACGCCGGTGATCGCGAAGCCCGCCTTGTTGGTGCGATAGGCGTCCATCAGGCGCACGCCGTCGACGACGTCGCGCGCCGCGATCGCTTCCTGCGGCTCGTCGCTCGACGTGCTGCCGACCGGGCGCAGCGGAAACGCGCGCCGACACTCGAGCATGTACTGCGGCAGGCCGGCGTCGCGCAGCGCGCGCTCGAAGCGATAGCCGAGCAGCGCCGCCATCGGCTGGCCGTTGGCGAGGCCCTCGAGCAGCCGCTTGGCGCGCTCGACGCGGCGCGAGCGCAGATCGATGTCGAACGGGCTGCCGGCGGCCTGCTGATTGGCGAGGAAGGCGCTGCGCAGCACCGACGCGGTCGTCGCCTGCTGCAGCGACGGCGCGTGGACGTAGCCGAGGCTGTCGAGCGCCTGCCGGTTGTGGGACGGCGTCGAGTCCGGCACCAGGTTCTCGACCACACCGAAGGCGCCGAGATGCAGCCCCAGTGGTGCGCTGTTGCGCATGGTGTCGAGGCGGCGCGTCGCGAGCGACGTGATCCAGGCATCGAGCCGGTTCGCCGCGAGGTCGAGCGCGGTTCGGAACGCAATCTGCAGCTCGCCCGCGCTCTTGTCCTGCAGCGCGGCCAGGCTGTCGGCGAAGGTCGCGATGTTGGTCATGTGCTCGGGCCAGAGCGCGCGCGGCAGGCCGAGACGCGCGCCGATGTGCTCCTCGATCGTCTGCGTGCCAGTGGTGCCGGTCAGCTTCAGGCCGAGCAGCGTGCGCGCGTTGTTGACGTCGACCTGGTCGCCGACCAGCGCGCTGTTGTCGACGCCGACGTACTCGGCGACCCGAAAGCGCTGCGCGCTCGCCTTGGCCTCGAGGCTCACCGTCGCCAAGCCCTTCAGGTGGCCGTAGAACAGGTCGTGGCTCGACTGCAGCAGCTCTTCGTCGGCAGCGAAGCCGAGCATCGCCTCGAGCAGCGACTCGCCGTTCTCCATCGCCGTCAGCGACGCGCGCAGGCTGCCGGTCGGCGAGCCGAGCAGCAGCACCAGCGAGGCGATGAAGTTGCGCTGCAGCGCGACGTCGCCATCGAGCTCGCGCTGCGGTTGCGCGGGGTCGCGCTGCACCCATGGCACGGCGTCGAGCGCGTGCGGCTTCGGCCGCACGCCGCAGGTCGCGATGAACGGCACCTTGTTGGCCGGGACCTGGCCGTCGAGAAGGTCGGTGATGAGCCCGGCCAGGACCAGATGCTGGACGTCGATGAAGGTCTCGATGTCGGGATAGTTCGCGATCGCCGCCGGCCCGGCGACTTCCCAGTAGCGCTTGGCGGTCGGCCACGGCTGCATCGCCAGGACCTGATGCAGGTTCTCGGCGCTCGGGTCGCCGAGGTTCGGCACCTTCTTGCTCGCCGCGTCCCAGCCCCAACGGAACCACTCGACGATCTTGACCAGTTCCTGCTCGAGCGGCGCATTGAGCGCGGCGACGTGGCCGCGCGCCGTGATCGGCAGGATGCCGTAGGGCTGTTTGCCGACACGCAGGGCCGAGAGCGGGCCGCCCGGCCGCACGTAGCGCACCGCCCAGGCGCGCAGCTCGGCGATCGCGGCATCGCTGAGGAGGCTCTGCGCGGTCGCGATCGGGTTCCAGAAATAGCGCAGCGTGTAGCCGAGGGTCGCGTTCCAGATCGCGTTCAGCATGTGCCCCGAGGTCGCGCCTTCGGTCAGCTCGGCGCCGGCGACCACGCCGCAATCGAACACCGCCGTCGGCAGGCCGAGAAAGCGCTGCAGGCGAGCGCCCGCGCTCGCCAGCTCGACGGCGGCGCTCGCGGCGCGCGCGTCGGCCGCCTCGGGGTGGAGGTCGGCGGCGACGTCGGCGCCGTTCGCCGCAAAGCCGGCGCGCACGTCGGCGGTGTTGTTGGTCGGCGTGCCTTGGGCCACGAACTTCAGGCCCGCCGCGTTCTGGTGGTTGTCGAGCAGCGACGCCACCAGCTCGGCGGCCGACGGCGGCGTCTGCGTCCAGTCGACGCCGAGCACGATCAGCCGGGCGATGCGGCCGCCCATCTGGGCGCCGTTCTTCAGGTCGGCCTGCGTCACCGTGATCGCCATTCCGGCGGCGAGCGCAGCCTTGTAGTCGACCATCCACGCGCGGTCCTTGCCGAACGGATCGTGGTTCGCAGGGTCGTCGACGAGCAAGGGATCGAACGCCGGCGACATCGCGAGCAGGTCGGCGACCGGACTGCCCCACTTGCGGAAGATCTCCGCGCCATCGGCGTTCTCGCCGATCGCGACGAAGCGATCCGGCAGCGCCGTCGCATAGACGGTCGGATTGCTCGGGTCGGCACGCGGGATCGCGGCATCGTCGAACGCGGGCTGTACAAGGCCGTCGCCGATGGCGACACCGATCTGTCCGACGTTGGTCGGCGTCGTGCTGCGGACGATCCAGGCCGCACGCGGCGGCGCGTAGATGCGCGCGATCTGCTGCCATGGCGAGTCGGCGTCTCCGGGAACGGCGAAGCGTTGCGTCCAGTAGCGCTTGCCGGCGTCGACCTCGGCATCGGAGAGCCCGGGCTCGTGGCCGAAGGTGTGGATCGCGTCCGGATAGATGCGGATCATCAACTGCGTCGCGCCCGCGCTGTAGCGCGTCTGCACGGCCACCGGCAACAGCATGACCGGATGCGCGGCGTCGAGCGCCTGCACCATGTCGGCGGGATCGCGCCGGCTGCGCAGCTTCTCCGAAAGCTTGGTGAGCGCGACGAGGCGCGAAGCGGTGTCGGCGAGCGCGGCACGGCCTTGCTGCTGCAACTGCGCAACGGCGGCCTGCTGCTGCTCGAGCACGGCCGGGTCGGTGGCGCCGCGCGTCGCAGTGTCGAGCGCCGCCTGCGCGGCCTTCAGCGCGACCGCGCCGGCACGCTGGGAATCGCGCTGCTTCGCGAGGTCGGCGCGCGCGCTCTGGATCGCGGCGAGGTTCAAGGGCAGCACGGGCATGAGCGCTCCTCAGGTCTTCAGATCGGAGCCGATGAAGTAGGCGCGGAACGGCTGCTGCAGCAGGATCTTCGCGATCTCGGCCGCGGTCGAGGTCGTGGTCAGCGTCGGGAACGACGCGAACGGCTTGTTCGGCACCGTGACCAGGTTGGTGACACTCGCGAACGCGCCGGCGGCGACGTCGACGTGGCTCCACGACAGCGCCTTGTACGCGTTGTACTGCTGGTAGATCGGGGCCGGGTCGTGGGCGGCGAGCCGCGTCAGCGTGGCCTCGAGCGCAGCGCGCCGCTTCGGCCCGGTGCGTTCGGTGTCGGGCGGTGTCACCGCGACGTCGAAGCCGAAGCGCGGCTCGCTCATCTGCTCCTCGAGCACGAAGCACCACTGGTCGATCTGGTCGTGGTCGATGTCGAAGCCGAAGAAGGTGATGTCCTCGCCGATCACGCCCGAGAACACCGGCACCTCGATCGCGCCGTCGGGCGGGCGGCCGTCGGCGTCCTTCAGCAAGGTATCGGCAGCGGGCGTCTTCTTCCAGGCGTAGACGGCGGTGTTCGGATAGCGACGCAGCAGCTGGCCGCGCACCAGCAGGGCGACGCGGTCCGGGTCGCCGCCGACCGGGTCGATGCGATGGCCGAGCGGTTGCGCGCCCCACAGGTGCATCGGCTGCATGTCTTCGAGCAGCGTGAACTGCGGGATCGGAAAGCCGCTCACCGAGACGCGGTCCCAGAAGCGCTGGAACGGCGTGCCGCGCAGGTCGGTCGGAAAGCCGCGCCAGAGCAGCTCACCGTTCATGGCGACGTTGGCGCCGGCCATGAAGCTGTCGATGAAGTGCTGGTTGACGCGAACCAGCATGACGAGGTCCTGCGGGATGCCGTCGACGCCCGGCATGAAGGCTTCCTTGTCGTAGGCGGCGAGGCGCTGGTAGAGCGCTTCGGGCAGCTTCGGCCATGCCATCACGCGGTCGAACAGCGCCGGGATCGCGAAGATCGCGCGCGACAAGGCATCGCTCGGCAGGTGCGCGCTGACGAACTCGTTGCCGCTGCTGGCGGCGAGATTGGCGACCGAGACCTGCGATGCCAGGCGCGCCGGCAGCGTGCGCTCGGGGTCGGTGCGCAGCGCGATGATCGACGCCGCCGGCGCGACGCCGAAGTCGACCGGCTTGACGACGACGCGGCTCGCCACGTAGGCATCGCGCCAGAGGCTTTGCGTGCCGCGCGTCGCGACCGCAAAGCGGTTCAGCACGTCGCGCTGGCGCAGCGCCGGCGGCAGCGTGATCGACACGACCGCGGCCGAGGCCGCGCCCTGCGTGCCAGTGAACTCGAAGCGGTTGTCGAGCGTAAATGCCGGCAGCGCCGCGGCGCCGCCGCTCGAGATCGCGTTCACCGGCAGCGCCGCGAACACACCGGTGGTGCTGAACTTGCGCGCGTCGGCGATGCGGACCGTGCCGAGGCTGATGCCGGCGACGGCGCGCGCGGCGGCCGCTGGCTTGACCGGCCGCCGCGCCTTGTCGAAGACGCGCAGCAGCGGCTTGTCGAGGCGCAGTCCGCCGCTGCGCGCGTCGAGCCGCATCGCGCTCAGCTGCAGCTGCGCGGTGGTGGCGTTCGACTCGACGAGGAAGCCTTCGACGCCGCGGCTGCCGAGCGCCTCGATCGACTTCGCCATCACCGCCCAGTCGGCGGCCTGGATGGCCGGGGCGCTGGCGGCGAGCATGCCGAAGCGCTCGACGTGCAAGTCGGTGAAAACGCCGGCGTGCTCGCCGGCGCGGATCTTCAGTTCGGGCACGCCGCTCCTGGCGTAGAGCGCCGTCACCTGCTTGGTGCCCGCCAGCACCTGGCGGACCTGGCCGACGGTGAACTTGCGGCCGAGGCCCGTGGCCTGCAGATCGAGCACGCTGGCGTCGGCGCCGGTCAGCTTCACGCCGTCGAACGCCTTCGTGCCGAGGATGCCGTCGGGCGTGAAGGCGTTGACGTCGAAGGCCGCGCTCTTCGCACTCGCGTTCGCCATCGCGCTCACATACCGCGTCGCCTGCACGGCGAGCTTGGCGAGGCCGCCGGTCAGCCGCGCCGCCATCCTGAGGTTGCGCCGGACCGGCGTCGCGGCGCGGCGCAGCGCCGTGTCGGTCAGCGCCGAAGGCAGGCTCGAGCGCGCGATCTGCGCGCCGAGCGAGCCGACCGCGCCGCCGATCCTGTACCCGGCGCCATTGCCGGCGAGCGCCTCGATGCGCGGCAGCGCCGGCCCCATCACCTGCAGCCGGCGCTCGGGCCCGAGCGCGTCGAAGTGCTTGGCCTTCAGCGCGCGCTGCGCCTCGATCGCGAGCCGCGTCAGGTTGAACTTGAGCTCGGCGTCGAGGATCGCGCCGATCTGGTCCCACGCCGCATCGACGAACTCGTCCTGGTTCTGGCGCACGATCTCGGCGCCGTAGCCGGCCGCACCGCGGTAGCGCGGGTTCAGGTTGAGGTCGGCGATCCAGTGGTGGCCGAGCTCGCTCTCGGCGACCGAGTGCTGCTTGAGATGCCACGCGCCGACCAGCGGCGGCTTGACTTCGAGGCGCCTGCCGGCGGCGTTGAGGGCGCCGTCGCCGACCGGATTGACGACGTCGCCGGCCGGCGTGTTGACGATGATCGCGAGACTCTCGGCCTGGGTCGGATCGGGCGGCGTACCCGGCGCATAGCTGAGCGGCACGAAGGCGCCTTCCATCGTCGCTTCGAGCCCCGGCGTGGCGCCGTTCAGCAGATCGTCGACGCCCATCGGTGCGGTGCCGACGTGCGCCAGCGCGTCGCCGATCGGCGTGTTCTTGTACGCGCTCGGCGTGCGCAGGCGGCGGGCGAGCGATTCGAAATCGCCGCCGGGCCCGGTCGAGAACTCCCAGTGGTAGTAGACCGGCAACTGGACGTCGGCGACGGCGTCCGGATCCCACGCCGGGCCGAGCGTCGTCATCGCATCGGGCTTGGAGTCGGCGAGGCCGAGGCCGCGCAGGCGGCCGGGCTCGAACGCCGGCACGACGCAGGCGACGTAGTCCTTGCTCGGCTCGAGACGGCGCGGGCAGACCAGGCGCGAAGCGTTGGCCGCCGGATCGCCCTGCAAGTCGCTCTGGATGCCGCCGCTGTCGCTCGCCTGGGTCACGACCTGGGCGTGTGCCCACGACCAGGACTCGCCGAGCGATGGCAGCTCGACCTTCACGTCGGCGCTCTTCACCGTGATCGTCGGCAACAGACCTTGCGAGGGCGGCTTCGGCAGCCCGACCTTGGCCTGCTCGAGGACGACGAGCACCAGCCAGGGCCGCAGCCGGTCGTCGCCGTTGGCGCTCGCCGGCGTCAGCAGCCAAGGGAAGTCGGGCGGATCGAAGTCGACGATGGCAAGGTAGTTCGGCTCGAAGTTGCGCGCGTTCGCCTTCGGGTCGGTGCGCAGCACGAGCTTGGTGTCGATCGCGGTGACGTCGCCCGGACCGTGGAGGTTCAACTGCAACGGATCGATGAGCGTGCCGGCGTTCGCGCCGGCCAGCGTCACGCCGACGTCGACGGTCGCGCGTGCCGCCAACAGCGCGCCGGCGCCGAGCGTGTCGGGCGCGGTCAGCGCGACCGTCAGGCCGCGCCGCGCCCACGGCATGAACTGATAGGCGACGGCGGTGCTGCTGGCCATGGTGTGCTCTCTCGCGTCGCCGGCTCAGAACGCCTGCACGGTCTCGAACGCCTCGACGACCTGCAGCTTCGCGCCGCTGGCGGCGACGTGATCGGCGGCGCTCCAGTACGAGGTCGCGGCACGACCGGCGAGCGCGGTGCCGCTCATCGTGCCGGCGTCGAGATCGATGGTTTCGAGCGGCGGCGGGTTGACCGCGATCTTGCGTTCGACCGCGGGCTTCAGCTTCTTCGGTCGCCGCAGATCGGAGCGGCCGGCGGCGCCGTTCGACATCGCCCACGCCGCGTGGCCGGCCGTCGTCAGGGCAGCGAACGACAGCACCGAAGGCGCCGACGGCGTCGACAGGTTGACTTCTTCGTAGTCGTAGAGATCGGAGGCGGTGACGCCGAACAGGTAGTCGCGCTGGCCGACCTCGAAGCCGGCTTCGAAGCGCTCGAACGACGGCTTGGCCCAGGTGTCGTCCTCCGACAGCTTCAGGAACTGCGCCGCCGAGAAGCTGTCGTCGAGCTTCTTGTCGGCGGTCTTCGAGATCGGTCCGAAGGCGATCTGGTCGATCTCGATCTCGGTCTCGCCGTCGATCGAATCGGTGGCGAGCTTGTCGAGCTTCTTGGCCAGCGGCATCCGCTTCTGCACGAACTGCAGCACCGCGTTCGGATGGGCGAGCAGGCCGGCGGCGTCGGGCAGCTTGGCGAAGGTCGCAAAGGCGTCGCCCGCCTGTGGCAGCTGCGCCGCCCAGTTGCCGACCTTCTCGAGCTCGATCTTCAACTCGGGCGCGAGCTGGATCTTGCGCACCGGCGTCGGCTCGTCTTCGCCGAACGACTCGTCGACGTGGAAGCTGAAGTCGGGCAGCGGCCACGGCGTATGGACCTGGGCGTTGCCGACGATGTGCCACTTGCCCGGGCCCGAGAACGCGCCGTCGATGTAGACGCTCGCGAAGTCGATGCCGAAGACGTGGATCGCCGCGAAGACCTGGATGTCGACCTCGAAGTGGAACTTCGGGACGATGTAGATGATCGCGTCGAACGAGAAGCCGCCTTCGAAGCTGGCGATGCCGATGTCGGCCCAGACGCGCATCGCGCAGCCACCCTGCACCGTCGCCGAGGTGACCGCGAAGTAGCCCCGGAACTGCATGCCGACGATGCCGAGCGAGAGATCGGCGCCGATGCGCTGGAACGGTGCCGGGATCCCCGGCGGGATGTCGGTGAAGCGCGGGTGAAAGCCGCCGGCGCTGATGAGGAAGGTCGGCTTGTCGCCGAAGATGGCGCGAAACGCGAACTGGCCGGTGAGCGCGATGAAGACGACGCGCGAGTCGCGCAACACGCCGTCGAACCAGAGCTTGAGCGGATCGAAGACGATCCCGCCGGCGAAGTCGACCTCGAGCCGGAGCAGCGCGAGCGACTTGTCGACCAGCGGCGGCAGCTGCACGATCACCTGGCCGACGAAGACGATCTGGCTTGCCTCGATCAGCACACCGACGCGGGCGATGACGATGCTCGGCGTCGACCAGCCGAGCTCGAGCATCGGCCCGATCACGAAGCCGCCGGCTCGGAACGGGAAGATCGTGCGCAGCTGGTTGATGATCTGCGGCGCGTTGGCGATCGGGTCCTGCGGGAACAGGAAGCTGTCGAGCGAGCCGCTTGCCAGGCCGGCCGAGAGCGTGTCGACGCTCACCGTGTGCTGCACGCCGAGCAGGCCGCCGATCCCGGTCAACGTGAAGCCGAAACCGAGCTGGATCGGCGGCAGCTGCGCGGTGATGATGAGCAGCAGCGACCAGCCGCCCGGGTTCTTGGTCGACAAGAGGCCGATCGCCTTGACGCCGATGGCCGCGATCTTGATGTCGAGAATGCCGCTGTACTCGCCGCGGTCGGGATCGAACAGCAGGAAGCCGCCGCCCTTGACGATGCCGGCGTCGATCTCGAGGCCAGCGCCCGACGGCGGCTTGAGGTCGAAACGCGGCGCGGTCACGCCGGCGAGCAGGTCGTCGAGCTTGAGCAGCGTGCCGAGACGATCGATCGAGCCCGAGAACGGCCCGATCGAGACCTGGAACGAGCCCGAGATCTCGACCGAGATCTGGTTCAGGTCGCCGGTCTTGGTGACCTCGAAGGTGAGGAACGGGATCTGGACCGGGCTGTTCGGGATCTTCTCGAGCGGAATCGTCGCCTTCAGGCCCGTGCCGTCCTTCAGGCGCAGCCCGCCGGCGGTGTCGGCGATGAGGCCGAAGGTGAGCGCGACGGTGACCTGGTCGCCGATCACCGCGCCGAGGAACGGGTCGTCGCCGACCTTCAGCACGAGCTCGCTCTCGGCCAGGTCGAACTCGACCTTGGGGGTGGTGTTGGCGAGCGTGAAGCCGCCGGCGAGCGAGCCGATCTTGAAGTGCGTCTTCGCCTCGTCGCCGAGGATCAGCGGCTTGGTGCGCTTGAAGAGGATGCCGATCTGCGACGTGCCCGTCAGCGTCGGCGGCGTGAACGGCGGCAGCGGCACCGTGATCGGCGGCAGGTCGAGCTGGACCTTGATCTGGCCGTCGGCCTTGAGCTCGAGCTGAAAGCCGTCGCCGACACCGTCCTTGGTCTTCAATGTCGTCAGCAGCTCGGCGTAGAGCGACTGCGGCAGGTCGAGGCCGAGGCGCAAGTCGAGCTTCTTCGTGCCATCGTCGCTGCGCGCGAGCGAGTAGGTCTTGTTCGTGAGCAGCGCCGGCAACGGGATGTCGGGCGCCTTCGGCGTCAGCCAGCCCTTGGCGTCCGAGAGGTTCGGGGCGCTGAACGAACGGTCGAGGATCGTGCCGACCGCCATGATCGCCAGGCCGATGATCATCTGGCCCTCGCCGACCTGCGCCGCGGGCACGGCGTTGCCCGCCGGATCCTGGCCTTTCAGGAGGTAGACGAGGCGCCGTGCCGGAGGCTGCGCGTCGGGCTCGTCGGCATCGCCGCTCAGGATCAGCAGCAGCTTGGCGATCGAGTACGCGCTCGGCGGCTTGCCCGGATCGGCCGACGTGATGCGGCTGATCTGGCGAATCACCTTCGAGAGATCGGCGATGCCGATGTTGCCCGCGCCCAGGCCGGCGAGCAGCTCGCCGATCGTCTTCAGCGCCGCCAGCGTCTCGCCGGTGACCATGGTCGCGACGGCGAGCGACTGCGCCTCGGCGCGGCTGGCGGCGAAGTTGTTCGGATCGATCGTCGCCGCGGTCTTGTCGAGCTCGAGGCCGAGATGCGTGCGCAGGATGTCGGCGAGCGGAGTCGCGAGCGCGACCGGGCCCGAGCCGGGGCCGTTGAGATCTGCCTCGAGGGCGCTGACCGAAGCCTGCAGCCACTTGAAGGCGCGCAGGAACACCAGGTCCGCGGTGCCGGCCATCTTGTTTCCCGGTTCGTGCGGCGCTGCAGCCACGGCGGCGGCGCTGGGCCCGCGCGCGGTGATACGTCGAAGGATGCGAATTTAGTCGCGTGATCCGCGTTCGGCAACCCCGCGAGGAGCGAAGGGGCAGAGGGTCACGCGGGCATATGCGTTGCTACGCGGCTCGGCGCTTTGCTGCTGTGCACCGCGATTTCGCGGCGCTGGTGCGCTACGAGGCGGCCGCCGGGATGAGCAGGCCGCGCTGCACCGCCGGGCGCGCGAGAAACGCTGCAAGCACGCGCGTGACTTCGCGATAGCCGTCGATGCCGACGAGCTCGCCGGCGCCATAGAAGCCGACCAGGTTTCTGACCCACGGGAAGATCGCGATGTCGGCGATCGTGTAGAGATCGCCCATCATCCAGTCGCGTCCCGCGAGGCGACGCTCGAGCACGTCGAGGAGACGCTTGGCTTCGCCGACGTAGCGATCGCGCGGCCGCTTGTCGTCGAAGTCCTTGCCGGCGAATTTATGGAAGAAGCCGACCTGGCCGAACATCGGCCCGATGCCGCCGATCTGGAACATCAGCCACTGGATCGTCTGGTAGCGCTCGGCCGGATCGCCGGCGATCAGCTCGCCCGTTTTGTCGGCGAGATAGAGCAGGATCGCGCCCGACTCGAACAGCGCCAGCGGCCGGCCGCCCGGTCCGTCGGAGTCGAGGATCGCGGGAATCTTCTGGTATGGGTTCAGCGACGTGAACTCGGACGACTTCTGCTCGTTGCGATCGAAGGCGACCCGGTGCGGCTCGTAGGGAAGGCCGGTCTCCTCGAGGAAGATCGACACCTTGACGCCGTTCGGCGTCGGCAGCGAGTAGAGCTGGAGCCGTTCGGGATGGCGCGGCGGCCACTTGCGGGTGATCGGAAACTGCGTGAGGTCGTTCATCGTGACGATTGTCGTGCCCGCGGCCACGACGACGCAGGTAGGTCTTTTCTCTCATGCGAAGTGCTCGCGGGCCCGCAGCCGTTGCCGGCGCTGCGGGGCTATCGCGCGACCTCGCCGCCTCCTATGGTTCGCTGCGGTGCTGCGCACCGACGCATCGATGGCGGTGCGTCAGCATCCTTCAGGAGAACTCTCGATGGCTGACAACAAGACCTCGGGCCGATCGGCCGACCGCAAGCGCCTCAACAAGAGCGAACCCTACGAGATCGCCTACGCGAAGTCCGATCGCGCTTCCCCGGCCCGCAGGGCGATGCTCGCCAAGGCAGAGGCGGCGCGCAGCGGACGCTCCGCGCCGGGAGCGCGCACGGCGAAGAAGGCGACCACGGGCGGCAGCGTCTCCACCAAGCGGCCGTCGGGACCGTCAGCAAAGAAGAACGCCGCTGCTGCCAAGAAGGCATCTCCGCGGGCGGCGCGCGGCGGCGGATCCGCGTCGCCGGCGATGAAGCGGACCAACGCCCAGGCGCCGCGCAGCCGGACGCCGACCAAGCGCGGCACGCCGAACCCGCCGAAAGCGGAAAAGACGGTCGAGAACACCGCGCCGAAGACGATGCGCGAAGCCGACGCCGTCGACCTCCTGACCGACGACCATCTCGAGGTCTCGGCGCTGTTCAAGAAATACGACAAGCTCGCCAGCAAGGATGCGCCGGCCGCCGATCGGCGCAGTCTCGCGCAGACGATCTGCGCAATGCTGAAGGTGCACACGCAGATCGAGGAGGAGATCTTCTATCCGGCGGCCCGGAGCGCCGGCATCGACGCCGGCCAGCTCGACGAGGCGAAGGTCGAACACGCATCGGCCAAGGACCTGATCGCCCAGCTCGAGGCCGCCAACCCCGACGACGATCTCTACGACGCCAAGATGACGGTGCTGCGCGAGTACATCCAGCACCACGTCGTCGAGGAGCACACCGAGATGTTCCCGAAGTGCCGCCGCCTCGGCATGGACCTGGTCGCGCTCCGCGGCGAGCTCGAGGCGCGCAAGCTGTCGACGTTGCCAGACGCCGATGGCGCGGCCAGGGCACGCGGCGGAAGCGGCGCCGGCGAGTCGTCCGGGCTCCTGGCCAGGCTCGGCGACAAGCTGTTCAGCTCGGCAGACTGAACCGACCCGCGCGATCGCGCCGACCTGCCGCGCGACCGACACCGTGCGCCGAGTCGGCGCCCCGCAGGGCGATGCTCGCCGCCGGCGCTCTGGTCTAATCGCCCGATGCGGCGATCGATCACCGGCATCGACCACGCAATCGTGCTCGTGCGCGACCTCGACGCCGCACGCGACGGCTACGGGCGGCTGGGCTTCACGGTGGCGCCGCGCGGGATGCATCCGAGCGAGCATGGCACCGCGAACCACACGGTGATGCTCGAGCGGGAATACCTCGAGCTGCTCGGCGTCGTGACGCCGACCACCATCAATGCGCACTGGCGAAGCGCGCTCGCACACGGCGAGGGCCTGGCCGCGCTGGCGCTGCAGACACCGAGCGCCGACGCCGTCGTCGCCGAGATGGCCGGCGCCGGCGTCGCGGTGGAGCCGCCGGTGGACTTCGCGCGTCCCGTCGTCCTGCCGGACGGAACCCGGACCCAGGCGGCATTTCGCACCGCGCAATTCCCGAAAGGCGCCGCGCCGGGCTTTCATCTGTTCTGCTGCGAGCACCGCACCCGGCACGTCACGTGGCGACCCGAGCTCCTGCGGCACGCCAACGGCGCCGTCGCGCTCGACGAGGTGCTCGCGGCGAGCGAAGCACCGGCTGCGGCCGCGGCGCAGCTCGGGATCTTGTTTGCGACCGCGCCGGCTTCAGAGCGCGACGGATCGTTCGTCGTCGATACCGGCAACTGCACGATCCGGTTCGCGACCGCGCGCTGCCACGCCGAGCGCTTCGCACCCGCCGACCTCTCGGAGCTGCGCGACCCGGCGCTCATCGGCATGACGCTGAGAACGAGCTCGATCGCGGCCGCCGCGGCCGCGCTCGCGCGCGGCGGCGTTCGCCATGCCAGGACGTCAGCCGGCATCGCCGTTGCGCCGCGCGACGGATGCGGCGTGCTGCTTGTCTTCCACGAGGCGTGAGAGCTCAGCCGTCGCCGAACACGCGCAGGACGCGGTAGGCCCCGCCGCGCCCCGACTCGACGAGCGCAAAGCCGCGGGCCCGCCACGCGAGATCGGCCGGCTCGCCCGGCGGCACGGCGCCGCGCGCGCGCCGCGCCAGGGTGACGTGGGGCGAGAACGGTCGCGGGTCGAGCGCAACGTCGAGCGCGGCCAGCGCCGCGCCGAGCTTGCCGTGCAGCGCCGAGAGCGCGGGCTCGGTGGTGAACAGCAGCACGGCGATGCCGCCGCGCCAGATCTCGCGCCCGCTCGCGCGCAAGGTCGTCGTCGTGACCGGCTGCGCCGCCAGCGCGCTCTCGAGCACGGCGACGCGTTGCCGGGCGAAGGCGCCGAGGAAATGCAATGTCAGGTGCAGGCTGGCGTCGGCCACCGGCCTGGCGCCCGGCGGCCAGTGCCACGCGTCGCGTTCGCTGCGCAGGCGCCGCTGCAGGGGCGGGTCCGGCCAGAGGGCGACGAAGAGGCGCGTGCTGTCTTCCTGCATGACACGGGGCATCCCGCCCCAGGGTAATTCACGTGTCGAGCCCTGCATCGCCCGGGCAAAGATGCCGATCGCGCGAGGCTGCGGCCACCGGTCGCGCGGCACCCACAGGAGACAGGGAATGACAAGGAACCGATTCTGGCTCGCCGTTGCGCTGTCGCTGACCAGCAGCGTTCTCTGGGCGGGCGCCGTTCAGGCGCAGGAAACCTTCAAGCTCGGCATCGTCAGCTTCCTCTCCGGCCAGGCGGCCGAGAGCTTCGGCATCCCGGCGGTCAACGGCGCCAAGGTCGTCGTCGACGCGTTCAACAAGGGAGCCGCGCCAGCGCCCTACAACAAGCCCGGCTTCGGCGGCATGAAGATCGAGGCGGTCTACGTCGACGAGAACGGCGGCGCGACCAAGCAGGTCCAGGAGCTGCGCAACCTCTACGACCGCGAGAAGGTCGACGCCGTCGTCGGCTACGTCGGCTCGGGCGACTGCCTCGCCGTCGCGCCGGTCGCCGAGGAGATGAAGCGCTTCCTCATCCTCTACGACTGCGGCACGCCGCGCATCTTCGAGGACAACAAGCTGCAGTACGTGTTCCGCACCGCGTCGCACGCGGCAATGGACAACGTCGCGCTCGTCCGCTACCTGAAGGCGCACAACGTCAAGATCGACACCTTCAACATGATCAACCAGGACTACGCCTGGGGTCAGGACTCGAAGAAGGACTTCACGCTGTCGATGGAGAAGCTCTATCCGAATGCCAAGCCTGGCGAGGACCAGCTGCCCAAGTTCGGCGCCGGCCAGTACGGCACGGAGATCTCGGCGCTGATGGCCAAGCCGGCCGACGTCACGCACTCGAGTCTGTGGGGCGGCGATCTGCAGGCGTTCGTGCTGCAGGCGGCGCCGCGCGGCCTGTTCAAGCGGACCCAGGTCGTCTTCTCCGCCGCCGATCACGTGCTGCCCGGCCTCGGCGACAAGATGCCCGACGGCGTGATCCTCGGCGCGCGCGGCGCCTACGGACTCATGTCGCCGAAGTCGGCGCTCAACGACTGGTGGTGGGATCTCTACTCGAAGGCCTACAACACGTACCCGGTCCAGGCGCCGTACCGGATGGTGCAGTCGCTGCTCGGCCTGAAGCTCGCGGTCGAAAAGGCGATGGCCGCCAACGGCGGCAAGAAGCCGACCGGAGAGCAGCTCGCCGCCGCGCTGACCGGGCTCGAGTGGGATTCGCCCGCTGGCCGCATCCGCATGGCGCTCGGCGACGGCCACCAAGCGATCCAGGACACGGCGATCGGAAAAACGCGCTACGACGCGGCGAAGAAGATGATCGTCCTCGAGGACATCCAGCGCTTCCCGGCCGAGTGCGTGAATCCGCCGCCGGGAATGAAATCGGAGGACTGGATCCGCGCCGGCTTCCCGGGCGCGAAGGGTTGCCCGTAGCGCGGCGCGGGGTCGCGCGGTGGACGCCGTCGTCACGATCCTGATCGACGGCCTGACCTACGCGTCGTGGCTGTTCATCGTCGCGGTCGGGCTGACGCTCGTCTTCGGCGTCCTCAAGATCCTCAACATCGCGCACGGCAGCTTCTACGCGCTCGGCGCCTATGCAGCGGCGAGCTTCGTCGGCTGGACGACGGCGCTGAAATGGGCGCCGGCGTTCAGCCTCGTCGCGATGCTGCTCGCCGCGGTCGCGGTCGCGGCGGTGATGGCGCCGCTCACCGAGCGCGGCCTGCTGCGCTTCTTCTACGGCCGCGACGAGGTCCTGCTCGTCCTCGTGACCTACGCGATGTTCCTCATCCTCGAGGACGTCACCAAGCTCGTCTGGGGCGCCAACCCGTACTACGTCTCGGAGCCGTACGGCCTGTTCGGCAACCTCCACGTCGGCGTGCAGACTTGGGTTGGCTACGACTTCGCGCTGGTCGCACTCGCCTTCGTCGTCGGCGGCGCGGTCTGGTGGGGACTCAACCGGACGCGCCAGGGCAAGATCACGCTCGCCGTCATCCACAGCGCCGAGGTCGCGGCGAGCATGGGCGTCAACGTCTCGCGCGTCTACATGGCGGCGTTCTCGATCGGCATCTTCCTCGCCGCGCTCGGCGGCGCGTTCACGGCGCCGATGATCTCCGTGCAGCCGGGCGTTTCGGTCGGCGTCATCGTCGTCTCGTTCGCGGTCGTCATCATCGGCGGCCTCGGCAGCATCGAGGGCGCAGCGGTCGGCGCGCTGATCGTCGGCCTGGCACGCTCGCTCGCCGTCCACGTCGCGCCGGTCGCCGAGCTGTTCTCGATCTACATCGTCATGGCGGTGGTGCTGATGTTCCGGCCCGAAGGCCTCTTCCAGCGCACCCAGGCGCGGAAGATCTGATCCCATGGCGCCGGTCGCGGAAGATCTGGCGATGCCCGCTGGCGCGACGGTCGTGCCGCTGCCGCCGCTCGCTCGTCCCGGCGCCGGGCGCGCCGGCCTGTTCGCGCTCTCGCTCGGAGCCTTCGCTGTCCTCGCCGCGGCCGGCTGGCTCTTCCCGCGCTGGCTCACGTTCCTGCTGACGATGGCGGCCGGCAACGGCCTGGTCTCGCTCGGCATCGTCGGCCTGATGCGCGGCGGCGTCGTCCCATTCGGCCAGGGCATGGTCTTCGCCGCCGGCGGCTACGCGGCGGCGCTCGTCTACCACAAGCTCGGCTTCACCGACGCGATCGGCCTGACGCTCGCCGGCGGCGTCGCCGCGGTGCTCGTCGCCGCGCCGTTCGCGCCGCTGCTGTCGCGCTACCGCGGCATCTTCTTCGCGATGCTGACGCTCGCCCTCTCGATGGTGGCGTACGGCTTGCTGATGAAGCTCGACACGCTCGGCGGCTCCGACGGCTTCAACGTCGGCCGGCCGACGCTCCTCGGCTGGAAGCTGCCCGATGCGCACGTCGGCTACATCCTCTACCTGCTGACGATCGGCGTCGCGACGCTCGCCGCGGTCGCGATGCGGGTCGCCTTCGACAGCACGCGCGGCCTGATCACGCTCGCGGTGCGCGAGAACGAGCTGCGCGTCGAATACCTCGGCGGCTCGGTGCGCCGCGCGATGGCGATCAACTTCGTCGTCGCCGCGTTCTGCGGCGGCCTCGGCGGCGCGCTCGTCGTCCTCTCGCTCGGCCACATCGAGCCCACCTTCAGCTACTGGACGACGTCGGGCGAGTTCGTCTTCGTCGCCATCCTCGCCGGCTGGCAGAGCGTCGTCGCCGTGTTCGTCGCCAGCACCGTGCTCGAGATCGTCCGCTCGTTCTCGAGCGCCTACTTCCCGAACACCTGGCAGCTCGCGCTCGGCCTCTTCCTGCTGTTCGTGATCCGCTTCCTGCCGCGCGGCATCGGTTCGCTCTGGACCAGGCGCGGCGGGCACTGACGGCGATGACGCTGCTGCTCGCGCAAGGCGTGAACAAGCGTTTCGGCGCGGTCGTCGCGGCCGCCGACGTCGACGTCGCGATCGACACCGGCGAACGCGTCAGCCTGATCGGCAGCAACGGCGCCGGCAAGACGACCTTCGTCAACATGATCAGCGGCTACCTGAAGCCCGACGCCGGCCGGATCGTGCTCGAAGGCCGTGACGTCACCGCGCTCGACCCGCGCTCGATCACGCGCCTCGGCGTCGCCCGCTCGTTCCAGATCCCGCAGCTCTACGGCGACCTCAGCGTGCTCGACAACATGCTCGTCGCCAACGCCTGCCGCTCGCCGAGCCTGAGCTACTGGCAACCGGCACACCGGCCGGAGGCGGTCGAGCGTGCCGACCGCCTGCTCGAGCGCTTCCGCCTCGCCGAGCATCGCGCACGCCGCGTCGCCGGCCTGCCGGGCGGCGTCCGCAAGCTCCTCGACATCGCGATGGCGCTGACCGGATCGCCGCGGCTCCTCCTCCTCGACGAGCCGACCAGCGGCGTCTCTGCGGAAGAGAAGTTTCCGATGATGGACACGATCATGACCGCGCTCGGCCACGAGACGATGACCGTACTCTTCGTCGAGCACGACATGGAGATCGTCGCGCGCTACGCGAGCCGGGTGGTCGCGTTCTACGCCGGCCGGATCGTCGCCGACGGCACGCCCGAGGCAGCGCTCGCCACCGCCGACGTCCGCCGCTACGTCACCGGCGAGCTGCTCGTCGAGTGAGGTCACGATGCTGTCGGTGAAGTCGCTGCACGTCGCGATCGATTCAGTGGTCGCGCTGCGCGGCCTCTCGCTCGAGGTGCCGAGCGGGCGCATGGTCGGCCTGGTCGGCAGGAACGGCGCCGGCAAGACGACGCTGATGAGGACCCTCATGGGCCACCTCGTCGTCACCAGCGGCAGCATCGAGTTCGACGGTCACGATCTGCTCGCGCTGCCGCCGCACGCGCGCGCCGGGCTCGGCATCGGCTACATGCCGGAAGACCGCGGCCTCGTCCCCGAGCTGACGGTCGAGGAGAACATCCTGGTGCCGATCTGGGTCCAGCGCAGCCTCGTCGAGGCCGATCGCCTCGCGCTCGTCTACCGGGTGCTGCCCGAGCTGCTCGAGATGCGCGCGCGGCGTGCGTTGCTCCTCTCCGGCGGCCAGCAGAAGCTCGTCGCGCTGGCGCGCGCGCTCGCGGCCGGGACCCGCCTGCTGCTGCTCGACGAGCCGTTCGAGGGCGTCGCGCCGGCACTCTCGAAGCGGCTCGCCGAGGTGATCGCCTCGCTCAAGGGCAGCGAAGTCTCGGTGCTGCTCGCGCAGAGCGACCTCAATCACGCCCGCCGTCTGGTCGACATCGAGTTCGTCGTCGAGCGCGGCGCCAACGTCGCGGCAGCGGCGATGACATGAACCATTGGCGCGACCACACCACGCCAGGGATGCGCGCCGAGGCGCGCTACGGAAGACATGAAAAAGCCCTCGATCCTGCGAAGAATCAAGGGCTTGCGTCGATGGTGGCCAAGGGCTCAATCGAACGATGCTTGCGCCGGCCCGTTCGTTCTTATCAGAGCCGAAGCCGCCACAGTAGCTACTTCAATGTGTACTGCCAGGACCCTTCGTCCTGAGACGTTCCCCAAGATCTCGCACCTCACAGTACCAGCTCACGGCAGGCCGCGATTCCGGTTGACCGATTGCCGCCTTCCTACCACCCAGGGTTTGCGAGCGACCGAACGAGCCTGCCCATCAGCCCGCCCCTCTTCCCGAAGGTGGGCAGCGCAGGGGCCCCTGTGTCCGAGAGTTGCCACTCGAGCTTGGTCATGAAGTCATCGCCGCCGCTGTCGGGGCGTTCAACGAAGCCAGACTGCAGCCTATCCGCGTTCGCCGTCGACCAGAGGCCACGGCTGTTGGCAAGCAGGGACGCATCCTCGACCAGACAGCGGTCGATCCACAAGCGTGCACCTGCAATGATTGGAGACAGGTCGTGGTCGGTGACTTTGATTGACATGACAGATTCTGCATGCGCGTGTTTGCGACGTCCCGGCTACTGCGGGTGCGGCGCGCCGGTCAGGTCTCTGAGGATTGGAAAGAGCCTCTGACAGTCCATAGCGCACCTACGAAGAAGAAACCGAAATACCGCAGCCTTCAAGAAGGCTCGGTCTCCGAAACCACATCCGGCCAGGTACTGTTCATAGCGCTGCACCGCGCCCACAACATCCCCATCTCCCGCGAACTGAAGCGCGGCCGTCAAACAGTAGTTCCGAAACTCGCCGAGCCATTGCCTGATGGTCTGCTCATCCAACACATCGCGCCTCCAGCGTTCCCGGATGTGGAAGATCTCGTCCCAGGTGTCGACGGCCTCGCCCGCAGGCAGGAATTCAATGACCCAATCCGGAATGACGGGACCTGCTGTCAATTCGTCGACAAGACTGTTGTCGACTGAGATGGTCAGGCCCGCTGTGTCATAGGGGTCGAATGCCAGCCGTCGCTCCCCGGTAGCCCGGCGCAACGGATCCTGAGTCTTCTTGTAGGCCGAATTGCATCGACCGCCCATTGGTGCCAAGTTGCGCAGATTTGCTGCAGCGAACGGGTACTTAGAGCGCGGGATGTAGTGGTCGAGGTCCTCCTGTGGCGCTCCAGGTGCGTCAAGGCCCTCGCAGCCACAGAATGGACAAACCCGAACTGGGATGACGTCGCATAGTGCTTGGTACTGGCGCTGACGAATCTCAAACGGGGTCAGCAAGTCAAAGCCGAACGTAAAGAGCGCCTTGACTGGCTGACGAACGTCTTGCGGTAGGTCAGCCAGTTCCAAACAGTCACTCTGGCGAGCAAGCAGCTCTGGAATCTTGTTCTGCGTCTCGAGCGCATCAAGCACCGATTCGCGCTCCGCAGCACTCAACGCCGTGATCGCGTTCGCGTAGGCCGCGAACCGCTCGGCCAGACCCGTCCGGCTAGACAACTTGTCGCGGTGCTCCGCGGGTAAGACGGTAGGCCACCGCGGCAGCTGCTTGCCTTCGTCAATCAGCTTGTGCACGGTCCTCACTGCGGTCACCAGGCACTCATGAAGCCAGTTCTCTGCCGCGACAGCAATGGGATACGAGAACAGCATGCTATGGTTTGGCCTGCCGCTGAAGCTGCCGGACTCGATCGGCAAGCATGATCTTCTCAACAGAGTCACCCAGCTCGCGCATGCCTTCCTGGATTTTGTCTGGGTTGTTGGACGCCTTCAGCTCTTCGATCTTTGCCATGGGAACCTCAGAGATTGGGGGACGTATCTCGAAACACTCAGCAAGAATGGCGTCGAACGTCGTTCCAAACGTCTCAATGTTCGGGTGACGTACATCTATCGTTCCCGTGCCGGCATCCTTCTGAAAGATGAATACACGCTCCCTGTGCATGTCGGAGGGCACGAAAGGAGAATGTGTCGTCAGCACGCAGTCCTGTTTTGACGCGAGACTATTCGACCCGCGGGTACCGCTTGCGGTCGGCAGAGCTAGGATCTTGGACAAGAGCTTCACCCGCCACTGTGGGTTGAAATGAGACTCCGGTTCATCAAGTAGAAAGAGTGCTTGCGGGAAGGACACCATGCACATGGTGCCCAGTAGCTGCGCCAGTTGATGCTCGCCGTCGGACAGCGACACGTAGTCGACTGTTCCACGAATGCCACTGGCTTTGAACGCTACGTGCTCGAACCGGAAGACTTTGTCCTCGTCTTGGGGCTCCGGCAATCGGGAGGCGAACTTCCGCTGCTGCGTTTCGAGTTGAAACCGCTTTCGCGTGAGCTTAGGAATCGCCAGATCATTGAGCATGGCAAGCTTGTGCAGGGCCGCATAGAGCTCGAGTGCGTTGGACCAAAAGTGCTTGAATGCCTTCCGCGTCTCAGCCGTTACTAGGAAGTCAAACGTATAGCTATCCGTCTTGAGCTCGTGGTGAAAACTCGTGGCGCAGCGCTGCAACTGCTCCAAGTAGGTCTCGAGCTCACTGGTGAGCTGAATGCCCTTGCGCCTACGTGTCGTACCTTTGGCCGCGGGCGCCTTGGGCGCCGCTGAATGCGCCAGTTGAACGACACACCGGAACGAATGGAGATCGTCCACACGCGCGTCTGCAAGGAGTGCCCTCCGCTGCTCGGCTGACCCCAGAAGGAGGTTGGCCACCAACACCTCGAGGTGCGTGCCGTAGTCGATCAGCATTAATCGCGTGTCAGGAACACGGTCTCGCGCGTCGGGTGATGTCAGCGCACGACTCCCGACCTCTTCGGCATAGGCACTTCGCGACATCAAGAAGGGCAGGCTCAAGGTCTCGTTCGCTCCGGATGTGTAGCCGACTACCTTCGTTGGGACTAGCGAAGCTGTCGCCGCGTCGTCGAACTCGCAATCAACCCAGTCTTCCGCCACCTTCCTGGCAAGACTGATCACCGGCTTGCGATTGGATTCGGCGACCCGGCGTGCGCGGACGTGAGTAGGCGGGTCCTGCCCAGGCACAGAGATCAGATACTCGATCTCAAACTGCAAATCCGGGTTGCCAGCGGAACGTTCCTCTTTGGGAACGACAGCATGCAGCAGCGACTGGAAGGCTTCTGCCACAACCTGAATGAACTGGGACTTTCCTGCTCCGTTCGGTCCGATGAGGCACAGGGGCTCGAACGCCGAAGGGCTGGTTGACGCGTCCCGCAAGGTCAGGTCCAGTCCATCGAGTAAGCCGCCGCAAGAGTGCGCAACGATGATGTGTACGCGGAGGAGCTTCACCTGGCTGTCCGTCTGATCTTCATCGACCTAGCGACGTCATCGAAGAACTGCTCCACACCGGAGTCTTTGTCTGCAAGCAACGCAAAGAGCTCGTCTTTAAGTGACTCATAGTCAGCGGCGGCCATTTTTCGAAGCTCATCGAACGTGAAGTCCAACTTCGGCATCGAGCGGATGATGTCTGACAGCTCTTGTTTGGATGCGGGCTTCAAGTCCGTTCTCCTTGATGACGGCAAGCTCTTAAGACCGGGCACTTGCTTCTGCCTTGCTGAAGCGACGCGCTCGAGCAGTGTTGTCGCCGGCTCGTCCTTCGGGTCCTGCGACACCAGCTCACCTCGGAAGGCCTTAGCTAGAAGTGCAGGGGTGAGGCGATCGACCTCGGCTCGGGCGGCGACGAGGCGCGACCCGAGGGTGTCGGTGAGGGCGAG
>DASXLD010000091.1:0-13637 GCA_036496385.1 Caldimonas sp. | reverse complement strand
TTCCACCTGTGATGCAAGCGCTGTCCCCAGCCTTGTCCACCGGTGACGGCTCAGGCGCACGTATCATTTCTCGATGTCAGCGATCTTCTCGTCCTCGGGAGCGGCTCCGGATGTCTCGCCCGGAGACGATGTCGCTCGGCTGCGCATCCCGCCGCACTCGGCCGAAGCCGAGCAGAGCGTCCTCGGCGGCCTGCTGCTCGACAACGGCGCCTGGGACCGGATCGGCGACCTGCTCGGCGACGACGACTTCTACCGCTACGAGCATCGCCTGATCTACGGCGTCATAGCGACGCTCGTCAACGCGACCAAGCCGGCCGACGTCATCACCGTCTTCGAGCAGCTGCAGCGGCTCGGCAAGGCCGAGGATTGCGGTGGCCTCGTCTACCTCAATGCGCTCGCGCAGAGCGTACCGAGCGCCGCCAACATCCGCCGCTACGCCGAGATCGTCCGCGAGCGCTCGGTGCTCAGAAAGCTCGTCCAGGCGAGCGACGAGATCGCGACCAGCGCTTTCAATCCGCAGGGGCGGCCGGTGGCGCAGATCCTCGACGACGCGGAGGGCAAGATCTTTCGCATCGGCGAGGAAGGCTCGCGCGCCGGCCAGCATTTCCAGAGCATGGACCAGCTCGTCGTCCAGCTCATCGACCGCGTCAACGAGCTGCACGAGAACGGCGCCGAGGAGGTGACCGGAGTCCGCACCGGCTTCTACAAGCTCGACACGATGACCGCCGGCCTGCAGGCGGGCGATCTGATCGTCCTCGCGGCACGGCCGTCGATGGGCAAGACCGCACTCGCCCTCAATATCTCCGAGCACGTCGCCGTGCACGAGACCTTGCCGGTCGTCATCTTCTCGATGGAGATGGGCGCGTCGCAGCTCGCGCTGCGCATGGTCGGCTCGCTCGGCCGGATCGACCAGCAGCGGCTGCGCACCGGCGCGCTGCGCGACGACGAGTGGGGGCGTCTTTCGGAGGCGGTCGAGAAGCTCGCCAAGGTCAGCATCTTCATCGACGAGAGCGGCTCGCTCAGCCCGACCGAGCTGCGCGCGCGGGCACGTCGCCAGGCGCGCCAGTACGGCCAGCTCGGGCTGATCGTCGTCGACTATTTGCAGCTGATGTCCGGCAGCGACGGCACCAGCGACGAGAACCGAGCGACAGTTCTCGGCGAGATCTCGCGCGCGCTGAAGTCGCTCGCCAAGGAGCTGAAGTGCCCGGTGCTCGCGCTTTCGCAGCTTAACCGCAGCGTCGAGTCGCGCACCGACAAGCGCCCGATGATGAGCGACCTGCGCGAGTCGGGCGCGATCGAGCAGGACGCCGATGTCATCATGTTCATCTACCGCGACGAGTACTACAACAAGGATTCGAAGGAGCCTGGCGTCGCCGAGATCATCATCGCCAAGCAGCGCAACGGCCCGACCGGCACCGAGCGGCTCGTGTTCCTGAAGCCGCTGACCAAGTTCGACAACCTGGCGCCCGGCTCGATCGGCGGCGACTATTGAGGCGGCCCGTGCACTGACGACGCATTCGCGCGCCGTGGCAGCCATGATCGTCGCCACGCTTCTGTGGAGCATGGCCGGCGTCGTCACCCGCCATCTCGAGTCGGCGAACGGCGTCGAGGCGACGTTCTGGCGCAGTTTCTTCAACGCCGCGGCGCTGCTCGTCCTGCTCGCGCGCCTCCGTGGCGGTCGCGCGCTCGCGAAGACGCTCGCCAGCGGTGACCCGACGCTCTGGCTCTCGGGTCTGTGCTGGGCGGCGATGTTCACCGCGTTCATGGTTGCCATCACGATGACGACCGTCGCCAACGTGCTCGTCACGATGGCGATCGCACCGCTCGTCACGGCCTTGTTCGCGCGGATCGCGCTCGGCCATCGGCTGCCGCTGCGGACGTGGGCCGCGATCGTCGTCGCCGGAATCGGCATCGCCTGGATGTATTCGCACGAGCTCGCCGCCGCCTCCGGGCGTCACCTGGCCGGCATCACGATCGCGCTCGCGGTGCCGGTTGCGGCGGCCCTCAACTGGACCGCGATCCAGCGCAGCAGGAGCGGCGGCAGCGCCGACCTGCTCGCTGCGGTGCTGATCGGCGCGGCGCTCTCCGCGCTGCTCACGGTCGGCGCGGCACTGCCGCTGCGGGCGACGGCGCACGACCTCGTGCTGCTCGCGGTCCTCGGCGTTTTCCAGCTCGCAGTGCCATGCTTGATCGCGGTCGCCGCGGCGCGCGTCCTGGCCGCACCCGAAGTCGCGTTGTTGTCGCTGCTCGAGATCGTGTTCGGAGTCTGCTGGACCTGGCTCGGCGCGGCGGAAGCGCCGAGCCGATACGTCCTGGCGGGCGGCGCGCTCGTGATCGGCGCGCTGGTCGCCAACGAATCGATCGCCTTGCATCAGCGCCGGGCTGTCGCGGACGCGACATGAACGCGCATTGAGCAGGTCTCGATGCACGCCATGGCCGCTAACATGCCGCCACGTTCTTCTTTGGCCGAACCGGACCGGATGACCGATCGCAACAGCAACCCCGCCCCCCAGCGCCCCGATGCGAAGCGTGACGACACACGCGCGCCGAATGCCTTGCTCATGATGCTCGAGGGGCGCGCGCCGATGGAGTTCCTGTCGTTGTTCGCGGCGCTGCCATGGCTCTACGGAGCGCCGCGCGGCGATGGTCACCCGGTGATGGTCTTCCCGGGCATGGGCGCAAGCGACCTGACGACCGTGCCGCTGCGCCGCTATCTGCAAAGCCTCGGCTATGTCACGCAGGCCTGGGGGCAGGGGCTCAACTTCGGGCCACGTCCCGGCGTGATCGAGAGGGCGGCCGACGACCTCCGCATGCTCGCCGAGCGACACCGCCAGCCGGTCAGCCTGATCGGCTGGAGCCTCGGCGGCATCTACGCCCGCGAGCTCGCGAAGATGCATCCCGCCGAGTCGCGCTGCGTTGTGACGCTCGGCACGCCCTTCACCGGCCACCCCAAGGCGACCAACGTGTGGCGCATCTACGAGTTGCTCAGCCACAGCAAGGTCGGCGACGCGGGCGTGATGGCGCAGGTCCGCCAGCCGCCGCCGGTGCCGACGACCTCGATCTTCTCGCGCAGCGACGGCATCGTGTCCTGGCGCTGCAGCATCAACGACGCCGGCCCGCTGGTGGAAAACATCGAGGTCCCGGCGAGTCACGTCGGCATGGGCGCCAACCCGTTCGTGCTCTATGCCGTTGCCGATCGCCTCGCCCAGCCGATCGGCGGCTGGCAGCCGTTCGACATCCGGGGCGCGCGGCGGCTGTTCTTCCGCACGGCGCTTCCCGACGCGTCGGCCGCTCCGGCCTGACGTCTGACGTCCGATGCAACTCGCCACCAACGGCATCCGTCTCGAGGTCGAAGACCACGGCTCGCCCACCGGCGAGCCTCTGCTTCTCGTCATGGGCCTCGGCATGCAGCTGCTCGGCTGGCACGAGGACCTGGTGGCATTGCTCGTTTCACGCGGCTTTCGCGTCATCCGATTCGACAACCGTGACATCGGTCTCAGCCAGGGCTTCGATCACCTCGGCGTGCCGAACCTGGCGATGGACACGCTGCGCCACGTGCTCGGCTTTCGGGTCGCGAGCCCCTACACGCTCAGCGACATGGCCGCCGATGCGGTCGGCGTCCTCGACGGGCTCGGGATCGCGGCGTCGCACGTCTGCGGCGCGTCGATGGGCGGCATGATCGCGCAGCACATGGCGCGGCTCGCGCCGACGCGCGTCAAGAGCCTGACACTGATGATGACCTCGAGCGGCGCGCGCGCGCTGCCCGGGCCGTCGCTCAAGGTGCGCAGCGCGCTGATCTCGCGGCCGCCATCGACCACCGTCGAAGGCATCGCCGAACACTACGTCAAGCTGTACGCGCTGATCGGCAGCCCGGCCTATCCATCGCCGCCGGCGTCGCTACGCGAGCGATTCACGGTGTCGATCCGCCGCTCGTATCGGCCCGCAGGGACGGCCAGGCAGATGGTCGCGATCGCCGCCGACGGTGACCGCACGCCGATGCTCGGCGCGATCCGGATCCCGACCCAGATCATTCATGGCGAGGCCGATCCGCTGGTGCCGGTCGCGGCCGGCAGCGACCTCCACGCGAAGATTCCAGGCGCCAGGATCGATCTCGTCCCGGGCATGGGCCACGACTTGCCGGCGCCGCTCTGGCCGCGGTTCGCCGACGGCATCGCACAAGCGGCCGGGCGCGCCTGAGCGCGAGCGTTTCGTCGTCTTCGCGCCACCGTCGGTCCGCGTCCCGCGCACGCTTGCGCGATGCCTGTGCGCTGACGTGACATTCGCCCGGCGCAGCACGCCGGGACGGCGCGATTCCCAACGATACTGCGCGACCGTTCGGCCGCGGCTGCGCTCGCGGCCGCGAGTTCGTCGACATGCTGGCTGCCATGAGTTCGAGCGACCCCTCCGTTCACGCTGCACTCGCGTCCGCGCAGGATCGCATTCGCGCGACGGCCGACGCTGCCGTCGTCGAGGTTGCGAACAGCCTGCTGTTCCTGATGAAGTCGGCAGGCACGTACCGCGAGCGCGGCCAGCTCGCCTTCGCCCAGATCCACATCCTCGAGAACCGCGAGCTGCTGCTGTCATGTTTCGCGACCGCACTGCGCGAGCGCGTCGGCGAGGACGTCGCCTCCGGCGCTCAGAACCGGACGCAGGCGCCGACGACCGACTGGCAGTCGATCAGCCTCGTCGACGAAGGCCAGATCGAGGAAAAGATCTCGTTCGAGCGGATCGGCCAGCTGATCGCCCATCGCAGCGAAGCCGAGCTGCGTGACCTCGACGCCTACCTGAGCAGCATGCTCGGGCATGGCTGGGCCGACCCGCGCCGCAATCCGCTGCGCGGATCGATCCTCGGCTCGGCGCTGCACAAGGCGATCGAGAAGGTCACCGACGAGCCCGACACGCAGAAGATCTTCGGCCGCGAGCTCGGCCAGGCGATGGCCAATGCAATGCCGGCCTGCTATCGCGAGATCGTCGCCGACCTCGAGCGGCGCGGCGTCAGGAAATCCGACCTCGCGATGCGCCCGGCCGACGAGTTCTCGGCGCGCCCTGCAGCTCGGGCGCCCTCGGGCTTCGACGAGGCGAGGAAAGCGTGGGAAGCGTCGTGGATCGGCCGCACGCCCACCGAGCAGCCGCCTTTGCGCAGCTGGGAGGCGTCGATCCTCGGCCGCTTCAGCGACATCGATCCGCTGCCGCAGGACGCGGGCGTCGAGAGCTCGGTGGCGTTGCTCGATCGGCTGATCCGCGGCGGCCTGCCGGGATCGGTCGGGCCGCCGGGCGGCGCGCGGGCGCCGGCTGCTGCCGCCGCCGACGTCGAGCTGATGAGCCTGCTGCGTCGCCTCAACGGCGGCGCCGGCTACATGGGCGAGTTCGACGCCCTGCCGCGCGACACCGGGTACGGCTCGTACAACGGGCTGCCGCCGGCGGAAGACTTCTCGACCACGCAGCCGGGCGTCCCGCTCGGCGTCGCCTACGAGCAGCCGCCATCGAACGGCCTTTCCGGGTTGATGGCTGCGAACCTGATCCGCGCCCATCGGGCCGAGCTGTTGCGGGCGACGCGCGGCAAGCTCGACCATCTCGTGATCGAGGTCGTGAGCAGTCTGTTCGACCAGATCCTGTCGGACGCCCGCGTGCCGCCGGAGATGGCACGCCAGCTCGCCCGCCTGCAGCTGCCGGTGCTGCGCGCCGCGCTTACCGACGGCAGCTTCTTCTCGTCACGCCGCCATCCGGTGCGACGCTTCATCAACCGGGTCGCTTCGCTCGCCTGCGCATTCGACAGCTTCGAAGGCGGCGCGGGCAGGCAGCTCCTGGAACGCACGCAGGGGCTCGTCAACGAGATCGTCGAAGGCGACTTCGACCAGCTCGAGCTCTACGACGCCAAGCTGCTCGAGCTCGAGCGCTTCGTCGCCGACCAGACGCACGCCGAGATCCGCGGCAGCGCCGCAGCGGCGACCTTGCGCGGCAAGGAGCTCGAGTGGCGCGTCCAGCAGTGCTTCAGCGAGCGGCTCCGCACGGCGCTCGAGCCGCTCGCGCTGCCCGCCTTTCTGCGCGCCTTCCTGATCGGTCCCTGGGCGCAGGCGATCGTCATGGCGTCGCGCCGCGAAGGCGCCGACGCGCCGTATCCGACGCGCCTGCGCAAGTGCGGTACCGAGCTCGCCGCAAGCGTGCAGCCGAAGCGCTCACCGGCCGAGCGCAAGCAGTTCGTCGCCGGCCTGCCGGCGTTGATGGCGGAGCTGATGCAGGCGATGAAGCTGGTCGGCTGGCCACCGGCAGCGCAGGACGAGTTCTTCGGCCAGCTGGTGACGCAGCACGCCGGCTCGCTCAAGGGCGCGCCGCGCAGCGATCTCGACCACAACATGATGCTGCGCAACCTCGAGGCGGCCTTTCGCACTCCGGTGCCGAGCGCCGAGGAGGCCGCCACCGAGCCCACTGCAGGCAACGCCGGCGACGCATCGCCGATGCCGGCGGTCGAGCCGCACTTTTCGCTCGAGGAGGAGCTCGCGATCGGGCTCGTCTCCGAGCACGAGGTCGACTGGTCGCGCGACGTCACACCGGGCGAGGCACAGGGCCGTCAATCCGCACGTTCCGCGTCGACGCCCGAGCGCCAGCCTGTTGCTCCGGCGCTGGCGATGGCAGACAGCGCCCTGCCGCTGCCGACGATCGATCTCGATGCGATTGCCACCGTTCCGGTCGCGGCCGGTGCTGTCGCGTCGGATCCGATCGAGCTGCCGGAAGCTCCCGAGCTCGCCTCCGGCCCGCAGCTGCGCGAGCATCTCCAGCTCGGCTTCTCTTACCAGCTCAATCTCAGAAGCGAGTGGCAGAAGGTTCGCCTCACGTACATGAGCCCGGCGCGCAGCCTCTTCCTGTTCTCGCACGGCGCCAAGGACCGCGAGACGATCTCGATGACGGCGCGCACGCTCGGCCGCCTGTGCGCCGCGGGCCGCATGCGCGCGTTCGAGAACGCGTTCCTGCTCGACCGCGCGACGCAGCGGGCGCGGCGGCAGCTCGAGGGAGTAGAGCGAGGCACGGTCAGGCACTAGCGACGAGAGCGTCGCCGCGACCCGCGAGGGTTCGCTGCGAACCGGCATCGCAGATCCGCCTCGCCGCTCGCGGTCGGACCACAACCGCGAATCGCACCTAAAGTCGGACTTGTGAAGCCGGAACGCAACCCCTGGCGCGTCTGCGTCGCGCCGATGATGGACTGGACCGACCGCCATTGCCGGTTCTTCCATCGCCTGCTGACCCGGCGCGCGCGCCTGTATACCGAGATGATGACGACCGGCGCGCTGCTGCACGGCGACATCGCTCGCCATCTCGACTTCGAGGCTGTCGAGCACCCGGTCGCGTTGCAGCTCGGCGGTAGCGAGCCTGCCGATCTCGCTGCCTGCGCCCGGCTCGGCGAGCGCTGGGGATATGCCGAGATCAACCTCAACTGCGGTTGTCCGAGCGAGCGCGTCCAGCGCGGCGCCTTCGGCGCCTGCCTGATGGCCGAGCCGGCGCTCGTCGCCGACTGCGTCCGCGCGATGCGCGACGCGGTCTCGCTTCCGGTCACGGTCAAGCACCGGATCGGCATCGATCGGCTCGAGAGCTACGCATTCGTGCGCGACTTCGTCGGCGCCGTCGCCGAAGGCGGCTGCGAAGTCTTCATCGTCCATGCGCGCAACGCCTGGCTGCACGGCGTCAGCCCGAAGGAGAACCGCGAGCTGCCGCCGTTGCGGCACGACGTCGTCGTGGCGCTGAAGCGGGACTTTCCCGCTCGCACCTTCGTTCTCAATGGCGGCGTCGCCGATAGCGACGCGGTGGCTGCGCACCTCGCGGAGATCGACGGCGTCATGGTCGGCCGCGCCGCCTACCACCACCCTTGGGAGCTTATCGAGTGGGACGCGCGCTTCCTCGGTGCGAGCGGCGGGCAGCCGGTCCGCGACGACGTCGAGGCAGCCATGGTCGGCTACATGGAGCAGCTGGTCGCGCGCGGCGAGCCCTGGTCGCATGCATCGCGCCACATGCTCGGCCTGCGCAACGGCGAGCCAGGAGCTCGCCGCTGGCGGCGGGTGTGGAGCGATCCGCGCTTGAAGGGCGAGACGCCGGCGATGGTGTCGAGGCTCGCGCGCGAGGCGATAGCGGGGGCGCTCAGCGCCGCCGCCGCACCGGCAACGTCGCCAGCACCACTCCGCCCAGCGCCAGCGCGAACGCCGCGGCTTGCGACGTCGTGAACCGCTCGCCGTAGAAGAGGACGCCGACCGCGGCCGCGCTGACCGGCAGGAACACCGTGAAGATGCCCGCCGACGCAGCGGGAACGTGCTTGAGGCCTGTCATCCAGAGCCAGACGGTGACCACGCTGGCGGCGAGCGCATAGACGACGAGGAGCATCCACGACGAGCCGGGAATGAAGGCCGGGGAGAAGTCACGCAGCTGCCAGAGCGCGAGCGGCGCGACGAGCACGAGCCCCCAGAGGTTGATGAGCGCGCTGATCCGCTTCGGGCCGACCGACGCCGACAGGCTCTTGCCGATGACGACGTAGAGCGCTTCGCAGGTGACGGCGGCGAGCAGCAGCGCGCTGCCGGCGAGCGATCCGCTCGCGAGCTCGCCTTCAGCGTCGCGAGCGAGCGCGACGAGCGCGATTCCGGCGATCGCACACGCGATCCCGGCCGCGATCCGCACACCCACGCGCTCGCCGAGCATCAGCCACGACAGCAGGGCGACGACCGCGGGCAGCGCCGCCATGATCACGCCGGCGGCGAGCGCCGAGCTCTGGTGGATGCCGTACAGCATGCAGATCGAGAACAGGAAGTTGCCGAAGAACGACTCGAGGAAGAGCAGGCGGCGGCTGCGGGCGTCGAGGGCGGCCTCGCCGGCCGGCCGGCGCAGCCAGGGCGCCATCGCCAGCGCACCGATCGCGAAACGCATGCCGGCGAGGAGGAAGACCGGGAAGACGATGACGAGTGCCTTCGAAAAGCCGACGTAGGTGCCGACGGTCGCCATCGACGCCGCGAGCGCGACGTAGGCGAGCGCGGTGCGCGCGACCGACCTCTCGCTCATGAAGGCTTGCGCTGGGCGACGGCAGCGTCGAGAACGCGGCGTCTATCGTTGCGTGCGAGGACGAAGCTGGCGACGACGACGCCGATCGCGACGAACGCGATGATGATCGTCGCCACCGCGTTGACGCTCGGGTTCAGGCCGAGCCGGGCGCGCGAGAAGATGACGAGCGGCATCGTCGTCGCTCCCGGCCCGGAGAGGAAGGCCGAGAGGACGACGTCGTCGAGCGAGAGCGTGAAGGTGAGCAGGAACGCCGACAGCAGCGCCTGGCCGATCATCGGCAGCGTCACCAGCCAGAACACCTGCCACGGGCGCGCGCCGAGGTCGAGCGCGGCTTCCTCGAGCTGCGGATTGAGCGTTTGCAGGCGGGCGCGGACGACGACCGTCGCGTACGCGAGCCCGAGCAGCAGGTGGCCGAGCCAGATCGTCAGCATGCCGCGCTCGGGAAAGCCGACGCCGAAGGCGGCCTCGGTGGCGCGTTGCAGCGAGACGAGCATCAGCAGCAGTGACAGGCCGATGATCACCTCGGGCATGACGAGCGGCGCCGCGACCATGCCGGTGAAGAGCGTGCTGCCGAAGAAATGTCGATAGCGGACGAGAGCGAATGCGGCGAGCGTGCCGAGGACGACCGAGGAGCATGCGGTCGCGAGCGCGACCTTGAGCGACAGCGCAAGGCCGGCAAGGAGCTCGCCGTCGTCGGCGAGGCGTGCATACCAGTGCAGCGTGAAGCCGCGCCAGACGTTGGCGACCGGCGAGTCGTTGAAGGAATAGGCGACGAGGGCGACGATGGGGACGTACAGGAACGCATAGCCGAGCGCGAGCCAGGCACGTGCGAAGCTGCGATGGGCGGCGGTCGAGTGCACGTTCCGTCAGGCCGGCTGGCGCGTTGCCTCGGCCTGGTAGCGGCTGAAGACGGCGAGCGGGACGATGACCAGCAGGATCATCGTCACCGCGACCGCGCATGCCATCGGCCAATCGTTGTTGCTGAAGAACTCGTCCCAGAGCGTGCGCCCGATCATCTGCGTCTGCGGGCCGCCGAGCAGCTCCGGGATGACGTACTCGCCGACACACGGGATGAAGACGAGCATCGCGCCGGCGACGATGCCGGCGCGCGAGAGTGGCACCGTGACGCGCCAGAACGCCGTCCATGCGCTCGCGCCGAGATCGGCGGCCGCCTCGAGCAGGCGCAGATCCATCTTGGCCAGGTTTGTGTAGAGCGGCAGGATCATGAACGGCAGGTAGGTATAGGTCATGCCGAGGATGAGCGAGAACGGCGTGTTCATCAGCTGGCCCGGACCGGGAATCAGGCCGAAGTAGGCGAGCACGCGGTCGAGATGGAGCCGCTCGATCGCATCCGCCGCAAGACCGTTCTCGGTCAGGAGCGCCTTCCACGCGTAGACACGCAGCAGGAACGAGGTCCAGAACGGCAGCATCACGAGCATCAGCAGTGCCGGCTGGAACGAGCGATGTGCGCGCGCCATGAAGTACGCGAACGGATAGCCGATGGCAAGGCAGAGGACCGTCGTCACCGCGGCGTAGACCAGGCTCGACGCATAGGTGCGCAGGTAGAGGTCGTCCTGTGCGATCAGCAGGTAGTTGCCGATCTTGGCCGTGACCGCGAGCGCACCGTTCTGCCACGACACGATGTCCTTGATCGTCGTCACCTCCATCTCGGAGACGCTGATGCGCGCGACGACCAGGAACGGCAGCAGAAAGAAGACGAGCAGCCAGGCGTAGGGGATCGCGATCACCGCGAAGCGGCCGTGCCGCGACGGTGCCGTCATCGCGTCAGCACCACCTGCGCGAGATCGGTCCAGGTCGCCGACGCCGCGTCGCCCCAGGTCAGCTGTACTCCGGGCTGCCGTTCGACGTTGCTCTGGCTGACCTTGAGGACGCGGCCGCTCGCCAGCTGCAGGTGATAGACCGTGAAGCTGCCGAAGTACGCGATCTCCTTGATCGTGCCGTGTGCCTGGTTGACGCCTCCTTCTGACTCGGCAGGCAACGCCGGCGCTGCGTGCTGGAGTCTGATCTTTTCCGGCCTGAGCGCCACCGTCACCGCCATTCCGCGCGTTCCGGTGATGCCGTGCCCGATCCGGTGCCGGATGTCGCCGCAATCGACGACGACGTGATCGGCCTCGTCGACGACGAGTGTTCCATCCATCAGGTTGACATTGCCGATGAAGTCGGCGACGAAGCGGCTTGCCGGAGTCTCGTAAATCTCCGCCGGCGCGCCGATCTGCAGGAAGCGCCCTTCGCTCATGACCGCGATGCGCGAGGCCATCGTCATCGCCTCCTCCTGGTCATGGGTGACGAGCACGCAGGTCACGCCGACCTCATGGATGATGCCGGCGAGCTCGATCTGGGTCTCCTCGCGCAGCTTCCTGTCGAGCGCGCCGAGCGGCTCGTCGAGCAGCAGCAGCTGCGGCTTCTTGGCAAGGCTCCTCGCGAGCGCCACGCGTTGCTGCTGGCCGCCCGAGAGCTGGTGAGGCTTCCTCTTCGCGTAGGCGCCGAGCTGCACGAGCTTCAGCATCGCCTCGACTCGTTCGCGGACCTCGGCCGGGGGAAGGGCGTCGCGACGGAGGCCGAACGCGATGTTGTCGAACACCGTCAAGTGCGGGAAGAGCGCATAGCTCTGGAACATCATGTTCATCGGCCGCACGTACGGCGGCAGATCCGCAAGATCGCGGCCGTCGAGCGTGATCGTCCCCGAGGTCGGGGTCTCGAAGCCGGCGAGCATCCGCAGCAGCGTCGTCTTGCCGCAGCCCGACGAGCCGAGCAGCGCGAAGACCTCGCCCTTGGCGATGTCGACGGAAACGTTGTCGACCGCCCGGTGGCCGTCGAACTCCTTGACGATGTTCTCGATCTGCAGGAAGGCTTCTGCGCTCATCGGCACACAGCGGCATCCGAGCGCCGCTCTTCAGCGTCGCCACGAGGGCGCCGGACAGGGAGATTCAGCGCTGGGTCTTCAGCACGTCAGCGATCGTGCTGATCGCCTGGTCGATGTGCGATTCCTCGACGATCAGCGGCGGCGACAACGCGATGATGTCGCCGGTGGTGCGAATCAGGACGCCGCGCTCGAAGCACTCGAGAAAGACATCGAAGGCGCGCTTGCCCGGGCTGCCCGGAATCGAGTCGAGCTCGATCGCGCCGACCAGGCCGATGTTGCGGACATCAATCACGTGCGGCGACTCCTGCAGCGAATGCACCGCGTGCTCGAATGCCGGCGCCATCTTCGCGCCACGCGTGAGCAGCCCTTCGTCGGCGTAGGTCTCGAGAGTGCCGAGCGACGCCGCGCAGGCGAGCGGGTGCGCCGAGTAGGTGTAGCCGTGCGGGAATTCGACCACGTGCTCGGGGCCGGTCATGAAGACGTCGTGGATCGCATTGCGTGCGAACACCGCGCCCATCGGCACGCAGCCGTTGGTGATGCCCTTGGCGACGGTCATGAGGTCGGGAGTGACGTTGAAATGCGTCGCCGCGAACGGCGATCCGAGGCGGCCGAACCCGGTGATCACCTCGTCGAAGATGAGCAGGATGCCGTGCTTGTCGCAGATCGCACGCAGCCGCTCGAGGTAGCCCTTGGGCGGGATCAGCACCCCGGTCGAGCCGGCGATCGGCTCGACGATGACGGCGGCGATCGTCGAAGCGTCGTGCAGCGCGACGATCCGCTCGAGGTCGTCTGCCAGCTCGGCGCCGTGCTCGGGAATCCCGTGCGTGAACGCGTTTCGCTTCAGGTCGTGCGTGTGGCGGAGGTGGTCGACGCCGCCGACCATCGTGCCGAAGCTCTTGCGGTTGCCGGCGATGCCGCCGACAGAGATGCCGCCGAAGTTGACGCCGTGGTAGCCGCGCTCGCGGCCGATGAGGCGTGTCCGCTGGCCCTCGCCGCGCGCGCGGTGGTAGGCGATCGCCATCTTCAGCGCAGTGTCGACGGCCTCGGATCCCGAGTTGGTGAAGAACACCTTGCCGAGTCCTTCGGGCGCGAGGGCGACGAGCTTTTCTGCGAGCTCGAATGCCTTCGGATGCGCCATGTTGAACGGTGGCGCGAAGTCCATCTCGGCTGCCTGGGCAGCAATTGCGGCGACGATCTTCGGCCGCGCGTGTCCGGCGTTCACGCACCAGAGGCCGGCGGCCGCGTCGAGGATCTGACGCCCGTCCGGGGTCCAGTAGTGCATGTCCTTGGCCTTGGCCAGCAGGCGCGGCTTGCTCTTGAACTGGCGGCTTGCCGTGAACGGCATCCAGAAGGCGTCGAGGCTGGCTGGGAGGGTGCCGCCCGCGGGGGTTGCCGCCGGCGCCGCGGCGGGGTTGAGGTCCTTGTGCATGTTCGACTCCTCCGCTCGCTGGCCGGGACGGCCAGCAGAGAAACAGCGAGTCTAGAAGAACTGCGCAGGCCGGCCTCCTTTCGCATGAGAAAACTGCAATATCGCAATGCGAGAAGAAAGGATGGTGCAGTGCCGCATAATTTCTCATCGCGGAGAATGACCTACCGCAATGTGATATTCGCCCGCAAGTCACTGTTTCTGCTCGGGATTTTCGAGCGTTGCGTTTCGCGCATAGCTCGTAGAACGGCGGTTGGTCTGGCTACGCTGGCCGCAGTCGCTTTCGTCACG